>NZ_JADNAJ010000004.1:0-304863 GCF_015550185.1 Romboutsia sp. 1001285H_161024_C4 | reverse complement strand
TACCTGGTTGATAGGTCGAAGGTGTAAGTGCAGTAATGTATTTAGCTTATCGATACTAATAGGTCGAGGACTTGACCAAAATAAAATGATTAACTCTAGATGGTATACAGTTTTGAAAGTACTAATAAAATTAAATATGCGGGTGTAGCTCAATGGTAGAGTTCCGGCCTTCCAAGCCGGCTGTGAGGGTTCGATCCCCTTCACCCGCTCCAAATAAAGATTATGTGGTTATTATAGCAAAGAGGATACACCTGTTCCCATACCGAACACAGAAGTTAAGCTCTTTAGCGCTGATGGTACTTGGGGGGTGACCCCCTGGGAGAGTAAGACGTAGCCACGTAATCTTTTTTATTGATAAAGACACACAAAAATATAAAAAGAGATATGAATTTAATTCATATCTCTTTTTATTTATAATGAAATTATAAATGATTATTATTATATATTTAATTAAAATAGTAAGTGACTTATAAGAGTAAATAAAAACAATCATTTTAATCCTTTTACAACATGAAAAATATTTATAAAAATATCTAAGTATTTATGAATATTTTTTGTAAAGCAGGAGATAATTATAATGTAAAACTTAATATAAATAAATTACTCAATCTCCCCCATTTTAAAAAGGTCTCTATCCCCCATAGAGGCCTTTATTTTTTTATAAAATATAGTGAATTAAAGCAGATTACATATACATTCATTAACAATATCATAAATAGTTAAGCAAGCAGATTCAAATTAACACTACTGCTATATAATGACATTATATAATTCTTCATTAAATAAAAGTTGAATTTCATATCGTTAAAAGACTTATATAAATAAGGTTGAAATCGTAGGATAGTGGGTAATATATAAAGAATATATTACGACAAATGGATGATTTATGTAAATTTTATTAAATAAAGCACAAGATATATATAGATATATGTTATAATTAAATGGTAAAGAACGAATGTTCGTGAGAGAGGAGTGATATTGTTGGAATTTAAATTAAAATCGGAATTTAAGCCTACGGGAGATCAGCCTGAGGCTATAAAGTCAATAGTAGATGCTATAAATAACAATGAAAAGTTTTCTACTCTTCTAGGGGTAACAGGATCTGGTAAAACCTTTACTATGGCTAATATTATAAAAAACGTAAATAAGCCAACATTGATATTAGCTCATAATAAAACATTAGCAGCTCAATTATACAGTGAATTTAAAGAGTTTTTCCCGGAGAATGCAGTAGAATACTTTGTAAGTTACTACGATTACTATCAGCCAGAAGCATACGTAGCTCATAGTGATACATATATAGAAAAAGATGCAAGTATAAATGATGAAATAGATAAGCTTAGACACTCTGCAACAGCAGCAATATTAGAAAGAAGAGATGTTATAATAATTTCATCTGTATCCTGTATATATGGATTAGGGGATCCAGAAGACTATAGACAACTTATGGTATCTCTAAGACCAGGAATGGAAAAGGATAGGGATGAAGTTATAAAGAGATTAATAGATATACAGTATGAAAGAAATGATGTTAACTTTGTTAGGGGTACTTTTAGAGTTAGAGGAGATATTTTAGAAATATTCCCTGCAAGTAATGATGAAAAGGCTATAAGAATAGAATTTTTTGGTGATGAAATTGATAGAATAACAGAAATAGATTATGTTACAGGTAAAATGGTAGGGGTGAGAAATCATGTAGTAATATTCCCGGCATCTCACTATGTAACAACACCAGAAAGAATAGAAAAAGCTATAGTTGAAATAGAAAAAGAGCTTGAAGAAAGAATAAATGAATTTAAAGACAATGATAAATTACTAGAGGCTCAAAGAATTGACCAAAGAACTAGATATGATATAGAAATGTTAAAAGAAATAGGATTCTGCCAGGGTATAGAAAATTACTCAAGACATATAACAGGCAGAAAGCCAGGAGAGAAGCCATATACATTAATGGATTTTTTCCCAGATGATTATTTAATAATAGTTGATGAATCTCATGTTACAGTACCACAAGTAAGAGGTATGTATGCCGGAGATAGATCTAGAAAAGGTTCGCTTATAGATAATGGATTTAGATTACCATCAGCTTATGATAATAGACCTTTAAATTTTGAAGAATTTGAAGAAAATATTAATCAAATACTATTTGTAACTGCAACACCAGGACCATATGAGATACAACATTCAACAACTATAGCAGAACAAATAATAAGACCAACAGGTTTACTTGATCCTATAATAGAAGTTAGACCTATAGACAATCAGATAGATAATTTAGTAGGTGAAATAAATAAGGTAATTGAAAAGAATGAAAGAGTTTTAATAACAACTCTTACTAAGAAAATGAGTGAAGATTTAACCAACTACCTTAAAGAAATTGGTATAAAGGTCAAGTATTTGCATTCAGATATAGATACTCTTGAAAGAGTAGAGATTATAAGGGATCTAAGATTAGGTAAGTTTGATGTATTAGTTGGTATAAACTTACTTAGAGAAGGATTAGATATTCCAGAAGTTTCCTTGGTGGCGATATTAGACGCAGATAAAGAAGGATTCTTGCGTTCTGAAACATCATTAATACAAACTATAGGACGTGCAGCTAGAAACTCAGAAGGTAAAGTTATAATGTATGCAGATAGAATAACTAGGTCTATGCAAAGTGCTATAGAAGAAACAAAAAGAAGAAGAGAAATACAATCACTATATAATAAAGAGAATAATATAACTCCTACAACTATTAAAAAGAGTATTAGAGATGCTATAGAAGCTACGAAAGTCGCTGATGAAGAAGTTATATACGGAGTTAAAGAAACTGATGATATAGATGAAATAAAAGCTAATATAGCTAAATTACAATCAGAGATGATGGAAGCAGCTCAAAATTTACAATTTGAAAGAGCAGCAGAACTTAGAGATAAGGTAAAAGAATTAGAAGAAAGGATAGAAATTAATGGAAGATAAAATCATAATAAAAGGCGCAAAAGAGCATAACTTAAAAAATGTTAATATAGAACTTCCGAGAAATAAATTTATAGTATTTACTGGATTATCAGGATCTGGTAAATCTTCTTTAGCTTTTGATACTATATATGCAGAAGGTCAAAGAAGATATGTTGAGAGTTTGTCAGCTTATGCGAGACAATTCTTAGGTCAAATGGAAAAACCAAATGTAGAATATATAGAAGGATTATCTCCAGCTATATCTATAGACCAAAAAACAACATCTAAAAATCCTCGTTCTACTGTAGGTACTGTAACAGAAATATATGATTATTTAAGATTATTATTTGCTAGGGTAGGGGAAGTACATTGTCCTACTTGTGGTAAATTAATTAGTCAAATGACAGTCCAAGAAATTGTTGATAAAATGATGGAATTTGAAGAAAGAACTAAACTTCAAATATTATCACCAGTAGTAAGAGGTCAAAAGGGAACTCATAAAAAGATACTAGAGAATATAAAAAAAGAAGGATTTGTCAGAGTTAGAGTTGACGGAGAAAACTATGAAGTTACAGATGAAATAGAATTAAATAAAAATCAAAAACATAATATAGAGGTTGTGATTGACAGAATAGTTATAAAAGATGGAATAGAGGCTAGACTAGCAGATTCAATAGAAACAGCTATAAAATTATCTGATGGTCTTGTTATTGCTCAAATAATAGGTGGAGATGAAATACTTTACTCAACTAAATTTGCATGCCCAGAGCATGGAGTAGGTATAGAAGAACTATCTCCAAGAATGTTCTCATTTAACAGTCCATTTGGAGCATGTGATGCTTGTAATGGTTTAGGAGAAAGTAGAGAAGTAGACCCAGATTTAGTTATACCGAATAAAGATTTATCTATAAAACAAGGTGCTATAGCAGCGTGGGGTTCTGTAAGCACAAGTGATGATACATATTATAGTAAAATGGTTAGAAGTTTAGCAGAACATTTTAACGTATCACTTGATACACCATTTAAAGATTTGCCTGAGGACTTTGTTCAAGAGTTACTTTATGGAAAAGACAATGTGATAGTTGAATTTATATTTGAATCAAAGTTTGGAGGAAGAAGAGAATATAGAGCGCCATTTGAAGGAGTGATAGTTAATTTAGAGAGAAGATATAGAGAAACTAACTCAGAATATTCAAGAGAAAAAATAGAAGAATTTATGGCTGAAACTCCTTGTCCAAAATGTAAAGGAGCAAGACTTAAAAAAGAAGTATTATCAGTATTAGTAGACAACAAAAATATAATGGATGTAACTAATTTTTCAGTAAATGAGCTTATAGATTATATAGAAAATATCAATTTAAGTGAAAAGCAAAAGTTTATAGCAAATGAAATACTAAAAGAAATAAGAGGAAGAGCAGCTTTCTTAAGAGATGTTGGTTTAGATTACTTAAACCTATCAAGAAAAGCAGGAACTTTATCAGGAGGGGAAGCACAACGTATAAGACTTGCTACTCAAATAGGTTCAGCTTTAGTTGGAGTTTTATACGTACTAGACGAGCCAAGCATAGGGCTTCATCAAAGAGATAACGATAGATTAATAGGAACATTAAGACATCTTACAGATATAGGTAATACTCTTATAGTAGTAGAACATGATGAAGATACAATGAGAGAAAGTGATTATATAGTAGATATTGGTCCAGGAGCTGGGGTACATGGAGGTAATATCGTTGCACAAGGTACTTTAGATGAAATATTAGACAATGAAAATTCTATAACAGGACAATATTTAAGCGGTAAAAAACAAATTACTATACCAGAAGAGACTAGAGAAGGAAATGGTAAATACTTAGAAATAGTTAAAGCTACTGAAAATAACTTAAAGAATATAAATGTAAAGTTCCCTTTAGGTAAATTTACTTGTATAACAGGAGTTTCAGGTTCTGGTAAAAGTACATTAATCAACGATATACTTTACAAAGGAATAGCTGGAAAGATAAATAGATTAAGAGAAAGACCAGGAAAGCATAAAGAAATAAAAGGGATAGAAAATATAGACAAAATAATAAATATAGACCAAAGTCCAATAGGAAGAACACCTCGTTCAAATCCTGCAACCTATACGGGTGTATTTGATATGATAAGAGATTTATTCGCATCAACTAATGAAGCTAAAGCTAGAGGATATCAAAAAGGAAGATTTAGTTTCAATGTGAAAGGTGGAAGATGTGAAGCTTGTAAAGGTGATGGTATTATAAAAATAGAGATGCACTTCTTACCAGATGTGTATGTACCTTGTGAAGTATGTAAGGGCGAAAGATATAATAGAGAAACACTACAAGTTAAATATAAAGATAAAACAATAGCTGATGTATTAGATATGAATGTTGAGGAAGCTCTTAAATTCTTTGAAAACATACCTAATATAAAAAGAAAATTAGAAACATTAATGGATGTTGGACTTTCATATATAAAATTAGGACAACCATCTACACAATTATCAGGTGGAGAGGCTCAAAGAATAAAACTTGCTACAGAATTAAGTAAAAGACCAACAGGTAAGACTTTATATATATTAGATGAACCTACAACAGGACTTCATATGGCAGATGTAGACAAGTTAATACAAGTACTTCAAAGATTAGCAGACACAGGTAATTCAATAGTAGTTATAGAGCATAACTTAGATGTTATAAAAACTTGTGACTACATAATAGATTTAGGACCTGAAGGTGGAGATAAAGGTGGTCAAATAGTTGCCACAGGGACACCAAAAGAAGTATCTAAAGTTGAAGGGTCTTACACAGGGATGTTCTTAAAGAAATATTTTGAATAAATAAGTGAAATGAACTCAGTGAATTTTAAGTAACAGACGTGGATGAGTGAATTTAAAAGAATATATAATAATTTTAATAAAATTAATTTTTTATTTAGCCAATTTTGTAATTTTAATTGCAATATTGGCTAAAACTATATAAGTAATATTTAGAATTGTAAGAAATTTAACATATATGTAAAAATATGTTAAAATATAAATGAGAAACTTAGACAAAAAAGGAGATGATTTATATGTCAGCAAAAAAGAAATCTAAATTCTCATTTCCAACAGCCTACACTGTAATACTTATAGTAATGCTATTAGTGTTAGGACTTACTTATGTAATACCTTCAGGAAAGTATTCAAAATTACTTTATGATGCTGAAGCAAACGTATTCGTAATAGAATCGCCTACAGGTCAAGTATCAGAAAAAAAAGCAACTCAAAAAACACTGGATGAACTAGGGGTAAAAACTAATCTAAGTAAATTTACAGATGGTTCTATAAGTAAACCAGTGGCAATACCAGGGACTTATGAACAACTACCAAAAGAAAAACCAACAGTATTTAAAGCATTAACAACATTTTTAAATGCACCTATACAAGGTTTATATGATTCAATAGATATAATTGCTTTCGTTCTTGTAATAGGTGGTATAGTAGGAGTAATAAATAAAACAGGAGCATTTACAGCGGGTATAAGTGCTTTATCAAGAAATCTAAAAGGAAAAGAAGCTTGGTTAATAGTAATAATAACAGTAATAATAGGAATAGGTGGAACAAGCTTTGGATTAGCAGAAGAAACAATAGCATTTTATCCAATAGTAGTGCCGATATTCTTGGCAGCAGGATATGATGCATTAGTAGCAATTGCAGCAATATATCTTGGTTCTTGTATGGGAACAATGGCATCAACAGTAAATCCTTTCTCTACAGTTATAGCATCAAATACAGCAGGAATTGATTTTACAAGTGGAATGCCTTTAAGAATATTTATGTTAGTTGCAGGTCTTGCAGTTTGTATATTCTACACAGTTAAGTATGCAGAAAAAGTAAAAAAAGACCCAAGTCAATCATTAATATATTCACAAAAGAAAGAATTAGAAGATCACTTCCTAAAAGGTCATAATGAAGAAAATGTACCTGAGTTTACATGGGGAAGAAAATTAATGTTATTAATATTTGCATTATCATTTGTTGTAATGGTATATGGTGTAAAAGAATTAAAATGGTCATTTAAAGAAATGACATCATTATTCTTATTTGTAACATTCATACTAGCTATATTTGCAAAACTTAGTGAAAAAGAATTTGTTTCTGAATTTGTTGCAGGAGCAGCAGATTTACTAGGAGTTGCATTAATAATTGGTCTTGCGCGTGGTATCACTATAATAATGGATGGTGGTATGATAAGTGATACTATATTATATGGATTAAGTAATGTAGTATCAAATATGAGTGGTATAGTATTCTCAACAGTAATGTTCTTTGTTTATATATTACTAGGATTCTTTATATCTTCATCTTCAGGACTTGCAGTTTTATCAATGCCTATAATGGCACCTCTTGCAGATGTTGTTGGAGTAAACAGAGACGTAATAGTAAGTGCATATCAATTTGGACAAGGACTTATAAGTTTTATAACTCCTACAGGATTAATACTTGCATCACTTGCTATGGTAAATGTAACTTATGATAAATGGCTAAAATTTGTAACACCATTAATTATAATGATATCAGTACTTGCAATAGTAGTACTTGGTATAGGTGTAATTATATAGATTAATACTAAAGGAGTGTTTTAAAATAATTTTTGAGATTTATTTTAAACACTCCTTTTTAATAAATTCTAATAACTGATTTTAATAGAAGAGTGTATATTATAATATACATTACATAGTTTAAAAGCATCAAAATGAGCTATCTCTTTTGGAGATAGCTCTATATGAAAAAGAGGAATTAATTACTAGTAATTTCTTTTGCAGAAAGTTCTTTTTCGTAACCTGCTATTTCAGACTTTGATGCATATATAAAATGTCCAGGTCTTATTTCTACCCATTCAGGATTTTCAGTAGAATAATCATGAATACTTGGATCATATTTTATACGGACTCTGTTTTTTTCATAATCAGGGTCTGGTAAAGGTATAGCAGATAGTAAAGATTTAGTATAAGGATGAAGTGGATTTTCATACAATTCATCAGCAGTAGTAAGTTCAACTAACTTACCTTTATGCATAACCCCTATTCTATCGCTTATATATTTAACCATTGAAAGGTCATGGGCGATAAATAGATAAGTTAAGCCATTTTCTTTTTGAAGCTTTCTAAGTAAGTTAACAACTTGTGCTTGAATAGAAACATCTAGTGCAGATATAGGCTCATCAGCAATTATAAATTTTGGTTGTATAGCTAGAGCACGAGCAATACCTATACGTTGTCTTTGCCCACCAGAGAATTCATGAGGATATCTACTAGCATGTTGTTCATTAAGCCCTACAGTTCTTAACAACTCATAAACTTTATCTCTTCTTTCTTCTTTAGTTTTACATAGGCCATGTACATCTAAACCTTCGGCAATTATATCAGTAACAGTCATACGAGGATTTAGACATGCCATAGGATCTTGGAATATCATTTGCATATTTTTATTTACATGATTTTTCTCATCTTTTTTCAATTTTTTAGAAGAGATATTTTTACCATCAAATTCTATTTCTCCACTAGTTGGATCATAAAGTCTTATTATAGCTCTACCAGTAGTAGATTTACCAGAGCCAGACTCCCCAACCAAACCAAATGTTTCACCTTCATATATTTCAAAAGAAACATCATCAACAGCTTTAACAGTAGTATTTCTATCTATTCTAAAGTGTTGTTTTAAGTTTTTAACTTTTAATAGAACTTTTTTACTCATCTGCTTTCACCTTCTTTCTACCTACGTTATTAGGTCTTTCAATCTTTGGAGCCAATGGATGTAATAACCATGTAGCTGCATAGTGTGTATCGCTAACTTTAAACATAGGTGGTTCAGCTAAGTGATCTATTTTAAGAGCGTAATCACTACGAAGAGCAAATGCATCTCCTTTAGGAGGGTGCATTAAATCTGGAGGAGTTCCAGGTATATTATATAAATCATTATCTCCTATATCTAAAGTTGGCATAGAACCTAAAAGTCCCCAAGTATACGGATGCTGAGGATTATAGAATATATCATTAGTTGTTCCATGTTCTATGATTTTACCAGCATACATAACTGCAACTCTATCAGCCATATTAGCAACAACTCCAAGGTCATGAGTTATAAATATAAGGGCAGCTCCGGTTTTTTCCTGAAGAGCTTTCATAAGCTCTAATATTTGAGCCTGTATAGTAACGTCTAATGCAGTTGTTGGTTCATCTGCTATTAGAACTTTAGGATTACAAGCTAAAGATATAGCTATTACTATACGCTGTCTCATACCACCTGAAAATTGATGAGGATATTGTTTAAACCTTTTTTCAGGTTCAGATATACCAACTAAATCTATAAGTTCTATAGCTTTAGCCTTAGCTTCTTCCTTACTAAGACCTTGATGCTTAATAATACCTTCCATTATTTGTTTTCCTATGGTCATAGTAGGATTTAAAGAAGTCATAGGATCTTGGAATATCATTGCAATATCTTTACCTCTTAATTTTTCCATCTCAGGTTCACTAAGTTTAGTTAAATCTTTACCGTTAAATAATATTTCACCATCTTTTATATAACCATTTGCAGATAGTATTCTCATTATAGTTTTACAAGCAACGGATTTACCAGAACCAGACTCACCAACTATAGCAAGTGTTTCACCTTTATGTAAGTCGAATGTAACGCCTCTAACAGCTTGAACTTCTCCACCATATGTATTGAAACTAACGCACAGGTTTTTAACTTCTAATAATTTTTCCAATCAACTCATCTCCCTTACTAATTATTGATTACGCATTTTAGGGTCAACAGCATCTCTTAGACCATCAGCTAATAAATTAAGAGCAAATATCAAAGAACAAACTACTATTGATGGGATAAACATCATATATGGGTAGCTTTGTAATGATTTAAATCCTTCATTTATTAATACACCAAGTGATGCTTGAGGTGGTTGAAGACCTAACCCTATAAAACTTAAAAATGCTTCATAAAATATTGCTTGAGGTAGTGAGAACATGATCATTACCACAATAGGACCAATAACATTAGGGAAAAGATGTTTAAAAATAACTCTAAAATCAGAAGAACCTAAAGTTTTAGAAGCTAATACAAACTCTTGATTTTTAAGTCTAAGTACATGAGAACGAACAACTCTAGCCATACCAGTCCACCCAGATACAGCCATTGCTAAAGAAATTGATAATATACCTGGATTAAATACCATTATGAAAAGTGTAACAATAACCAACTGAGGAATACCTGTAATTATCTCTATTATACGTTGCATTACAAGGTCTACTTTACCTCCATAGTAAGCAGATATACCACCATAAGCAACACCTATAAGCAAATCGAAAACAGCTGCTAAGACCGCTATGAATAAAGAAACCCTAGCGCCAGTCCACGTACGAGTCCAGATATCACGTCCAAGTGCATCTGTACCAAATAAATAGTTTTCTTTTATATTTTTCTCAGCATAAACGTCAACACCATTTGAATCTTTACCATCCATTATACCTAAAGAAGATACTATAGGCATTTTAGGTGGAATCTTAACGTTTCTTATGTTTTGAGATTTATAATCATATTTAGAAAAAATAGGTGCGAATATAGCCATTAACACTATAGTAAAAAGTATTATTAATCCAACTACAGCCCCTTTATTTTTAAATAATCTTTTTCGAGCATCTTGCCAAAAAGTTAGACTTTCTCTAGTAATAGCTTCATTATCTCCTGACTGTATAGGAGTAGGTTCAAATAAATCAGCTGTTAACTCTACTTCTTGACCATCAATTATTACTTTATCAACCATTTTATTTACCTCCTGCCAAACGGATTCTTGGATCTATTACACCGTAAAGTATATCTACTATTAATATAACTGCTATGTAGAATGCACTATAAAGTATAGCAACCCCTGAAATTATGAATAAGTCATTTATAGATATAGCATTAACTAATAAGTCACCTATACCAGGTACAGCAAAAACTTTTTCTACAACTAAAGAACCTGTAAGAAGTCCTGCAGCTAAAGGACCTAATATAGTTATAACAGGAATTAATGCATTTCTAAGAGCGTGCTTTAAGATAACTGTGGATTTTTTTAAACCTTTTGCTTTAGCAGTAATTATATAATCAGAGTTTAGAACTTCAACAAGTTCTGTTCTAGTAAAACGAGCAACGTTTGATATTGTAAAAAATGAAAGTGCAATTGATGGAAGAATAGTCCAAACATATCTAAAATCTGAACCTAAAGGAACTCCCCAAGCTATAGGTAGTATTTTTAATTTACTTGCAATATACAATTGGAGTGAAGCTGCAAATACAAATGATGGAACAGAAACTCCTATTACTGAAAGTATAGTACAAGTATAGTCCCAAATAGTATTTCTCTTAAGTGCAGCGACAATTCCAAGTGCTAAACCTATGAAGGTACCTAAAACTAAAGATTGAGCACCCAACATAGCAGAAGGGCCTATACGACTGGCAATGATATCTTCGACTTTCTTATTAGATTGTTTAAATGAAATGCCAAGGTCACCTTTGAATACACCTGTAAGATATCTTACATATTGGACTGGAACAGGATCATCTAATCCATAAGTAGCTTCCAGTCTAGCAATTTGTTGAGGATTTAACTTTTGTTCATTAAATGGACTGCCTGGAAGAAGTCTTACCAAGAAAAATGTAACTGATATGACTATAAATAAAGTTATAAACATATATGCAATACGTTTTAATACATAGCGAAACATCGCTACCCCCCCTTTTTTTGAATTTTTAATTAAAATCACTAGTTTTAAGTGATATAGAATCTAAGTATAATAATTAATTTAGTTTTATATAATTATGATATAAACATAAAACTTATACCAATAGTAATTGTTGATATTAACAAACCAGATATTAATAAACTATTTGTAAGATAAAAGCTATTTTCTCTATTAACGTAATCTTCAATTGTCATGTTAATATCTTCTGTTAATACGCCTTTTCTTCTTTGAAATTCTTGACTTAATTTATTAAAAGAGAAAAGTGTGATATTAAAAAATCCTTTTTCCCAAACGAAACATAATAATCCGAAAAGGAAATAAATCATACCAACAATAAATGCACAATTTAAAAATGAATATGCACTAAATTTGTTGATAATTGAATATAATAAACTGATAATAGCATTAATTGCAAGAAGTTGAAAAGTATTTTTCATATTCGAACCGCCTTTCGAGCTTGTTTATTATTTTAATTGTAGTAGCATAATAAAGTATTTTCAAGTTAAAATTAATATTTTCATATAAAAAAATTTTTTTAATTAAAAAATCAGAAAATTAAAAAAAACAAATGATTTTTATTATAACATGTTATATAATAAACTTTAAATATATGAGTTTATTTGTAAATTGGATATAGGGGAGGATGTTTACTATGTTTTTAAAAAGAAAAATATCAGTATTAGCAACAATAGCATTAGTAAGTTCAAGTTTGCTTGTTGGATGCAGTAGCACAGGAGGATCTAGCTCTAGTGGTGGAGGAGAAGCTACTTCAGAAGAAGTTCTTGCTAATAAAAATGCAAGAAATGCTATAGCTATGGCTATAGATAAGCAAGCCTTATGTGATGTTATATTAAATAATGGATCAATTGCATCTGATACATTTACACCATCTAACTTGGCATTTGACAACGGAAAAGATTATGCAGAGTACACAAAAGATAAAGGTGTAACTTATGATGAAGAAAAAGCTAAAGAAGCATGGGCAAAAGCTAAAGAAGAAGTTGGATTCGATACTGTTACACTTGAGTTATTAACTTTCGACCATGACTCAGGAAAAAGAACAGGTGAATTTATCCAAGCAGAATTATCTGATGCATTAGAAGGATTAAATGTAGAAGTTAAAAATCTTCCTTTCAAGCAAAAATTAGCAGAGGAGACAGCTGGAAACTTTGACTTAGCTTACTCAGGATGGGGAGCTGACTATCCAGATCCATTAACATTCCTACAAACAATGCAAACTGGAAACCAATTCTCTAAGCAAGTTGGATATAAAAGTGATGAATTTAATAAATTAGTAGATGAAGCTACAAAAGCAGAAACTACAACTGAAGCATATGAAAAATACGCACAAGCAGAAGAATTAATGTTATCTGATGGATTCTTAGCGCCAATTCAACAAAAAGGAAGAACTTATTTAGAGAAGCCTTATGTTTCAGGAATAATAAATTATTCTTGGGGAGCTGACTATGATTATAGATATGCAGATGTAGATAAACCAGAAAAAGTTCTTAATATAGATATAAGTTCAGATATACCTACAATGGACCCAAGTAAAGCAACAGACGTTTCATCTTTTACAGTTATGAATAATACTATGGAAGGATTAACTAGAATAGATAAAGATGGTAAAGTTGAGCCAGGTGTGGCGCAGTCTTGGGAAGTTTCTGAAGATGGATTAACTTGGACTTTCAAGTTAAGAAAAGATTCTAAGTGGTCAAATGGAGACCCTGTAACAGCTAAAGATTTTGAGTATTCTTGGAAAAGAACTTTAAACCCTGATACAGCATCTGAGTATGGATACATAATGAATGATATAGCAGGGGCAGCAGAAGCAGCTGATAAAGGTTCAGAAAATGTAGGGGTTAAGGCTGTTGATGATTATACATTAGAAGTTAAGTTAAACAGAAAAGTTTCTTACTTCCCTGAATTAGTATCATTCCAAGTATTCTTCCCACAAAATCAAAAATTTGTTGAAGCTCAGGGAGATAAATATGGTACTACAGCAGATACTCAAATATATAATGGACCATTTACTTTAACAAATTGGAAAGTAGAAGACCAATATACTATGGAAAAAAATCCTAACTATTGGAATAAAGATATAATCAAATTAGATACTATAAATACTAAAGTAGTTAAGGAAACTAGTGCTTCAGTTAACTTATATGAAGATGGTCAAATAGATAGATGTCTATTAGATTCTGACTTTGTTGATAAATATAAAGATAGTAAGGAAGTTCACAACTACGGTCAAGCGTCTACATTCTTCTTACAAGTAAATGGTGGGAGAGGAGCTTCTAAATAAAATAAATTAAAAGCTTTATAATATAGCCTAAGTACTTTAATAATAAATAATTTTAAAAATTTTAAAAGTAAATATATTGATTTTGCTAAAGCGTAGGTATAAATTAGTTTTGACTGTTTTATATCTACGCTTTTAATTTTAATAAAATAATCTATGGGAATAATTTATTTTTTTAGGGTATAATTCTAATATGAAAATATAAAAGTGGAGGTAATAAATTGTTTGACATACAGGATCATTTAAAGAAACTTCCAGCACAACCTGGTGTATATTTAATGAAAGATAAGTTTGATAATATTATATATGTAGGAAAGGCTGTATCCTTAAAAAATAGAGTAAGACAATATTTTCAATCATCTAAAAATCATCCTTCAAAAGTAAAGTCTATGGTTAAAAATATATATAAATTTGAGTATATTATTACAGATTCAGAATTAGAAGCACTTATATTAGAATGTAATCTGATTAAGCAATATAGACCTAAATATAATGTTTTATTAAGGGATGATAAAACATACCCATATATTAAGGTAACAACTAATGAAGATTTTCCTAGAGTATTAAAAGTTAGAAGAGTACTAAAGGATAAGGCAAGGTATTTTGGGCCATATACTAATACAACAGCAGTGAATGATACATTAGAGATAATAAGAAATACTTATCCAATAAGAACTTGTAATATAGATATAGATAAAGCTATAAAGAACAAAATGAGACCATGCTTAAATATGCATATAAAAAAGTGTGTAGGCCCATGTACAGGAAATGTAAGCAAGGAAGATTACAATAAAATGATAGAAGAAATAATACTTTTCTTATCAGGTAAAGAAGAAAAATTAATTGAAATACTGACTGAGAAAATGAATAAATGTGCTATGGAATTTAATTTTGAAGATGCAGCTATGTACAGAGATAAAATTAGAAGTTTAGAAGAAATGATGCAAAAGCAAAAAATAGATGCCACTACATCAGACTTAAATCAAGATGTTATAGCAATGGCAAGAGCACATGATGAAGCTTGTGTTCAAGTATTCTTTATTAGAAATGGTAAAATAGTAGGTAGAGAACATTTTATATTAGAAGGGGTTATGGAAAGTGAGAGAGCATCTATATTATCATCCTTTGTTAAGCAGTTTTACATGGAACAAGAGTATATACCAAAGGAATTAATAATAGAAGATGAAATAGAAGACAGTTTTATACTAGAAGAATGGTTATCTGCTAAAAAAGGGCAAAAAGTTACTATAAGGGTTCCTCAAAAAGGAGAAAAGAAAAATCTAGTAGAAATGGTAAGAAAAAATGCTGTAGAATATCTTGAGAAATTTTCCGATATGAACAAGAGAAAGTACGAAAAAAGTATTGGAGCTTTAGATGAGTTAAAAAATATACTAGGATTAGACAAAAGACCAAAAAGAATAGAGTCCTTTGATATATCAAATATACAAGGTGTAGACTCTATTGGTTCTATGGTAGTATTTACTGATGGAAAAAAAGATAAAAAGGAATATCGTAGATATAAAATAAAAACAGTTATAGGTCCTAATGATTTTGATTCTATGGCAGAAATAGTAGAAAGAAGATTGAAGTATGGAGATTTACCAGATTTAATTCTTTTAGATGGAGGAAAAGGACAAGTTAGTGCAGTAAAAAAAGTTTTAGAAAGATATAATGTAGAAATACCTCTATGGGGAATGTATAAAGACGATAAACATAGAACAAAGGGACTTATTTCCCAGGAAAAAGAGATTGAACTAGATAAAACATCTAACTTGTATAGATTTGTCGCAAGTATTCAAGAAGAAGTTCATAACTATGCTATAACATATCACAGAAGTTTAAGAAATAAATCTTTGACAAAATCAGTTCTAGATGATATACAAGGAATAGGGGAAAAAAGAAAAAAAGCTCTATTAAATCACTTTAAAGATATAGAATCTATAAAAAAAGCTAACATTGAAGAATTATTAGAAGTGGAAGGAATGAATAGAGCAGCCTGTGAGAATGTTTACAATTATTTCAGAAAGGGATAATAATATGAATTTCATCGATAAGGTTTCAATCAAAGAAATTATAAAGGATTTAGAATTAGAAGTAGTATATATGCCTGATAATAAAGAGTACTATGTATATTCTCAGGATGTAAATAGGCCAGGATTACAATATGCTGGATATTTTGAACATTTTGCTTATGATAGAATTCAAATAATAGGAAGAGCAGAATATAATTACTTTAGTTATTTAGATGCAGAAAGAAGAGAAAATGTACTAGATAAATTATTTTCTTATGAAATTCCTGCACTTATAGTAACAAGAGGATTGGAAGTTAATTCTGATGTCATAAAATATGCTAAGAAGTATGGAAGAATAATTTTAAGCACAAAGAGAAATACAACTAGATTTATAAACAGATTATCAAATTATTTAGATGATAGAATGGCACCTCATACTACATTGCATGGTGTATTAGTGGATGTATATGGTATAGGAGTATTAATAAAGGGAGAAAGTAGCATTGGTAAATCAGAAACAGCTTTAGAATTAGTTCAAAGAGGTCATAGATTAGTTGCCGATGATGCAGTAGAAATAAGAAGATTAGATGAAAGTGTACTTTTAGGGCAATCCCCAGAGTTACTTAGACATTTTTTAGAAATAAGAGGGATTGGTATAATAGATGTGAGAAGCTTGTATGGTGCTGGCGCTGTAAAAAATAGTAAGACTATTGATTTAGTAGTGCACTTAGAGGCTTGGAATGAAGATAAATATTATGATAGATTAGGATTAGACAAAGAATTTGAAGAAATTTTAGAAGTAAGTGTCGAGAAGTTAGTTGTACCAGTTAAACCTGGTAGAAATACAGCTATGATAATAGAAGTTGCAGCCATGAACTTTAGGCAAAAGGGAATGGGATATGATGCAGCACAAGAATTTACTAAAAAATTATCTCAACTTATAGATACTAAGAAGTGCTAAGTAAAAATATTTAAAAAGATGGTGTAGGTAGGAATAAATAATAAGCTTATCTACACTTTTTATTTGTAAAATATTATAGTATGTAAATAAAAAGTGAATTGACCAATATTATTTAATTAGCTCAATTCACTTATATTAAAATTTTACTAATTTAGGTTAAACTGTTGCATCAGACTCTTTTATACAAGTACATTCTCCATTATTTACATTGTAAACTAAGCTCTTATCAAAATAGTGAGTATGAAGGAATTTATGAGCAACTTTTCCATGAGGTTCTCCTAAGAATTCATCATATAATGCTACTATAGCAGGATTTTCATGAGATTTACGAAGTTTTTTATTTCTATCTATATTATATAACCCTAAAGCCCTTTTCTTAACAACATCATAATCACCATGATGATATGGTTGACCAGCACCAGCAATACATCCACCAGGACAAGCCATTACCTCTATTATATGGTACTTAGAGTTTCCGTTTTTAACTTCATCCATGACTTTTCTAGCATTTCCAAGGCTACTAGCTATACATACATTTACAATAGTACCATCTATATCTATACTAGCTTCCTTTATACCTTCCATCCCTCTAACTTGAGTGAAGTTTACATCAGCAAGTTCTTTATCAGTTACCCATTCATAAGCAGTACGAAGAGCAGCCTCTAAAACACCGCCAGTAGTACCGAATATATCAGCAGCCCCAGAAGATTTACCTAGTGGGTTATCAAAATCTTTTTCATCTAATGTTAAGAAATCTATACCTGCTTCTTTTATCATTTTAGCAAGTTCTCTTGTAGTTATAGAAACATCAACATCGAGAACCTCTTCTTGACCTAATTCAGTTCTAGAACATTCATATTTCTTAGCTACACAAGGCATCACTGAAACAATATACATATCTTTTGGTTTTATATTTATAACTTTAGGAGCAAAATAATTCTTAGCTATAGCTCCAAACATTTCTTGTGGTGATTTACAACTTGAAGGAAGATTTAGAAATTCTGGATAGTTTTTTTCAACAAAGTTTATCCAAGCAGGGCAACAACTTGTTAAGATAGGAAGATTTTTACCTTTTTTAAGTCTGTGTAAGAACTCAGAAGCTTCCTCTAATATAGTAAGGTCAGCAGAGAAGTTAGTATCAAATACATATTTAAAGCCAAGAGCTTTTAACGCAGATACCATTTTTCCTGTAGTTATAGTACCTGGCTCTAATCCAAATTCTTCTCCTAAAGCAACTCTTACAGCAGGAGCAACTTGAACGGCTACAGTCTTTTCTTTTTGATTTAAGGCATTCCATACAGTAGGTATATTATTTACCTCTGTTAAAGCTCCTGTTGGACATACTGCTATACATTGACCACAGAAAGTACATTCAGTTTCACATAAATCAGAATTGAAGAATGTGCTAACTTCTGTGCCAAATCCACGATTTATGCCAGATAAAACTCCTACACTTTGTATATCATTACACATTGTTTCACATCTTCTACATAAGATGCATTTGTCATGGTCTTTTACTATTGATTCTGTTGAAGTGTCTTTTGGAGAAGTTGATTGTTCGCCTTTATATCTGATTTTTCTTATACCTAAATCAGCGGCTATACTTTGTAATTCGCAGTTTCCATTTTTCTCACAAACTAAACAATCTTGAGGATGGTCTGATAATAATAATTCAACAACATTTTTACGAGCCTTTAAAGCTTCTTTAGTATTGGTTTGAACATCCATACCTTCTTTAACTAAAGTACCGCAAGCAGGAACTAAACCTCTTCCAGCACTAACCATACATACACGGCAAGATGCGCATTGGTTAATCATATTTATTTCTTTCATTTTTAGGTGACAAAGATTAGGTATTTGAACATTTACTTCTTTTGCAGCTTCTAAAATAGTACTGCCTTTAGGAACTGAAACAGACTTGCCATTTATAGTTAAGTTAACTAAACTCATTTTTATCCCCCCAATAAAGCTAAATTTATTGTTTTATGATAGCATTAAATTTACAATTATCCATACAAGCACCACACTTTAAGCACTTAGAAACATCTATTACGTGTTTTTCTTTAGGTTTACCAGATATACATCCAGCAGGGCATATTCTGCTACACTTAGTACATCCCTTACAGTCATCAGTTATGATGTAATCAAGAAGTGCTTGACACTTTCCAGATGGACATTTTTTATCTACAACGTGAGCAACATACTCATCATAGAAGTTATCAAGTGTACTTAAAACTGGGTTAGGAGCACATTTACCAAGGCCACATAAAGAAGTAGTCTTTATAGTTGTTGCCAACTCTTTTAAATCAGCTAAATCTTGTAAAGTACCTTTACCTTCTGTTATTTTTGTAAGCATTTCAAGTAATCTCTTATTACCTATACGGCAAGGAGTACATTTACCACAAGATTCTTCTACAGTAAATTCTAAGAAGAATTTACATATATCTACCATACAATCGGAATCATCAAGAACGAGCATACCACCTGAACCCATCATAGAACCTATAGAGCTTAATGATTTAAAATCTATAGGAGTATCAAGGTTGTTAGATGCAATACATCCACCAGATGGTCCTCCAGTTTGAACAGCTTTAAACTCTCTTTCATTAGGTATACCGCCACCTATTTCATATACTATTTCTCTTAAAGTAGTGCCCATAGGAACTTCAACAAGACCTACGTTATTTATTTTTCCACCAAGTGCGAAAACTTTAGTTCCTGGAGAATTTTCAGTACCGTACTTAGTAAACCATTCGGCCCCTTCATTTATTATTGCAGGGATATTAGCGAAAGTTTCAACGTTGTTTAAGCAAGTTGGTTTATCCCATAAACCACGCTTAGAAGAACTATAAGTCTTCATTCGAGGCTCTCCACGTTTACCTTCTATTGAATTAATGAGAGCAGTACCTTCACCGCAAACGAATGCTCCAGCACCATACTTTAAGTCTATATTAAAGTTAAAATCTGTACCTAATATATTGTCTCCAAGAAGACCAATTTCTTGGGCTTGAGATATAGCAACTTTTAACCTTTCTATTGCAAGAGGGTACTCAGCCCTTATGTATATGTGACCTGTATCAGCACCTACAGCATAGCCACATATAGCCATAGCTTCTAATACGCTGTGAGGGTCACCTTCAAGTATAGATCTATCCATGAATGCACCTGGATCACCTTCATCGGCATTACATACAACATATTTTTGACCTGGAGGAGTTTGAGCAGTAGATTCCCATTTAACTCCTGTAGGGAAACCGGCACCACCCCTACCTCTAAGGCCAGAAGCTTTTATTTCTTCAATAACTTGTTCTGGTGTTAATTCATTTATACATTTACCAAGTGCAATGTATCCTTGACATCCTAGATATTCGTTTATATTTTCAGGATTTATATGACCACAATTTCTAAGGGCAACACGAGATTGCTTTTTATAGAAGGACATATCGTCATGTTTTTCAACTTTTCTATGACCAAGGGCAGGTTCTTCAAATAATAATCTTTCAACAACTTCATGCTTAACTAGATGTGTATCAACTATCTCCTTAGCATCGTCTGGAGTTACTTGAACATAGAAAACATTATCAGGGAAGACCTTAACTATTGGACCCTTAGCACAGAATCCAAAACATCCTGTAAGATGAACTTCAGCTTGACTTTCAAGACCTGCATTTTTTATTTCATTTCTCAAATTTTCTATTATAAGATTACTATCTGCAGAAGTACATCCAGTACCTCCACAGACTAATAATTCTCTTTTTGTTAAGTTCCCTTTAGAATGATTTTCTCTCATATCAAGGGCTGGTTTATACTTTGCAACCAGGCTTTTTAATTCTTCAAAAGATTTTATCTTACTCATTTATTTCCCCCCTTAGCAATTTATTTCTGTTTCTCTATAATTGTCTAAGATACTAGTAACATCTTCAGGCTTAACTTGTCCATAAACTTTACCATTTACCACAACAACCGGAGCAAGGCCACATGCACCAACACATCTTAATCCCTCAAGAGAGAATTTAAGATCCTTTGTAGTTTCTCCAGATTTTATACCAAGTTCTTTTTCAAATTGTGCTAATATTTTATCTGCACCTTTAACGAAGCAAACAGTACCTAAACATACACTTATTTTATATTCACCTCTTGGCTCAGTGGTAAAGTAAGAATAGAAACTAACAACACCGTACACTTTAGATGGAGCAACATCTAAAGCTTTAGCTATATAAAGTTGTACTTCTTTAGGCAAGAAGCCAAATATACCTTGAGCATGGTGTAGTACTTGGATTAAAGCGCCCTTTCTAGTTTCAAGAGAACCAATGAAGTTGTCTAATTGGTCAAATAAATGCTTGTTACGTGAATAAAAGTCACACATACAAATCCCCCTTATCGTATAAAAAATTTAAACTAATAAAACTTTAAAGTATAATAAGAGTTTTATTAAAAATTAACTTTATAAAATAATACTTATCTTATAATAGTAGATTTTATATTATTTTATGCTAAAAAGTTAACTAAAATTAAGATATACCCATTGGAAATATGTTAAATCAGTAAATCTAAGATGAAAAATTAGATGAGTATTACGATGTTAGTAAAGATGTGATAGTTTAAATGATAATTATATTATAATATATAAAATAGTTAAAAAGTTAAAATTTAAAGAATTAGTGAAAGAATATTTTGAATTGTCTAAAAATATACGATAAATAAAAGTATGCATCAAGTTAAAACTCAATACATACTTTTATTTATTACAATACAGGAGATAAAAGTCTAGAAATAGACTGTTTTATTCTCACTATATTTGATCTTGAATTATATATATCTAAGGTAATTTCTTTAGATTTTAGAATGTCATTTTCAAATATTTTCTTTTGTTTCTTAGCAACTTCAGGAGAGTACATAAATGCATTAACCTCAAAGTTTAACTCGAAACTTCTTATATCCATATTAGCTGTACCAATAGAACAGATAGTATCATCAATAACTATGGTCTTAGCATGTAAAAATGCATTCTCGTCATAAGTATACAGTTTTGCACCGAATTTTAATAGCTCACCTGCATAAGAGTAAGATGCCCAATATACAAATGGGTGGTCAGGTTTAGATGGTATCATTATTCTAACATCAACACCAGATAGACATGCTACCCTTAGTATATCTACTAAAGTTTTATCTAAGATAAAATAAGGGCTTTGTATATAAAGATACTTCTTAGCTCCCTGAATCATTTTCATATACCCATATTTTATTTCATCTAATTCTGTTATATCAGGACCACTAGATACAATTTGAACACCAACATTGTCACAAGAAGTTTCAGTTGGAACCATAGTATTTTTTTGAATGAAATACTTATCCATATCTAAATTTTCCTGAGTTGTAAATCTCCAATCAAGCATAAATCTAATATTTAAATCTCTTACACATTCTCCTGTAAGTTTAAGGTGAGTATCTCTCCAGTAACCAAATTTAGGGTCTTTACCTAAATATTCATCACCAACATTATTCCCACCAACGAAACCAACATTACCATCTATAACAACGATTTTACGATGATTTCTATAGTTTAGGTTGAAGTTTACTATTTTCATAAAAGAAGGGAAGAAGCAACCAACTTTAACTCCTGCTTTTTTTAACTTAGCTATAGATTTATCTGAGAAGAGTCTACTTCCTACAGCATCATATAGAAGCCTTACTTCTACACCCTCATCTAATTTTTCTAATAGAATATCTATTACTTTATTTCCGATGTCATCATCTTTAAATATATAAAACTGTATATTTATATATTCCTTAGCCTTTTTTAATTCATCTAATAGAGAATCAAAAAATTCCTTAGGTTTTTCATATATATCAACAGAGTTATTAGTTGAATAATGTGCATAGTTAGAATTAGCTAGAGCATAAATAATATCCTTATTAGCTAATAAGCTAGGATCTAGACTGTTATCACATTCTAACTTAGCGTGAGTGTTAACTATATTATCTTTTAAAATTCTATCTTCTTCTTCTTTAATCTTAAACATATTATCTTTAGAGATTCCATGTCCAAAAGTAATATACAATACAAAGCCTACAGCAGGAATGGTTAAAAGTATAAGAATCCATGCCATTGTAGTTTGAGTATCTCTTTTTTCTCTAAATATAAGATGTATAACTGCAGAAAAGTTTAATATATAGATTAGTGTCACAAACATTTCATAGGCCGAATCTTTAATAAAAGATAAGTTCATCACAAAACCCCCTTCTAGAATAAGTACGAATAAATATATATTTTAATACTATTTATAGCACATAGTCAATAAATAAGGTATAAATTTAACGAAAACACAAAAGTATGTCGAGAAAATAAGGATTAGCTAACAGAATGTCTTAATAATAAAAAAAGAGATTATACTGTGATTATAGTATAATCTCTTGAATATTTATATTAATTAAGCTGCTTTCTTAGCTTCTGAAGATTCTTCTTTATTAGCATATAAGAAGAAGTATATACCAGCAACGAATATTGCCCCTCCTAATATGTTACCTATTGTAACTGGTATTAAGTTATTCATGAATATGCTTGGTACGTTTATAGCAGCTGCATCAGCGGCAGTTTTGTGAGCTGCTTCTAAGAATGCAGTATTTCCTTTAGCGAATAAACCTGCGAATAAGTATCCCATGTTAGCAACACTATGCTCAAATCCAGCACAAACAAATAAGAATATACCGATGAATCCAGTTAAAACTTTACCAGATATATCCTTAGCTCCGTAGCTCATCCATACAGTAACACAAACTATCCAGTTACATAATATACCTGATATCATAGCAGATATCCAAGGGAAACCTAATTTACCGATAGCATTTTTAACAACAACACCACCATATAGTCCGTTACTCCAATCGAATACACCAGACATACTAACCATCCATGCAACTAATACTGCACCTAATAAGTTACCTATCCAAACTAAAGCCCAGTTCTTGAAAGCTTGTCCCCAAGTAACTTTTTTCTTGAAAGCTGCTAAAGCTACAAGTATATTTCCTGTGAATAAGTCCGCACCAGCTATTAAAACAAATATAAGTCCAGCAGGGAACATAAGTCCAGCTACCATTTTACCTAATCCGTAAGTAGCAGGGTTTGCTAATAAGTTGTAAGCAGCTGCAACTGATCCTAAAGCACCGAATGCTATGTAAGCACCAGCTAAGAATGCAGAAGCTAAAACTTTTTTAGTTGGCGTAGTAGCCTTTTTTATACCAGTGTTGATAGTGTACTCTGCTATTTCAGCTGGCATAAGCATTTTCTTATCTGACATATAAAGTCCTCCTCTAAAATATATAAATATTATTAAATAATAAATTTCAAACTTGTTATGAAATTTTAATTTTTCTGTCGAAAAACACAACAGTAGTAATTATACAATAAAAATTTAACTTTGTATACATAAAACATTCAACTTAATAAAATGTGAAATTAATCTACAAAAACGTCTTTTATAATGTGAGTAACTATATTCAAAAATATATATTTAGTATACATGGTTTGTATTTGTAGATAAATTAACTACGATGGTGCTATAATCTTTTTAAGTGCTTATATAAAAATAGGGGGTGGATTTATGGACAAAAGATTCTTAACACCCAGGGAAGTAGCAAATGCTACTGTAAATGTAGGTATAAATAAAGCTAACTTATCTACTAGCTCATGTATTAGGTTAGGTATACTTGCAGGTATTTTTATAGGCTTTGGAGGATTAGGAAACATACTATTCGGTCAAACTATATCTAATATAGACCCAGGGCTAGGTAGATTTGTTGGAGCGATGGTGTTCCCTGTTGGACTTATGTTAGTTGTAATATGCGGAGCAGAACTTTTTACAGGAAACAATTTAATGACCTTAGCAGTTTTAGAAAAGAAAATAACTATAGGTCAAATGTTTAGGAATTGGAGCTTTGTATATTTGGCAAACTTTGTAGGATCTGTAGTTCTAGCTTTAATTGTATTTTATTCAGGTACATTATCTGGTGATGCAGCTACTAAAGCAATAGCTATAGCAGAATCTAAAGCAAATCTTGATATTTTGCAGATGTTCTTAAGAGCTATAATGTGTAATATTTTAGTTGTTTTAGCAGTATGGATGGCTACAGCTTCTCAAGATATAGCATCAAAAATATTTTCATGTTGGTTCCCAATAATGCTATTTGTATTATGTGGATTTGAACATAGTATTGCGAATATGTTCTTCATACCTATGGGAATGTTATTAGGTGCACAAGTTAGTATAGTAGGATTACTAATAAATCTAGTTTTTGTAACATTAGGAAATATTGTAGGAGGGGCTATAATTATTCCCTTTGCATATCATAGATGTTACCTTAAAAAAACAACATCAAAAAATACTAATTAGGAACATTGCGTTGATATAGCTATATCAACGCTTTTTTAATTTACTTTAGACCTTTATATATTGTTATTTTTTTTTTAATACATTATTATATATAAGATAGATGAAATTAATAAAATACAAGTAAATGAATATAAATAAGTATATAAATATGTATAATTAGTATAAACTAGGAGGAAATATAGATATATGAATAAGGCATTTATATATAACAGTTTATTAGATATATTAGGCGAAGAAAATAAAGGAAATATAATGGTAGATGAGCCGATGAAAAAACACATATCATTTAGAGTTGGTGGACCTGCCGATATATTAGTAAAGCCAAATACAGAAGAACAGATAAGAGATATTATAAAACTATTAAAGGAAGAAAACGTTCCATATATTGTAATAGGAAATGGTTCAAACTTATTAGTTAAAGATGGTGGAATAAGAGGAGTTGTTATTGAAATATCAAATAATTTCAATGACTTCGAAATAGAAGGAACTACTGTAAAAATTAAATCAGGAGCAATGCTTTCTGTAGTTGGGAAAGCTGTAATGAGGGAAGAGTTAAAAGGCTTTGAATTTGCGGCTGGAATACCAGGTACATTAGGTGGGGCATTAGCTATGAATGCAGGTGCTTATGGCGGAGAAATGAAGGATATAGTTAAATCTGTAAGACTTATGGATACAGATGGTAATATATTTGAGTTTACAAATGAACAAATGGAATTTGAATATAGAAAAAGTATTTTAACTAGAACAAACTATATAGTATTATCAGCAGCAATAGAATTAGAAAAAGGAAACTATGAAGAAATAAAAGAAACAATGAAAGACTTTACTCAAAGAAGAGTTACAAAGCAACCTTTAAGTTTACCAAGTGCGGGAAGTACTTTTAAAAGACCAGAAGGACACTTTGCAGGTAAATTAATAGAGGACTGTGGATTAAAAGGTCTTACATTAGGTGGAGCACAAGTTTCTGAAAAGCACAGTGGATTTGTTGTTAATATAGGCAATGCTAAAGCTAAAGATTTATTGGATTTAATGTATGTAGTAAAAAGTACTGTTAATGCTAAGTTCAATGTTTTACTTGAAGAAGAGGTTAAGATACTTGGAGAGGACTAAAATATGCAAATATTAGCAGATTATCATACACACACTATATATAGTCATGGAAAAGGTACAATAGAAGAGAATGTTAAAGTGGCTATGTCTAAGGGTATAAAAAAAATCGGAATATCAGACCATGGATATAGACATATGACATATGGTGTTAAACTAAAAGATATACAAAAAATGAGAGAAGAAATTGATAAATTGAACCAAAAATACCCTAATATAGATATCCTTTTAGGAATGGAATGTAATATACTAGATAAAAATGGTAACATAGACATAAATGAAAATATTATACATTTTTTCGATTACGTAATGGCAGGGTATCACTTTGGATCAGCTCCAACATCATTAAAAAGTATGATGAATCATTTTAATAATTACATTATAAAAAATGAAAAGGCAAAAGAGTATAATACTCAAGGCATAATAAATGCTATGAGAAACAATGATATTTTTATTATAACGCATCCTGGAGATAAAGGAGATGTGTATATAGAGGAAATAGCTAAGGTGGCAAAAGAGACTAATACAAGACTTGAAATTAATAGTAGTCATGGATATTTAAATGTAGAACAGCTAAAAAAAATAAAACATTTAGGAAATACATTTATAATAGGATCTGATGCACACATACCTAATAACGTAGGAAATTTTGACAAAGCTATGAAGACTATTAAAGAAGCTAAATTAGATTTATCATTTGTTGAAAATATAAGAGTATAAAAATTTAAGGGGGTAAGTTAGATGAAATTTGTAATAGTTACTGGACTTTCTGGGTCAGGAAAAAGTGAAACTATGAGAGCTTTAGAAGATATGGGATTTTATTGTGTAGATAACTTACCACCTGCTTTAATAACAAAATTTGCAGAGTTATGTTATCAACCAAATTCAAGTATTGATAAAGTTGCTTTAGGTATAGATATTAGAGGAAGAAGATTTTTCAAGGAACTTCATGAGAGTTTAGAGTATTTAAAAAAAGAAAACTATAAATATGAAATGTTATATTTAGATTGTTCAGATAGAGTATTATTAAATAGATATAAAATGACAAGAAGAAATCATCCTCTTTCTATGAACGTATCTTTAACAGAAGGTATAAAAATGGAAAGAGAGATAATGGAACCCTTAAAAGAAGTATCTGATTCTATTATAGATACGACTAATATGAAGCCTAAGGATTTAAAGGAAGAGATAAGCAAGATATACTCTCAAGGAGAAGAAAATAATAAATTAACTATATCTGTATTATCATTTGGATTTAAACATGGTATACCAGCAGATTGTGATTTAGTATTTGATGTAAGATTCTTGCCAAATCCATACTATCTAGAAGAATTAAGACCTAAAACAGGTGACGAACAAGATGTAAGAGATTATGTTATGAATTCTAAGATAAGTCAAGAATTTTTTTACAAATTAAATGATATGATACAATTTTTAGTACCACAGTATATAGAAGAAGGAAAGCAACATTTAGTTATTGGTATAGGTTGTACTGGAGGTAGACATAGATCTGTAACTATAGCGAATCTTATATATGATGAGCTGATGAAAAAAGGATATAGGGTCGTAAAGAAACACAGAGACTCTATGATTAGATAATCTGGAGGAAAAAATGAGTACTATATTTTTTATAGTAGGGGTAACAGGGTGGGTTTCTTTATTAATATCATTTTATTTATATAGAAGAATTGTAAATGAAAGAATCAAGCCAAGATATCTTAGAAGTAAGGAAAGTGTAGAACCAAAAGTTGTTGTTATAGGAGGAGGTACAGGTCAATCAATTTTCTTGAGGGGTCTAAAATACCATACTAAAAATATAACTGCAATAGTTACTGTTGCAGATGATGGTGGAGGATCTGGAGTATTAAGAGAAGACTTAGGGATGTTGCCTCCAGGGGATATAAGAAATTGTCTGTTAGCTCTTGCCAATATAGAGCCTACTATGGATGAAGTTATGAAGTATAGATTCACAGAAGGTGGCTTAAAAGGTCAAAGTTTTGGCAATCTGTTTTTGGCAGCAATGAATGGTTTATATGGAAATTTTGAAGTTGCTGTATATAAAATGAGTCAAATATTTGCAATAACTGGAAAGGTATTGCCAGTAACATTAGAAGATATAAATCTTGTAGCAAAGCTAAAAGATAAAAGCATAGTAAAAGGGGAATCGAATATTCCAAAGGAAGTAAAATCTAAAAATACATCTATAGAAAAAGTATTTTTAGAACCATCTAATGCAAAACCGTTGGACGAAGTTATTAACTCTATAGAAAATGCTGATATAATAGTTATAGGTCCAGGAAGTTTATATACAAGTATAATTCCAAATCTTTTAGTTGATGGAGTAGTCGATGCAATTAAAGCGTCAAAAGCCCCAAAGGTATATATATCTAACATAATGACCCAACCAGGGGAAACAGACGAATACAATGTTTTGCAACATGTAAATGCAATAATAAAACATTCAAGTGAAAATATTATTGATTATGTGATATCAAATAATGAAATATTACCAGAATATATATATGAAAGATACCAAAAAGATGGTGCTAGTCAAGTTTTACTAGACAAAGGGCAAAAAAATACCCTTAAAGGTATGGGGGTAAAATCGATAGAAGAAAACCTAATTGAGATAAAAAATAATTATATTAGACATGATGCAGATTGCATTTCTAGTATAATAGTTGATTTGGCACTAAGTCATAAAAATGACACTATGAAGTAAAAAAGGATTTTAAGTATTTATGTAGAAATCCTTATTATTATGTTAGTTTTAAGGAGTGAACATCTATGAGAGAAGAGGTTAGTGCCGGAGGTGTAGTACTATTTGGCAATGCCATACTTTTACTTAGAAAATTCAATGGAGATTGGGTTTTACCGAAAGGAAAGGTAGAAGAAGGCGAAAATAGGCAAGAGGCAGCGTTACGAGAAGTTTTAGAAGAAACTGGGGTAAAAGCTGAAATACTGAAATATTTAGGTGAAATTCATTATACATTCAAAGAAAACTGGGATGAAAACAAAGCGGTTCATAAAACTGTATTTTGGTATTTAATGCATGCAAGAAATATGGATACAATACCTCAAAAAGAAGAAGGGTTTATAGATGCTAAGTTTATACATTTAGATAGGGTAGTAGACTTGGCTAGATATGATGATGAAAAGGAAATCATCAAAGTTGCTTTACAAGAAATAAAAAAACGATTAAAAAAGAACAGTTAATAGGTGATAATTATGTCTTTTTCAGCTGAAACGAAAAATGAGTTAGCAAGAATTACGTCAGATAATGATAATTGCAACATAGCTGAATTAGCTGCTCTAGTAAGATTATCAGGAAGTATACAAATTGTAGGATATAAAAAATTAAATTTAAAGATAACTACGGAGCTAAACTCTATAGCTCGTAAGGTATTTAGACTACTAAAACAAAATTTTGGTATAAACACAACTATATCGGTAAATAAGAATCAAATGCTAAAGAGAAATAATAGCTATGTTCTTATGGTTACTAGTGAAATGGGAGCACAAAAACTTATAAAGGATTTAGGGATATTAGAGCCAGGAGATGGATTTTATCCTTTAAATAAAGTACCAAGTCATCTTTTAAAAGATGATGAATGTATAAGAGCTTTTATAAGAGGTGCATTTCTTGGAGGAGGATCTATAAGTGATCCGGGGAAAAATTATCATATGGAGTTTGTAACTAACAATGAGGAATTTGCAGAATCCCTACAGAACCTTATAAATTCATTAGGATTTAATTGTAAAATAGTTCTTAGAAAGAATAACTATGTAGTGTACTTAAAGGAAAGTGAACAAATATCGGATTTATTAAGTATAATAGGAGCTCACAATGCACTTTTAAGTCTTCAGAACACAAAAATTGTAAAAGCAATGAGAAATAATGTAAATCGTATAGTTAACTGCGAAACTGCGAATCTTTCAAAAACTGTTAATGCAGCAGTTAGACAGGTGGAAAATATTAAGTTTATACAAGAAACTATCGGAATAAATAGTTTACCTGAAAACTTGCAAGAAATAGCTAAAGTTAGGCTAGAATGTGAAGACTTAACATTAAAGGAATTAGGAGAAATACTAAATCCTCCAATAGGTAAGTCTGGTGTAAATCATAGATTAAGAAAAATAGAAGAGATAGCTAACAATCTTAGGAATAAGTAATATAGGGGTTATATTTATATAACCTCTTTTTGTATATAAAAATACGGTATATATTAACTAATAGTTCGTTATTTTAAGGATATATACTGATTAAAGGTATAAATATGATAGCTCAATAGATAAGTGTTAAAATTAAAGTTTTATCACCTTATTTTATGGTAATATAAGAAGATAAGACAGGAGGTGGTTTAGTGAGCAAAGATTTCGCACATCTTCATGTTCACACGGAGTATAGTTTACTTGATGGTTTTTCAAGAGTAAAGAAGCTTGTGAGTAAAGCAAAAGAATTGAATATGAGTTCTATTGCCATAACAGACCATGGTTGTATGTTTGGAGTAATAGATTTTTATAAAACAGCTAAAAAAGAAGGAATAAAACCTATAATAGGTTGTGAGGTATATACAGCACCTCGTAGATTAAGAGATAAAGACCCTAATTATGATAAAAATCAAGGACATTTAGTTTTATTAGCAAAGGATATGGAAGGATATCAAAATCTTATAAAACTAGTATCTACTTCTTATGTAGAAGGATTTTATTATAAACCAAGAATAGATATGGATGAACTTAGAAAATATAGTAAGGGAATTATAGCTTTATCAGCATGTTTAGCAGGAGATATAGCACAATCTCTTATGGATAGAAATTATGAAAAAGCAAAAAAATACGCTTTAGAATATGAAAGTATATTTGGAAAGGGTAATTATTATTTAGAAATACAAGACCAAAACATAGAAGAGCAAAGGTCTGTAAATGAAGAAATAATAAAACTTTCAAGAGAAACAGGTATACCATTAGTTGCTACAAATGATGTACATTATGTTAATAAAGAAGATGCAAAGATTCATGATGCACTTATGTGTATTCAGATGGGTAAAACTTTAAACGATCCAAATAGAATGAGGTTTGGTAGTGATGAATTTTATCTAAAATCAAGAGAAGAAATGGAAAGGGTATTTCCAGACGTCATAGAGGCATTAGATAATACTGTAAAGATAGCAGAACAATGTAATGTAGAATTTGACTTCAATACAATACATTTACCACAATATGAAGTTCCTAAAGGTTATACACCAGATAGCTATCTTAGAGAACTTTGCTTTAAGGGATTAGAAGAAAGATATGGTGCCCCAAGTCAAGAAGTTATAGATAGACTTAATTATGAATTAAGTGTCATTGAAAAAATGGGATACGTAGAGTATTTCTTAATCACATGGGATTTTATAAACTTCTCTAAAGAAAATAATATAATGGTAGGTCCAGGTAGAGGTAGTGCGGCAGGTTCTATTGTTGCATATACCCTTAAAATAACAGATATAGACCCTATAAAATACTCACTGTTATTTGAAAGATTTTTAAATCCAGAGCGTGTATCCATGCCCGATATAGATATTGACTTCTGTTATGAAAGAAGAGAAGAAGTTATAGATTATGTAAAAAGAAAATATGGTGAAGATCACGTTGCACAGATAATAACTTTTGGAACAATGGGAGCTAAAGCTGCTATAAGAGATGTTGGTAGAGTTTTAGATGTACCATATAACAAAGTAGACAAAATAGCAAAAGAAATTCCATTTGCTTTAGGGATGACAATAGATAAAGCTCTAGAAACCAATCCAAATCTAAGAGCATTATATGAACAAGATAAAGAAACAAAAGAAATCATAGATATATCAAAGCAAATAGAGGGAATGCTTAGACATGCATCTACCCATGCAGCAGGTGTAGTTATATCTAAAAATCCAGTAGATGAATATGTACCACTATATAAACACCAAGATGCTATAACAACTCAATTTACTATGACTACATTAGAAGAGCTTGGTCTTTTAAAGATGGATTTCTTAGGACTGAGAACTTTAACTGTAATAAGAGATGCACTTGAATTGATAGAAAAAAATCATGGTGTAAAAATAGACTTTTCTAAAATGGATTATGATGATAAAAAAGTATATGAACTTTTATCATCAGGTAATACGCTAGGTGTATTCCAATTAGAAAGTGCTGGGATGAGAAGTTTCATGAAACAATTAAGACCTGATAATTTCGAGGATATAGTGGCAGGAATATCTTTATACAGACCGGGTCCAATGGATTCTATACCTACTTATATAGAAAACAAGAATAATCCAGATAAAGTTAAATACCTACATGAGTCTTTAAGACCTATAATGGATGTTACCTATGGATGTTTAGTATATCAAGAGCAGGTTATGCAGGTTGTTAGAGATTTAGGTGGATATACTTATGGCCGTAGTGACTTAGTTAGAAGAGCTATGGGTAAAAAGAAGATGGATGTAATGGAAGAAGAAAGAAGATACTTTGTCCATGGTAAAGAAGATGAAGACGGAAATATAGAAATAGCTGGGTGTGTAAGGAATGGTGTTCCAGAAGAAATAGCTGAAAAAATATTTGATGATATGATAGACTTTGCAAAATATGCTTTTAATAAATCGCATGCTGCTGCATATGGTGTATTATCATATGAAACAGCCTACTTAAAAGCACACTATCCAGTAGAATTTATGGCAGCTTTAATAACAAGTGTAATGGGTAATACTGATAAAGTTGTTGAATATATAAGAGAATGTAACGCATTAGGAATTGAAATATTAAGGCCAGATATAAATAGTAGTTTTTCTAAATTCTCAGTTGAGGGAACTAACATAAGATTTGGACTAGCAGCTGTCAAAAATGTCAGTGTGAATATTATAAATAATATAATAAGAGAAAGAGAAGCTAATGGCAGATTTACAGATATATCAGATCTTCTAAAAAGATTAGATTCAAAAGATATAAACAAAAGGGTCATAGAGAGTTTAATAAAGTGTGGGGCTTTTGATGAAATATCTGAAAATAGAGCAAGTCTAATGGCAGGGTATGAAGGCTTAATCGATAGTGTCTCTATGGACAGAAAGAAAAATCTTCAAGGTCAAATATCTTTATTTGATGCATTTGGATCTCAAGGCGAGTCTACTCAATTACAAGAAGTTAGTAAGTTACCAAGTTTAAAAGAATATGAGGAAAGAGAAAAGCTAAACTTAGAAAAAGAAGTCCTAGGAATGTATGTAAGTGGACACCCTCTTTCACAATTTGAAGAAGAAATAAGTAGAAGAACTTCTATTGATAATGGAAAACTAAATGCTTTAAAAGACGATGTTGAAAATTATTTAGCACTAGATGAAAAAGAAGTTATAATGGGTGGTATGGTAGTTAATAAAATAATAAAAACTACAAAAAGAAATGATATTATGGCATTTATAGAACTTGAGGATTTGTATGGAACAATAGAAATAATAGTATTTCCTCAATTACTGCAAAAATACAATCATATACTAAATGAAGATAATATTATATATGTAAAAGGTACTCTAAGTATAAAAGAGGATGAAAATGCAAAACTTATAGCTAGAGAGATAAAAGATATAAGTGACACTTCTAAGTTTGAAGAGTCTAGATATAAAAATAGAGTAGATAATAATCAAACACAAAGATCACAGGTAGGCAACAATTCTAAACTTGGTTTATACCTAAAGGTAGATAGTCATAAAAATCAAGATATTATAAACCGTATAGGTGAGGTATTTAAAAATCACTTAGGAAAAGAAAATGTATTTTTATATGCAGAAGATACAAAACAATTATACAAGTGGAATGGTCTAAGTGTAGATATATGCGAAGAGTTGATGCATAGCTTAGAAAAAATACTACCTAAGAGTTGTATTAAGATAAAGAAATAAAGATAATAATGAAGTTTTATAATAAAACGTTAGATAAAATATTTTAAAAAAGTACATTTTAGGAGATTATATTTACTATAAAGTTAAAATAGGAATATAATTTCCTATGTACTATAAAGAATAAAAATAAAATAGAAGAATATTAATAATATTATTAAAAAAGTAATGTATATTATGGTATAATATCAGAAAAGAATATATTAGCATGTTTAATTTTTTTAACTTTGATGGGATAAAAAAAAGATGCAGGGACGATTAATGTCCCTGTATGTAATATATACTAGGAGGTATCATTATGAAAACTATAGGTATATTAACAAGTGGAGGAGATGCTCCAGGAATGAACGCAGCTATAAGAGCTGTTGTCAGATCTGCTATTTATTACGGATGCAAAGTATATGGAATTAACAGAGGATATAAAGGGTTAATAGAAGAAGACCTAGAAGAAATGAACTTATCTTCTGTAGGTGACATTATACATAGAGGTGGAACAATATTAAAGTCTTCTAGATGTGAAGAGTTTAAAACTGAAGAAGGAAGAAAAGTAGCAGTTAAAGTTTTAAAAAAATATGGTATAGATTGTTTAGTTGTTATAGGTGGAGATGGATCATTTAATGGTGCATTAAAATTAACAGAGTTAGGTTTCCCTGCAATAGGATTACCAGGAACTATAGACAATGACTTAGCGTATACAGACTATACTATAGGATTTGATACAACAATTAATACTATAATAGATGCCATAGGTAAAATAAGAGATACTTCTTCATCTCATGAAAGGGTTAACATAATTGAAGTTATGGGAAGACACTGTGGAGACTTAGCTTTATATGCTGGTCTTGCAGGAGGAGCGGAAACTATAATAGTTCCAGAAATTAACTATAATGTAGATGATGTATGTAATAAGTTAGATACAACAAAGAAAAGGGGTAAAAGACACAGTATAATAATTTTAGCAGAGGGTGTTGGAAATGCCCAAGACCTTGGAAAAGAAATAGTGGCTAGAACAAATGCAGATTTAAGAGTTACAATACTAGGACATGTCCAAAGAGGAGGAAGTCCAACGGCATTTGATAGAATATTAGCTAGTAAGATGGGTGTTAGAGCGGTAGAATTGCTTCTAGATGGTAAAGCTGGAAGAGTTGTAGGTACTAGAGCAAATGAAATAATTGACATGGATATAACTGAAGCTTTATCAATGACTAGGGATTTTGATAAGGAAACTTATGAGATGGCAAAAATACTATCTATATAATTTAGGAGGAGCATATATATGTTAAATAATATGAAGAGAACAAAAATAGTTTGTACATTAGGACCAGCATCAAGTACGGAAGAAGTATTAACACAACTTGTTGAGAGTGGGTTAAACGTTTGTAGATTTAACTTTTCTCATGGATCTCATGAAGAGCACAAAGAAAGATTTGATGTTGCTAAAGGGGTAAGAGAAAAATTAGGAAAGCCAGTAGCGCTTTTATTAGATACTAAGGGACCAGAAATAAGAACAGGAAACTTTGCTGACCCAGAAGTATTATTAGAAGAAGGGCAAACATTTACTATAACGATGAAAGATGTTATAGGAACAAAAGAAATTTGTACAGTAAGTTACAAAGATTTAGCTAAAGATGTTGTTTCAGGAGATACTATACTAATAGATGATGGATTAGTAGGACTTAGAGTTAAAGAAGTTAATGGAGATGATATCGTTTGTGTAGTTGAAAACTCTGGAGTAGTTAAAAATCACAAAGGTGTAAATGTTCCGGGTGTTAAGATAAACTTACCAGCTATAACTGAAAAAGATGCAAGTGATATAGAATTTGGTATATCTCAAGGTATAGATTACATAGCAGCTTCATTTGTAAGAAAAGCATCAGACGTATTAGCTATAAGAGAATTATTAGAAAAAAATAATGCTACAGATATACAAATAATATCTAAAATAGAAAATCAAGAAGGTGTAGATAATATAGATGAAATATTAAAAGTTTCTGATGGTATAATGGTTGCAAGAGGGGATCTTGGAGTTGAAATACCAACAGAAGATATACCTGTAGTTCAAAAGATGATAATAAGAAAATGTAACGAATTAGCTAAGCCAGTAATAACAGCTACTCAAATGCTTGATTCTATGATAAGAAATCCAAGACCAACAAGAGCAGAAGTTACAGATGTTGCAAATGCTATATACGATGGAACAGATGCTATAATGCTATCAGGAGAAACTGCTGCTGGTAAATATCCAGTTGAAGCTGTTAAGACTATGGCTACAATAGCTAAAAGAACTGAAGAAACATTAGATTACGATAACTTATTAAAGCAAAATACTAATAATAACTCAACAGTAACAGATGCAATAAGTCATGCTACTTGTACAACTGCAATAGATTTAAATGCATCAGCTATAATAACTTCTACATCTACAGGATACACTGCTAGAATGGTATCTAAATTTAGACCTAAGTGTCCAATAATAGCTACTACTGATGATGAAAAAGTTATGAGAAGATTAGCTCTTACTTGGGGAGTATATAGTGTTAAAGCATCTAATGCTCACAATACAGATGAAGTTATAGAAAACTCTATAGAAGCAGCTAAAAATGCTAAATACATAAACAATGGAGAATTAGTTGTTATAACAGCTGGAGTACCTGTTGGAGTAAGCGGAACTACTAACTTAATAAAAGTTCATGTTATAAGTGAAGAAATAGCAAATGGTATAGGTGTTGGAAGTAAGACTGCTGAAGGTAATGTACGTATAGTTAGAAATGTAGGGGAATGTGTAGAGTTTAACGAAGGAGATATATTAGTTACAACCATGACTGATATAGAAATGAATCCATATATAGAAAAAGCAGGAGCTATAGTAACAGAAGAAGGCGGAATGACTTCACATGCAGCAATAGTTGGACTAAACTTAGATAAACCAGTTATAGTTTCAGCTAGAGATATATTAAGTATAGTAAAAGATGGAGAGGTTATAACTGTTGATGCATCAAGAGGAGTAATATATAGAGGATCAAGTAGAGTTCTGTAGTAAAAAGAATTAAAAAATAATTTTAAATTTTCTAAAAACTTAAAAATAACAACTTTAAAATGCTTAAAGTCAGTTATACTATATTTTTGAGTTATATATTAGCCACTAAGTTTAATAATTAAACTTAGTGGCTATTTTTTGTATTCATATTCTGTAACAAATTGATATGTAACAGTAATATGCACCTCATTTAGAGCATAACTATAAAAAAAGGGGGGATACAAATGTCAGAGAGTAGAGAGAATTGGGGTTCTAAGGTTGGCCTTATATTGGCTATGGCGGGTAATGCTGTTGGGCTAGGGAACTTCTGGAGATTTCCATATGTAGCCGCTTCAAATGGTGGAGGAGCATTTATGATACCATACTTCTTCGCACTAATAGTTATAGGTATACCTATAATGTTAGTTGAATGGAGTATTGGACGCCATGGAGGTAAATATGGGCATGGGACAATAGGTCCTATGATGTATTTACAGGCTAAGCAAGCAATGGCTCCGAAAAAAGCAATTATAGTTGGAGCTTTATGTGGAATGATAGCTTTTGGAGTTACTATATTAGTTAACTCTTACTACAATCACATAATAGGATGGTCATTAGGGTTTGCATTCAACTCATTAACAGGAGGATACAATTCAGATCCAGGAGCGTTCTTTGGAAGTTATATACAAGATCCGAAGAATTTAATATTCTGGGTTATTTCATTACTCTGTCTAGCATTTGCTGTAATGAAAGGTATACAAAAAGGTATAGAATCATGGGCCAAAGTTATGATGCCTACGCTTTATGTATTTGGTATTATACTAGGTATAAGAGCGTTGACACTAGGGGCACCAGTCAATCCAGATTGGAGTTCATTAGCAGGTCTTAACTTTATATGGAATCCAGACTTTAGTCAATTATCATGGTCATCTGCAATAGCAGCAGCAGGTCAAATATTCTTCACATTATCTTTAGGTATGGGTATAATACACAATTATGCATCTTACTTAAAGCCAGATGAAGATATAGTAACAGCTTCTGTAGCTACAGTATCATTAAATGAATTTGCAGAAGTTATATTAGGTGGTACAGCTGTTATACCTATAGCTTATGCATTTTTAGGACCAGAAGGTATAAAAGGAAGTATAGGTCTTGCATTTATGGTATTACCAAATGTATTTAGCACTATGACTGGTGGAGGAATATTTGGAGCTCTGTGGTTCTTATTGTTATTCTTTGCTGGTATAACATCTGCAATAGCAATGTACAATTATTTAGTTGCATTACTAGAAGAAGATGCAGGTATAGATAGAAAGAAAGGTGCTTGGATAGTATTTGTTGGATATCTAATAGTTGGGGCACCAATAGCATTAGAGTCAATACTAACTCAAAGTGCTAACTTAGTTTACTTTACAGAAATTGACAACTGGATAGGTAACTACTTACTGATAGTTCTTGGGTTAATAGAGATAATAGTAATAGGTTGGTGTGTTAAAGATAAGGCTTTACAAGAAATGAATAGAGGCGGATTATGGAAAGTCCCTAAGTGGTTCTTTAGATTGTTCCATCAGTTCTTAACACCAATAACTATAATAACTTTCCTAGTATTCTTCACAAGAGATTACTGGATGGCTGGTAACTTTAAAATAACACCAAGCTATATAGAAGGTATACCAGAGTTTGCCGTTTGGGTAAATTTAGGTAGAGCAGTTGTTTTTGGAGTATTATTGATTGGCTTTATTCAATCATATAAATCTATCAAATCTAAATATAAAGAGGAAATAGAATCAAATAAAGTAACAACTTCATAAAATAAAGGAGGTTGAACTTATGACAGGCGCTGCATGGGTATTTATGGGGACAATATGGACTACAATATTTGTTTGTATAGGAGTATCTATGAAAACTATAATTAAAGATCAAAAGTAAGATAAAATATAAAGACCCTACTTAATTTTACTGTAGGGTTTTTTGAATAAAACACATATATAATAAGGTAAAAATAGATTAAGTATATTAATATATATTTAAGGGGGGATTTTAATGGGCGGAAAATTAGTTATGACAACTATAAATCAAATAAGAATAGAGGTTGAGAAATCTAAGAGGATAAAGGATAATAAAAAGGAAAAATACATAAAACAGCTCAAAACATTGTATACAAAGTATGAGGACATAGAAATAAATGAAAATTTTAAAAAGCAGTATCAGCAACTAAATTCAAAAGGAACAGAGCTTTTAAAAGAAATTAAAGGATCTAAAGATGAAAACAAAATAGAAGGAAGTATAGAAGTTTACATAAGGTATCTAAAAGCGTCTTTATGTGATTTTGAGGGAAAGACAAGTTACTTAAGAAAGTATATTACGAGTTTTTTATTTAGTTCTATATTGTTTTTAGCACTATCTCCACAGTTTTATGGATTTATATTGCCAGTGATATTCTTCTTACCTATATACATGGGTCTAAAAGGTGTTAAACAAAGAACCATGACGGGATTTTATATGACTATGAGTGTCGTACCTGTAGCTATAATGACTTCTTTTACATGGATAAGATATGGAATTAATGCCAAGGCAGACTACACAGGCGCAGTTAAGGCTATTGTGGATAGTGGGGTAGCAGAACGTTTAGCAGAAAAATTAGTATATATAGGCCCTATATTTGGTTTTATATTATTATTATTTGCTTGCTTACAAATGTATAGGGGCTATAAAAGTAGAGATTTATTTATATAAGGGCTTTATAAGGCTCTATTTTTTTGGTAAAATAAATTCTTGTAGCTTTAAAATATACGGACGGAGGATACTTTGATGTTGACAAAAAATAAAGAATATATTGTAGATATAGTTGATATAGGTCAAGGTGGAGTAGGAATAGGAAAACATGATGGATTTACAGTCTTCGTAGAGGGCGGATTAGTAGAAGACAAGGTAAAAGTTAAAATAAACAAATCTAAGAAAAACTATGCAGTTGGAGATATAGTTGAAATAATAGAAAAATCACCATTTAGAGTTGATAGAAAATGTAGTGATTCACTTAAAGATTGCGGTGGATGTCAGGTACAAGAATTAGAATATCAAAAGCAATTAGATATAAAAACAAATGAAGTAAAACAAGTTATAACGAGAATCGGAAAATTAGATAACGTAGAAATACACAATACTATAGGAATGGAAAATCCTTTTAGGTATAGAAACAAAGCACAATTTCCTATACAAAAGAGTGGAAATAATCCAGTAATAGGTTTTTATAAGAAAAAAAGCCATGATATAATTCCAATGGACAAGTGTATAATACAACATGACATAAATGATAAAATAGTGAAAATAATAAAGACTTATATAAATGCATATAATGTAAGTGTTTATGATGAAAAAACACACACTGGAGTATTAAGACATTTAGTAACTAAAATAGGATTTACGACTAATGAAGTAATGGTTGTATTAGTAGCTAATGGCAAAAAGTTGCCATATTTAAAGGAGTTAGCATCAGTACTAGAAGAAAATATACCAGGATTTAAAACTTTAGTAGTTAATGTAAATAGAGAAAAAACTAATGTTATATTAGGAAAAGAAAATAGAGTTATATATGGAAATGGAAAAATAAATGATTATATAGGAAATTTAGTATTTGAAATATCTCCATTATCATTCTTCCAAGTAAATCCAGTTCAAACAGAGGTTTTATACAATAAAGCTTTAGAATATGCTGATTTAAAAGAAAATGATACTGTATTTGATATATACTGTGGAATAGGGACTATATCATTATTCTTAGCTCAAAAGGCAAAAAAGGTTTATGGAATAGAAATAGTGGAAGATGCTATAAAAGATGCTAAAATAAATGCTCAGATAAATAAATTAGACAATGTTGAATTCTATGTAGGTAAGGCTGAAGAAGTTGTTCCTAAGATGTATAGCGAAGGAAAAACAGCTAATGTAGTTGTAGTAGACCCTCCTAGAAAAGGATGTGATGAGAAAGTATTAGATACAATAATATCAATGCAACCGGATAGAGTGGTATATGTATCTTGTAATCCATCTACATTAGCAAGAGACCTAAATTACCTAGATGAAAGAGGGTATAGATGTACTAAAATACAACCAGTAGATATGTTCCCTCATACTATGCACGTAGAATGTGTAGCAAAATTAGAAAAGAAATAAAAATGCAAATAAATATAGTGGAATTTGGTTAGAATAGTATTAAATAAATGTATATAGCACCTCAGAACTTATCATCGCAGTCGTATATACATTTATTTTTAAATAGATTGGTCCTTCAAGCAATTGAAGGACTTTTATTTTTTTATTATAGAGAAATTATAATATGAAATAATTAAACAAATGATAAGGTTATAGTGATATACTAAAATATATTAAAGTTATAAAATGGCAATAATAAAAAATAAGATTTTACATAAGAGGTGATAATAGTGAATGTAGAGAATAGAATAAGTGAATTAATAGATTTAATAAATTATCACAATGATAAATACTATAATGAAGATACTCCTGAAATATCTGATTATGAATATGATAATCTAATGAAGGAGCTAATAAAGTTAGAAGAAGAAAATCCTAAGTTAAAAAGAGTAGATTCTCCATCAAGTAGGGTTGGAGGAAAACCATTAGATAAGTTTGAACAAGTAGTTCATAAAATACCAATGTTAAGCTTAGCAAATGCATACTCTGCACAAGACTTAAGAGATTTTGACAAAAGAGTAAGAGACATGGTAGAGGATGAAGTAGAATATGTTGTAGAGTTTAAGATAGATGGTTTATCTGTAGGACTTACATACAATAATGGATTATTTGAAAAGGGAGCAACTAGGGGAGATGGTATTGTAGGAGAAGATATTTCTCAAAATCTTAAAACAGTAAAAAGTATACCTTTAAGAATAAAAGATCAAGAAGAAGTTGTTGTAAGAGGCGAAGTATTTATATCTAAAGATGATTTTAAAAAGGTTAATGAACAACAAGAAAAACAAGGATTACAATTATTTGCTAATCCTAGAAACTTAGCTGCAGGCTCATTAAGACAATTAGATCCTAAGCTAACAGCAAAAAGACCTTTAGATATATTTATATTTAATTTAGAGTATGTACAAAACACAGATTTTAAGAATCACAGCGAAGCCTTAGATTATCTTAAAGAGTTAGGATTTAAGGTAAGTCCAAATTATAAAGTATATAATAATATACAAGATGTAATTGATCATATAAAATATTGGACAGATAATAGGGGTGAGCTAGGATTTGAAATAGATGGTATGGTTATAAAAGTAAATAATTTAGCTCAAAGAGAAACTATGGGGTATACTGCTAAAAGCCCAAGATGGGCAATAGCATATAAATTCCCAGCAGAACAAAAGAAAACCAAAATATTAGATATAATAGTCGAAGTAGGTAGAACTGGAACAATAACCCCTACAGCAGTATTAGAACCTGTAAGACTAGCAGGAACTAGTGTAAGCAGAGCTACACTTCATAATGAAGATTATATAAGAGAAAAAGACATAAAAATAAATGATACAGTATTGGTTCAAAAGGCTGGTGATATAATTCCTCAAGTTGTAGAAGTTATAAAAGAAGAGCGTACTGGAGATGAAATAGATTTTGAAATGCCGAAAAAATGTCCTGTATGTTCTGAACCAACAGTAAGATTAGAAGGGGAGTCTGCTGTTAAGTGTATTAATATATCTTGTCCAGCTCAAATTAGAAGAGGGATAATTCACTTTGTATCTAGAGATGCTATGAATATTGATGGATTGGGAGAATCTATAATAACACTTTTACTAGATAAAGGGTTAATTAAAGATATAGCTGATTTATATACATTAAATAAAGATGAAGTTGTAAAACTAGATAGAATGGGAGAAAAATCAGCAAATAACTTATTAAACTCAATTGAAAAGTCTAAATCAAATGATTTATGGAGACTTATAAATGGATTGGGAATAAAATTTGTTGGTACTAAGGGAGCTAAAATACTAGCTAATAACTTTAAGGATTTAGATTTAATAATGTCTGCATCAAATGAAGAGTTAGTTAATTTAGAAGAGTTTGGGGGAATAATGGCAAATAGTGTTGTTAAATTCTTCCAAGAAGAAAAGAATATAAAATTAATAGAAAAATTAAAGAGCTGTGGTGTAAATACAAAGTCAATACAAGATGAAAGTTCTGATATTGCTAAAATATTTGAGGGGATGAAAATTGTACTTACAGGGACATTGCCAACTCTTAAAAGAAATGACGCAAAAGAGATGATAGAGTCTAGGGGAGGAAAGGTTACTTCAAGTGTAAGTAAGTCTACAACATTTGTATTAGCTGGAGAAGAAGCAGGTTCAAAATTAACTAAAGCCAATGATTTGGGTGTAAAAGTAATTGATGAAGATAAATTTATACAACTAACAGGCTTAAAGTCTAAAGAAGAAGTAAAAAATGAATTAAAGTAATAAATAAACTATTGTAGAAAGAATATTTCATCTACAATATTACGAACGTAGAAAGCTATTAACAATATATGCTAATATTATTAGTATATATAAAAGCTAAGCATACAAGGTTAAGAGAGGTATTTATATGGCGAGAATTAATAATAGAAAAAATGATGAAATAAGAGATATAAAAATAACTAGAAATTATACTAAATATGCAGAAGGTTCTGTGCTTATAGAAATGGGAGAAACAAAAGTAATATGTACAGCTTCAATAGAAGATAAAGTACCACCATTTTTAAGACACACTGGCACAGGATGGATAAATGCTGAGTATTCTATGTTACCAAGATCTACTCATCAAAGAAAAATAAGAGAAGCATCAAGAGGAAAGCTAGACGGGAGAACTCAAGAAATACAAAGACTAATAGGAAGAACTATAAGATCTGTTGTAGATTTATCTAAAATAGGCGAAAGAACTATATGGGTAGACTGTGATGTTATTCAAGCTGATGGTGGAACTAGAACAGCATCAATAACAGGGGCATTTGTAGCGGTTGTAGATGCTTTAAATAAATTACATAAATCAAAAGCAATAAAAGAAATGCCAATAACAAACTTTGTATCTGCAATAAGTGTTGGTATAGTTGGCCAAGAACATATGCTTGACTTATGTTATGAAGAGGACTCAAATGCACATGTAGATATGAATGTAATAATGACTGATAAAGGTGAATTTGTTGAAGTTCAGGGAACTGGAGAAGAAAGACCTTTCTCAAGAAATGATTTAAATAAATTATTAGAACTTGGTGAAAAAGGAAATAAAGAATTAATAAAAGCTCAAAGAGCTGCTTTAGGTGAAATAGCAGATGAAATATTAGGTATGGAGTATGGAAATGAAGTTGTTATAGCAACAAATAATGTTCATAAATTAGAAGAAATAGGTGCTATATTAGAAGACTTTGAATACAATGTATACTCATTAAAAGATGTAGATTTAGCTGGAATAGAAATAGTTGAAGATGGAAAGACATTTGAACATAATGCACTTATCAAGGCAAGAACTATAGCAAAGAAAACAAAAATGATAACAATAGCTGATGATTCAGGGTTAGAAGTAGATGCTATAGGTAAAAAGCCGGGAATTTATTCTGCTAGATTCGCAGGAGAAAACGCAACTGATGAAGAAAATAGACAAAAGTTAATGAAATCTTTAAATAATGTAGCTGCAAGTCAAAGAACTGCAAGATTCGTATCAGCTATAGCTGTAGTATTCCCAGATGGAAAAGAGTTTGTAGTTAGAGGAACTTGTGAAGGTGCCATAGGATTTGAAGAAAAAGGTAAAAATGGATTTGGATATGACCCATTATTTATAGTAAGTGGATATAATAAAACATTTGCAGAAATGCCAAGTTCTGTAAAAAATAGTATAAGCCATAGAGCTAATGCATTAAAATTAATGAAAAGTGAGTTTTCTAAAAGGGTAGTGAGATAATGAAAATAGGTATAGTAAGTGATACACATATGATAACTAAGTTTATAGATAAAGCTATACCCTACTTAAAAGATTGTGATTTACTAATTCATGCAGGAGATAATTTTTCTGATTCTAAGTATATACACAATATGACTAATGTTCCTATTATGGCTGTAAAAGGAAATTGTGATTTTGAAAATGTAGAAGATGAATTGGTATTTGATATAGAGGATAAAACTATATTCTTGTGTCATGGGGATAAGTATGGAGTAAAGTATGGATTAGATGAACTAGAAATAAAAGCAAAGTCTGTAAATGCAGATATAGTTGTATTTGGTCATACTCATACACCTTTATGTAAAGAAAAAGGTAAAATTTTATATATTAATCCTGGAAGTGTATCTTTTCCAAGGGGAGTCGCATATAAAAGTTTTGTAATATTAGATATAGATAATGGAAAAATAAATATGACAGAAATTAAGATATAAACAAGTATTCAAAAGTTTTATAAACTAAGTGAATACTTGTAAATAAAAAAACTTATGTGATATAATTAAAGAGTTAAACTATAATATTGTAAATTAAAATCAATATAAATTAATTACATAACAATAACTAGGAGGATTAAGTTAATGAAAGCAGAATTATTAAAAAAAGAAGGTACTAAAGTATCTTTAAAAATAACTGTAGAAAATGATAAATTTGAAGCAGCAGTAACAAAAGCATACAATAAAAATAAAGGAAAGTTCAATATACCAGGATTCAGAAAAGGTAAAGCTCCAAGAGTTGTAATAGAATCTCAATACGGTAAAGGTGTATTCTACAACGATGCTATAGAATTATTATTCCCTGAAGTTTATCCAGAAGCTATAAAAGAATTAGATATAGATCCAATAGATAGACCAGACTTAGATGTAGAAGAAATAAGCAAAGACAACGGATTAGTTATGGTTGTTACTGTTGAGGTTAAACCAGAGTTTGAATTAGGAGCTTACAAAGGTATAGAAATAGCTAAAGTTGATAATAATGTAACTGAAGCAGAAGTTGAAGTAAGCCTACAAGAAATGCAAAACAAGCACGCTAGATTAGTAAGTGCAGAAGATAAAGCATTAGAAAAAGGATTCACAGCTATAATAGACTTCGAAGGATTCGTTGATGGTGTAGCATTTGAAGGTGGAAAAGGTGAAAACTATAGCTTAGTTATAGGATCAAACACTTTCATACCAGGATTTGAAGATCAATTAGTAGGAAAGAAAGCTGGAGAAGAAGTAGAAGTAAACGTTGAGTTCCCAGCAGAATACCATGCTGAAAACTTAGCTGGAAAGCCTGCAGTATTCAAAGTTAAAGTAAATGATGTTAAGGTAAAAGAATTACCAGAATTAGATGATGAATTTGCTAAAGATTCAAGTGAGTTTGATACATTAGCTGAATTAAAATCTGACTTAAGAGCTAAGTTAGAAGAAAACGCAAAAGCTTCAGCTGAAGCTGAAATGAGAAATGCTATAGTTGAAAAAGTTTCTGCAAATACAGAAGTAGAAATACCAGAAGCTATGATACAACATCAAATAGACAATATGTTAATGGAACTTAACATGCAATTACAATACCAAGGATTAAACTTACAACAGTTATTACAAATGACTGGAAGAAGCATAGAAGAGTTAAGAGAAGAAAGAAGAGAAGATGCTGCTAGATTAGTAAAATCTTCATTAGTATTAGAAGCAATAGCTAAAGCTGAAGCTATAGAAGTTTCAGAAGAAGAAATGAATGAAGAATTAGAAAAAATGGCTAAAATGTACAACATGGAATCTGATAAAATAAAAGCATCTTTAAGAGAAACTGACATAGAAGATATAAAAGGTCAAATAAAGATAAGAAAAACTATAGATTTATTAGTTGATAATGCAGTAATAGCTTAATTTTTTACAGTAGCCTTTTAGGCTACTGTAAATTATATATAAACAAAATAAATATAAACATATAGAGGGGGTATGATCTATGGCATTAGTACCTGTAGTTGTTGAACAAACAGGAAGAGGAGAAAGATCTTACGATATATATTCTAGATTACTAAAAGATAGAATAATATTCTTAGGAGACGAAGTAAATGATGCTACAGCAGGTCTTGTAGTGGCACAATTACTTTTCCTAGAAGCAGATGACCCAGATAAAGATATACATTTATATATAAATTCACCAGGTGGAAGTATAACTGCTGGAATGGCAATATATGATACAATGCAATATATCAAACCAGATGTAAGCACTATCTGTATAGGTATGGCAGCGTCTATGGGAGCATTCTTATTAGCAGCAGGAGAAAAAGGAAAGAGATTTGCATTACCAAATAGTGAGATAATGATACATCAACCATTAGGTGGGACTAGAGGGCAAGCAACTGATATAGAAATACACGCAAAAAGAATATTAAAAATGAAAGACACTTTAAATAAAATATTATCTGAAAGAACAGGTCAGCCATTAGAAACTATTCAAATGGATACTGAACGTGATAACTTCATGAGCGCACAAGAAGCTAAGGAATATGGTTTAATAGATGAAGTAATCACACAAAAAGACCGTAGATAGGAAGAGGTGCTTAATATGTCAAAAAATGAAGACAAAAGACAGTTAAAATGTTCATTCTGCGGCAAAAACCAAGAGCAAGTAAGAAGGTTAATTGCAGGTCCAAGTGTTTATATATGTGATGAGTGTGTTGAACTTTGTGATGAAATAATCCAAGAAGAAATAGAAGACACTGTTGAAGAGGATACAACATCTCTACCTAAGCCAAAAGAGATGATGGACATCTTAAATGGTTATGTAATTGGTCAAGAAACAGCTAAAAAAGCTTTATCAGTAGCAGTTTATAATCATTATAAAAGAATATACAGTAAAAAGGCAAGCAATAAAGATGTAGAAATACAAAAGAGTAATATACTTTTACTTGGGCCTACGGGTTCAGGGAAGACATTATTAGCTCAAACACTAGCAAAAACTCTAAATGTTCCTTTTGCAATGGCTGATGCAACATCTTTAACAGAAGCTGGATACGTTGGAGAAGACGTAGAAAACATACTACTAAAGCTTATCCAAGCAGCTGACTTTGATGTAGAAAAGGCTGAGAGAGGAATAATATATATAGATGAGATAGATAAGATAGCTAGAAAATCAGAAAATCCATCTATAACTAGAGATGTTAGTGGAGAAGGTGTTCAACAAGCTCTTTTAAAAATATTAGAAGGAACAACAGCTAACGTTCCACCACAAGGTGGTAGAAAGCATCCACATCAAGAATTCTTAAAAATAGATACAACTAATATATTATTTATATTAGGTGGAGCTTTTGATGGTATTGAAAAAATAATACAAGGCCGTGGTAAAGAAAAAACTCTAGGATTTGGAGCTAAAATTGAAAGTAAAAAAGAAATGGATTTAGGAAAGGTATATGCCCAAGTACTTCCAGAAGATTTACTTAAATTTGGTTTAATACCAGAGTTTATAGGAAGGATTCCTGTTGTTGCAACTCTAGAATTATTAGATGAAAATGCTTTAGTTCAAATATTAAAAGAACCTAAAAATGCTTTAGTAAAACAATACAAAAAGCTTTTAGAAATAGATGACGTTGAACTAGAATTCGAAGATGACGCACTTCGTGCAATAGCTAATAAAGCTATAGAAAGAAACACAGGTGCAAGAGGTCTTAGAAGTATAGTTGAAGGAATCATGATGGAGAGCATGTTTGAAGTTCCATCAAGAGATGACGTTAAAAAAGTTGTAGTTACAAAGGAATGTGTAACTAAAGGAGAACAACCAGTATTTATATTAAAAGATCAAGAAGAAAGTGCATAATAAAAAAGAGGAGCCTTAAAAGCTCCTTTTTAAATGTAAGGATTTTATAACTATAATTAATGGGTATTAATAGATTAATAAACTTTAAAAAGTATAAAATATCATTAATTAGATAAAAGAGGATCATTACATATAATAGTCAAAACTTGTTTATTATTAAAATATCATATAAACTATTCATATAAAACCTATTTAAAGTTTATCATAAAAATTATATAAGAGTATATTTATAAATATATATTATCTTAAAATAGAAAATATAAAGTTTATTCATTAGTATATTACATTCAATATTACAACATAATAAAATAAGAGAAAAATGATAAAAGATTTTATCAAATCAATAAATTTGTTTATACATTCTTTAAGAAAAGTGAATTTTTCTATAAATGTTGAAAATTAGGGATTGTAAATATATAATATATAAAGCAATAAAATCTAGCACTTTAAGGAGTGATATTAGTGGAACAGAATTATACGAAGATAGAACATGAATTACCGCTAATTCCACTGAGGGGATTAGCGATATTCCCATATATGATACTAAACTTTGACATAGGAAGAGAAATATCTTTAAAAGCTTTAGACCAAGCTATGTTAGCTGATGAGTTAGTATTCTTAACTTCTCAGAAAGCAGCAGAAGTTGATGAGCCAACAGAAGATGATTTTTATCATGTAGGAACTATATGTAAAGTTAAACAAATGATAAAACTTCCTGGGGATACAGTACGTGTATTAGTAGAAGGAATTTCAAGAGGTAAAATAAAAGAAGTAAGCAATGAAGAAGGGTATTTTAAAGCAACAATAGAGGAAATAGCATACGATGATGAAAATGCAGAAGAAGATATTGAGGTAGAAGCACTTGTAAGAAATGTGTTTGATGCATTTGAAGAGTACATAAACATAGGAAATAGAGTATCACCAGAAATATTAATATCTCTAGGTGAAATAGAAAATGTAGATCGTTTTATAGACACTATAGCTGCTAATATCTATCTAAAACCAGAACAAAAGCAAGAAGTTTTAGAAGAATTTGATATTAAGAAAAGATTAGAATTAATATACAAAACTCTTTTAGAAGAGATAGATATACTTAAAATAGAAAAGAAAATAACTCTAAGAGTTAAAAAGCAAATGAATAAGGTTCAAAAGGAATATTACCTAAGAGAACAATTAAAAGCTATACAAAAAGAATTAGGAGAAGAAGAAGACATAAATTCTGAAGCTGACGAGTATAGAGCAAAGCTTAAGAAAATAAAAGCTCCTAAAGAAACAAAAGAAAAGATATCTAAAGAAATAGATAAGTTTTCTAGAATATCACCAATGTCTCCAGATGTATCAGTTTTAAGAGGGTATTTAGATAATATATTCTCATTACCTTGGAACAATGAAACTAGAGACAAGCTTGATATAGAAAAAGCTAAAGAAATATTAGATAATGAACATTATGGATTAGAAAAAGTAAAAGAAAGAATACTTGAGTATTTAGCTATAAGAACATTATCAAAATCACTAAAAGGACCTATCATATGTTTAGTAGGACCTCCAGGTGTTGGTAAAACATCTATAGCAAAATCGATAGCGAACTCATTAGGAAGAAAATTCGTTAGAATATCTTTAGGTGGAGTTAGAGATGAAGCTGAAATAAGAGGTCATAGAAGAACTTATGTAGGAGCTATACCAGGAAGAATAATAAATGGAATAAAAGAAGCCAAAACTAAAAATCCAGTATTCTTACTAGACGAGATAGATAAAATGTCAGCAGATTATAAGGGAGATCCATCTGCTGCAATGTTAGAAGTTTTAGATCCAGAGCAAAACAAAGATTTTGTGGATCACTACATGGAAGTTCCTTTTGATTTATCAAAAATATTATTTGTTACAACTGCAAATAGCTTAGGAACTATTCCAAGACCTTTATTAGATAGAATGGAAATAATAGAGGTATCTGGATATATAGAAGAGGAAAAGCTTAATATAGCTAATAAATATTTATTACCTAAACAAATAAAAGAACATGGTTTAGCACCTGGTTTTGTTAAAATAAATGAAGAAACTATGAGAGAGATAATAGGATCTTATACTAGAGAAGCAGGGGTAAGAAACCTTGAAAGAACTATAGGTAAAATATGCAGAAAAGCAGCTAAAAAGTATGTAGAAGATAAATCTTTAGAAGAAATAGTTATAAATAAATCTGACCTAGATGATTACTTAGGTAAGAATAAATATAGACATCAATTAGCAGGAACTAAACCAGAAGTAGGTGTTGTAACAGGTCTTGCATGGACGTCTGTTGGAGGAGAAACTCTAACTGTAGAAGTAAATGTTGTAAAAGGTAAAGGCCAAATAGTATTAACTGGTAAACTAGGTGATGTAATGAAAGAATCAGCTAGAACAGGTATATCTTATATAAGATCAATTGCTGACAAATTTGATATAGATCCTGATTTTTACCAAAATAAAGATATACACATACATTTACCAGAAGGTGCAGTACCTAAAGATGGTCCATCAGCAGGTATAACAATGGCTTTAGCTGTTTTATCAGCATTAACAAATATACCAGTAAGAAATGATGTTGCTATGACAGGAGAAATAACTCTTAGAGGAAGAGTTTTAGCTGTAGGTGGAGTTAGAGAAAAACTATTGGCTGCACATAGATCTGGAATAACAAAGGTATTACTTCCAAAAGAGTGTGAAGCTGATTTAGATGAAATACCTGAAAATGTAAAAGAAAAAATGGAATTTGTACTTGTAGACCATATGGACCAAGTATTAGAGCAGGCATTAGTAAGGAATGGTGAAAAGTAATGAAAATTAGAAGTGCAGAAATAACAATGAGTGCAGTAAACAGAGCTCAATACCCAGACGAAGGTATACCAGAAATAGCTTTAGTTGGTAGATCTAACGTTGGAAAATCATCAACAGTAAATACATTATTAAATAGAAGAAATTTTGCTAGAACAAGTCAGACGCCTGGTAAAACTAGAACAATAAACTTCTATCTTATAAACCAAGAATTTTTCTTTGTTGACCTTCCAGGTTACGGATATGCAAAGGTTGCAAAATCTGAAAAAGAAAAATGGGGAACTATAATGGAAAGATATCTAGCTGATAGAGAAGAATTATGTGCAATATTCTTATTAGTAGATATAAGACATGAACCTACAAGTGATGACGTTATGATGTATGAATGGATAAAGCACTTTGGATATAAATGCGTAGTAATAGCTACTAAAGCAGATAAAATAGCTAAAGGTAAATACCAAAAGCATTTTAGTATGATAAGAAAGAAATTACAATTAGATAAAGATGAAAAGATACTTCCTATATCTTCTCTTAAGAAAACTGGAGTAGAAGAAATATGGAAAGAAATAATAAGCCAATACAATGAAGCTGGTTATGAAATAACTGTTGACTAGTATGAAATAGACTATCTCAAAACTGAGATAGTCTATTTTTTTATATTATTTATAGAAAAATAATTTATAAATTTATATTAATTAAAGTAAATATTTTAAAATTAAAAAAATTTAAAAAATTAAAACTAAAATGTCAATTTATATTGATATTTATTAAATTAAATAGTAAAATATGTAAAATAACACGAAATAGAGCAACTTGGGGGTGAAACAATGAGTAACAATAATCAAAAAGGATTAAGAAAGACATTAGGCTTAAGTGCAGCACTTTCTACGGTAGTAGGAATGCTAATAGGTTCGGGAGTATTCTTTAAACCACAAGCCATATATGAATCTACAAATGGAGGAGCATGTCTAGGACTTTTAGCATGGTTAATAGGGGGACTTATAACTATAGCTGCTGGGCTTACAGCAGCTGAAATATCTTCTAGTATAGTAAAACCAGGTGGATTAATAGTTTATTTAGAAGAAATTTACGGTGAAAAAGTAGGATTTTTAACAGGATGGATGCAATCTATACTATTTATACCTGCAATAACAGCAGCGCTAGGAATTATATTTGCACAAGAAGCAGTGAGCTTATTGAGTTTACAAAGTGACATATATGTAATTTTAATTGCAATAGGAGTAATAGTGCTTATAGCTTTATTAAATTCTCTAGGAGCCAAATTTGGAGGAGGAATACAAACTGTATCTACAATATGTAAGTTAATACCTTTAGCACTTATAGTTATATTTGGATTTATAAAAGGAGAACCATCAACAGATATAATGACACCTCTGGTAGGTGAAAATACGAATATGGTTAGCGCCATATCTCAAGTACTTATAGCAACTTTATTTGCATACGATGGATGGATATATGTGGGAGCATTAGCAGGTGAGATGAAAGATCCAGCTAAGCATTTACCTAAAGCTATAGTAGGCGGAATTTCTTTAGTAATGGGAGTATACATAATTATAAATGTAGCATACTTATGTGTTGTTCCAGCATCAGAGATGGCAGCAGTAAGTGCACCAGCTACACTTGTAGCAAGTAAATTATTTGGAGAATCAGGAGCTAAGGTGATAAGTGTAGGTATATTAATATCGGTATTTGGAACATTAAATGGTTTCTTGATGACCGGAGGAAGAATACCTTATATAATGGGATGTGACGGGAGAATACCTTTTTCAAAAACTTTTGCTAAGTTAAATAATAATGGTGTTCCATTAAATGGAATGTGGTTAATAGCTGGGTTAGCAATAATATATTCTTTATCAGGTCAGTTCAATTTCCTATCTGATTTAGCAATATTTACAATATGGATATTCTACACAATGTTATTTGTAGGAGTTATAAAACTTAGAAAAGATAAGCCAAATATGAAGAGATCATATAAAGTACCGTTATATCCAGTAATACCTATAATAGCAATAATAGGAGGAGTATTTATTGTTGTTAGTACATTTATCACTCAAACACAAAATGCTATATTAGGACTTATAATAACATTAGCTGGCTTGCCAATTTATAATATAATTAAAAATAAGAAGATAAAACAAGAAATACAAAATAATGTAGCGTAGTATAAGGAGCCGTCTCAAAATTGAGACGGTTCTATTTTTATTTAAGATTATTTAGTTAAATATAGCTATATTACAAAATGATTAAATAAATATTATAAGTAAATAAGAATATAATTATAAAAGGTATTCATTGAATTTTAATATAAAAAAATGTATTAAAATAATTAGTTATAGACAAAATAATTTTTAAGATAGTAACAAAATAAAATGCAAATTAATATTTTATAAAGTAGAAGAAAAATATGAGGGGGCTAAATCATGGCAGGTAGAGTTAGGAAGTTATTCCCAGGTGGAAATACGGCAAATGGATCATTTAATTTTTTTGATAATATAATACCTCAAAATGTTAATAGAATCTTTTGCTTAAAAGGTGGACCAGGAGTTGGAAAATCATCATTTATGAAAAAAATAGCAAAAGAATTTATTGAAAAAGGGTATGATGTAGAGCTACACTACTGTCCATCAGATCCAAGCTCTTTAGATGGGGTTGTGATACTTAAATTAGGAGTAGTTCTGCTAGATGCAACTGCACCGCATATTGTAGACCCAAAAGACCCTGGTGCTATAGATGAAATATTAAATTTTGGTGAATATTGGGATGTAGAAAAATTAGAAAAAAATAAAGATACTATTGTAGAATGTGGAAAAGATATAAGTAACTCATTTAAAAGAGCATATAAGTATTTAAAAGCTGCTGAGCCAATTTATTATGATATAGAAGAAAAGTATAGAGATTGCATGGACTTTGGTCAAGTAAATCTAAAAATAGAGCATTTTATACACGATATATTTAAAGATTCTAGTAGTACTGGTATTTATAAATCACCAAGACATTTATTTGGAACAGCTATAACACCAGTCGGACATTTAGATTATGCAGATAGTATATTAAGTCAAGTTAATAAGGTATATCACTTGAAAGGTAATATAGGAACAGGTAAAACTACGTTTTTACGAAATATATGTGATAAAGCCATTCAAAAGGGAATGAATGTGGAAATTTTTCATTATCCACTTATTAAGGATAAGATTGAAACTGTAATAATAAAAGATTTAGATATAGGTATAACCGTAAGTAGTTTATTTGAAGGTAAGAATACTATAAATTTAAATGCTTACCTAGATGAAGAAAAATTAGAAAAATATATAGAAGAAATTAAGTTTGATAAAAAAGTATTTGATGAGCTATTAAATTATGCTATATCAAACTTAAAAAAGGCTAAGGCAAAGCATGATATTATAGAAGCATACTATGTGCCTAATATGAACTTTGATAAAATGGAAGAGTTAAAAGAAGAGATAATAAATAGAATTTTGAAGTATGAAGAATAATAAAAAAAGAGAAAGGCACAACGTGTCTTTCTCTTTTTTTATTAGAATTAAACTACATATTATTTAATATACTTAGAACTCTAAAGAGTTATTAAAAATATGGATGATATTATTAGAAATTAAATAACATAAAAATTAATTTATAGGGAGTATAGTTGTATGAAAGACAAATATATGTTGATAATATTAACTAGTATATATTAATAAGTAGCATGATGGCGATACTAATTAGAGAGTATCAAATTGGAAAAATTAATTATCAAGGTAAATTTGAGTATATAGGAGGTAAATAAAATAAACCTAAATAAAATTGAGAGTATATCTTTAAAAAATAAAATAATTAGAAACAAATACAAAGTGTTTAATATGAAACATAAACACATACAAAATGATGTAAAAGAAGAAGTTCTAAAAAGACCAGAAGAAGAATTGTACATAGGAAATAATATAAATTTAAATGAAACTTATGCAAGAGACATTTTTAAAAGTATATTAGACAAAGCTATAATAAAAAATGCTAGTGATATACACATAGAACCATTTAAAGAGCATATAATAGTTAGGTTAAGGATAGATGGATTCTTAGTAGAAGATATAAAAATAGAATATGAAGTATATCAACAACTATTAGTAGTAATAAAATTAGATACATTTATGAATATAACTGAAAAAAGATTACCTCAAGATGGTAGACTTGCCATTGAGGTAAAAGGTCAAGTGATTGATATTAGAGCATCAACTCTACCAACTGTTTATGGTGAAAAAATTGTTTTAAGAATATTAAATAGAAAGTCATTTCTAAAAAGAAAAGAAGAACTTGGATTTTCTAATAAAGCTATAGATAAGATAGAAAGTATTATAAATAAAAAGTCAGGGATATTATTAGTAACAGGATCAACAGGAAGTGGAAAAACTACAACAGTATACTCTATAATAAATGATTTAAAATGCACAAGTAAAAACATAGTGACTATAGAGGATCCTGTAGAGTACAAAATAGAAGGAGTAAACCAGATACAAGTAAATAATAAAGTAGGCTTGAGTTTTGAAAATGGATTAAGGTCTATATTAAGACAAGACCCAGATATAATTATAGTTGGAGAAATAAGAGATATAGAAACAGCAAAAATAGCAATAAAAGCAGCTACTACAGGCCATTTAGTGATAAGTACTATACATACTAAAGATGCAGTATCTGCCATATCTAGATTATTAGATATGGAAATACCACAATATTTGATAAGTGCATCTCTAATAGGAATTATATCTCAAAAGCTCATAAGAAAAGTATGTACCACTTGTATTATGCAGAAGGAAGTAAATGAATTAAACCAAACTAATGAGAAACATACAAATAGGGAGTGCGAAGAATGTAATGGATTGGGCTATAAAGGAAGAACTGCTATTTATGAAATACTAGAAATAGATAATGATATAAGAAAAGATATACAAAATATGCAAGATTATAACACCATAAAAGATACTGCAATAAAAAATGGCATGATAACATTTGAAGAAAGTGCAAAAGATTTAATCGATAATAATATAACTACTGAAGAAGAATACATAAGTTTAGAAATAGGTATTTAAAATTATAATTTATACAATAAACGAGGATAAAATGGATTCTAATATATATGAGGATTTTACTGAAAGTAAAGTAGTAAATAATAAAAATAAAAAGTTAAAAGAGAAATCATACAAATTAAAAGATAGAGAATTAAAAGATTTATGCAATGAAATGGGTATATTATTAGATTCAGGATGTCATATAATAAATGCATTTGAATTAATAAGAAATCAATCAAGCCCAAAGATAAGAAGAGTCATAAATAAAATAATACAAGATATACAAAAAGGTAATTCTATAAGTCAATCATTTCAAAATACAAATTCATTTTCAATGTTTTTTATAAGTACTATAAGAGCAGGTGAAGTTACTGGAAAGTTAGAATATGCTATGAATAATCTAGCTAAGTATTATGACAATCAATATAAGTCCAAGTCTAGGATAAAAAATATGTTGATATACCCAGCATTTGTTTGTATATCATTTTTAATCTCTGTAATAGTTGCAATAACTATGATAATACCAAATTTTGAATCTATTTTCATAGTAAATGATATAGATATTCCAGTATTAACAAAGGTACTTATAAATTTAGGAAAATTCTTCAGAAATAACTTTAGTACAATAATATTTGGTTTATTATCAATAGTATCTGGGATATTTTATTTATATAAATATACTTACACATTTAAAGCTATACTATATATAGTAGCATTAAGATTGCCAATAATAAGAGGTATAATAGAATTATTAGTGGCTAGTAGATTTTGTTCAACACTAAGGCTATTAATAGAAAGTGGTATACAGATAACTGAGGCAGTAGAAATATCTGCAAGAGTTATTGATAATAAATATATTTATAAAAAAATTTTAATTTCAATAGATCATATCAACAAAGGGAATAGTATTTCATATTCAATAAGCTTATCAAATATATTTCCAAAATCGCTCATAAGTATAATAAAAATAGGAGAAGAAAGTGGGCGATTAGATAGATGTTTAAAATCTAGCGAAGATCTATATACAAGCAAACTAAGTACAAAAATAGAGAAAGTAATCAAATCTATAGAACCTACAATAATAGTCATAATAGGTATTTTTGTGGGGGTATTTGCTATAGCAATGATAACTCCTATGTTTGATTTATCAAGTTCATTTTAAGAGGTGAAATTATGATTAATAAAAAAAGCAAAAAGAAGCAAGGATTCACACTAGTAGAAATGGTTATAGTTATAACTATTTTAGGAATATTATCTGGGATAGGATTTCTGAAGTTTGGAGAAGTTCAGCAGACGGCAAAAATTAATGCCGATAAGGTAGCAGCATCAGGTTTAGTTACGGCTACAAATTTAGCCATACAAAGTGGAGAAATTGAAATAAATAAAATAAATAATGATACAGACATTATCCAAGAGTTAGTAACAAAAGGATTTATTACAGTAGCTCCAAGACCACAGAGCAAAGATAAAGAATCTAGTTTTAAGGTTGAAATATCTGAGAAGGGAGACGTATCAGTTTTAATTGATAAAGAACCTTTTTATCCAGAAAAAGAATCTTAAAAAATAGAATACAAAATAAAAAATAAGAACTATCTATAAATTTAGATAGTTTTTTTGTATATTAGGATAGATTTTGAAAAGAAAAACATATTTTAAGAAAGGATAGTGTATATATACAAAGTCTTATAAGATATTTAATAGTATTAAGTATAAAAATGACAAAATAAATATGAAGGAATATTTAAAAAATCTGTAGAAACACTATATATATCCAAAGGTCAATTTTATATACCAAAACTTAACAGTATACATAAATTTAATAAAATAATATGATATTTATAGAATCATTTAATAAAAAATGGTATAATAATAAATTGTACTTTAATCTAATATAAAAATGAAGGAGTGACAGTCACATTGTTAGGGAGAAATGAGTTATGCCCTTGTGGAAGTGGCAAAAAATATAAAAAATGCTGTTTAAATAAAGATGTTGTTATGGAGAGAGCTGAGAGAAAAGTTAGTTCTACACAAAAACAATATTCACAATTATATACAAGAATACAGGAATTTGCTAAACAAGATAAATTTAAAGAAGAATGTGAAAAAGCTAAGGAAATGTTCTATATAGTTGAGGATGAAGCAACTAATGAAAAATTTGAAAGATTCTTCAACACTTATTTTATCCAAGACCACATAATGGAAAATAAGAAAGTAATGACAGTTGAATTTTATGAAGAAAATAGAGATAACTTAACAACTCAAGATGTTGAAGTGTTAAGAAGTTTATTTGAATCTTATGTAAGCGTATATGAAGTTACAGAAATATTAGAAGGTAAAATAGTATTAAAAGACTGTTTAACTGAGAGAGAAATTTCAACAGAAGACATCAACTTATTAAAAGACTTTAAAGTTGGAAGCTGTATGATAGCTAGAATAGTTGAAATAGAAGGAACTAGTATATTAATAGATGTAACTATAAGTATATCTAGTGCAGTTAAAGACGTAATATGTAATGATGTTAGATATCTATTCAATCAATATGAAGATTTATATAAAGATATGAAGACATTCTTAATCCATCATACACACATATTATATAAGTATATGCAACAATTACTTGATCCAAGTATAGCAGAATATTTAAAAGAACAAAAAGAATCAAAAATGAAAAAAGTACAAGAAGAAGTAGCTTTAACTTCTGAAGAAGGACAAGAAGATGATTGTAAAGTATGTTCTGTCCTTAGACAAAATGTTGAAGCTGAGCATATAGATGCTTGTGTATCATTCTGGAAAGAGTATACAAAAACAAACTCAGATGTTAAAGGATCTGAAAATGGATGGGCAGCTGCTGTTGAATACCACATAAAGAAAAATGCTGGAGAAAGTATAACACAAGCTCAAATATCTAAGAAGTATGAAATAAGCCCTAGTACATTAGGAAAAAGATATAAAGATCTTAAAGTATCTTAATAAAAAGCATAAACTAAAATTTTAGGAATTATATTTAAATATAATTCCTAAAATTTTATTCAAAAATATAAATATATCTGTATAAATTTTATATTTTTTATTAAAAAAGGTTTTAATATGTTCAAATAATGTATAAAATAAAGATATAAAATATACAGAAAGAGGTACATGTATGAGTCTTAAGTTAGGAAGCGCAATTGCCGTATCAACAAATTACATAAAATCTAATCCAGCAGTTCCTGTGTATAATGGAGAAGAAAATCCAAATAACCTTTATGCGGTTATTTATCATATAGAAATAGGATATAATGAATCTAGTGTTCAAAAAACTAAACAATATATAATAATAGATTATAAGGAATTTGACTTATCTCAAGATAAGAAAAATGAATTAATAGAAATAGGAAAAGAATACTGTAAAAATAAAGGGATATCTGAAAATGATGAATTACAAATAGCTCTTTTAGATGATAATGAAGAAGCTGAAATATTCTTAGAGAAAATATTCAACAATATGAAGGTTATAAGAGGACTTATAACTAAAAAGGACTAACAATATGAATTTAGCAGGTATAGAAGAAATAACACCTTTTGAAGGTGTAGCAGAATTTAAAATTTATAAATACGACGATAGAATAGACTTAAGTGATAAAGAACAATTTATATGTGATCTAAAATTAGTTAGTATTAAAGTTAATCCTATTTATGTAGAGAGAATAGGTAAATCAATGGATATGTTAGCTTTAGTAAAAAATTTAAACCCAAAATTAGAAAAATCAAGTATAAAAGAAGATATAAAAGAGTTTATATTAGATGAAATTTGGGAAGAAGGTCTAGAAAAAGAGAATATAGATGTAATATTTATAGAAAGCTAGGTATATACCCTAGCTTTTATAATGTTTTTAATGTATTTTTAGATATAAAGTAAAAATACAAACTATTAAGATGTAAATAGGAGGAAAACTATGTTAAGAATATCTAATTTAAAAATAAGCATAAATGAAGATATATCAGTATTAAAGAAACTTATATTAAAAAAATTGAAAATAAAAGAAAAAGACCTTATAAAGTATACTATATATAAAGAATCTATAGATGCAAGAAGAGGAAAGATTGATTTTGTATACACTGTAGATGTAGACGTTAAAAATGAAGAAAAATTAATAAAAGCTAATATAAAAGATGTAATAAAATTAAAAGAGACAAGATATATAGGTGTTCAAACAGGAGAAGCAAAATTAAAGAATAGACCTGTAATAATAGGTAGTGGTCCAGCTGGATTATTTGCAGCACTTTTATTAGCACAAAGAGGATATAATCCACTTCTTTTAGAAAGAGGGCTAGACGTAGACCAAAGAACTAAAGATATATATAATTTTTGGACTAACAGAAAGTTTAAAAATAATTCAAATGTACAATTTGGGGAAGGGGGAGCAGGAACTTTCTCAGATGGTAAGCTTACTACAAGGATAAAGGATATAAGATGTAGAAAAGTTCTAGAAGAGCTTGTTAATTTTGGTTCTCCAAATGAAATATTATACTCTCATAAGCCACATGTAGGAACAGATATATTAAAAGGCGTAGTTAAGAATATAAGAAATGAAATAATAAGACTTGGCGGGGAAGTTAAGTTTGATGCTAAGGTTACAGATATTGAAATTGAAAATGGAGAAATAAAATCAGTAGTAATAAATGATGTAGAAAAAATAGAGTCAGAAGTCATAATACTTGCAATAGGCCATAGTGCAAGGGATACTTATAAAATGTTAAATAAAAGAGGTGTAAAAATAATTCAAAAACCTTTTGCTATAGGGGCAAGAATTGAGCATCCTCAAGAATTAATAAACAAGTCTCAGTACAAAGAATATTATAATCATCCTAGATTAGGTGCAGCAGACTATAGACTGATAGATCACGCATCAAATGGTAGAACTGCATATACATTCTGTATGTGCCCAGGAGGGACTGTAATAGCCTCAGCATCTAATGAATTTGAAGTAGTGACAAATGGTATGAGTGAACATGCAAGAGACCAAGTAAATGCCAATAGTGCTTTCTTAGTAAATGTACTTCCAGAAGACTTTGGAAGTGATGATCCATTAGCAGGAGTATATTTCCAGGAGAAATATGAAAGACTAGCTTATGAATTAGGTGGAAAAAATTATAATGCTCCAGCTCAACTTGTAGGAGATTTTTTAAATGATAAAGTATCTACATCATTAGGTAGTATAGAACCATCATATAAACCAGGAATAGAGTTTGTCGACTTAAGAGAATGCCTTCCGGAGTTCGTAACTACAACTATGAAAGAATCATTAATTTCTTTAGATAAAAGATTAAATGGATTTGCTATGCATGATGCAGTTTTAACAGGTGTGGAAACTAGATCATCAGCTCCTATAAGAATAGTTAGAGATGAGGAAACTTTAGAGTCTGTAAATGTTAAAAATCTATATCCATGTGGAGAAGGCGCAGGATATGCAGGTGGTATAGTTACAGCTGCAGTAGATGGAATAAAGTGTGCAGAAAAAATTATAATGAAATATTCAAATATATAAGTAAAAATACTATGAACTAATTCAATTCTAGTTCATAGTATTTTTTTATAGATAAATAGAATTTATTATAAATTATGGTTAAAATTTTAACGATTGATAATTATTAAACTGTAAAATCATTAAAAAAATACATAAATATAATAGTATAAATAATGAATAAATAGAAATTATACTAAGATTGTAAAATATGATTATAATATGTATATGAATAAATAATTTACTTGTTATTTTTTTATTAATGTAATCTATATTTTATGTTATAATTTCATTATACTAAAAAAAGAAGAGAGGTACGTTTATGGGAACTATAAAGTTTGATTATAGTAAGGCATTAGGTTTTTTTAAACAACATGAAATCGATTGTATGCAAACGTATGTAGATGCAGCACACCGTATGATACATGAAAAAACTGGTTTAGGAAATGATTTTTTAGGATGGGTAGAACTTCCAAATAATTATGATAAAGAAGAGTTTTCTAGAATAAAAAAAGCAGCCGACAAGATAACGTCAGATTCAGATGTATTGCTAGTTATAGGTATAGGGGGTTCTTACCTTGGAGCTAGAGCAGCAATTGAAATGGTAAGTCATTCTTTTAGAAACAATTTAGAAAGAGAAGATAGAAAATCTCCTCAAATATATTATGTAGGGAATAATATAAGTTCAACATATATGATGGACTTATTAGATGTTATAAAAGATAAAGATGTATCTATAAATGTAATATCAAAATCAGGTACAACAACAGAGCCTGCTATTGCATTTAGAATATTTAAAGATTTCTTAGAAAAGAAATATGGAAAAGAAGAAGCAAGTAAAAGAATATATGCAACAACAGATGCTAAAAAAGGTGCTTTAAGACAATTAGCAAATGAAGAAGGATACGAAACATTTATAATACCTGATGATGTGGGTGGTCGTTTCTCTGTATTAACACCAGTAGGATTATTACCTATAGCTTGTGCAGGTCTTGATATAGATGCAATGATGAAGGGTGCTCAAGATGCATCACAAGAGTTTAAAGCATCAGATTTAAAAACTAACTACAGTTATCAGTATGCAGTTGTCAGAAATATTTTACATAGAAAAGGCAAAGATGTAGAAATGCTAGTTAACTATGAGCCACAATTACATTATGTAGCTGAGTGGTGGAAGCAATTATATGGAGAAAGTGAAGGAAAAGATAACAAAGGAATATTCCCAGCATCAGTAGACTTTTCAACAGATTTACACTCAATGGGTCAATATATTCAAGAAGGAAAAAGAATATTATTTGAAACTGTTCTTAATGTAGAAAAGTCAAAGAGAAATATAACTATAGAAGAAGCTGATGTAGATTTAGATGGATTAAATTATCTAGCAGGTAAAACAGTAGACTTTGTTAATAAAAAAGCGTTTGAAGGTACAATGCTTGCTCATACAGATGGACAAGTTCCTAACTTAATAATAAACATACCTCAATTAGATGAATATAACTTTGGATATCTTGTTTACTTCTTTGAAAAGGCATGTGCATTAAGTGGATACTTATTAGGGGTAAATCCATTTAATCAACCAGGAGTTGAAGCATATAAGAAAAATATGTTTGCTCTTTTAGGCAAGCCAGGATTTGAAAAAGAAAAAGAAGAATTAGAAAAAAGACTTTAATCAGTTAAGGTTAAGTTAAGAATATAGTAATATAATAAAATCATCAGTAAATAGTTATCTATCTGCTGATGATTTCTTTTTATCTATTGAATCGAAAGTATATAGGTATTAAGAATATTATAGAGTTAAAAGTATAAACAATATAAAGTAAGTAAAAACTAAATATTATGATTAATATATGGGAGGTATTTATATGTCAAATAAGAAAGGCATAGGATTGATAGTAATAGTTTGTATAATAACTGGGGTATTAAGTAGTTTATTCACAGTAGTATTGATGAAAAATAACTTAGTAAGTTCAACAAAAGAAAATTCTACACAAATAGTTGTGAATAATAAGGGAAAAAGTCAAAATGTGTATCATGCCGTAACTGATAAAGCAATGCCATCAGTAGTAGGAATTACAACAACAACGATAGATAATAATAATATTTTTGCTATACCTACACAAAGCCAAGGGGTTGGTACAGGTGTAATAGTTGATGCAAATGGATACATATTAACAAATTCGCATGTTGTTTCAGATGGTAAAGCATCAGATGTTAATGTACTTTTCAATGATGGATCTACATCACAAGGAAAAGTATTATGGAATGACTCTAATTTAGATTTAGCAATGGTTAAGGTAGATAAAAAAGGGTTAACTCCAGCAGAATTAGGAAATAGTGATGATGTTAGAACTGGAGATATATCAATAGCTATAGGTAATCCATTAGGTCTTGAGTTCCAAAAGAGTGTTACACAAGGTATAATAAGTGGATTAGATAGAACTATCAAAACAGAAAAATCTAACATGACAGGGCTTATGCAAACAGATGCTAGTATAAATCCAGGAAATAGTGGAGGACCATTATTAAATGAAAAAGGTCAAGTAATAGGTATAAACACAGCTAAGGCATCACAGGCAGAAGGTTTAGGATTTGCAATACCTATAAATACAGCAAAACCAATAGTAGAACAAATAATAAAAAATGGTAACTTTGAAAAAGTTACTTTAGGAATAAGTGGAGCAGACTTACAAATGTTTGAAGCATCAACAGGAACTGATTTAGCAGCAGAAGATGGCGTATATGTAGTAGAAGTTATGGACAACAGTGCAGCTAAAAAGGCAGGTATACAAGCAGGAGATGTTATTGTTAAAGTTGGAAATGATAAAGTAAGTACAATGTCAGATTTAAATAAAGCTTTATATCAATATTCTTTAGGGGATAAATCTGAAATTACAGTAAATAGAGGTGGAAAAGAAGTAAAATTACAAGTTAATTTTTAATAAATAAAGGGTGAATCTAAGATTCACCCTTTATATTTTTATACTAAATTATATTTAATTTCTATTTAGCTTTACTTTTAACTTGTGATGGACAAGATCCGCTACTAGCGCATCCAGAGCATCCACTACAACCAGAAGATACATTTTTAGAAGTAAACTTTCTAAATATGAATATAACTGATATAGCTATTATTAATCCACCAACTGCAAGTTCCGCAATTGAGCTACCAGATTCTACTGCAAATAAAGTTCCTCCGATTATTCTAACTATAAATGCACCAATCCATGCAATTACAAATTGATATATAAACGATATCCACATCATTTTGCTTCCGTACTCTTTTTTCATTGTAGCAAGAGCTGCAATACAAGGAGTATATAATGATGTAAACACTAAGAATCCATATGCACTAAGGGCAGTGAATACTGTTGGTAAAACAACCTTTAAATCACCATAAAGTACACCCATAGTATTAACAACTATTTCTTTAGCTCCAAGACCTGTAAGTATAGATACAGAAGCTTTCCAATCACCAAATCCTAATGGTGCAAATATAGGAGCTATTAAATGTCCTGCATAAGCTAAGAAACTGTTATTTAAATCTGGTGTATATCCACTGAAGTTAAATGATGATAAAACCCAAATTACAACTGACATTGCAAACATAACAGTAATTACTTTAGTTAAGAATCCTTTTGATTTACTCCAAGCATTTTTAAATAAAGAACCTATAGTAGGTAATTTATACTCAGGAAGTTCTAGTATAAAAGGTTCAACTTCTGCATTAAAAGCAGTTTTATTTAATATAAAAGCTATTATTATAGCTACTACAATTCCTAATAAATAAAGAGATAAAGTAACTAATGCAGCATTTTTAGGGAAGAATATACCAACAAATAATGCATATATAGGTAATCTAGCACTACAAGTCATAAGTGGAGCTATAAGCGCTGTTACTTTTCTATCTTTTTCGCTTTCTAATGTTCTAGTTGCCATTATAGCAGGAGAAGAACATCCAAATCCCATAACCATAGGTATAAATGCTTTACCAGATAGGCCAACTTTTCTCATTATGTTATCCATTAAGAAAGCTGTTCTTGACATATAACCACTATCTTCTAAGAATGACATACCAAAGAATAAAGCAAATACTAGAGGGAAGAAAGGTAAAGTACCTCCAACACCACCAATTATACCGTCTATAATTAATGATCTAAACCAAGGACTAGCATTAGCTAATAAAACATCAGCAGGGCCTGCTACATATGTTTCTATTAAACCACCTAATCCTTCTTGTAAAGGACCTCCAACCCAATCAAATGTAAATTTGAATAATAACATTAGTGCGGCTATAAATATAGGGTAAGCTAAAACAGGATTTAATACAAACTTATCTATTTTATCAGTGATAGTTTTTTTATTGTTATGAGGTAGATTACAACATCTACTTAATATATCTTCTATTTCTTTATAAGTTTCACTTTCAGATCCGAAATTAGTCTTAAAATTAGGTTTATTGTTAGCGACTTTTCTTATAGCAGGAGCTATTTTATCAGTTCCTTCTTTCTTTTTAGCTATTATAGGAATTACTGTCATATTAAGTTCTCTAGATAGTTTATCCACATCTATATGAATTCCTTTAGCCTCAGCTACATCCACCATATTAAGAAGAAGTATTATAGGCTTTTTAAATTCCATAAGTTGAGTTGTTAAGTAAAGGTTTCTAGATAAACTAGATGCATCAACTACATTTACTATAACATCTACATTTCCTTCTTCTAAAAATCTCTTTGATACTTTTTCTTCATTAGAGAAAGTATCCATAGCATAAATACCAGGTAAGTCTACTATATTAATATCTTTTTCTAAAATACCTTCTTTTTTATCTATAGTAACTCCAGGCCAGTTACCAACGTGTTGGTTAGCACCTGTAAGCAGATTGAAAACCGTAGTTTTACCAACGTTAGGGTTTCCAAGTAACGCAACGTTAATCATTTTATCACTTCCTTATTTTAATGTAATGTTTTTAGCGTCAGACTTTCTTATAGCAAGATCTAATCCTCTAAATCTAACTACTATAGGGTCTCCTAAAGGAGCAACTTTTTTTACTTCTATTTCCGTATTATTTATACATCCTAAAGCTAATAATCTCTTAGCTAATTTTTCGTTTCCATTTATATTATTAATAGTACCTCTTTGACCTACTTTTAAATCGTAAACAGTCATTTTTATACCTCCTAATGAAATTCATTATCACTTAAATTGTATCAATAATGATTTTGATTGTCAACTAATAACTAATATTTAAGAATAAATATTTTCGTACAGTAAGAAAACTGATGAAATAAAATTAAATTGGTTAAAAAATAACGTTTTACCGCTATAATATTGACAAATAATGGTTTTATTTGTTATTATATAATTGAAATTATATAAATTTGTAATAGTGGTGATGATATGGCTAATGGTGAGTTAGAAGCATTAAAAAAAGAAATAGAAGCACTAAGAGATGAGATTAATACTTATATAGAATATCCAGAGATATTTAAAGAAGAGATAGTCGATACGAGTAATAAGATAGATATATTAATAAATAAGTATATGAATTTGAGTAATAAGTAACCCACATTAAAGTGGGTTTTTTTATACTCAAAAATCATATGTTCATCCTTAATATTGTATATGTTTAGTACAAAGTGAGAATATTAAATAATTATATGATTTAATAACAAAATTAATTTGTAAGGATGATATTTATTATGATAGGTAGTTTTTTAAGATCAATAGCAATTATAGCAGTATCATATTCAATATTGAAACTTATACAATATAGTCTTAACAAGATATGTAAAATAACTAAATTTGATGTAAGATACGAAAATACCCTTTGTAGCGTATTATCATCAATTTCTTATTACATCATATTCTTGACAAGTACAGTTCTCATATTAAGGGAATTTCAAATAGTGGATATAACTAAATTTGGGACATTAGTTACTGGTGCTAGTATAGTAGGTATACTAGCAGGGGTTGCATCTCAAAGTATATTAAAAGATATATTTAATGGATTTTTTGTATTATTTGAAAAGCAAATGCAAGTAGGAGATTTTGTAATAATAAATGAAACTTTTAGAGGAACTATAGAAGAAATAGGAGTTAGAAGCACTAGTTTAAGGGATTGGGATTTAAAAAGAATTACTATTCCAAATGGTAGTATAAGTAGCATAAGAAATTTTAGCAAGGAGAGAATGAGGGTTGTAGTACATGTAAGGGTACCTTATGAAGAGGATCCAATGAAGGTGCTAGAATCTTTAGAAGAAGTATGCAATATAATGAATGAACAATATAAAAATTATCTATTTAAATTACCATCAGGTAAACCTAAAGGTCCTTTTAATGTATATGGAGTAACAGATATAGAAGATAGTCCAGTGGGAGCAAAATATACAATAACAGGTATAGTATATTCTTATAAGTATTTTAATGCACTTAGAGATACTAAATTACAGATACTTATTGTATTTAGAAATAACAAAGTACGAATAGCTTACCCGACACATATAAATATATTACACAACGATAATGAATATAGAGGAGATTTTTAGAGTATAAATATTTCTTATATATTGTTTATATGAAATAGGGGGGGATTTGAGTGGCAGACCATAAAGAAGTGATTCTGAGGTTACTTATAGCGTTAGTTATAGGGGGGTTAACAGGGCTTGAAAGAGAAAAGTCACATCAATTTGCAGGATTTAGAACACACATCTTAGTATCTGTTGGCTCATGTATAACAGCAATAACATCTTTGTATTTATTTTTTGATTATAGAGAATATGCTAATGTTGATCCTGCAAGATTAACTGCACAGGTATTATCAGGAATTGGTTTTTTAGGTGCAGGTGCTATACTAAAAACCTCAAATGGAATAAGAGGATTAACGACTGCCGCAGGTATATGGGCAACTGCATGTATTGGTATAACAATAGGGTATGGATATTATGTCTTAAGTATAAGTGCTTGGCTATTTGTTATGATAACACTATACATATTGAAGAATATAGACAAAATACTTTTTAGAAAAAAATATACTATTTTTAATGTTGTTATAGATAACATGGGAAGTATATCTATGCTATATTCAATCTTTAAAAAATCTCAAATAGAAGTTAAAAGTATTGATATAGAAGCTGAGGGAGAATCCCTTTGGAAATTGAGCTTTTTTCTAGTTCATGATAGAAGAATAATAGTAGATGAGTTAGTAAAAGAATTGAATATGTTAAAAAATATAATAAGTGTAGATTATTTACACTAAAATAATATAGAATAAGTATAATTAAAAATTTAGGTTGAGGTGTATAAATTGACAAAAAAAATAAGAATAATAACAGATGGATCATGCGATTTTCCACAGGAAGTATTAGATAGAGCAAGACCAGATGTAGTAGGAATAAATGTAGCTTTTGGAGAAGAGAGTTATATAGGGGGAATTGATATAGATTCTGAAACTTTCTATAAAAAAATGAAAGAAAGTAAAGAATTACCTAAAACTTCAAGTCCATCTCCAGATAGATTTTTAGAGCTTTATAAAGGTGATGATGAAGAGCTTTTAGTATTTACATTAACTTCTAAGCTATCTAGCACTTATAATAATGCTGTTTTAGCTAAAGAAATGTACTTAGAAGAAAATCCATATAAAAGAATTGAAGTTATAGATAGTGCAAGTGGGTCTATTGGGGTTGCATCAATGATATTAAAATGCAGCGAACTTATAGATGCTGGTAAAAATATGGATGAAATACTAGAGCACATAGAAAGATACAAAGAAGAAATTGTATTCTTTGGAGCTTTAGAAACATTAGAAAATGCAATAAAAGGTGGTAGAATAAACAAAGTTGCTGGAAAGATAATAAATGCATTAAACTTTAAAGTTATAATAAAAATAGAAGATGGTCTTGTTAAACCTATAGACAAAGCAAGAGGCGGAAGTAATAGTATAAAAAAAGCCTTAGAGTATGTAGAAAACAATGTAGGACACCAAGATGAAAAAACAGTTATAATAGGTCATGCTAATTGTATAGATAAAGCAGAAAAAATAAAGAGCATAGTAGAAGGAAATCTAAACTTCAAAGAAGTATTAATAGCAGAGATAGGTCCTATAATGGGAACGTTCACATCTGAAGGTGCTATATTAGTATCTGTTTTATAGTATATATTAGGTAATATTTACTCAAAATATTAGTATAAAAATTTTTACATTAATAGTGTAATAAGAATATTAGATTTAAGAACCATAAACTCTAGATAAAAATTAATATATTAAAGGAGAAAAGCTATGGGATTAGATAGAAGTAAAATAGAAGATAAATTCAAATGGAATTTAGAGCAGATGTATAAGAATAAAGATGAAGTAGAAAAAGACATAAGTAAGGTTAAAGAACTTATACAAAAGGCTAAAGAATACAAAGGAAAGCTAGCAGAGAGTTTTGAGAATTTATATAACGCACTAAATATATCAGAACAAGCATCAAGACTTTTACAAAACTTATATGTATATACTCATATGAAGCAACATGAGGATACAAGAATAAATGAAAATCAAGGTTTAGCTACAAAAACAGATATGTTAGCTACTGAATTATCTACAGCTACATCTTATATGGTACCTGAAATAATAGCCATAGAAGAGGAGAAGTTAAAAGAATTTATGAAGGATGAAAAATTATCTTTCTATGAAAAACATATAAAAGAAATTTTAAGAGAAAAGCCACATACATTAAGTGAATCAGAAGAAGAAATATTAGCTGCAGCATCTGACATAACTAAAGTATCAGAAGATGTATATGATATGTTTTCTTTTGCAGACTTAGAATTTCCAGAAATAGAAGATGAAGAAGGTAATAAGGTTAAACTTACACACTCTAATTACTCTGTATTTTTAAAGAGTAAGAATCCTAGAGTTAGAAAAGATGCTTTTGAAGCTATGTACTTAGTATATGGTAAATATAAAAATACATTTGCATCAACGTTATATGGAGGCATAAAGTCAGAAATATTCTACTCTAAAATAAGAAAATACAAATCAGCACTAGAGGCATCATTATTCCAGGATGATATAAGTGTGGATGTATATAATAATCTTATAAAAGCTGTAGATGAAAGTTTACCAACACTAAATAAATATGTAGATCTAAAGAAAATGTTTTTAGGATTAGAAGAAATACATATGTATGATTTATATGTTCCTTTAACTGACAAATTTGATATGAAGATAACTTATGAAGAGGCTAAGGAAATAATATTAAATGCTTTAAAACCATTAGGAGATGAATACTTAAAGCTAATACAAAGAGCCTTTGATGAAAGATGGATAGATGTATATGAGAATGAAGGTAAGCAAGGTGGAGCGTATTCTTGGGGTAGTTACGATTCTCATCCATACATATTAATGAGTTATAAAGATGATTTAAATTCTTTATTTACGTTAATACATGAATTAGGTCACTCTATGCATAGTTACTACTCAAGAACTACTCAGCCATATATATATTCAAGCTACAAAATATTCGTAGCAGAAGTTGCATCTACTCTAAATGAGCTATTATTAATAAACTATTTATTAGAAAATTCTAAGTCTAAGGAAGAAACATTATATCTTCTAAATTATTACTTAGAGCAATTTAGAACAACTGTATATAGACAGACTATGTTTGCTGAATTTGAAAAAATAACTCATGAAAGTGTTGAAAGTGGAGAGCCATTAACGGCAAAAGAGTTTACTGATATATATTATAAATTAAATGAGAAATACTACAAAGAATCTTGTGTGGTTGATGAGCAAATAGGATTAGAGTGGGCTAGAATACCTCATTTTTATTCAAACTTCTATGTATATAAATATGCAACAGGATTCTCAGCGGCAAGTGCTTTAAGTAAACAAATACTTGAAGAAGGTAAGCCAGCAGTAGAAAGATATATAGAATTTTTAAAGAGTGGAGGGTCTGAATATCCATTAGATCAACTAAGAAAAGCTGGAGTAGACATGGAGAAAAAAGAATCTGTTGAAGAAGCTCTACAAATATTCAAAGGGCTAGTTGATAAATTAGAAAAAGAATATAAAGGATAAAACAGAACATTAAAAAGGCTTAAGTTATTAATAACTTTAAGCCTTTTTATAGTTTGAGCAATATATATTTAAGTGTTTCGTGGAAGCATCGCTTAAGGCGAATTTAAAGTCATGTTGTTGGTGAAATGAACTATATTGAATTTTACTTTTTCTTAACATAATTTACATCCCTTTAACTTGTTCATAATATTTACTTAACAAAATAACTGTAATATTAAAGTATAAAGAAAAGCAAAATAAACAAAGAATTGTAGCATAAATATGAATAAAAATTAAAGTAAATTATCAAATACCTATGGAGGGAATATTATGTTCAAGAAAAAAATAGCAGTTTTATTATCAAGTACAATATTAGTAGGAAGTTTAGCAGTAGGATGTGGGTCAAGCTCGGAATCAAATGGAGATAAGATTACAATGTCAGGTTCAACTTCAGTAGGGCCAGTAGTAGAGATACTAGCACAAGATTTTCAAAGTAAGAATGAAGGTGTATCTATAGAAGTTCAGCAATTGGGATCTTCAGCAGGTATAAAAAATGCAATAGATGGAACATCTCAAATAGGTATGGCATCTAGAGATTTAAAGGATGAAGAAAAGCAAGCAGGATTAAAGGAAACTGAAATAGCATTAGATGCTATAGCAGTAATTACTAATAAATCAAATGAAGTAAAAGATTTAAGTATTGAGCAAATAAAGGATATATACACAGGGAAGATAAATAACTGGAAAGAAGTTGGAGGAAAAGATGCTCCAATAGTAGTAGTATCAAGAGAAGATGGATCAGGAACTAGAGGGGCTTTTGAGGAAATAGTTGGATTTGAAGCAGATGAGTTAACTCAAGATGCACAAATAAGTGATGGATCAGGAAATATAAAATCTACAGTAGAAGGTAATGAAAATGCAATAGGATATATATCATCTTCATATGTTGATGATAAAGTAAAACAATTGACAGTAGAAGGACAAGAATTAACAGTAGAAAATGTTAAGGATAAGAAATATCCTCTAGCTAGACCATTTTTACTAGTTAGTAAAGAAGAAAATATTACTGAAAAAGGAAATGAATTTGTAGAGTTCATATTAAGTGAAGAAGGTCAGAAAATAGTAGAAGGTGAAGGGCTTATAAGCATAAAATAAATATCCTCATTATTTTAAGAAAAAAGGCACATATAGTTATGTGTCTTTTTTCTATTTTAATATGCTAAGTGATTGGAAATTATCTGATCTATGAAAATTTCTAATTTTAAATTGCCAAATTGAGTAACAGACGTATTCATAGTAAGTGTACTAATATATCATTGGTGAAATTAAGCAAATTTTTACATAAATTTAACGAAAATATAAAAAGTAAAATCTATGTTAAAAAAATGCCTTTTATTTTACTTCAAGTTAACGGAAATCTAATATGGATTTAACCTAGAAATAATACTATATGTGTGTAAGGAATAATAAAAAATAATGAATAAGAAATATATTGAGGATTTTTGAGGAGGATTTTTATGTTAGTTAAGTCTCGTATAGTAAGCATAGAACAAAGAGACAATAAAAATAGCAACAACAAGAATAAATATATAGCAGAGAAAATATCTAAGAACGTATTTATGATAAGTGCATTAATAGCAGTTGCAAGTTTACTTTTAATAATAGGATTTGTATTCTATAAAGGTTTAACACCATTTTTATTTAAAGATTATTCATTTATAGAATTTATAACTGGAAGTAAATGGATACCAAGTGCAGATAAATTTGGAATTTCATCAATGGTAGTTGCATCATTAATTGCAACGACAGGAGCTTTAATAATAGGAGTACCAGTAGGTATACTTACGGCAGTATTTATAGCTGAACTAGCTCCAAAAAAATTAGCTAAAATAATATCTCCAGCAGTTGAGCTATTAGCAGGTATACCATCAGTTTTATATGGAATATTTGGTTTAGCAGTTATAGTACCAGCAATACAAAACATATTTAATTTACCAAAAGGTCAAAGTTTATTGGCGGTGATAATAGTTTTAGCAATTATGATGTTACCTACTATTATATCGGTATCTGAAACAGCAATAAGAGCAGTACCAAAAGCATATAAAGAAGGTTCATTAGCATTAGGTGCATCGAATATAGAGACAATATTTAAAGTTGTATTACCAGCTGCAAAGTCAGGAATATTAGCAGCAGTTATACTTGGAATAGGTAGAGCATTAGGTGAAACTATGGCAGTAATACTTGTTGCAGGTAACTCTCCAGTAATGCCATCATCTCTAATGGATAGTGTAAGACCACTTACTACAAACATAGCGTTAGAGATGGGATATGCATTTGGGACACATCAAGAAATGTTGTTTGCAACAGGAGTTGTATTATTCACGTTTATATTAATCTTAAATATAGTGTTAAATAAAGTTTCGAATAAGGCGGTAGATTAGCATGAGAAAATTTAAAGAAAATATATTAAAAACATCAGTTTATTTATCTGCGGCATTTACAGTAACAACATTAATTGTGATAGTCGGATATATATTTATGCAAGGTATAAAAGGAATAAATCCATCATTCTTATTTAGTGATTATTCGCCAATGGGTGGTGGAGGAATACTACCGATGATAGTATCCACAGTTTATATGGTACTTTTATCAATAATAGTGGCAACGCCAATAGGTATATTATCAGCAATATATCTACAAGAGTATGCTAAAAAAGGAAGATTAGTAACAATAATAAGATTTGCGACTGAGAGTTTAGCAGGTATACCATCAATAATATATGGATTATTCGGGGGAATATTTTTTGTAGTTACCTTAGGAATGAAGTACTCAATACTTTCAGGGGCATTGACAGTAGCAATAATTATATTGCCAGTAATAATAAGAACAACAGAGGAATCTTTAAAGACAGTACCACAAAGTTATAGAGAAGCATCATTAGCTTTAGGTTCAACTAAGTTCCAAACCTTATATAAAGTAGTACTTCCCAGTGCAATACCAGGGATACTATCAGGAGTTATATTATCAGTGGGTCGTGTTATCGGAGAATCAGCGGCTATATTATTAACAGCAGGAACAGTTGCACAAATGCCAGGAACTATATTTGATAGTGCTAGAACATTAACAGTTCATGCATATTTACTTACAAAAGAAAAAGGAGATATACAAGGAGCAGCAGCTATAGGAATTGTGTTAATAATAATGGTACTAATATTAAATACATTAGCTAAAGTAGTGGCTAAGAAATTAAATAAAGCAAATTACTAAGAAATTTTACGAGGTGTAAAAGATGAGTTTAAATAATACAAAGATAAGTATAAAAAATTTAGATTTATATTATGGAAATAATCAAGCATTAAAGAAAATAAATATGAATATAGAAGAAAGGAAGGTTACTGCATTAATAGGTCCTTCTGGATGTGGTAAGTCAACATTTTTAAGAACTTTAAATAGAATGAATGATTTAATAGACAATGTCAGAATAGAAGGACAAATAGAGGTAGATGGAGAAGATATATATAAAAGTGAAGATGTAATAAAATTACGTACTAAGGTAGGAATGGTATTTCAAAAGCCAAACTTATTCCCAATGAGTATATATGATAATGTAGCCTATGGACCTCGTACACATGGAATAAAAGATAGAAAAGTTTTAGACAAGATCGTTGAAGAAAGCTTAAGAGGGGCAGCTATTTGGGATGAAGTAAAAGATAGATTAAAATCATCTGCACTAGGGCTATCTGGAGGTCAACAGCAACGTATATGTATAGCAAGAACAATAGCTATGAAACCAGAAGTAATACTTATGGATGAGCCCACATCAGCGCTAGATCCTATATCTACAGCAAAGGTAGAAGAGTTAATAGAGTCTTTAAAAGATGAATATACTATAGTAATAGTTACACATAATATGCAGCAAGCGGCACGTGTATCTGACCAAACAGCATTCTTCTTAACTGGAGAAGTAGTAGAGTTTAGTGACACAAAAACTATGTTTACAACTCCAACGGATAAGCGTACAGAAGATTATATAACAGGAAGATTTGGATAAAACTTATAAGAAAAGGAGTAAATATATGGTTGATACAAGTTTAGAGTTAAGTATAAACACACTTAAAAACTACACATTAGCAATGATAAAAAGGTGTAGGGAAGCAGTAGATAATTCTATTAACTCTATGATCAATAAAGACTTAGAGGGAGCAAAAAAAGTAATAAAAGAAGATGATGAGATAGATACTCTAAGAGAATATATAAGAGATAGAAGTATTGAACTTATAGCATTAAAACAACCAATGGCAAAAGATTTAAGATATATATATGCTCTAGGAAATATAGCACTTGATTTAGAACGAATAGGAGATTATGCAGTTAATATAGCACAAGAAACTTTAAAAATAGGTGATGAAGCCTATATAAAGGAATTAATTGATATACCAAAATCAGCTAAAATATGTACTGATATGCTTAATGATATTTATAAAGCTTTGGAAAATGAAGATGAAGACCTTTGCTATGATATAGCAAAAAGGGACGACAAGATAGATAATTTATACGAACAAATACACGTAGATTGCTTAGAAGTTATGAATAAGAATTCAACTACTATAAATCAGGGAGTAAGGCTTTTATTTGTAGGAAGGTACTTAGAAAGAATAGGTGATCACAGCACTAATGTATGTGAAAAAATAATATATGCTATAAAAGGTGAAATGGTTGAGATAGGATAAAGTAAAAGCTTTATCCTATTTATAATTTGAGATAATTTATGATTTAATTTACAAATAAGCTATAAATTAAAAATTTTAGAGATTAGTCAAATTAAGAATCAAGATAGATAAAGGAAGCAAAAAAATATATATAATTTTTATATGGGAATTTAAATAGTCCTAATTAAGGAAGATTCAGAAAATTTCAATAAATTAGAAGGTGTTGATATTATAGATATAGTGGAGTACTATTTAATTGAAAATGTTTTCAATTTCAAAGGGGGCTAATAAAAATGGGGAACAATGTTAAAGAAGTAATAGAAAAAGTTATCGATGATGTAAAAGCTAGAAATAATGGAGAACCAGAATTCCATCAAACAATAGAAGAAGTTTTACATTCATTAGAAGGTGTTTTAGAAAAACATCCAGAATACATAGATGCAAGTATATTAGAAAGAATAGTTGAACCAGAAAGACAAATAATGTTTAGAGTGCCTTGGGTTGATGACAATGGAAAAGTACATGTAAATAGAGGATTTAGAGTACAATTTAACAGTGCAATAGGACCATACAAAGGTGGACTTAGATTCCATCCATCTGTTAACTTAAGTATAATAAAATTCTTAGGATTTGAACAAATATTCAAAAATTCTTTAACTGGATTACCAATAGGAGGAGGAAAAGGTGGATCTGACTTCAACCCTAAAGGAAAATCTGATAATGAGATAATGAGATTCTGTCAAAGTTTTATGACTGAATTATATAGACACATAGGTAAAGATATAGACGTACCAGCTGGAGATATAGGAGTTGGAGCTAGAGAAATAGGATTCCTATTTGGACAATATAAGAGAATAAGAAATGCTTATGATGCTGGAGTATTAACTGGTAAAGGATTAACTTATGGAGGTTCTTTAGCTAGAAAAGAAGCTACTGGATTTGGAGTTGTATACTTTGTAAACGAAATGTTAAACTATCACAAAGATACATTTGAAGGCAAGAGAGTTGTTATATCAGGTTCAGGAAATGTTGCAATATATGCAGCTCAAAAGGCTATGGAACATGGAGCTAAAGTAATAGCTATGTGTGACTCTTCTGGATATATAGTAGATGAAAATGGTATAGATTTAAGTATAGTTAAGCAAATAAAAGAAGTAGAAAGAAAGAGAATAAAAGAATATGTAGCTAGAAAAGAAGGTGCTACATACGTTGAAGGTCAAAAAGGAATATGGACTGTTAAGTGTGATATAGCTATGCCTTGTGCTACTCAAAATGATATAAACTTAGAATCAGCTAAGATATTAGTTGAAAATGGAACTAAAGTAATTGGAGAAGGAGCTAACATGCCTTGTACAAATGAAGCTGTTGACTATTTCTTAGAAAAAGGATTATTAGTTGCTCCTGCTAAAGCTGCAAATGCTGGTGGAGTTGCTACTTCTGCTTTAGAAATGTCTCAAAATAGTATGAGATTATCTTGGACATTTGAAGAAGTTGAAGAAAAATTACAAGTAATAATGAAGAACATATTTGAAGCATCTAAAAATGCTGCTGAACAATATGGTCATGCTGGAAACTATGTTGTAGGTGCTAACATAGCTGGATTCTTAAAAGTTGCAGATGCTATGATGAGTCAAGGTGTAATATAAGTTAAACTTATATCGTTATAAATAATATAGATTTTTCAAATTCATTGAATAAAAAAGAGAGGTATCCTTTTGGATATCTCTTTTTTATTTGTAATAAAAATAAATCAATATTTCTCATGTTATAATATAAATCTAAAAAATAAACAAATAATAAGGATTAATTATAAACATGATTAATAAGAAATATATTATAAAGATAGGAGTTTAAAAAATATGGACATTTTAAAGAAAATTGCAGAGATATTAAATAAATTAGATTGTACTTGGGCTATAGGTAGTTCTATGATGCTAAAATTTAATGGATTAGTAAAAAATCCAAGGGATATAGATATATTAATAGAGGCAAAAGATTCACAAAAAATAAAAAAGGCTATGGATAATATAGGTCAAAGTCTAGATTTGCCATCTAAATATCCATTTAGAACTAAAGAGTTTTTTGGGTATAATATAGATGGAGTAGAAGTAGAATTTATGGGTGACTTTAGTATAGAGTTAGAAAATAAATCTATATACAAGTTTATACTAGATGAAAAGTCTATAAAGTATTTAACAAATTTAGATAAAGTAGTTATACCTATAACCACTCTAGAAGATTGGTTTGTAGCATATTTAGTTATGGGAGATCCTAAAGGAAGAGTACCTATTATAAAAAAATACTTAGTTAAAAATGGTATAAAACATGAAGAATTATTAAAAAGAAATTTAGAGCAGGACTTACCAAATGATATAAAAAATGAAATAATAGAATTATTAAATATAAATAAATAACAAATTGGAGGGAAAATTTTGAAATTAGAAAAAGTCGGCATGAGGACCTTTAAAACAGGATTAAGTGTAGCTGTTTGTGTTGTATTAGGTTCAATGATTGTCCAAAATCCATTTTACTCAACCATAGCATGTGTAGTATCAGTGCAAGATACAGTTAAAGGTTCGCTAAAAGCTGGATTTAACAGAGTAAAAGGTACGATACTTGGAGGTATAATAGGCTTTCTAATTGTGCTAATTAAGCCAGGAGATGCATTACTTTGTGGTCTTGGAGTAATTATTACAATATATCTATGCAATATGTTTAAACTCAATAAAGCAGTAGTTGTTGCATGTGTAACTTTTTTATCTATACATCTTGGAGTTATAAATTCTAGCCCCGCAGAGTATTCATTCTTTAGAGTGTTAGATACTTCAATAGGAGTAGTTGTAGGGGTATTTATTAATTATATATTAGCAAGACCAGACTATTTAGATACTACAAAAAATGATTTTCAATCTATAGAAAAATTAACAAAAGAATTTCTAGAACTTAAGATATTAAAAAAAGGAAGTTTTAATATAAAAGAGCTAGAAAAAGAGATAAAGAAAGTAGAAGGCTCTTATTCTAAGTTGATAGATGAGCTAGATTATAGCAGAGATAATATAGATATAGAAAAAATAGAAGAAACAATAATTATATGTAGAGAGATATATTTCCATGTACAGTCAATAGAATTATTAGATAAAAAACTATACTTAAGCAAAGAAAATTATACAATTCTAAGAGATATCTATGAAATAGAAGAAATAGAATGGGATTTAGATGAAAGCAAAAGTCCTGTATTCAATTATCATCTAAGGAAGATAATAGAAGAAGCAGAAATACTTCATACTATTAATAGTAACAATCAATATAAATTATATTAAAACGATCTAGTGAATCTAGAGATTAATTTAATATATTCAAATTACAAATTTAATAAATAAAATTTAGTGCCTTCGTAAATATTACCTATATAGTATTTAAGGAGGCATTTTTCATGGAATCAATTAATTTAAATACGAAAATATTAGATACTTATAAAATGAAGCTTTTTAATGAGCTTATAAAAGCTATTTGGAGTGAGGAATTTGATGATATAGATAATATACCTAAAAAAGTGCTAGATAAAAGCGTATATAATGAATTTGGGGAAGAGGTCATATTAAATTTAATGAGAATAGTTATGGGGCTAGATCCAATAGATAAAATAGATGAAACAATAAAAGAAATGCTAAATAAAGCTATGTGCACAAAGGAAATAAGCACACCAATAATATCAGTAATCTCTCAAGTGTGCAATCATTGTGTTAACAAAGAAGATGGAAAGGAATGTTTAGTAAAAGAGAAGCATATTAATTGTAATAAGGACAATACATGTAATTCATGTGGAGGATGTATAAGAGAATGTAGCTTAGGGGCAATATCTGATAAGATTCAATTCATACCTATTTTAAAGTTACTAAAAGATAAAAAACATCCTGTGTACGCAACTGTAGCTCCATCATTTGTAGGACAACTTGGAAATGATGTAACTCCTGGTAAGCTAAGAAGTGCTCTTAAAAAAGTAGGTTTCAAAGACATGATAGAAGTAGCTTTAGCAGCAGATATACTTACTGTCAAAGAAAGTTATGATTATTGTAATCATATTAAAGAAAATAAAGAAGAATGTTTTATAACTAGTTGCTGTTGCCCGATTTGGATTAGTTTAATAAAGTCAAGTTACCCTGAAATTGTAGACAACATATCTAAGTCAGTATCTCCTATGATTGCCTGTGCAAGGATTATAAAGGTTTTAAACGAAGATGCTAAAGTAGTTTTTATTGGACCTTGCGTAGCCAAAAAGAAAGAAGCTATAGCAGAAGATATAAAAGGAGCAGTAGATTTTGTATTAACATTTAAAGAATTAGAGGAGATATTTAAGGCTTTGGATATAGAAGCGGATAAAGAAGTAGAAGAAAATAGAATAGAATCATCAGCTCTTGGAAGAATATATGCTCATGCAGGAGGGGTAAGTAAATCTATTGAAGAGTGTGTAAAAAAAATAAATCCGAAAGCTAATTTTAAAGCTATTACTTTTCAGGGAGCTAAAGACTGCAAAGCAGGGCTTGAAAAAGTTATAAATAAAGACATCGATGTAACTTTTGTTGAAGGTATGGGATGTATAGGTGGATGTGTAGGAGGGCCAAAGCGTATTTTAGAAACAGAAAAAGGTAAATCATTTGTACAAGAATATTCTAAAGAAACAAATATAAAAACTCCATTTGAAAATATAAATGTAATTCAATTTTTAGCAAAAATGGATATGAAAAAAATAGAAACACTAAGAAGTGAAGACAGGGAGAAATTGTTAGGATTATTTAACAGAGATATAAGATTATAAAGTAATAAACAAAGGGGATTAGGGGGATGAATATAAAAAAAAATTACAAAATTTTAGCTATAATTTTAGTAGCATTTATTGTATTAAGCATAGTTATTTTTAATATACCAAAGGAAGATGAGGATAGAAAATATACTTTATTAGAAAATTATATAGTAACGAGTACTTTAACTCAAACTATAAACGAAGCTACAACACAAAAAGAAAAAGGTCCTGTTTTATTACCACAGAAGATAGCATATATAACTATAGATGATGGTCCATCTAAATACACTAACTCGATATTAGACATATTAGAAAAAAATCAAGTTAAAGCAACTTTTTTTATGATAAATGATAATATGAAGAAACACCCAGATGAATTAAATAGAATGCAAAAAGAGGGGCATGGTATGGGATTTCATAGTGTAACTCATGATATACATAAGCTCTATGAAACACCACAAGCAACACTAAATGAATTTAAAACCTGCCAAGAAACTCTTTATAATATAACAGGAGATGTATCAAAATTAATAAGGCTGCCTTATGGAAGCAAGCCTTATATGCCTAAAGAATCTTATGATATATTAGTAGAAAATAATTATAAAATATGGGATTGGAATCTAGACACACTAGACTGGAAATCCACAACAGACAATATTTTAAGTAGTTTATTATATTATGGTAGAGATAAATCTAATTTAATAGTACTAATGCATGAAAAAGAACAAACTGTAGAAGCTTTAGATAACATTATAAGAGTATTAAAAGAAAGAGGTTATAAGATAGAACCAATAAGTGAAGATACACAAGATCGAAACTATTGGAAAGGAAATGTTCAAAGCTAATTAAAAAATCAAAGTAGTACATATATTATTATAAATAATTGACAATAATAATATTAATTGGATATAATTAAAGAATAAATAATAAGATAAAAACTATGATAAAGAGGAGTATGTAAATGCTACTAAAAGAGATGAAGACTCATAGGCTGAAAGGTCTTCTTAGTATAGGTTTGCAGAAGGTAGCTTTGGAGTTTCTAAGCTGAACTAGCAGTAGGTTTAGACGGTGGGAATCGTTAAAATCCATAAAGAGCCCAAATTATTAAGTATCTGTATTATAGATTAGTGAAGTTATGATTAAGAGATGTAGCTAAGTAAATACGGAATATAACTCTTGAGAGATGAATGAGTTCAATTTGGGAATTAAGGTGGTAACGCGAGCTTTTCGTCCTTATAAGGATGAATGGCTCTTTTTTAATTTATACTATAAAATATATAAGTTTAAGACTTTTAATCAAAATAAAGTTATTAAGTTACTTGTATTATTAATAATTTTAGTAAGACAAATTTTTAATAAAAATAAAATTTTAAATAAAATGAGGAGGAAATGAAATTGGAAAACACTAATTTACCAAAAACGTATAATCCAAAAGATTTTGAATCAAGATTATATTCAAAGTGGATTGAAGATGGATTATTTAAATCTAAGCCAAATCCAAACAAGAAGCCTTTCACTATAATGCTTCCACCACCAAATATAACAGGACAATTACACATGGGGCATGCTCTTGACCATACTTTACAAGATATACTTATAAGATGGAAGAGAATGGACGGTTATGAAGCTTTATGGCAACCAGGAACTGACCATGCTTCTATAGCAACTGAAGTTAAAGTTGTTGAAAGAATAAGAGAACAAGAAGGAAAGTCTAAGTACGATTTAGGAAGAGAAGAATTCTTAAAGAGAGCTATGGATTGGAGAAATGAATTTGGTAGAAAAATAGTAGACCAAATGAAACAATTAGGAGACTCTTGTGATTGGGATAGAGAAAGATTCACAATGGATGAAGGATGTAACGAAGCTGTTATTGAGTTCTTCATTAAGTTATATGAAAAAGGTCAAATATACAGAGGAAACAGAATAATAAACTGGTGTCCAGATTGTAAAACAACTTTATCAGATGCAGAAGTTGAACATGAAGAACATGATGGAAAGTTCTATCATATAAAATACCCAATAGTTGGTAGTGACGAATTCTTAGAAATAGCTACTACTAGACCAGAAACAATGCTTGGAGATAGTGGTATAGCTGTAAATCCAGAAGATGAGAGATACACTCACTTAGTTGGAAAGAAAGCAATACTTCCACTAGTAAACAGAGAAATAATAATAGTTGCTGATGATTATGTTGATTTAGAGTTCGGTACTGGTGCAGTTAAGATGACTCCAGCTCATGACCCTAATGATTTTGAAGTTGGTCAAAGACACAACCTTGAAAAGATAAATGTAATGAACGAAGATGGAACAATGAATAAATTAGCTGGTAAGTATGAAGGCATGGACAGATATGAGTGTAGAAAGCAACTTATAGCTGACTTAGATGAAGCTGGATACTTAATAGCTATAAAAGATCATAACCACAATGTAGGTTCTTGCTATAGATGTCATACAGTAGTTGAGCCAAGATTATCAGACCAATGGTTTGTTAAGATGGATGAATTAGCAAAACCTGCTATAGATATATTAAAGAAACAAGAATTAAAGTTTGTACCAGATAAGTTTGACAAAACTTACTTACAATGGTTAGAAAATATAAGAGATTGGTGTATATCAAGACAATTATGGTGGGGTCACCAAATCCCAGCTTACTACTGTCAAGAGTGTGGAGAAGTAGTTGTTGCTAAAGAAATGCCTACTACTTGTCCTAAGTGTGGACATCATGAATTTAAGCAAGATGAAGACGTATTAGATACATGGTTCTCTTCAGCACTTTGGCCTTTCTCAACATTAGGTTGGCCACACAATACAGAAGAATTAAACTACTACTATCCAACAAGTGTACTTGTAACTGGATACGATATAATATTCTTCTGGGTTGTAAGAATGGCATTTGCAGGAATGTTCTGTATGGGAGAAACTCCATTTGAACATGTATTAATCCACGGACTTGTTAGAGACTCTGAAGGTAGAAAGATGAGTAAGTCTTTAGGAAACGGAATAGACCCATTAGAAGTAATAGACCAATACGGAGCTGATGCTTTAAGATTCATGTTAGCTACTGGAAACTCTCCAGGAAATGATATGAGATTCTATATGGAAAGAGTAGAAGCATCTAGAAATTTCGCAAATAAATTATGGAATGCATCAAGATTTGTATTCATGAACATAGATGAAGAGATAATGAATGGTGTAACTAGAGAATCAGTTGAAAGCTCTATGACTTTAGCTGATAAGTGGATAATATCAAGAGCTAACAATGTGGTTAAAGAAGTTAACGACAACATGGACAAGTTTGACCTTGGTATAGCTGCTCAAAAAATATACGACTTTGCGTGGTCTGAGTACTGTGACTGGTATATAGAAATAGTTAAGCCAAGATTATACTCTGACGATAAAGCTGCTAAACAAACAGCATTATATACATTAACATATGTATTAGAGAAGATATTAAAACTTCTTCATCCATATATGCCATTTATAACAGAAGAAATATACACTCATCTTCCAACAGTAGAAGGAAGTATAGTAGTGGCTCAGTGGCCTCAATACACTGAAGAAGACAACATGGCTAAAGAAGAAGAAATGATGAACTTAACAATGGATGGAATAAGAAACATAAGAAATGTAAGAGCTGAAATGAATGTTCCACCATCAAAGAAAGCTAAAGTTATAATAGTTCCAACAGCTGAAAAGAAAGAAGCTATGGATGCTGGTAGAGATTACTTTGTAACATTAGCATCTGCATCAGTTGTTGAAATAGTAGACAATGAAGCTGGTATACCAGAAGATGCAGTAAGTGTTGTTATAGATGGAGTTAAAATATTTATACCACTTGATGAATTAGTAGACTTCACTAAAGAATTAGATAGATTAAATAAAGAAAAAGCTAAATTAGAAGGCGAAATAAAGAGAGTTAACGGAAAGCTTTCTAACCAAGGATTCTTAGCTAAAGCTCCAGAAAGCTTAGTTAATGAAGAAAAGGCTAAAAAAGAAAAATTCGAAGAAATGATGAAATCAGTTCTTGAAAGAATAGAAAATATAGAAGCTAAAATAAAATAGTTTATATAAAAAGAGCTACCTCTAAATAGAGATAGCTCTTTTATTATGTTATGAAAAATCTTTGAGATAAGTGGATAATTATAGTTTATAATATAAGTAAGAGAATTGAAATACTTATTTATATTAGGAGGTAGAAAAATGGCAAAAAATATATTAGGAAGAATGGCAGCCGATACATTAGGACTATCAGATATAGGAAAGATTATATCTCCTCAAGATTTTGATAAAGTTGATGGAGACGACTACATAATGCATGAAGATGGAGAAAAAATATACTTTGTTATAAAGTCAAAATCAGATGAATACGTATTTACTAATAGAGGCCTTTTACATGTAGATGGAGCAAATGCAGTTAGTAGGAAAAGGGTTGTAAAAAGACATGAATTTTACTATGAAAGAGTAGATGAAGTTACATTAGAAACTGCAGGTACAGTAGATTTAGATATAGAAATAAAGTTTAATTTCGGTAATGAAAGGTTTAGCATAGATGTAGATAAAAAACAACTAGAACAGTTAAAAGATTTATATAAAGCTCTAGTTGAAATAAGTATGATACAAGGCAGAAATTATATATCTGTAGAAGATGGTATAAATGGACTTAAGATGGCTAATGATGCAATATCAAGAAATCATCTAGAAGGAAATCCGGTAAATATAGTAGAAGACTTAGCTAAGTTTAACTTCAACTGGATGGAAAACTTAAGAAATACATATAACAATAAAGATTTTGGAGAAGTATTTGAAAAATATATAAATAACTAATAACTCATAGAATTTTATAAAAGTTATTGATGATTTATAGAGCATAGGTATACTACCTATGCTTTTATATTTATTAGATAAAGTACAATGTAAAATATTTTAAAGGATATTATTTCCGAAAAAAGGAATATATATAATCTATATATTTAAGATTGGAGAGAATGCTATGATATTGAAACTAGAAGATAAACATAGAAATATAGTCTTAGATTATGTAGTAAAGGAGCCTAGTAAAAATTTATTTATAATAGGAGATATTGAACAGCATGGGTTTAATAAAGATTTCCAAGAAGTATGGGGAAAGTTTGATGAAGATAACAATTTAAGAGGTATTTTATTAAGATACACAAATAATTTTATACCATATATTGAAAAACTAGATGAAGATGTATATGAATTTAAGGATATTATAAGAAAATATAAAGGCAAAAAAATAATATCAGGAAAAGATACTATAATAGAAAAATTTAAAGATGTATTGGAAGATTACGAAGAAAAAATTACATATTTTTGTGAATTAAAAGATGATAAAAAACTTTTAAAATGGGATGATACTATAAAACTAGGCATCGAAGAGGATGCACAAAGGATATATGATTTATTAAGTACAATAGAGGAATTTTCTGTAGAATATAGTGTTGATACAATAAGAAGTAGAATAAAAGATAATAGCACAGTATCTTATTATATAGAAAATGACAACAAAGAAATAATAACTATATCACAAATAACGGCAGAGAATAGTAAATCTGCTATGGTTGTAGGGGTAGCAACTAAAAAAGAATATAGAGAACAAGGATATATGGGTAAATGTTTATCTAAACTATGTAGTGATTTACTTAAACGCAATAAGACATTATGTCTATTTTATGATAATCCAAAAGCGGGAAGAGTATATCGTAGGATAGGATTTAAAGAGATTGGAATATGGACTATGTTAGTAGAAAAATAATTTATTATTATGATGTAATTAAATATCATATTATAAACTAAATTAGTAAAAAATATACTATAATAAAAAGTAGATAAATAATAACAAAAGAGAAATGACTAAGGGGGATAATAAATGAACTACCAAGAATCATTACATTACATAGAAGAAACTCACAAGTTTGGTGTAAGGTTAGGACTAGATAATATATCTAAACTATTAGAACTATTAGGAAATCCACAAGATAAGATAAATATAATACATGTGGCAGGAACTAATGGAAAGGGTTCAACTTGTTCTTTTATAACAAGTATATTAAAGGAAGCTGGATACAAAGTTGGATTATATACATCACCATTTTTAGAGACTTTCACAGAGAGAATAAGAGTAAATGGAGAAAATATACCAGAAGATGATGTAGCTAGAATAGTTACCTTAATAAAAGAAAAAATAGAATATATGGTGGCAAATGGATATTCATATCCTACAGAATTTGAAATAGTAACTGCCATGGCATTTTATTATTATTGTGAACAAAATGTAGATTTTGTAGCGCTAGAAGTTGGATTGGGTGGAAGATATGATGCTACTAATGTTATAAGCAAATCAGAAGTAAGTGTAATAACATCTATAAGCTTAGATCATGTAGGTATATTAGGAGATACAGTTGCTAAAATAGCCTATGAAAAAGGTGGAATAATAAAAGAAAATGGAGTAGCTATAGTATACGATCAAAGTGATGAAGTAAAAGATGTTATAAAAAATATATGTAAAGAGAAAAATGCTAAATATATAGAAGTTACATTTGATAGTATGAAAATTAAAAAATCAGATATAAATTCTCAAGTATATAGCTGTAAGGTTATGAATAAAACATATGAAGACTTAGAAATAAAGTTAATAGGAGAACATCAAGTTAATAATTCCATGTTAGCTTTAAGTGTGGTAGAGTACTTAAAAGAAGCTAAAAATTTAGATATAAATGAAGAAGATATTAGAATAGGTCTATTAAATACAAAGTGGCCAGGTAGAATAGAAAAGTTAATGGAAGATCCTATATTTATAATTGATGGAGCACACAATGAAGATGGAGCAAGTTCTTTGGCTAAATCTATAAGTGAAAATTTTGGAGACAAAAAAGGAACTCTTTTAATAGGAATGTTAGAGGATAAAGATATAGATAGTGTGTTAAAAATAATTATGCCTTATTTTGATAAGGTAATAACAACAACTCCAGATAATCCAAGAGCTATAAGCTGTGAAGCTTTAAAAGAAAAAATATCTAAATATGTGGACGATGTAATTTCAATAGAAAACATAGAAGAAGCTGTCAATTATACACTAAGAAACTCTAAAAAAGAAGATATAATAATAAGTGCAGGATCTTTATATATGATAGGAGCAGTTAGAACAATAGTAAATAATACATTAGAGTTAGCAGAGTAGTATAAAACAAAGTGCTTTAAAATAGTAACAATGGCTATTTTAAGGCACTTTTTAAATTTAAAAACAATTATAAAATAGTTTATCAATATATTATTTAAATGGACTAAAAATTTATAAAATATATTTTATATAAATAAAAAAGAGTATCAAATAAGGTAAAATACCTAACGATACTCATAAATAAATATTATAGAGATTGGCGTATAGCCTTAGATAATTGGTCTGGGCAAGAAGTAGTTTTTCCACCACAAGGTATATTAGCTAACTTATCAGCTACTTCAAATGCATTTTGCCCAATTACTAATTGCTTAAGTCCTATTAAATTACCTGGACATCCACCTACAAACTCAACATTAGTTATAACATTGTTATCATCTACTTCAAAATTCATTTCTCTACAACAAACGCCACTTGGCTTAAATGTTACTTTCATAATAAAACCCCTAACTTAATATATTATTTTCAATCCTATCATATCAAATATATATTTAATATTGCAATACTAAAAGATAGTAATAATATATAGATACAAAAGAATATACTATTATAGTATATGTATGAATAATAAAGGGGGCTAAAGTTTGAAGCTATACATTTCAAATTATCTATCGAATAGCATAAGTATATTAGATTATAAAGATTTTAAAACTGAAGAAATACTATTAGATGATGGGACTTATCCGCATCATTTTTGCATAAATAAAAAGCAGAAATTAATGTATTTACCCAGTTCAATTAATGGAATAATGTATATACTAGACCTGGAACTAAAGAAAATAATAGATAGTATGTCTATAGGTGGTAACTTAAGTCAGATAGGTATATCTAAAGGAGAGCTTTATATATCTAATGAAGATTCTAATAGTATTTACATAATAAATGAACATACGCTAGAGCCAGTAGGTATAATTAGTGTAGGAGAAACACCGCATGGATTTGATTTTAATGAAAAAGAAAATAAATTATATGTACCTTGTAAAAATTCTATATACTGTATAGATACCTTAAGCAAATGTATAGATAGGGAGATTAAGATAGACTTCAAAGCATGGCATATAAAGGTAGATACTAAAAAAAATGAAGTATATGTATCTACATTAGATGGAAGTGTAATAGTACTAGATGGATTTAATATGAAGATAAAGCATACAATAAATCAGTTTTTGATACCAGTAGAAATATGCTTTAACTATAGTAAAAGTGAGGTATATATAGCTGATTTAGGACATAAAAAAGTAGTAATATTAGATTATAATAACTTAGAAATTAAAGGTGAAATTAAGATAAATGGGAATCCACAAGGTTTAGCTATTTCTAGAAATGAAGAATTATTATTTGTATCTGATACTCAAAATAACTCTATAAAAGTATATAATGCAATAAATCACATGTTTATAAATGAAATTAAAACAGGAAAAGAGCCTACAACAATAATATGTTTATAGGCTTAGTGGTTATCACGTATAAGTAAATCTATAACTTCTGCATACATATATGATGCATTTTTCTTCCAATTGTTACAAATAAGCTTGGCTTGTTTCTCTGATGAAACATTTAAGTTTAAATCTATTAAGTTAGATTGATTTTCAATAACTCTCAAGTTAACAATAAATTCATGATCACTTTGTTTTACAAAGCTTGATTTTACTTGTGTATCAGATAACAGATTCTCTTTATTATTTATTATATACTCGTCTATTTTTTTAGCTGTATCTTCAGGTATTCTAGATAAGAAGTACTCTAATATTTCTAACCCTTTTTGAGTAAGAGAGTAATATTCTTTACCAGAATCCTCATAAGTAACTAAAAATTTAGATTCCATAAGTTGACTTAAAAACTGTTGAAGAGAAAAATAATTCATAGTCTCAGTTTCTAAGATAACTTGAGTAATTTGAGAATTAGTTAAATCCATATTAATTTTATTTAAAATATATAAAATTAAAAGCTTGTGAGAAGCTAATTCTTCAGATGAGTTTTCAAACATTGTACCATCCTCCGTAAACTATTTCTATATAATATATTAAACCAAAATATACAAAAATAAAAGTAGAATTTGAATATATTCAATAAATAAAATATCTTTTTTTATTCGTAAAAATATAAGAGACTACCATTTAGGTAGCCTCTTATCACTTAGATGTCAGAATTTACTATACTATTTACCAGCCATTTGGTTTTCAGCCATTTCAACTAATTTTTTAGTCATATAGCCACCAACATAACCGTTTTGTCTAGCTGTTAAGTTACCTTTGTCTATTGTGTCATAGTTAGCTAATCCTATTTCATTAGCTATCTCTAACTTCATTTGATTTAATGCAGCCTTAGCTTCTGGAACAGCTTTTCTGTTGTTGTTTGCCATAGTAAATTTCCTCCTTAGATGTTGTGTACAATACATATTGTATTGTTGATACTAATTTACCCTGGAATCAAATTTTATATACGTTTTTTTAAAAATTATTTGTGCTTTGTATCAATTTTTATTGTTTGAACTTTGTATCAATTTTTATTTTTTTATCTTTACGTACACCTTCTTCAATTCCATGTGCTTCTCTTAGATAGTGTCTACCTTCAAGTTTAAATGTCTTTCTAGCTGTTTCAACTTGATGACCTTTAATATTACCAAAAGAACTTTTTATAATTGACATAATAGCACCACCTTATATTAGTATTAACTTTAATTTGACCAAATAATAAATTTAGTTTAATAGTAATTTTTTGAAAAAAATAAAAATAAGTTTTAAATATAGGACAACAAAAAGGAGGTGTAAATATGAAGTATAAGTCTAAAAAAATAAAATATTTTAGATCTAGTACTTTCTTTTTAGGAGTAACAATAGTTTTTATAATAGCTTTAATAGGTGGAATTAGATATGTATGTTATGAAAAAGAAGTAGCTAGTATGCCAATACATAGTGTTGATACAAATGATAAAGAAATAGCTTTAACCTTTGATGTAGCATGGGGAAAAAATAATATAGATGAAATTTTACAAGTTTTAGAAAAACATAATGTAAAATCTACGTTTTTTTTGCTGGGCAGTTGGATAGAAGATAATAAGGAATTAGTTGAAAAAATACATAATGCAGGTCATGAAATAGGAAATCATTCTAATACACATGCAAGTTTTAAAAATTTATCAAAAGAATCAAAAGTTCAAGAAATTAAGTTAGTATCAGAAAAAATATATGATATAACAGGAGAAAAAACAAGTTTATTTAGACCTCCATTTGGTGATACAGATAAAGAAACTTTAGAGGTGAGCAATTCATTAGATCATCAAACCATTAAATGGAGCCTAGATTCTATGGATTGGAAGGGATTTGGTGCAAATCATGTTATTGATAGAGTAATGAAAAATTCTGAACCAGGATCTATAGTATTATTTCATTCAAATGTAAGTAATGTGGAAAATTACATAGACACTATAATACTTAATTTAAAGAAAGATGGATATAAAATAGTTCCTGTATCAGAAATAACATACAAAGAAAATTTCAAAGTGGATAGTAATGGAGTTCAAAAGCTACAGAATAAGTAGTAATAAAAGTAAGAATTTATAAATATATTTATTATATAAAAGATAAAATATACAATTAACAAATTGTGGGGGGATAAAGATGGTAACAGTTAAAGAAGAAACGAATGTAGTGAATTTAAGAGGGGAACTGAGTGAAAACTTAGAATTCAGTCATGAAATATTTGGAGAGAAGTTTTATAACACTACTATTAAAATAAATAGACTTAGTGATTCTTATGATATACTTCCTATTACAGTTTCAGAAAGACTTTTAGAAGATATAAAAATAGAGGAAGGGAATTTATGTAGTATATTGGGGCAGTTAAGGTCTTATAATAAAAATATTGATAATAGAAATAGACTAGTTTTAACTGTTTTTGTTAGAGAAATAAAGACGATAGAAGAGGAAAATAAAGATCCAAACAGTATATTTTTAGATGGTTACATATGTAAAGAGCCCGTTTATAGAAAGACTCCATTAGGGAGAGAGATAACAGATTTATTAGTAGCAATAAATAGACCATACAATAAATCAGACTATATACCATCAATAGTTTGGGGAAGAAATGCAAAATTTGCTAAAGGGTTAAAGGTTGGAGATAGAATACAAATGTGGGGAAGAGTTCAAAGTAGAGAGTATGAAAAAAAAGGTGAAGATGGAAATAGTATAAAGAAAGTTGCTTATGAAGTTTCTATATCGAAAATAAAAAAAATGAGTGAAAATAATAATGAATAGGGTTTCATAAAAAAACTAAAAATTTACTAGTTGAATAGTTGCTCCTTATTTATTATAATTTATTCTATGATGTTAGTTATAAATGCAGAAAGTAAAGAGGGGGAGCACTGTGAAAAGCGTATTATATCATGATTACGACCCTAGTATTAGTTTGACAGATAACTCTGATGATATAACTTGTTTTTTAGATACGATAAAGTATAATGTAGGCAATCATATACTACTTGTAGGAAAAATAGGTGACCTAGGGAAAAGATTAAGAAGGCTAGGAGTATATGTAACAATACTTGAGAATAGCCCTTATGAAGACGTATGTTATTCCTTAATACACAACGGAAACTGTAATGTTATAAAAGGAACACTTGAACTATTGCCTTTTGAAGATAGACATTTTGACAAAGTTATAATATTAGATCACTTTAATAACACTGGAAATTTCGAGCAAGCATCTAAAGAAATTAACAGAGTACTAAAGATCAATGGTGAGTTAATATTAGAAGATTTAAATTTAAAAAATATTAAAGTTAAGTTAAAAAATCTAAAGCATAAACTGTGCGGAGAAAATATCAAGTACCATTATCCAAATGATGTTGCAAAGTTATTTTCAACTTTAGATTTTGAAGGTAATGTTAAAGAAGTAGAAAATGAAAGATACATTTATATAGGAAAAAGAAAATAGAGATTTTACTAATATATATAAAGACTAGGTTAGCCTGGTCTTTTATATATTAAACTAAAAATAGGAGCCATATAGTTATGAGTATAAATTATCAATTAATAATAGTAGTAATGATGTTTGTTATATTAATATCTATACAATTTACGCTAAATAAAATATATTTAGTATTAAAGGATATAAAAGAAATACTTAATTTAAAAAGATTAAGAAAGGATTAATATGGCAAACTTAAAATACATAAGAGAAGATATTCAAAATATAGCAGAAGCAATAGTAGCTGTTTTAGGTATAGATGTAACCATAGTAGATGATGACTTAACTAGAGTTGCAGGTACAGGTATATATTTAGAAAAAATAGGAGAAAAAATAAGTGGATACTCTGCTTTTAATAAATGTCTAATAGAACAGATAGAAATAATAATAGATGATCCAAGTTGTAATGATATATGTAATGAATGCTCCAATAGTGGAGATTGTAAAGAGTTTGCAGAGGTTTGTTGCCCTATAATAAGCGAAGGAGTAACCTATGGGGTTATAGGCCTTATAGCTTTTACAGAGGAACAAGCTAAAGTTATAAAAAATAATAAAGATGTATTAATGAATTTTTTAGGTAAAATGGCTGATTTAATATCTAATAAAATTAAAGCTCAAGTAAAAGCTTATGAGTTAGAATTAGAAAAGAAAAAGCTAGAGACTTTAGTAAATGGTATAGATAAGGCTATAGTATCTATTGATGTAGATGGAAATATAGATAAATATAATTTAAAATTTAAGAAAGTATTCAATTTAGAAAATAATATAAATGGTAAAAATATATTTAAGCTTTTAGAGTTCATAAAAAAACCATCAAGAGATAATTTTAAAAAAGAAAAATCACATAGTTTTAACTATAAATTGGATGGATATGAATTAAAAGGAATATACAATATAAATGAAATTATTTTAAAGAAAGAATTAAAAGGATATGTTATAGACTTTATAGATAACAAAGATGCTATTAAAAACTACAATAAAATAAATAAAGATTATAGTATAACATTAGAAAATATAATAGGAAATAGTAGCATTATAAATAGTGTTAAAAAGGAAGCGCTAATAGCTTCTAAGTCCACTTCTACAGTACTAATTACAGGAGAAAGTGGTACTGGTAAAGAGTTATTTGCAAGAGCTATACATAACCATAGTAATAGATGTGAAAATCCATTTGTAGCTGTAAATTGTGCAGCCATACCAGATAATTTACTAGAAAGTGAATTATTTGGTTATGAAGAAGGAGCTTTTACAGGAGCAAAAAAGGGTGGTAAATTAGGTAAGTTTGAAATAGCTAATAAGGGTACTATATTCCTAGATGAAATAGGAGATATGAGCTTGCATCTACAAGCAAAATTACTTAGGGTATTACAAGAAAAAGAGCTAAATAAAATTGGAGCAAAATCAAATAAATTTATAGATGTAAGGATAATAGCAGCTACCAATAAAGATTTAGAAAAAATGGTATTAAAGGGAACTTTTAGAGAAGATTTATATTATAGGCTTAATGTAATACCTATATCACTTCCAAATTTAAGACAAAGAAAAGATGATATACCAGATTTAATAGATTTTATGATAAAAGAATATTCTAGAAAGTTAGAAAAGCATGTAACTGGTATTGACAAAAATGTGCTAGATGTAATGTTAGAATATAAATGGCCAGGAAATATAAGAGAGCTTCAAAATATAATAGAGTATGGCGTGAATATGTCTATAGGAGAAATTATAACATTAGATGTAATACCTAATAAATTAAAAAATGTAGAGTTAGAAGAAGTATTAGTTCAAAATGATAAGATAAGAACTTTAGAAGAATTAGAAAAAGCAGAAATCATTAAAGCATTACATAAATATAAAGATTATAAAAAAGACAAAGAGCTAGTAGCAAAATCATTAGGTATATCTAGAGCTACTCTATATAGAAAACTAGAGAAATATAAAATTATCTCAAAATGAGAAAAAATCTCATTTTGAGATTTTTTTTACTCAAATTGAGATAAAAATATAAATTTATACACAAAATTAATATTTAAATGCAGATTTAGAAAAAAACTAAAAAAATAATAATCTTAATTATAATGTAGAAAAATGATGACAAATGCGTACATATAAGCATTTTACGGAAACGTTTTAACTAGATAAATTAAATAATAGAAAAATAATAATTAATTTAAAAAGTTGGCACATATATTGCTATATATAAAAGTATAAACTTAATTTATGTGGGAGGAAATGTTATGAAGGATGTAAGAAATCAAATAGTTAATATATTAAAGGCAGAAGTAAAGCCAGCTCTAGGATGTACAGAGCCAGTTGCAGTTGCATTAGCTTGTGCTAAAGCAAAAGAATTATTAGGGGAAGAAATAGTTAAGCATAACGTATTAGTTAGCCCAAACGTATATAAGAACGGAATGTGTGTAGGAATACCAGGAACAGAAAGATTAGGATTAAAAATATCAGTAGCTTTAGGATTTATAGGTGGACACTCTGAAAATGGATTAAGAGTATTAGAAACTTTAACTGAGGAAGAAGTTAAAAAGGCAGAAGAGTATATGGATACTCATCCAATATCAATATCACCAGCGGATACAAAGGAAAAGGTATATATAGAAGTAAACTTAGAAGGAAAAACTAGAACTTCAAGGGTTATTATAAGAACTAAGCATGATAACTTTGTTTACTTAGAAGAAAATGGAAATGTTTTATTAAATGAAGAAGGGTTAGAAGAAATAGCAGTTACAACAGAAAAAGAAGAAAACATAATGGACACTATAACTATAGAAGAATTAGTTAAAAATGTAGAAGCATTAGATCTTAAAGACATAGAATTCTTATTAGAAGGAATAGCTATGAATGAAGAAATAGCTAACTATGGATTAAATCAAAAAGTAGGTATAGGTGTTGGATACGGAATAAAGAAATCTATGGAAGATGGATTACTTGGAGACGACTTAATGAACCAAGCTATGATGATAACAGCAGCTGCATCAGATGCTAGAATGGCAGGAGTTAAAATGCCAGTTATGAGTTCAAATGGTAGTGGAAATCACGGTTTAACTGCTATACTTCCAATAGTAGCATACAACAAGAAATTCCCTCAATCAGATGAAAGATTAGCAAAAGCTTTAGCTATATCTCACTTAGTTACAGCATACATTAAAAATTACACAGGAAGATTATCAGCAGTATGTGGATGTGGAGTTGCTGCATCAACAGGAGCTACAGCAGGTTTATCTTGGTTAATGAGCGGAGATGAAAGACAAATAGAAGGTGCTATAGAAAATATGGTAGCTAACTTAAGTGGTATGATATGTGATGGTGCAAAAGCAGGTTGTGCATTAAAATTAGCATCAGCAGCATCAGCAGCAGTACAAAGTGCTATAATAGCTAAACAACAATGTTTCGTACCACCAATGAATGGTATAGTTGGAGCTAAAGTAGAACAAAGTATACAAAACCTAGGAAGAGTAAGTGATAAAGGTATGTCTGTTACAGATAAGGTTATAATAAATGTAATGGATGATATGAACAAGGTTAAGTAATTCTCCTTGCAAAAACATCTAATCTCCTATAAAATTGAAAGTATCATTTATACATAATGGAGGATTTATTATGAATATCGAAACTAAAAAGTGGGAAGTTTTATGTTCTGAAGAACAAATTGCTACTAGACTTAAGGAATTAGGTGCACAAATATCTAAAGAGTATGAAGGAAAGAATCTTTTAGTAGTATCTTTATTAAAAGGAAGCTTTATCTTCTGTGCTGACTTAGTAAGAAACATAACTGTTCCAGTTAAAATAGAGTTTATGACAACTTCAAGCTATGGTCACGGAGAACAAAGTAGTGGGAACGTAAAGGTTGTATCAGATGTAAATTCTAGTTTAGAAGGATATGATGTATTAATAGTAGATGATATAACAGATACAGCATTAACTATGCATCATGTTATGAATCATTTAAAAACTAAAAATCCAGCAAGCGTAAAATGCTGTGTATTACTTGATAAGCCAAGTAGAAGAAAAGTTGAATTAGTTCCAGATTACTGTGGATTTGAAATAGAAGACAAGTTTGTTGTTGGGTATGGATTAAACTATGGTGATTATTACAGAAACGTACCATACGTATTCAATGTTACAAATGAAGATAGATAAATAAAAAGTTGCTCTTAGGAGCAACTTTTTATTTACAAAGATTTTGTAATTTATATAAACTATATAAGTAAACTAAGCTAATATATATTTATACACATATCAACTGTAAAAATGGTTGAAAAGTGGATAACTTCAAAATGAAAATGGTTGCAGGAGGATTAAGTATGGGGATAAAAATGATACATCATATATGCATTCAAACAGAAAAATATAAGGAATCATTAGATTTTTACACAAGAATACTGGGATTTGAAGTAGTTCAAGAGAGTAAAAATTTCCACAACAGAGAATATAATACGTGGATAAAACAAGGTACCTTTATGATAGAACTTCAGACGCCTAAAGCTGGGGATAAGTTTAAAAAGTGGACATCTTTAAATGAAGGCCCAGTGCATATGGGATTTATTGTGGATAATGTGGAAGAAGAGTATAAAAGGATAAAATCGCTAGGATATACTAATTTTAAAGTTAAAAATGGAGAAATTGTATATAAAGTAGAAGGTGAAAGTTTATTTAAAATAAAAGCACCAGAAGGAACAGAAATAGAAATTAGAGATACTGATATAGCTTAGTATCAAAAACACCCTTCTATTAATATGATATTAGTATGAAAGTATTATAATTAATGGGGGGATTTTTTTGAGAAATTTCAATGAGAAATATTCATTGGTTAGAGTATTACATGCTTTGGTAAGCGGAGAAGAATTAGATGTATATATAGATGGATTTCCTTTTTATATGGATGTAAGATTTGCTCAATTTACACCATATATATATGTACCAGAAGGAGAGCATATATTTAGCGTTTATTTAAAAGATGAAAGGGATAGTCCTTTGAGTGAGGTTAGTATCGATGTAAAAAATGATGAGCTTATAACAGCAGCTATTATAGAAAAAAATGATAAAGTAGATATACTTCCTATACCAGAGAAAATGGGAGTTCCAGAAGATAATACATCGAAGATTAAGTTTGTACACTTAGTTCCAGAAGCACCAAATGTTAATATACTAATGGGTGGAGAAGAAATATTTAATAATGTAGGTTATACAGATTATACAGAGTATGAAAATGTGCCAATAGGAGAGTATAAGATGGATATAGAATTGACGGAAAATAAAAAAACAGTTTTAAGCAACTTAGTAAATATAAATCCAAATAGAATATATACATTTTATGTTATTGGGATATCGCCTAATATAGATATGATTCAGACATTAGATGGAGCAACTTTCTTACAGTGATAGATATAAACTATAAAAATTTGTTATTATTAAAAGTATAGATAAATTTATCTATACTTTTTTACGCTTAAGGAAATTATCATACTTCAAAAACTATAGATAACTATTGTAGCTAAGCAATACCAATTAGTTTAGTAAGCGCAAAAAAGACAATTTGAAGCGCTTCGCGATACGTCGCTCAAGCAACGGATGAAGTGTAGCGCCCACGTAGTGGCTTAAGCGAAGCGAATTTTTTATGTTCAAAGTTATATTTATGTGGTATATAATATAATTAGTTTAATTAGGAGTATAAATACTATGAAGAAAGCAAGGATTTTAATAAATATAGTCTTAATAATAGCATTATTATTTGGAAGTTATAATATTATATCTAAAGTTTTAGACTATAAAAAAGCAGATAGAGTATATGATAATATAAAGAAAATAAAAGAAGAAAGAGAAAAACAATTTGTATCAAGTGCACAAAGTAATAATAATTATAAAGTAGGCAATAGTGAGGTAGATGATAATAAAGAGGTTAAACAAAATAGTCCTTATAATAAGACTACTTTAGATTTATCTGATATAAATAAAGATTATAGAGGTTGGATAGACATTGATGGAACTAATATAGATTACCCAGTTCTTCAAGCTAAAGATAATAGCTATTATCTTAAAAAGGATATAAATAAAAATTATTTACCATCAGGTTCTATATTTTTAGACTATAGAAATAACAGATTTGAGGATAGTAATACAGTTATTTATGGTCACTATATGAGAAATAATACAATGTTTGGTGAGTTGAAGAAATTTAAAGATAAAAAATTCTTTGATAAAAATAATAAAATATACATAGAAACGCCAGATGGACAAAAATTAGAATATAAAATTTTCTCAGTTTATACAACTGATGCAAATTATAATTACATACAGACTTCTTTTAATTCTAAAAGTGATTATAAACAATTTCTTAATAAAATAAAAAACAAGTCTTTATATAACACTAATGTAGAAGTAAGTGAAAATGATAAAATACTAACTTTATCTACTTGTAGCTATGAATTTGAAAATGCGAGAACTGTAATTCATGCCAAATTAGTAAATTAAAAGGCTCAAATTAATATTTATTAATTTGAGCCTTTTATATTTAGTCCAAATCTCTAAGACCGTCCATTAACTTAGTTTTATCAGTTGTTTTTTCGTCTTTTATTTTTATGACTTTTGCAGGAGAGCCAGCAACTACCTCTCCTTCTAACACGTCATGGGTAACAACTGAACCTGCTGCCACAATAGCGCCCTTTTTTACTGTTACACCTTCAAGTATTACAGAATTTGCTCCTATTAAAACATCATCCTCAATTATAACAGGAGAAGCAGAAGGTGGCTCTAAAACGCCAGCAATAACCGCTCCGGCACCTACATGAACATTTTTTCCGATTATACCTCTTGCTCCAATAACTGCGTTCATGTCAATCATGGAATTATCACCAATAACAGCTCCAATATTTATAACAGCTCCCATCATGATAACCGCATTTTTTCCTATAGTAGCCATATCTCTTATTATAGCTCCAGGCTCTATACGAGCATGTTCATGAAGGTAGTTGTATATAGGTATAGCAGAGTTCCTTCTATCATACTCAATATATATATCGTTTATAAGATTTTCCTTACCTTTTAGAAAATCATTTATTGTATCATAGTCACCAATAAGTATATAAGAACCATTAGAACCAAATACCTTAAATTCCTTAGCTTCTTTGAAGCTGATAAGATTAGTATTTATATAAACCTTAACAGGTGTTATTTTTTTTGATTCTTTTATATATTTGGCTATTTCATAAGCATCGTTTAAATTTATCATTAGTTACCTCCATAGATTAACTTAGTAAATTATCCATATTATAATACCCAGGACTTTGGTTAACTAAAAATTTAGCAGCAGTTATAGAGCCTTTAGCAAAGATATCCTTAGATTGAGCTATATGTTTTAACTCTACAACTTCATCATGACCTGCATATATGACATTATGCTCACCAACAATAGTCCCACCTCTAATAGCGTGTATTCCTATTTCATTTTCACTTCTTTTCGCCTCGCGGCCATATCTTCCATAATTATATTCAATACTAGGTAGTACATCTTTTATTGCATTAGCAATCATAATAGCAGTACCACTTGGTGCATCAACTTTTTTATTATGATGTTTTTCTATTACTTCAATATCAAAACCATTTAACACTTTAGTAGCTTCTCTTACTAATTTTAATAAAACATTAACTCCTAAGGACATATTAGAAGAGTGGAAAATAGGAATTATATTAGAGGCATCTTTTATTTTATTTAACTCTTCTTCATTATATCCAGTAGTAGCAATAACCAAAGGGGTTTTAGTATTTAAAGCATAAGATAAAACATTATCTAAAGCTAAGTGATGAGAAAAATCTATTATTACATCACCTTTTTTAGAAATATCAGACATAGTAGAGAAAACGTTAAAAGATGTTTTTTCTTTTTGGCTAGGAGATACTCCACAAACTAATTCTAAATCAGGATCTTGTTCTATACATTTAGTTAAAACTCTACCCATTTTTCCAAAGCATCCATTAACTATAACTTTTAGCATGATTTTTCTCCTAATGATAATCCTTGATTTTTTAATTCTTGTTTTAAAACTTCTAAGTTTTTATCTTCCATTTCAGCTAGAGGTAGTCTTAAATTTCCAACATTAAATCCAAGTAAATTCATAGCAGTTTTAACAGGTATAGGATTAACTTCTATAAATAAAGCATCTATTAAAGGCTTTAATTTAAGTTGTAATTCTCTAGATCCTTTTATATCTCCTTCTAAGAATTTATAAACTAAATCATGAGTTTCTTTAGGACAAACATTAGCAAGAACAGATATTACTCCATGACCTCCAACTGATAATAATTGAATTATACTATCATCATTTCCTGAATAAATAGCAAAGTCATCTGGAACTAATCTAGCTATTTCTCCAACTTGAGATAAATCTCCACTAGCTTCTTTTATAGCAACTATATTATCTATTTTAGCAAGTTCTGCTACTAAGCTAGGTTTCATATTCATAGATGTTCTTCCCGGAACATTGTACATAATTATAGGAAGATTTACGCTTTTAGCTATAGTTTCAAAATGAAGCTTAAGACCGTTTTGGTTAGCTTTATTGTAGTAAGGTGTTATAACTAATAATCCATCAGCTCCAAGTCTTTCAGCTTCTTGACTTAAATAAATAGAATGTGCAGTGTTATTTGAGCCAGTTCCAGCTATAACAGGTATTCTTTTATTAACTTTATCAACAGTATATTTTATAACAGCAAGCTGTTCTTCATCGCTCATAGTAGTGGATTCCCCTGTAGTTCCACAAACAAGTATTGCATCAGTATTATTCTCTATGTGATATTCAATTAATTTTCCAAGAGTCTCAAAATCTACACCATTTTCATCAAAAGGTGTAACTAAAGCAACTGCAGAACCTTTAAATAACATATACAAAACCCCTTTATATAAGAATTTACCTAATTAGGTATTAAAGTATTAAACTAAATCACAAGCAACTAATAATTCTGCTATTTGAACAGTATTAGTAGCAGCACCTTTTCTGATATTATCGGCAACTACCCATATATTTACTCCATTATCTACACTAAAATCTCTTCTTATTCTTCCAACGAAAACTTCATCACGACCAGTAGAATCTACTGTAGTAGGATATTTATTTTCTTTAGGATTATCCATGACAATTACACCATTCATGTTTTCTAAAGTATTAACTAAATCAGAAAGCTCAAATGGGTTTTCAAATTCAATATTTATAGATTCACTATGGCTATTTTTTACAGGAACTCTAACTGTAGTAGCTGTAACCTTCATATCGAAATCATTAAATATTTTTTTTGTTTCATTTATCATTTTTAATTCTTCTTTTGTATAACCATTGTCTTCAAAAACATCTATATGAGGAAGACAGTTGTAAGCTATTGGATGAGGATAGAAACTATTAGGTTTTCCATCAACACCATCTTCTAAATCTTTAATACCTCTTACACCTGAACCAGATACAGCTTGATAAGTAGAATAAACTATTCTTTTTATTTTATATTTTTCATGAAGTGCCTTAAGAGGAACTACAGCTTGTATAGTAGAGCAATTTGGATTAGCAATTATTCCTTTATGTTTTTTTATATCTTGTGGATTAACCTCAGGAACTACTAAAGGTACATTTTCATCCATTCTCCAATAACTAGAATTATCAATAACCACAATACCCTTTGAAGCTGCTATAGGAGCATATATAGAACTTATTTCACCACCAGCAGAGAATAAGGCTATTTGTATATCTCTATCAAAAACATCTTTATTTAATTCTTCAACTACATATTCTTTTCCATTAAATACTACAGTAGACCCAGCAGACTTAGCAGAAGAGAATAAATATAGTTGATTTATAGGGAACTTTCTTTCTTCTAAAACTTTTAAGAAAGTTCTTCCAACCATACCAGTAGCACCAACAATAGCTACATTAACTTTTTTCATAAAATCACCCCAAATAAATTGATTAAGTATCTATATAAAATTATTCAAGGAGATTAAAATATATTCTATTTGTTGATAATAAATCCCTTTAAAAATATTTTCTATAAAAGAGGTAGAAAATATAGCTTTTTTGTTAAGATTTTCAGAGAATAGAAAAATAATAAAAAAGGACTATAACTAAATAGTCATAGTCCTAAGTAAACTTTAATTTATATTATCTAACTCAATCTTAAGAATACACAGTTATATTTTAAGACTCAAATTATATTATAAATTTATCTACATCCCTTATTAAAAAGAGGATCAAATTACTTACACATTAAGTGCATTTTCACTATCTATATTAAGTGCAACTTCAATACCTTCAAGAGTAGAATTTAAAGCTACACGTGGACTTTTTGCATCACCAATCACATGGAAAGGAATTTCTAAATCTCTACATTTTAATTGAACATCTTCTAAAGCTACTGAAGTTGCACCAAGAGCAACGACTACAGCATCACAATTAATACTTGTTTCAGTTTCATCTTTAACATATACAACTTCATTTTCTTTTATTTCCACAACCTTGGCACCAGGAATTTGATTAACACCTATTACATACATATTTTCAAGCATATTCATACTTCTAATCCAGCCTAAATCTCCACCGAATCTGTCAGATTCATCAATAACTGTACATTTTATACCTTTGTCAGTTAAGTATTGAGCAGTTTCTAAACCTACCATTTTTCCGCCAAGTATAACTACATTACCAGAAAGTTCTATATTACCAGATAAAACTTCTTCATAAGTAAATACATTTTTACTTTCTATACCTTTTATTTCAGGTTTTGAAGCAACAGCACCAGTTGCAATTATTACTTCATCAGGATTAATTTGAGATACCAACTCAGGAGTTACAACTGTATTTAACCTAACATCAACACATAAACGAGTAGCTTCTTTAGCTTCCCAGTTAACAGCATCAAGCATCTCACCTTTATATGGAGCAGCGCCAGCTAAGTTAAATTGCCCACCTAATTTATTGCTAGCTTCACATAAAATTGGGTTATGCCCTCTAACTTTTAGCATGTTAGCAGTCATCATACCACCCATACCACCACCAGCTATTAAAACTGTTTTAGGGTTAGTTGTTTTAGTAATAGGTTGACCTTCTTTACCAACCATAGGATTTCTCATACAAGTAATTGTAGGAATATTTGGATTCATTATAGAGTCAAAGCAGCCCTTCAAGCAACCAACACATAAACGTATACTATCAGTTTTACCATCTTTTGCTTTATTACAGAACTCATGATCTGTAATTTGAGCACGACCTATAGCAACCAAATCACACTTTTCTTCTTCTATAAATTTATTTGCAATTTCTGGATGATTGATTCTACCAACTCCAACTACAGGCATTTCAATAGCATCACGTATCTTTTTTACATTTTCAATGTTATATCCGCGAGGAGTATCAATTGAAGGAACTTCATATTTTAGAGCTGCAGACTTATTATTACCTCTTGAAATATCAATTATATCAACGCCTTCAGCTTTAGCCATCTTTAAAAACTCAATTACATCTTCTATAGTAAGTCCATTTTGAACATAATCATCTAATGCATCTACACGCATAAATAAAGGCATAGTTTCTGGCATATTAGCACGCATAGTACGAATAACTTCAAGTGAAAATCTTGCTCTATTTTCTAAAGAACCATTATATTCATCATCACGTTTATTAAAAGCAGCACTTAAGAATGTATGAGGAAGATAAGTATGAGCAGCATGGAATTCTATAGCATCACAGCCAGCTTTTACTGCCATTTTAGTGGATTTTCCATAACAATCAACAATTTCTTTTATATTTTCATGAGTCATGCCTTCTGTAACCATAGGAGTTCTATCTTTTGGAAGTAGAGCTATTGCAACTTGACCACCATGCCAAATTTGAACACCTATTTTACCACCAACGCTATGTACGCTATCTATAAGTTTTTTCATACCTTCAAAATGTTCATCTTTATAAAGGGCTACATAACCATTACCATGAGTACTTGGGTGTATAGCACAAACCTCAGTAAAATTAAGTCCACAGCCGCCTTTTGCAATTGCTACATGATAATCAATTAAATTTTGTGTAACAAGTCCAGTAGGAGAAGCCATTTTTGTCATCATTGCTGGAAGTATTACACGGTTTTTTATTTCTAAATCTTTTATTTTAAATGGAGAAAACAAAGAATTATAGTTCATAATCATATCACCTTTCACTATTAAAATTTATTATTTAGCTATACGTTATATTTATAAAATTACATTACAATTCCACCATCAATATTTAATATTGCACCAGTTGTATATGAAGAATCCTCTGAAGCAAGGTATACAAAAGCACCAGCCATTTCATAAGGCTCAGCCATTTTTCCAAGTGGAGTTACTTGTCTCATATGTTCAACCATTTGATCTGTAACAAACTTTTTTACCATTTCAGTAGCCACAGAACCAGGAGCAACAGCATTAACTCTTATATTGTATTTACCAAGTTCTCTAGCAAATGATCTTGTAAGGCCATTTACAGCAAACTTAGAAGCAGTATAAGCACATTGTCTGCCAGCACCATTTACACTTACTAAAGAGCTTGTGTTAATTATATTACCACCGCGGGCTTTCATAATTTTAACCGCAGCTCTTGTGCAACGGAACATTCCTGTAACATTTACGTCCATAACTTCTTCAAATTCTTCATCTGTCATTAAATCGATATCTTTTGTAGCTGTAATACCAGCATTATTAACTAATATGTCAACATAGCCCCATTTATCAACTACTTGTTTAAACATTTCATTGATTTCATCAGTACTTGACATGTTTGCGTGAACTGCTATAACATCAGCATTAGGATATTTTTTTTGGATAAGATTTAGTGCGTTATTTGCAGTTTCAGCTCTACTTCCACATATTGCAACTTTAGCACCTTCTTTGACATATCTATCAACTATAGCAAAACCAATGCCACGTGATCCGCCAGTAACGATTGCAACTTTATTTTTTAGTTTCATAAAATTAATTCCTTTCAAAGTTAGTTTATATGTTAATTACAAAACAATTACAATGGAGTTATAAATTAGATAAGATAAAACAAAACTAAAAAATTTAATTTAATGTGATAAATAAATTTTTATTCAATTAATAGAATTGAGTATTCGAAATAATTACATTATTAGAAATGATTAAATTTTCCAAAACAACTATTGAGATAATCGTAGGACACAAAATTTAATTTGTCAATAAAATTTTAAATTTGAAATTGTAAAGTTTTATAAAAAATAAAAAAGCTGCAAAATTTAATATTTACAACTTTTTTAACTATTAGAAAGTAAATCAGATATTGTTTTTGAAATATCTAATAAATCTTTAATAATATCTTGTTTATGAAACTTATTTAAGTAAGATTTGTGACCGTATATACTAAGTGTTGCTATAGCTTTCTTATTATTTAAAATAGGTACACAGTAGCAAAGTTCATCAAAGTGATACTCACCAGATTCATAAGCATAGCCATCATTTTTTACCTTTTTTAAGTAAGCAACTAAATCATCAATGCTTGTGAAGAAGTTACCTTTAAATCTGCTATTAGATACTTTTGAAAGGTAAATTTGTATTGCTTCATTAGAAGATTCCAACTGGCAGTTATAAGCTAACATACAATGAGCTACGGCAGGACGATAAGCCTCACAATTTAGAGGATCCTCATGTAGTGAATAAAAAGTTGTAGTGTAGTAACCAGAGTAGTTTCCTATCACAAAAACATTTGAACCTTCAATTACGGATAGAGAAACTGAGTTGCTATATTTTTCTGCTAAAAATGCCATATATGGTCTTGCAGTAGTAGCTATTGGTAAATTATTAGCAGCTGAAAATCCAAGAATGAGCGCTTTACTACCTATTGTATACAGACCTGTTTTAGGATCTTTTGATAGAAAATCTTTTTGATACATTGTGGTTAAAGTTCTATGAACAGTACTTCTGTGTAAGTTCATAACTTCAGCAATAGAAGAAACGGACATTTTACCACCATTTGAATGAATAAGACTTAATATATCTAAAGCCCTATCTAAACTTTGTAAAGAAGACAAACTTATATAAACCCCTTTCGAAATATATAATTTTTTTCTTATAGTATAGCATAATTTAAATAAAAAAATAAAAAATAATTGTTCCATATAGTGCGACATTCATATGGAGATAATATAAAAAAATTATAAAAAATAAGTTGAAATGTATGTAAATATCGAACTTATAGTACGTTTATAGTTTATTTTTAATAAAATAACTTTAAAATAGTGTTGCGGTATATGAAAAGGGTTGCTACAATGAAATTGAAATATACTTTTAATACTTAAAAACATATTATTTTCAATAAAATTCAAAACAGTTACATTTTATACTATTCAAATATTCAGATTAAACTTAATTAATTCAAAATAATAGAATTTAAAACAATTAAATTCCAAATAATTACACCTAATAAAATTCAAAACAACTATTAAAATTTATTTAAGGGAGAAGTAATTATGGATAATTTTAAACTATATACACCAATTAACATAGGCAATGTTGAAATAAAAAATAGAGTTTTAATGGCGCCTATGAGCCTTGGCTATGAAGAAAAAGATGGAAATGTAAGTTCAAGACTTCAAGACTTCTGGATTGAAAGAGCCAAGGGTGGAGTAGGTCTTATTGTTGTAGACGCAGTTACAGTGGATAGCTCAGTTCCATATTTAGGATTTACAATTAGTTTAGGAGAAGATAAATTTATCCCTAAATTCAAATCGTTTGTAGATGAAATTCATGCAAATGGTTCAAAATTATTTCCTCAAATTACACATCCAGGACCTGAATCTATTTCATGGATGTTTGGTAAAACACCAGTAGCTTCTTCAAACTATATAAATAGTTTAGGAAAATCAGTTAGAGAACTTAAAGTAGAAGAAATTGAAGCTATAGTTGAGCAATATGGTGATGCTGCAAGAAGAGCTAAAGAAGCAGGTTGCGACGGGGTAGAGTTTCACTGTGCCCATGCATATATGTTAGCAGGTTCTTTCTTATCTCCACTTAGAAATAAAAGAACAGATTGCTATGGAGGTAATTTAGACGGTAGAGCTAAATTTGCTTTTGATGTAATTAAAAATATAAAGAAAAAAGCTGGAGATGATTTCCCTATACTTATGAGAATTTCAGGCGATGAAAGAGTATTAGGCGGAAATACATTAAATGATATGTTGTATTTAGTACCTAAATTTGTAGAAGCTGGGGTAGATGCTTTTGAAATTTCTGGTGGTACTCAATATGAATTATGTTGGAAAATAATCCCTTGCCATTATGAGTCACCAGGAGTAAATATAAAAGAAGCTGAAGCTATTAAAAAAGTTTCTAAAGTACCTGTATTTGTAGTTGGTAAGATTAATGATATAAAACTTGGCGAAAGTTTAGTTGAAAGAGACGTTGTAGATGGAGTAGTATTTGGTAGACCTTTACTTGCTGATCCTGAACTTGTAAATAAAGGGTTTGAAGGAAGATATGAAGATATAAGACCATGTGCAAGTTGCGGTGGACCTTGTATAACAAGAGAAAGATCTAACCCAGTTGCAAAATGTGCAATAAACCCTGAACTTGGGCGTGAAAAAGAAATGGCTATTACAGAAGCAAAAATAAAGAAAAATGTAGTAATAGTAGGTGGTGGACCAGCTGGTTTAGAAACTGCAAGAGTTGCAGCTAAAAGAGGTCATAAAGTTACTTTAATTGAAAAGTCAGATAGACTTGGAGGTCAAATAAATCTTGCAGCTATTCCTCCTCACAAACAAGATTTAACAAGATGGGTTAAATATTTAAAAGTTCAAGTTGAAAAATCTAATGTAGATATAAAATTAAATACAGAAGCAACAGCTGAGTATATAAAAGAATTAAATGCAAATGTATGTATTATCTCAACTGGTTCAACTCCGTTTATACCAAAAGTAAAAGGCATAGAAAATATTGATGTTATAACAGGTAGTGATGTGCTATCTGCAAAGGTTAAAGATGCAATACATGGAAAGGTTCTTGTAGTTGGAGGTAGTCTTGTAGGATGTGAAGTTACTGAAACCATATTGCACAATGCAGTAGGACCTGTACAAATTCATATGATTGAAATGTTAGGTGAAATTGCACCAAATCTATGCCCAAATAATAAAGTACCTCTTATGAAAATGCTTAATGAAAAAGGCGTTGTAATGAGCACTAATACAAAACTTTTAGAAATTACAGAAGATGGTACAGGAGTTATAGTTGAAAAAGATGGAAAAGAAGAAGTGCTAAGTGGATTTAGTAAAATAATTTTCTGTTGTGGTGCAAAACCGGTAAATAATTTAGCAGATGAACTAAAAGATATTGAAGTACACATTATAGGAGATGCCAACAAGCCAGGACAAGTCCATCATGCTATTGAAGCAGGAGCAATACTTGCAAGAAAAATAGGAGATGTAGAAAATTTAGATAGCGAAAAAGCGATTGCAAATTAAAAATTAAAGAGGGGGATCCGGTATGAGTACTATTGAAAAGTTAGAACAAAGATTAATACAAATGGAAAAGGAAATTACAAGACTTAAAGATATAGAATCTATAAAAAGTTTGAAGGGAAAATATCTACGTTGCTTAGACTCTAAGCTATGGGGTACAATAGGAGAATGTTTTTGTGAGGATGTAACGACAAGTTACTCAGATGGAAAACTTTCTTTTACAGGTAAAGAAGAAGTTGTAAATTTCTTTAGAACTTGTATGCCACCAGAACATATAACTATGCATCAATGTCATACTCCTGAAATCGAGTTTGAAAGTGATACTGTAGCTTTTGCATATTGGTATTTAGGAGATAACCTAATATTATTAGATAGAAATATGGGAATTAGAGGTGGAGCATTTTATCGTGAAAGCTATGAAAAAGTTAATGGAGAATGGAAAATAAAGACAATTGGATATAAGCGTACATTTGAAGAAAGATGGGATAGAAATGATCCAAAAAGTGCAAAGATTACTTATAATATGCATAGTAAAGAATAAAATAGTCAAGTGATTAACTCTTATGTAGGATATAAAGCTTTTGTATTAAATATAAAACTATCCTTATTTTTAATAATATATATTGTTTTTAAAGATCCTTACGAGGGTCTTTTTTTACGCTTAAGGAAATTATGATACTTCATAAACTGTAGATAATTATTGAAATTAAGCAATACCAATTAGTTTTATGAGCGTAAAAAAGACATTTTGAGCAACGGACGAAGTCGTTGGCGACATGAAGTGTTTCGCCGACACGTCGCTCAAGCGCAGCGAATTTTTTATATCTTTAAAAATATAATACAAGTATAATCAAATTCATTGAATTTTATTTTTGTATATAAAATATGAAGGAAAATGTAGAGTCTGTACGGAATTGGAGAATATATTATTTATAGTGAAACCATTATAAAAGCTATCGGGGTCGAGATTCAAATATAAATAAGTTAACAAAACGATATATTAAGGGGGGAAGTATATGATAAAAAATATACCTTTAGAGAATAAGATTAACAAACATAGAAAGATATTAAATTCCATTGCAGAGCTAGGAAGAAAAGAGTTTAAGACGTCACAATACATAAAGGATTATTTAGATGGAATTAATATATCATATAAAGAATATCTAGATACATCTATCGTAGGAATTATAAAAGGAAATAATGGTGATAAAACTATAGCATTTAGAGCAGATATGGATGGATTGTTAACAGATGAAGGTCCGAAACACTTATGTGGACATGATGGACATATGAGTATATTACTAGGTCTTATAGAATTTATCAGTATGAATAAAGAAAAATTAAAGGATGATATAGTATTTATATTTCAACAAGCAGAAGAAGGTCCAGGTGGAGCTAATGAGTTGATTGAAGCAGGAATAATACAAGAATATAATATAGATGAAATTTATGGTCTTCATATATATCCAGATATAGAAACAGGATATATAGGAGTAAGAAGTGGATATTTTATGGCACAGGCAGGAGATATAGATATAAATATATATGCTAAAAGTGGGCATGGAGCAATGCCTCAAAATGGAATAGATGGAGTTGTAGTTGCCTCGAATTTAGTCACTAATCTTCAAACGATAATATCCAGAAATGTAAGTCCTATTGATACAGCTGTACTTAGCATAGGAATTATAAATGGAGGAACAAGAAGAAATATTATAGCTGAAAATGTTAATTTACAAGGCACAATAAGAACATTTAAGCCAGAAGTATATAGTAAGATTAAAAAAAGAATACTAGAAGTGTGTAAAGGAATGGAAGTTTTATATAATTGCAAAGTAGATTTAAAAATAAGAGATGATTACCCAGCTGTTAATAATGATAAAAAGTTATATGAAGAATTTATACAAATCATAAATAAAGATAGGCTAATACAACTTGAGCCACTTATGATATCAGAGGACTTTTCATATTATCAAAAAGAAGTACCAGGATTATTTTTCATGCTAGGAGCAAGAAATATAGAAAAAGGGTTTGTTAATGGACTTCATAACATTAATTTTGATTTTGATGAAGAAGTTTTAAGAAATGGTCTAGAAATATTTATTAAATTGTTAAAACATAAGAGATCAATATGTTAAAATACATTTAAAAATTTATACTATGAGTATAAAATAAGAATTATTTAATATATAGTTAAAGAAATGAGTTTTTATAATTAAAGGATACCCCTATAAATGTTTGTATAAATTTCGTCTAAATGACAAGAATACAAATATGTAAAGGGGTGTTTTTTATGGATTTAAATAAGCCAGGCAAAAAAAGTACAAGTAAATCTAAAAAGAAAAAAATATTGACAGACAATGATATAATGAAATATGAGATAGCATCAGAACTAGGTCTAATAGACAAGGTAAATGAATTAGGCTGGGCAGGTCTTACAGCTAAAGAAGCTGGAAGAATTGGTGGAATACTCACATCTAGAAAAAAACAAAAGAAAAAGATGGAGGAGTCAAATAAAGAGGATGGATCAGTATAAAGATTTTGCATTCATCTATGATGAACTTATGAATGAAGTTGATTATAATGGATGGGTTGAGTATATAGAAAAAATAATAGAAAAAGAAGGTACTAAAGTACAGAATATATTAGAATTAGCTTGTGGTACAGGAAATTTAACTATACCATTAACTAAGAAAAACTACGATATTGCAGGAATAGATATATCAGAAGAAATGCTTGGAGTAGCTAGAGAAAAAGCAGAAAAAGAAGGTGTAGAGTTAGTATTACTACAACAAGATATAGCTGAATTAGACTTTGATATAACAAATTTAGACTGCGTATTATGTGCTTGTGATGGATTCAATTATATAACATATGATGAAGATTTAGAAAATGTATTTAAAAAGACATATGAACTTTTAAAGGAAAATGGATTATTTATATTTGATATAAGTTCATTCTATAAATTGTCATCTGTACTTGGAAACAACATGTATGGAGAAAATAGGGAAGACATAGCTTATATGTGGCAAAACTACTTTGATGATGAAGAAAATCTAGTAGAAATGGAATTAGCCTTCTTTGTAAAAGATGAAGACGGTAGATTTGAAAGATTTGAAGAAGTTCATCAACAAAGAGCATATACAGAAGAAGAAATATTAGACATGTTACAATCAGTAGGATTTAAAGATATAAAAGTTTATTCAGATTTTACATTTGAAGCACCAAAAGAAGATAGTGAAAGGATATTCTTTGTAGGTAGAAAATAAAGGCATATATGGAGGAATTGTTATGAAGGATTATGTAATAAGAGCAACTGCAGGAGAAGGTCAAGTTAGAGCTTTCGTAGCAACTACTACTAACCTTGTAGAAAAAGCAAGAGAAGTACATGGTACAACAAAGGTTGCAACAGCGGCTTTAGGGAGAACATTAACAGCAACATCAATAATGGGGTTAATGATGAAAAATAAAGGTGACAAGCTTACTGTTATAATAAAAGGTGGAGGTCCAATAGGAACTATACTTACAACATCTGATTCTACAGGAATGGTAAAAGGATATGTTCAAAATCCACAAGTAGAAGTACCAGATTATGAAAATGGAAAGCTTAACGTGGCTGCAGCAGTAGGAACTGATGGAGTAGTTAAGGTTATAAAGGACTTAGGTCTTAGAGAGCCTTACAATGGAGCATACCCACTTGTAAGCGGTGAAATAGCAGAAGACTTCACACATTATTTTGCATTATCAGAGCAAACACCATCTGTAGTATCATTAGGTGTTCTTACAACAGAGTATGAAGTAGAACATGCAGGAGGATTTGTTGTTCAGCTTATGCCAGATGCAACAGAAGAGACAATATCTCAACTAGAGCAAAATATATCTAAGTTAGACTCAATAACAAATATGATGTTAGAAGGAAAAACTCCAGAAGATATATTAAGTATAGTATTAGAAGGACTAAACCCAAGAATATTAGATAAAATAGAAGTTGGATTTGAATGTGAATGTTCAAAAGAAAAAGTTGGAGAAGCGCTAGTTTCTATAGGAAAGAGACAACTTCAAGAAATAATAGAAGAAGATAAAAAAGCTGAAATAGGATGTCAATTCTGTAACTCAAAATATAATTTTAATGAAGAAGAATTAATAGAACTATTAAATAGCTTAGAAAACTAAAAAATAAGCTCTTTTGCTAAGTACCTTATTAAATGGTAAAATATACTTATGCAAAAGAGCTTTTTTACTTACTAAGGGAATTTATCGCCTTGGAAATCGTGGATAATCTATAAATTAAAGTTATATTAATATATTTGAAAAAAGTAAAAAAGAATTTTTGAGCAGCGGACGAAGTCGTTGGCAATATGAAATAGTTCGCCCATACATGGCTCAAGCAAAGCGAATTTTTATTATAAAAAATTACATATAACAATGGGGTGAAATAGGTAATGAACTTTAACCAAGGACTGGAACTAACTCAATCTCAAAGCCTAGTAATGACGACTCAGTTAAAGCAATCATTAGCTATACTAAATATGAGTAAGTTAGAGCTAGACGAAGAAATAAAAAGAGAATGTGAAGAAAATCCTTTAATAGATGCAGAAAAAACTACAGAAATAGATTGGGAAGCATATATTAAAAATATTGAAAAGTCCAACTTATATGATAAAAATGAGGTTAGCTACAACAGGGATAATGAAGTTAGCTTTGAAAATATGGTAAAGTATTCATCAAGCTTATATGAAGACTTACATTTTCATATAAGTTTATATAAGCTAAGTAAAAAAGAAATGGAAGTTTGTGACTATATTATCGACAGTCTAGATGAAGATGGATATTTAAGAGTAAATGAAGAAGAAATAATAAGTGAATTAAATATAGATAAAGAGTTATTTGAAAGCTGCTTATTAAATATACAACAATTAGAACCAAATGGTGTAGGAGCAAGAAACATATCAGAATGCTTAATTATACAAATAAGAAATTTAGGTATAGACAATGAAATATTAGAAAAAATTATATTAAATGACTTAGAATTGATAGGAAATAATAAATATAGGGATATTAGTAAAAAATACAAAATATCTCTGCAACAGTGTGTAGATATGATGGAAATAGTTAAAAGTCTAAATCCAAAGCCAGGTATATCTGTTAGTAAAGAAAGTAGTATGTATATACATCCAGATGTAATAGTCGAAAAATTAGATGGGGAGTTTATAGTATATAGAAATACTAACGATAACTATCAATTAAACATAAATAATTTTTATAAAGAAATACTAAAAAATGCAAGCTCAGATAATAGTGCAAAGTCGTTTATAAAGGAAAAATTAAATTCAGCGACAATGCTAATTAAGAGCATAGAAAGTAGAAATAGTACAATTATGAAAATAGCAAAAGAAATTGTAAAGTCTCAACAAGAATTTTTTGAAAATGGAGTCAGGTATATAAAGCCTATGAGGATGAAAGATATTGCTGATAGATTAGGTTTTCATGAATCTACAATAAGTAGAGGTGTAAATGGAAAGTATATGCTAACAACTTTTGGAATATTTGAATTTAGATATTTTTTTAGTAGTGCTATAGAATCTAATAAAGATGAGGGTACATCTAGCTTAAGCATAAAAAAAATGATACAGGATAAAATAAAAGCGGAAAATAAGAAAAAGCCATTAAGTGACGACAAGATAGCAAGTATGTTAAAAGAAGAAGGGATTAATATAGCTAGGAGAACGATTGCTAAATATAGAGAAGAGCTTAAAATACCATCTTCAAGTAAGAGAAAACAATACTAGTATTAGAAAATAAAAATAAAAATATCTCAAAAACTATTGAAATATATTTACATTTCATTTACAATAAAATTATCTTGTGGGACTAAAAAAATACACGGGGACATAAAAAGTCCCTCAGTGGACGTTGATGAAGGAGACAATATGAGTAACTTAATAAAAATTCAACAAAAACTAATTCCACAAGTTATAGAGCTAATGGAGAAAAGATACTCTATTTTAAGACAGATATCCTTGAGTGAACCAATAGGTAGGAGAACCTTATCAAATGTTTTAGGAATTAGTGAAAGGGTCGTAAGATCAGAAACTGAGTTTCTAAAAGAACAAGGTCTTATAGAGGTAGCAGTATCTGGAATGACCATGACTCAAGAAGGTATGGATCTTTTAGAAGAGCTTAAAGATATCATGAACGATATCATGGGATTATCAACGCTACAAGAAAAGGTAAAAGAAAAGCTTGGAATAAAGAAAGTTTTACTAGTGCCTGGTAGCTATGATCAAAATCTTAGCTTAATAAAAGATATAGCAAAACTAGGATCAGAGTATTTCTTAAGTATCTTAAAAGATGGAGATGTAGTTTCTATAACAGGTGGAAGTACTATGTTAGAGTTTTCAAATGCTATAAAGACTGACAAAAAATACGAAAATACAACTGTAGTACCTGCAAGAGGTAGTATGGGAAAAGATGTAGTGAGTCAATCTAACAACATAGTAGCGACAACAAGTAAGAAATTAGGAGCAAACTACAAATTATTACATATACCTGATGAACTAGGTACGGAGGCTATGAAAACACTTACACAAGAGCCTCAAATAAAAAAGACTTTAGATATGATTGAAAAAACTGATGTATTAGTGTTTGGAATCGGAATTGCACTGGAGATGGCCAAAAAAAGAAGGCTTCCAGAAGAAAGAATACAAGAACTTATTGATAAAGATGCAATAGGGGAAGCATTTGGACACTATTTCAATAAAGATGGTGAAATAGTATGCAAGCTAAATACTGTAGGGATACATCTAGATACTTTCAAAAAAACTAAAGAGAACATAGCTATATTTGCTGGAACTCAAAAAGCAGAGTCTTTTATAGCTATGACAAATATCAATAAAAACATATCACTAGTAACAGATGAAGAAAGTGCAAATAGAATATTAGAGTTATTACAATAGTTTATAACTAGCATTGCTAGTAAAAATATATTTTATACACAATTTAGGAGGTAGCATTATGGTTAAAGTTGCTATAAACGGATTTGGTAGAATAGGAAGATTAGCTTTAAGAAAATTAATGGAGCAAACAGATAAGTTTGAAGTTGTTGCTATAAACGACTTAACAGATGCTAAAACATTAGCTCACTTATTCAAGTATGACTCTGCACAAGGAAGATTCAATGGTGAAATAGAAGTTAAAGAAGGTGCTTTCGTAGTTAATGGACATGAAATAAAAGTTACTGCTGAAAGAAACCCAGCTGATTTACCATGGGCTGAGCTTGGAGTTGATATAGTATTAGAATGTACTGGATTCTTTACTTCTCAAGAGAAGGCTGGACTTCATTTAGAAGCTGGAGCTAAAAAAGTTGTTATATCTGCACCAGCTACAGGAGACTTAAAAACTGTAGTATTCAATGTTAACCATGATGTATTAGATGGAACAGAGACTGTTATATCAGGGGCATCTTGTACAACTAACTGCTTAGCACCAATGGCTAAAGCATTAAATGATGCATTTGGATTACAAAAAGGATTCATGACTACAATACATGCATACACTAATGACCAAAATACATTAGATGGTCCTCATGCTAAGGGAGACTTAAGAAGAGCTAGAGCTGCTGCTGCAAGTATAGTTCCTAACACTACAGGTGCTGCAAAAGCTATAGGTTTAGTTATACCAGAATTAAAAGGTAAATTAGACGGAGGAGCTCAAAGAGTTCCAGTTATAACTGGTTCTTTAACTGAATTAGTTTGTACATTAGACAAAAAAGTTACAGTAGAAGAAATAAACGCTACTATGAAAGCTGCTTCAAATGAATCATTTGGATATACTGAAGAGCCATTAGTATCTTCAGATATAATAGGAATAGACTTTGGTTCATTATTTGATGCAACTCAAACAAGAGTTATGGAAGTAGACGGACAACAATTAGTTAAAGTTACTTCTTGGTATGACAATGAAATGTCTTACACTGCTCAATTAATAAGAACATTAGGATACTTTGCTGGTTTAGCTAAGTAATTTAATATAGAGTCCAGGCTTGTAGTTTAAACTACAGGCTTAGGACTTTTTTAAAAGAGACTTACAACAAATAACAACTAAAAATAAGGTATGCTAAATTCGGTGTTATAGAAAGATTATTCATTTTAACAATGGGTTAGCTTGATTTAAAGGAGAGAGATAAATATGTCAATGCTTAATAAAAAGACTATAGAAGATATAAATGTATGTGGAAAAAAAGTTTTAGTAAGATGTGATTTCAATGTGCCTCTAAAAGATGGCGTTATAACAGATGAAAACAGATTAAACGGAGCTTTACCAACAATAAAGTACTTAATAGAAAATGGAGCAAAAGTTATATTATGTTCTCACTTAGGAAAACCAAAAGGAGAAGCTAAGCCAGAATTATCTTTAGCACCAGTAGCTACTAGATTATCAGAAATGTTAGGTAAAGAAGTTGTATTTGCAGCTGATGACAACGTTGTAGGAGAAAATGCAAAGGCAGCTGTAGAAAAGATGGAAAATGGTGATGTAGTATTACTACAAAACACTAGATATAGAAAAGAAGAAACTAAAAACGAAGAAAACTTCTCAAAAGAATTAGCATCACTTGCTGAAATATTTGTAAACGATGCATTCGGAACTGCTCATAGAGCACACTGTTCAACAGTAGGAGCTGGCGAGTTCTTACAAGAAAGAGCTTGCGGATACTTAATTCAAAAGGAATTAAAGTTCTTAGGAGAAGCTGTTGAAACACCAGTAAGACCTTTTACTGCTATACTTGGAGGAGCTAAAGTATCTGATAAGATAGCTGTTATAGAACAATTATTAGAAAAAGTAGACAATCTAATAATAGGTGGAGGAATGGCTTATACATTCTTAAAAGCACAAGGATATGAAATAGGAACTTCTCTAGTAGAAGAAGAAAAAGTAGATTACGCTAGAGAAATGATGAAAAAAGCAGAAGAAAAAGGCGTTAAGTTATTATTACCAATAGACAACGCTGTTGCTGATAAATTTGCTGATGTTGAACCAGTTATAACTGAAGATGCAAATATACCAGCAGGATTCATGGGACTAGATATAGGACCTAAAACAATAGAGTTATATGTAAATACAGTTAAAAACTCTAAAACAATAGTATGGAATGGACCAATGGGAGTATTTGAATTTGAAAACTTCAACAAAGGTACATTAGCTGTTGCTAAAGCTATGGCAGATTTAACTGATGCTACTACTGTAATAGGTGGTGGAGATAGTGCTGCTGCAGTTAACCAATTAGGATTTGGAGATAAGATGACTCACGTATCAACAGGTGGAGGAGCTTCTTTAGAATTCTTAGAAGGTAAAGAATTACCAGGTATAGTAGCTTTAGATAACAAATAAATTTGAAAATTATCGTAAGGCATTTATTTGTCAAACATTTATATATATGACCACAGTTTAGTTTTACCTTAATAGGTAGAACTACCTTAATAAATATTTATTAAATCTAGAGAAATCTTAAATAAGGTTTCTCTTGGATTTAATCAAAGGTGGAGGAGTAAAAAATGAGAAAGCCTATAATAGCAGGAAACTGGAAAATGCACAAAACTATAGCAGAAGGTATAGCTTTTGTGAATGAAGTTAAAGATAAAGTAAATAATGATAAGGTAGAAGCTGTAATATGTGCACCTTTCACTTTATTAAAAGACTTAAAAGAAGCAACTAAAGGAACTAACATAAAGATAGGTGCTCAAAACATGCATTTTGAAGAAAAAGGGGCATTCACTGGAGAAGTATCACCACTTATGTTAAAAGAATTAGATATAGACTATGTTGTAATAGGACACTCAGAAAGAAGACAATACTTCAACGAAACTAATGAAACAGTAAATAAAAAAGTTTTAAAAGCTCTAGAAGTTGCTATAGACCCAATATTATGTGTTGGTGAAACTTTAGAAGAAAGAGAAGCTGGAGAAACTAAAGCAGTTTGTAAAGTTCAAGTTGAAAAAGCTTTAGAAAATGTAGCTAAAGAAGATTTAGCTAAGGTTGTTATAGCATATGAGCCAATATGGGCTATAGGAACTGGAAAGACTGCAACTAGTGAAGATGCTAATGATGTAATAAAATATATAAGAGAAGTTGTAAAAGATATATACGGAGACCTAGCTAACGAAGTTAGAATTCAATACGGTGGAAGTGTTAAGCCTGCTAACGTAGCTGAAATAATGGGTCAAAGTGATATAGATGGAGCATTAGTTGGTGGAGCTAGCTTAGAAGCAAGTGACTACACTCAACTTGTTAACTACTAAGGAGAGGAAACTATGAAAAAGCCTATAGCATTAATAATAATGGATGGTTTTGGAGAAAGCAAAATAGTAGACGGAAACGCTGTACTAAATGCAAATACTCCTAATCTAGACAACTTAATAAAAGAATATCCGCACACTTTAATAAGTGCTAGTGGACTTGATGTAGGTCTTCCAAATGGACAAATGGGTAACTCAGAAGTAGGACACACTAACATTGGAGCAGGAAGAATAGTATATCAAGACTTAACTAGAGTTAGTAAGGCAATAGAAGATGGAGATTTATTCAAAAACGAAGTCTTACTAGAAACTATGAAAAATGCTAAGACTAGCGCACTTCATTTAATGGGATTAGTATCTGATGGTGGAGTACATTCACATATAGACCACTTAAAAGGCATCTTAAAGATGGCCAAAGAAAATGGTGTTGAAAATGTATATGTACATGCATTCACAGATGGTAGAGACACAGATCCTAAAAGCGCATTAAAATATATACAAGATATAGAAGACTATATGAAAGAACTTGGAGTAGGTAAATTTGCTTCAGTTTCTGGAAGATACTATGCTATGGACAGAGATAAGAGATGGGACAGAATTAAGCTTGCATATGATGCAATGGTTAATGGAAAAGGATTAACTGCATCTAGTGCAAAAGAAGCTATAGAAAACTCTTATGCAGAAGATAAGAATGATGAATTCGTTCTTCCAACAGTTATAGTAGAAAATGGACACCCAGTAGGTCTTATAAAAGAAGGGGATTCAATAGTATTTGGTAACTTTAGACCAGATAGAGCTAGGGAGATAACTAGAGCAATAGTAGATACAGATTTTACAGGGTTTGAGAGACCAAACATGAAAACATACTTTACATGTTTAACTACATATGACATAACTATAAAAAATGTACATGTAGCATTTAAACCTCAAAGCCTTGAAAATACATTAGGGGAATATTTAGCGAAAAACGGTAAAAAGCAATTAAGAACAGCAGAAACTGAAAAATACGCTCACGTTACATTCTTCTTCAATGGTGGAGTTGAAGAACCTAATGAAGGTGAAGATAGAGAACTAGTACCATCGCCAAAGGTTGCAACTTATGATTTACAACCAGAGATGAGTGCTTATGAAGTAACAAATAAGTTACTTGCTAAAATAGATGAAGATAAATACGACTTTATAGTTGTAAATTTCGCAAATCCTGATATGGTAGGACATACAGGTGTAATAAAAGCAGCAATAAAAGCTGTTGAAACTGTAGATGAATGTGTAGGAAAGGTAGTAGAAAAGATACTTTCTAAAGGTGGAGAGGCTATAATAACTGCTGACCATGGTAATGTAGAACTTATGCAAGACCCAGAAACTAAATCTACTATAACAGCACACTCTACAAATCCAGTACCATTTATATTAGTAGGAGAAAAAGATAAATCATTAAGCCTAAGAGAAGGCGGAAGATTATGTGATATAGCACCTACAATATTAGAAATGATGAATTTAGATAAACCAGAACAAATGACTGGTGAATCTTTAATAATAAAATAAATTTTAAAATTAAAACTATAAAATAAGAAAATATAAAACCCCATCAAAGAATTTTTTTATTAAACATAAGATATTATATTCTTAAAAATAGGTATAATATTAAGTAGTTTACTTAATTTTAAAAATTTAGACATTAAAAGTAGCAAATAAACCATTTAAAATCGAAGGGAGATACAAACATGTCAGTTATAGAATTAGTATATGCTAGAGAAGTATTAGACTCAAGAGGAAATCCAACTGTAGAGGTTGAAGTAGCTTTAGAAAGTGGAGCTCAAGGTAGAGCAATAGTTCCATCAGGAGCATCAACAGGAGCTTTTGAAGCTGTTGAGTTAAGAGATGGCGACAAGTCAAGATACTTAGGAAAAGGTACTGAAAAAGCTGTTGCTAATGTAAATGAAATAATAGCTCCTGAATTAGAAGGAATGGATGCATTTGACCAACCAGGAATAGATGCATTAATGATAGAATTAGATGGAACTCCAAACAAAGGTAAGTTAGGAGCTAACGCAATATTAGGTGTTTCTATGGCTGTAGCTAGAGCTGCTGCTGATGAAGTAGGATTACCATTATTCCAATACATAGGTGGAGTAAATGCTAAGCAATTACCAGTACCAATGATGAACATATTAAATGGTGGAGAGCATGCTGATAATAACGTTGACGTACAAGAGTTCATGATATTACCAGTTGGAGCTAAAACATTCAAAGAAGGATTAAGAATGGGTGCAGAAGTATTCCATTCATTAAAGAAAGTTTTAGGAGAAAGAGGATTAGCTTGTGGTGTAGGTGACGAAGGTGGATTCGCTCCAAACTTAGGATCAAACAGAGAAGCTTTAGAATTAATAGTTGAAGCTATAGAAAAAGCTGGATACAAGCCAGGAGATGACGTAAGATTAGGTCTTGACGTTGCTGCTACAGAAATGTACAACAAAGAAACTAAAAAATATGTTTTAGCTGGAGAAGGTAGAGAATTAACTGCTGAAGAAATGGTTAATTTATATGAAGATTGGGCTAACAACTTCCCAATAATAACTATAGAAGATGGATTAGATGAAGAAGATTGGGATGGATGGAAGTTATTAACTGATAGATTAGGAAACAAATTACAATTAGTTGGAGACGATTTATTCGTAACTAATACTGAAAGATTAGAAAGAGGAATAGAAGCTGGTGTAGCTAACTCTATATTAGTTAAAGTTAACCAAATAGGAACAATAACTGAAACTTTAGATGCTATAGAAATGGCTAAGAGAGCTGGATACACTGCAGTTATATCTCATAGATCAGGAGAAACTGAAGATACTACTATAGCTGACTTAGCAGTAGCAGTAAATGCTGGGCAAATAAAAACTGGTGCTCCATCAAGAACTGATAGAGTAGCTAAATACAACCAATTATTAAGAATAGAAGAAACAGTTGGTGAGCAAGCTAGATACTGTGGATTAAAATCTTTCTACAACTTAAAAAAATAATCAAATAAAAGTAATATAAAAGGGGTTTAGATTATCTAAGCCCCTTTTTTACATATAATAAAATTTATTAATATTTTATGGATTTCAACATAGTGTTACAAAAGAAAAGATACAATATAAAACAATTACAGAAAACATCAAACTATACTGTATACCTTGAATACACTAGGGTTATATGATATATTAAAGTGTAAGACAAACCTACAATTAATGAAGGAAAGGAGGGAATATAGATGGATTTAGGTATGATATTAATGGGAGTACAAGTAGTACTATCTATAATTCTTGTAGTAAGCATAATGCCACAAGATACAAAAAGTGCAGTTCCTTCACAATTTGGTGGAGAAGGTAACCAAAGTTACTTTAAGCCGAAAGGAAAAGAAGCATTCTTAGCAAGAACAACTAAGGTAGCAGGGGTACTATTCTTTATAAATGCAATAGCAATGCTTTTAGTAAAATAATATTAAATAATTGGCCATTATTTAATAAAAATTAAGATTTAAAAATTAAATTTAATTTTTAAAGAGGCAGCTACAACTAGTAGTTGTCTTTAATTTTTTTCATCAATTTCTTCTATATAAATATCAGCCCAAGTAACACGATTACAAAAAGGACACTTTAATCTAGATTGAAGACCAGAATTTATAGCAAACATCTGATGAAACTTAATATAAAACTTATGACCACAATTTTTACATACATAAGGAATATGCTTAATTTTATTATAAACAGATACAAAAAGCAGAGTAATTGAAACTATAGTAATAACTAAAAACCAAAAATTTTGATTAGGAAACTCATAAAACTCAAAAATTAATCCAATTATAAAAAAAAGGACAGACCAAATAATGATAGGTTTGAAAGTAAGACGATTATAAAAATAAAATTTATCCCAAAACTTACTCATAAAAACACTCCCTATAAACTAATTAACTAAATAGTAGCACTTGCAAATCAAGAAATCTACCTAATAACCCATAGTTATTTAAAAAAAACAAAGTAAAATAAAACAATTTATGATATCAAAACAAAAAGTATAACCTTAAAGGACTAAAATCTAAGAATATATTGAAATTTACTAGTTGAAAGTGTTGAAAAATACAAGAATTTTATACACTCTTATCTTGATTTTAACAAGGATTTTTTAGGTTACATAAAGAAATAAATGATTAAAGATGTTACAAAACAATGGAAACAAGGAGGATAACTATGGCTGTGTTTAAGATGAAGCAAGATGATGAATGGAAAAGAAACTACATATTAGAATTCAATGACATGAGAGATAATTATGAGTACAAACTACAATTAAAAGACGTAGAAATAGAAAAATTAAAATCAGAAATCTTAAGATTAAGAGACAGTAAAAATACTCTAAAACCAAGAGATAAACAAATTTCAGATAGAGATATACAACTTATAAAAGACTTAAGAGTTTGTAAGCTAAGCTATAGTGAAATATCAAAGAGAACAAAATGGAGCAAAGCAACAGTAAGTAGGGTATTAAATGGACTTTATGATTAAAAAAAAATATAAATATATATAATATAAAGCTCATGAGTTATAAAAATATATAAACATGAGCTTTTTAATATGAAAATATCTATAATTATATGAATAAATATATAAACTCATATAAAAATAAAATATAAATTACAAAATATGGCTATTGTATTGGAATAAATTGCTTTTTTATATACAATAGACTAATAAGAATAATTTTCTTTAGAATAAAATTTTTTATAAGTATTATATTTATTAAAAAAGTATATATTTTAAGTATAAGTAGTAAAAAATAAATAAAATTATAATACTAATAAAGTATGTAAATACACAAACTAAGTAATAACAAATTTAAAAATAAATTTAGGAGGAAGCACAAATGTTACCAGGACTTAAAGAACGTTTATTAGGCTTAATAAATGACAAAGCATACAATCCTCTAAAAAAAGAAGAATTAGCATTAATATTTGAAATACACCCAACTGAAATGCCAATGTTTTATAATTTTTTAGAAGAACTAGAAGAAGATGGATATATATGTAAAACAAAAAAAGGAAAAATAACATCTCCAAAATCAATGGGATACTTTGTAGGAAAATTCGTAGCTCATAGAAAAGGATTTGGATTTGTAGAATCTGATGAAGAATACACTCAAGACTTATTCATACCAGCAAGCGAAACAAATAGTGCTATGCATAATGATAGAGTAGTAGCAGAAATAATAAAACCAGCAACAGACGAAAGAAGAGCAGAAGGTGCTGTAATAAAAATACTTGAAAGAGAAATAACAAAAGTAGTAGGATTATTCCAGCCAAGCAAAAGCTTTGGATTTGTAATACCAGATGAAAAGAAATTTAACCAAGATATATATATACCTAAAAAATACTTTAGTGGTGCAAAAGCTGGAGACAAAGTAGTTTGTCAAATAACTATATGGCCACAAGCAGGAAGAAAGCCAGAAGGTAAAATAGTAGAAGTATTAGGGCCAAAAGGAAGTAAAGAAGTAGAAATACTATCAATAATAAGAGCACATGGATTACCAGAGGAATTCCCTAAAAAAGTATTACAAGAAGCTGAAAGTGTAGCACAGCCAATACCACAAGAAGAAATAAGAAGAAGATTAGATATAAGAGATATGAACATATTCACAATAGATGGTGAAGATGCAAAAGACTTAGATGACGCTATATCTATAGAAGTACTTCCAAATGGAAACTTTAGCTTAGGAGTACATATAGCAGACGTTACTCACTATGTACATGAAAAAAGTAAATTAGACAAAGAAGCTTTAAAAAGAGCAACTTCAGTATACTTAGTGGATACAGTAATACCAATGTTACCTAAGACTCTTTCAAATGGAGTATGTAGTTTAAATCCAAATGAAGATAAACTTACATTATCAGTATTTATGGAAATAGATAGAAAAGGTAATGTTAAAAAGTACGATATAAAAGAAACAATAATAAACTCAAAAGCTAGAATGACTTATACAGAAGTATCAGACATACTAGAAAAAGATGATGAAGAATTAAAAGAAAAATTCGCTCACGTAGTAGAAGAATTTAAAAATGCTGAAATATTAGCTAAAATATTAATGAATAGAAGAAAGCAAAGAGGAGCAATAGACTTTGACTTCCCAGAGGCTAAAATAATATTAACACCAGAAGGAAAAGTAGCTGATATAAAACACTACGAAAGAAGAATATCAAACAAAATAATAGAAGAATTCATGCTTATAACAAATGAAACAGTAGCAGAGCACTACTTCTGGTTAAACATGCCATTTGTTTATAGAATACATGAAACTCCATCAGCAGATAAAATGCAAGACTTAAGTAGATTTATATCTACATTTGGGTATACTATAAAAGGAGACTTAGAAGAAGTACATCCAAAAGCATTACAATCAATAATAGAAAAAATAAAAGGAACAAGAGAAGAAGAAGCAATAAGTACAATAATGCTACGTTCACTAAAACAAGCTAGATATTCACCAGAATGTAGTGGACATTTTGGTCTAGCAGCACAGTACTACAGTCACTTCACTTCTCCAATAAGAAGATATCCAGACCTTCAAATACACAGAATAATGAAGGAACATATAAATAATAAAATAAACAACAAAAGACAAGAGCAACTAGCTCATACTGTAGAATATGCATCAACTCAATCATCAGAAAGAGAAAGAGCAGCAGAACTTGCTGAAAGAGATGTAAAAGACTACTACAAAGCTGTATATATGGAAGACAAAGTAGGAGAAGAATATAATGGTATCGTATCAAGTGTAACATCATTTGGTATGTTTATAGAACTTCCAAATACAGTAGAAGGATTAAGTAGATTAGCAAATATGGGAGATGACTATTATATTTATGACGATATGACATATACTATAATAGGAGAAAGAACTAAAAAGACTTACAAAATAGGTGACCCAGTTAGAATAAAGGTTGCTAATGTAAATGTAGATTTAAGAGAAATAGACTTTGAAATTCTATACAAATTAGACGATGAAAATGAAATAGCATCTGAAGAATCTATTGAAGAATAGATAATATAATAGTCGAAATACTACCCTCCGTCGGAGATACCGACAGAGGGGGTGGTATTGACTATTTAATGCACTTATGGTATATTTTTACTAATAAATGTTAGTGAAGAATTTTTTAGTAAGAGGTGAGAGTATGGCAGGAACAAAAACACTTGCAACAAACAGAAAAGCAAGACATGAATATTTCATAGAAGAAACATATGAATGTGGAATAGAATTAAAAGGTACAGAAGTAAAATCTATAAGAGCAGGTAAGGTAAACTTAACTGATGGATTTGCATCTGTAGATAACAGTGAAGTATTTTTAAAACAAGTTCATATAAGCCCATACGAACAAGGAAATAGATTCAATGTAGATCCTCTTAGAGTTAGAAAGTTATTACTTCACAAGCATGAAATAAGAAAGCTTATAGGAGCAACTACTGTTAAGGGGTATTCATTAATACCTTTAAGTATGTACCTTAAACATGGTAAGGTTAAGATAGAATTAGCCCTAGCAAAAGGTAAAAAGCTATATGACAAGCGTCAAGACTTAGCTAAAAAAGATGCTCAAAGAAATATAGAAAGAGAATTAAGAGGAAAATATTAATAGTAGTTACAAATACTATTTTAAATTCCATTAGATAACATTGCTTTTTATTTTAAAAAGTATTATATTATATATATCAACAACACAACTTAATATAAATGGTGAAAACAAGGTTTGCGAAAGTAAAGTCCAAGGACTATAAAATACCACGGGGGCGTAAAGGTTTCGACGTGGGTTTGGAACTTGGGGTTGCGTGTCGTGTTACTCTGGGTCACGTAAAAACTGGGGAATTTAAAATAAACGCAAACGATAATTACGCTTTAGCAGCATAGTGCTGCTAGTCCCGCCTCGCCCTCCTGCCGGCTAGGCCTGGACTTCATTTATGCAGGGAACTACTCTCGGGGTGTCTCGACCGAAAGTGGACTAATTGGGACTGGTCAAGCATATAGCCTGCCACTGGGCGATATGTGAGACGAGATTCTAGTACAGTTGGCTACACACGTAGAAGCAACGAGGAAAGGACTTGCGGACAGGGGTTCGACTCCCCTCGTCTCCACCATTGAAATCCACGAAAAACGTATTGAGTATTTAATCAATACGTTTTTCGTGGTTTAATTAAATTTATAAGGGGAAAAATATGAATAATATAAAAGATTATAGAGAGAAGGAATTAAAATTATATATAATAGCTAATATATTACTTATTTTAGTTATGTCGAAGATTATATTTTATAATGAAACTACAGGTAATATAGATTATGTGAAGAGCGTAATAGACTTCTTAAATATATCACTAATTTCAGGGTTTATGTCTATAATTACTTTCTTACTGGATTCTATGTATAGCAGTGGCATTAAATCTAAGTTTCTGAATCTATGTGGATTAATTTCACAACCAGGGGAGAGTGTTTTTTCTAATATATTTAATGACACTCATAAAGATAATAGAATAAACAGAATTGATGCAAGTACAGAATATATCGAGATAAAAAATAGAATAGCAAACTTAGATGAAAAAAGTAGAAAAAAATATGAAAATAGCCAATGGTATAAAATCTACCATAAATATAGAAATGAAGATATGATATTTATATCAAATAGAGATTATTTATTATGTAGAGACTTGTATATATCTAGCATTAATATTATAGTTATGTACTTGATATTTTCACAAATTTTCAGAATGATTGATTTTTCTATTATGTATTTTATATCCATACTAATTATAGCAATAATAAGTAATATTTCTGCGCAGAGCAAATCTAAAAGAATGGTTTATAATGTAATAGCTTATGATTTAAGTGAAAAATCAAAATCTAAAGTGAATAACTAACAATGATATTGTCATATAAAGTAAGTTATTATAGCAAATATATTTATATGCTATGTATTGTTTATTAAGGTATAAAATAATAACATCAAGTTAGGGAGGAATATAATTGGGATACGAGTTAGAATTTATAGGGGTTAATGAAGAAACTAAAGATGCAACATCCATTTGTGTAAGGTGGAAAAAAGATGATAATTATTATGTGAAAGGAGTTTTTGATGGAGGTTTTAAGAAACATGGGGAACAAGTAGTAAGTCATTTGAATCAATATTATTTAAGCGATGAAAATGATAGTATTGATTTTGTTATTTGTTCACATCCTCATAAAGATCATAGTTCAGGGCTTAAAGAAATTTTAGAAAATGTAAAAGTTAAAACTCTATATATGAATAGGCCTTGGGTTCATATTGAGAGTTTATATGATAAAGTTAACGATGGAAGAATAACAAAAGAAAGCCTTAAAAAAAGACTAAAGGAGAGTTATACATATATATCCGAATTAGAAAGTATTGCAGAAGAGAAAAACATTCCCATATTTGATATCTTTCAGGGAGATGTTATAGAAAATAAATTAACTGTTTTATCGCCAAGTAAAGAGTTTTACTTAGATTTACTAGTAGAGTCAAATAAAACACCTCTTGAAGAAGATAGGTCATTAATAGAATTTTTAGAATCACAATTTACTAAAATTATTAGTAAAATTAAAGAAAGCTGGTCAGATGAGAAGTTAAGGGAGGATGTAGAGACAGAACCTGATAATGAAACAAGTACAGTTATTTTAGGCGATATGGATAAAGAAAGGTTTTTATTAACAGGGGATGCTGGAATTAGAGCTCTTAGGGAGGCAATTGATTATTCAGAGTCTATTTCAAAGTCCATAAAGGAAAATGTACAAATATATGAAATGCCTCATCATGGAGGTAGACATAACGTTAGCCCATCAATACTTAATGATTTATTAGGTGATATAGTTACAGAGGGAGAGTTAGTGAATAAAAAAGCTTTTGTATGTTCAGGTAAAAATTCAGATCATCCTTTACAAATGGTTGTAAATGCATTTATAAGAAGAGGTGTAAAAGTATATAATGCATCAGGAAATACTATAAGGCATAGTAGAGATATGGATGATAGAAGTGGATGGACTACAGCAAAAAATTTAGCTTTTAATTCAGATGTAGAAGAGTGGCATTAAAACATATATTAGCAGTTATTAGAAATATAGTCGTGGATATGATTTTTGTGAATCGTCTCCACCATTGAAATCCACGAAAAACATATTGATATAATAGTCAATATGTTTTTTTATACTTCAAAAAAGTATTTATGATGAATCTAAAATACGTCAAATTCTTTATAAAAAATGATAAAGTACTAAAATAGTTCAAAGATTCATGAGAGAGATTAGTTTAAAATCAGTTATTGTAAGTGAATTTAAGTATCATACTAAAATAGTAGGTTATTCATTTTAGAAATCAATGGCTACAGATTTAAGTATAAAAATTTTAGATAAGCCTGTCGGTACAATTGACAGGCGAGGTATTGATATTTCAATTAGACTTAATTATGCATTTTAGTAAAGAGGCACTAATGTAAATTAAAATGGTTTACTAAGAGAATTTTATTATAAAAAAGTTAACTTTGCCATAATAACTCAATATGATATTTATGTAATTGTAAGTATAATAAATAATAGATATTGCAGTGTCTTGGATATAAAACATTGCGGAGGTATTTGATACAACATAAATATAAACTATTGTACTTGTATTGAAAATTATAATTTAAAAGTTTATGATATTTTTTTAGTTTCAATTACATTATTATCTTTATTCATTTTTACTATCGAACTAGTAGAATATAATAATCCTGCATAAGCTATTACAGCATAGATTATTGTAGATATCCATGCATTTGTAAAGCCAGACTTATCAACTATAAATCCAAATACTGTAGAACCTGAACCAAATCCAACCGCAAAGAATATTTGTACAATACCTAATATAGTACCAAATTCTTTGTTACCAAATAGAGCACTAGTCATATAAGATGGTCCTATTATATATGAAAACATAGATATGCCTAGACAAACTGCAAATACAAATCCAAGTGCATTTATCTTACCAATAAATATTAAAGATAAACCACAAATTATAACTAATAATTCCGCTAGTACAAGAGATTTTGTTATACCAAATTTATCAAACAGAACGCCACCACAAAGGTTTCCAAATATTGAAAATAGTCCAAATAGAGAGGCAATTAATGCTGATCCTAAAGTTAATACATTAGATTGTTCTAATATTTGTAGGTATGGTATAAATTGTAATGCCATTCCACCAACATATAATCCTACAAATACAAATGATATTGCGAAAATCCAGAAGTATTTTATTTTGCTAACTTCTGCAAAAGTATATCCCCAGTTAGAGCTTTGTGAAGAAGTTTTTTTAGATTTCTTTGATTTATTCATTTCTAATTCAGATTTTGACTTTGGTAATCTCATTACAAATAATGCTATTGGTAATGCTACTATTATAGCTAATAATCCGAATCTTAAATAAGCACCTTTATAGCCAATTGATGGATTAGATAGCCATTTACCTGCAAATTGTTGAAGAATCATGTTACCAAGTCCTCCACCAGAGAATGCAAGACCCATTGCAATACCCTTATTTTCTGTAAACCAACTATTTATAAGTGTAGGAACTCCTATAGCTGATATTATAGCTGAACCTATTTGAACTAATATAGATAGCGCATAATAAGCGAATATATTTCCTTTAGCTAAAGACATCGATGCAAATCCAACACCTACTAAAATAATACCTATTACATATAGCAATTTTATATTTGCTTTAGGAGTGGAATATAATTTTCCGATAAAAGGAGAGCATAATGCAGATACTATAGTACCAATTGTGAATATTAGTGAAAATTGAGTATAAGTAAAGCCCTCTCCTGAAGTTACATAACTTGTAAATGCAGGTTGAATATTAGCTGCTAATGAGTATGGAACTGCTTGGATAAGCATACAACCTACAACTATTAACCAGCCATAAAAAAATGTGCTTTTTTGTTTTGTTTGTTCCATGATGAATACCTTCTTTACTTTTATATTTAGAAAAGTTTAATAAGCTTATTAAACTTTTTATCTAATCTGTTGTAATAGTTATTTAACTTTCACGACAGGTTAGATTATACTTATAATAATATTCCAATCAAAGTTATTGCAGAGACAATTTGTAATAACCCTATAAATAATCCATACAGAGATACTGATTTTCCTTGCTTAATTAAATCTTTTACATTAACCCTTAATCCGATAGCAGCTAAAGCAATTATTTCAAATTTATTGCTTATTTCTTTGCAAAGAATTGAAACATCATTGCTTATTATATTTAAAGAGAATAAGGCACAAGTTATAAAGAAGCCTATTACATACCATGGAACCTTTATTTTTCCTTTTTCCATATCTTGTACTTCTTCTTCTATAATTTCTTTATTTGATTTATGTTTTAAATGACCTAATACGAAAACAACAACAACTAAAAATATTATACGTACAATTTTAAATATTGTAGATAAATCTTTTACATGTTCATTTACCATTGCTCCACTAGCGACAACTTGTCCTACAGATTGTAATATACCTCCGACCATGGCAGATGTTTGAGTAATCTCATTATTATATAAGAATTGAGATATTATAGGTAATAAGAACATAAGGACTATACCAGTTACGTTAACAATAGTTATTGATATTCCTTTTTCCTTATCATCAGCTCCAATTACAGGTGATGTTGCTGCTATTGCAGAAGATCCACATACTGCATTACCACTTGCCATCATATATCTGAAGTTGTCTGAAAAACCTAATTTTTTCCCAATATATAAAGCTCCTATTATTGTAATTGCCATTTGTAATACTATAAATATTACTCCAGAAAATCCAATTTCAGATATAGTAGATATACTTAATGTTGCACCTAATAACACTATTGAGTATGACAACAAATCAGTTTCTGAAAACTTATATCCCTTTTGAAATATATTATGATTTAAAAATACATTACCTACAAACATACCTAAGAATATAGCAATAGATGCTGCTCCAAGCTTTGGAACAAATTTTGCAATAAGTATACTTAAATATGCTACTAATATAGAAACTATAAATCCAGGTAATATACCTTTTATATTTTTTATAAAATTATTATTTAATTTTTTCATTATAGTACTCCTTTTATTATGATATAAATTTAATTTTAAATTCATATTTACAATTTGTTAAATATGTTTTTTTTATAATAAATATAAGTATTTACCTATATATTGCATATAAGTATTTAGTTATATGTGATATAAAATTTACGTATTTAACAAATTAAATAAAAATATTTATAATAAAGTTATGAAATTTAGCAAAGAAAAGGAAAGTGAGAGTATTATGAAAAACGAACAAAATAATAAGAGAAGATACTTAATAGTATTTATTTGTATGTTAATTCAAGCAATACCATATTGTATATCTCAAAATTTACAAAGTCAGATGCAAACACCAGTATCTCAATCAGGTGTAGTATCTGAGGTAGGATTTACATTACTATATTTATCAGGAACAATTCCGGCATTATTCAATCCAATAATAGCTAAAGTATATGATAAATTCAAAATTAAATATATATATGTAGCAGGTTTAATAATATCAGGTATAGCATTCGCATCATATGGAATGGCTCAAAATGCAATAATGTTTAACGGAAGTGCATTCTTTACACAAGTAGGAACAATATTATTTACAGGTTTATCATTACCAATAATGATGAGTCATTGGTTCCCAGGCGAAGGTAAAGGGACAGCATTAGGAATAGCATTAGCAGGTGGATCATTAGGTAATGTATTTTTACAACCAATAACTGTTAAGTTATTAGCTAACGTTGGATGGAGAGGAACATATATGGCATTAGGGGCAGCTATGATAATAATAGGTGTGCCACTAGCATTATTATTCATAAGATACCCAAGACAAGAAGAAGTCGTAATAGAAACATCATCTAATAAGTCAAATGCGAAACCAGCAAGAGCAAAATTTGATGGTTTATCAGACAAAGAAAATGATAAAAATCCAATATTCTGGACTTTCTGTGTAGGATGTGCATTAATATGTTTTGCAGTTGTTGCAGTATCGACACAAGCAATACCAGTATTAGGACGAAAAGGATTTGAAGCAGGGAAATTAGGAATCGCAGGATCAATATTTGGAGTATCATGTTTAATAGGTAACGTAGTAGGTGGTAAATTATTCGATAAACTAGGATCATTTATTCCGATGGTTTTATCAGGTATATCTACAGTAATAGCATTATTAATAATGGCATTTATGCCAGAGGGAAGTGCAATAGGATTTTTAGTACCTATATGTTCAGGATTAACTGTATATACAATAACATCAGCACCAGCATTTATGCCAGCAGATGTATTTGGACAAAAAGATGGAACAATGAAATTAGCAAAAGTAGGTATGTTCTATGCATTAGGTAGTTCAATATCAGCATTATTATTCACAACTATATCAAACAAGTTAGGATTAACTGGCTCATGTATGTTATTTATAGTTGTTGGTGTAGTAGGATTTGGATTAAATTTATTTGCTCAAATAAAATCAAAAAAAATGTTCGCACAAAACTAATGATTGATAAACCTATAAAATATAGATTATTAATAATTTAAAATTTTATAGATGGTCTAAAATAGCTTATTTGATTAATATTAATTTGGGGATATATTGAATACTTAATGCAATAATAGCAATTGCTATATCAGTATTAAGTATTCAATATGCAACATATTTTACAGGAAGAGCTTGGAATGAGTTCAGTATTAGTTGGGACATTAGGTTCAGTATTTACTCTATTTTGTTTAATAGGAAATGTAACTGGAGGAGCTTTATTTGATAAAATAGGTATATTAAAAACAATGTCTATATCATTAGTACTTTCAATTGTAGCTGTAATAGGATTAATGATATTTACTACTTACATCAATAAAAAAGTCAAAGATTAAAATAAAAATTAGCATAAAGTATATATTTACTTTAAGAAATAAATTAAATATGCATTAGGAGTGAATAAAATGAGAAAAATATACTTCAATGGAGACATTATAACAGTTAATGATAAAAAGCCTATAGTAGATGCTGTTTTAGTTGAAAATGGGAAAATAATAAAAACAGGATCAAAAGAAGAAATACTAAAATTAAAAAATGAAGATACAGAACTAGTAGATTTAGATGGTAAAACCATGTTACCAGGTTTCATAGATTCTCATAGTCATATTATTGCAGTAGCTCAGACTTTAATGATAGTAAATTTAAGTGATGCAAATTCTAAAGAAGAATTTATAGCAATATTAAAAGATTATGTTAAAAATAATCCACCTAAAAATGGAGAGTGGATAATAGGATTTGGTTATGATAACACAAGATATGAAAATGAAGAACATCCAACTAAATTTGATTTAGATTTGGTAAGTAAAGAGATACCAATATTTATAAGTCATGCGTCAGGTCATATTGCAACTACAAACTCAAAGGCGCTAGAAGCTTTTGGATATGTAGGAACAAACTATGAAGTACCAGAAGGTGGAGTTGTTAGAACGGTAGGAGAATCAAATGAGCCAAATGGAATATTAGAAGAGAATGCTTGTTTATCTCCTGAAAAGAGAAAGGTAATTCCTACACCATCTGTAGATACACTTTTAAGCTGTATAAAGAAAGCGCAACAAATATATTCATCTTATGGATTAACAACAGCTCAGGATGCAAGTATAGATGAAAATTTAAATCAACTTTTAAATTTAGCAGCTCAAAAAAATGAATTAATAATTGATATTGTTGGTCAAGCTGTTCAACATACAACATTAAAATTATTAAAGAATGAAGGAACACCAAAGAGAAAATACTATAATCATTATAAGTTACTAGGTGGAAAAACTTGGCTTGATGGCTCACCACAAGGAAAAACAGCTTGGTTAACTAAGCCGTACTATGAAGTTCCAGAAGGGGAATCTAAAGATTACTGTGGGTATGCAACTCAAGAAGATAAAGATGTAATAGAATATTTTAAATCTTTAATTGAGAATAATATACAGGTAAATGTCCATTGTAATGGTGATGCGGCATCAGATCAATTTATAAGATGTTATAAAAAAGCTTTAGAGATGACAGATAATAAAACTGATTTAAGACCAGTAATGGTACATGCTCAAACAGTTAGAGAAGATCAATTAGATGATATGAAGGAACTTGGTATAATACCTACATTCTTTTTAGATCATATATGGTTCTGGGGAGATTATCATTATGAATCAGTATTTGGACCAGAAAGAGCTAATAGACTTAGTCCAGCAAAATCTGCATTAAGAAGAAATATAAACTTTACATTACATCAAGATTCGCCAGTAAAGATGCCAAATCAAATACTAGCAATGCATAATGCGGTTAATAGACAAACTCAAAGCGGTAGGATATTAGGAGCTGATCAAAGATTATCTACTATGGAAGCAATAAAAGCTTTAACAATAAATGCAGCATATCAGTATTTTGAAGAAGATGAAAAAGGATCTATAGAAGAAGGTAAAGTTGCAGATTTTGTAATACTTGATAGAAATCCTTTAGATGTAAATTTATCTGAGATTAAAGAAATAAAAGTATTAGAGACAATAAAAGAAGGTAATACAATATATAAAAAATAGTAAAATTAAGAAAGAGGTGAAACTTTATTTTCACCTCTTTTTGCTAGATATAGTAATATAGATATGAGGAGGATATACTTATGAATATTAGAAAATTAGAGATTTTTTATAAAACAGCTAAGTGTTTAAATATGAGTCAAGTAGCAAAGGATATGTATATTAGTCAACCATCAATAAGTCAATGTATATCTGAAATTGAGTCAGAAATTGGTACAAAATTGTTTGATAGAATAGGTAAAAAACTGTACTTGACACATGAAGGTAAAATTTTTTATGAATATACAAGGAGAATATTAAATATTTATGAAGAAGGGATAAATGTAGTACGTTCATCTAAATCTAATAAAGGAAAATTAGTTATTGGTGCAAGTACAACTATAGGTACATATATAATGCCCTATATAATACATAAATTTAATAAAAAAGAAAAAGATATTGAAATATCTATGATTATAGATAATAAGCATAATATAGAAGAACTTATATTAAATAATAAAGTAGACATTGCATTTATAGAAGGCACAGTAAATTCAAAAGAAATAATATTAAAAGATATATGGACAGATGAGCTTGTATTTATAAGTTCAATAAATCATGAATGGAATGGAAAAAAATACTTAGACATAGAGGATTTAAAAAATAATAAATTTATTATAAGGGAAGATGGCAGTGGAACAAGACAACGATTTGAAGGTTTTTTAGAAAATAATGATATTAAATTTAATTCATATATAGAATTAAGTAATTTAGAGGCTATTTTAAATTATGTTAAATTAAATATAGGAGTAAGTTGTGTACCTTATATGTCTGTTTTATCTGAAGAAAATTCAAAATCAATAAATGTATATAGGATAAAAGATCATAAGATTAATAGATCTTTATATAGTGCTATACACAAAGATAAGTATATTTCTAAACCTATAGAATGTTTTATGAAATTTTGTGAAAAAACAGATATTTTAAATAATAAATAATCATATATGAAAAACTATAATTGACATATTAATTATTTTACTACAATTTATTACATAATAATCGTGGGTATTATTCTTGTGATTCGTCTCCACCATTGAAATCCACGAATACCTATATCCAAAAGGATATAGGTATTTTTATTTTAAGATAATAATATAACAAAAGAAATTTAAAAATCAATTAATATTAACAATAAAGAAAGCATAGCTCCAGATAAACCAACTTGAGTGTACCAAGGTATTAATTGTGTGTTTAAAAAAGAAATCTGATAAATAGAATACTCCATAGAATATAAGAAGTATAAAAATAATTTTACCGACGCGTTTGGTTTTATCAAGATTACATTGTTTAGAATTTTGCGATTTAGAACTATCATATGCTCTAACTTCACCGTTTTTATCGATGAATATATCACCATGTGAGGTATTCCAAGCACAAGAACTAGCACTTAAATTTATTGAATTTTCCTTAAGGTTTTCTTTTTTAAAAGGGTATATATTTATGTTCTTAGAAAACTCTTCAATTATATCTATTTTACTAAGCATTAATCCTCATTTAATTTATGGATTAAAATTATGTATATATTATCACAAATATTTTAGTTTAATTTGTATAAATTACATAATTATTTGTGATTAAAAAAAAGCGAAAATGATATTGATTATCTATATCAAATGCTATATAATGTATTAAAAATAAACGATAATGATGAATAAAAATAATTAATTGGATGCTCATGAATATTTAAGAAAATAAATAATAGTTATAAGACATAATAGAAAGGAGACAGCTATGGAACATATTTTTATTAATTAACAGATTAGACTATAGATATAGCAATGAAATATAATTATGAGGATTTAATGATAATGAGTATCGATATCTACAAATTGAAATATAAGACATGATAGAAAGGAGACAGCTATGAAATATATTTTTATTAATCCAGTTGTAGATAATATGTATATAAAAGAAGATCTAGATAAATTATTACTTAACAATGGTTACTCAAGGGTAGAAGTTGAAAATGATTGGCATAAGGTTGTAAAAGAAAAGTATAATGAAGCTCTTAAATCAACAGAAAAGGCACTTTTAGATCGAAGGTGTCCTTTAGCTATTGATACAATTAATGAATATATAAATGAGCAGGATGTTTTTATTCCTAAAATTGATCCAATTCTAATACATTGTGGTATAGAAATTGCAAATAGAGAGGATCTAAAAGGAAAGAAAAAGGTAATTACTACGCCATGTAAAAGTCTAGCTTCATATGGAAACAAAAAGGGTTTAGAAGATACAGTATTTATAAGCTGGAAAGAATTTATAAAGAAATTAAATTTATATGAAAAAATTCAAGTAAAACTACTTGATGAGAGTCCTATTCCACTGGGTTATTTTAATTCATTAGAAGCTAAAATTAGTAGTATCTCAGGAGAAGAAAATATAGAAGCGTATTTTAAAAATAACCTACATAAGGAAAGCGACTTGGTTGAGATGCTTTATTGTAAGGATGGATGCAACAATGGAGATGGAGTATTAATAAATGAATAAGAATAAAGTTATAAAAACATCAATTTCTATAATAATTTTGGTTTTAATATGGAGTATAGTTACTAAAATGGATATAGTTAGTTCTTATATTTTACCATCTCCATCAAAGGTATTAGACAGTTTATTAAAAATGATTAAATCAGGAGAAATCTTTGAAGATATTTACATAAGTTACATAAGAGTTTTAAAAGGATTTTTCATAGCAACTTTATTAGCTTTTTTATTAGCAATGGTGAGAGTTATTTTACCAAAATTTAATGATTACTATGAAAATATAGTTCAATTTTTAAAGAATGTACCACCATTAAGTTTAATATCATTATTAATTTTATGGTTTGGTATAGGAGAAACAACTAAGATTGGGATAATAGTTTTAACTGCGTTTTTCCCAATATACCTAAATACGGTAAAGGGATTTGTAAGTTGTGATAAAAAACTGTTAGAAGTTGGAGAAATTTATGGATATTCAAAAGTAAATAGCTTTTTTAAGATAAGAATTCCATATGCTATGTCAGATATATTAGTTGGAATGAGAATAGGACTAGGTTATAGTTGGAGAGCTATAATAAGTGCAGAAATGATTGCTGCGTCAACTGGTCTAGGTCATATGATTTTATTTGCTCAGCAAATGTCTAGAACAGATAAAGTTATAGTCGGTATTTTAGTAATAGGTGTAGTTGGTTATATAACTGATAGATTGTTTGCACTTATAATCGATAAGGCTTTGAAAGGATCAGAAGAAAATGGATGGGATTAAATTAGTAAATGTAAGTAAGTTCTATACTGTTGAAAAAGAAAGTATGAAAGTTCTAAATGGAATTGATTTAAATATACCAGCAAATAAGATAACTGTAATCTTAGGTCGAAGTGGATGTGGAAAGACTACTTTATTGAGACTTGTATCAGGTTTAGAAGAATTTGATCAAGGAGAGATATTAGGTACTAATTCAAAAAGAAAGGCATATGTATTCCAAGAGGATAGATTAATGCCATGGCTAGATGTAAAAAAGAATATAACATTTGGTATACATAATAAAAATATAGATAATAGAAAAATTGATAGGATTATTGAAACTGTAGGTCTTAAAAAATTCTATAGTGCATATCCAAGACAATTATCAGGTGGAATGAAACAAAGAGTCTCGATTGCAAGAGCATTTGCATATGATCCAGACTTTATAATGATGGATGAGCCTTTTTCGGCATTAGACTTTTTTACAAGAGAGCAAATGCAAAATGAATTATTAAAGATTCACCAAACATCAAAATGCTCAATTTTATTTGTAACTCATAGTATAGATGAGGCACTTATCCTTGGAGATAAAATAGTAATTTTAGAAAAAGGTGTTATTAAATCTCAATATGAAATTAAAGAAAAAAGTAGCACAAGAGACTTATTAGATGATAAGTTTGTTAAATTAAAAAAACAAATAATTGATGATTTAAAAGTTATTTAATTAAAGATATATAAGTAATGGAGGATAAATTTATGAAATTAAGTAAGTCAATAAAAATAAAATTAACATCGGTACTTGCAACTGGTGTATTAATGATATCAATGGTTGGATGTACAACAACAAAAGAAGCAAGTTTAGATAAGTTAGTAATAACACATGTAACTTCACCTTTAAATGTACCAAGTATAATACAAAAAAATAAAAATGTTTTTGCTAATGAGTTCAGTGAAAATGGTAAAGATATAGCTATTGAGTATGCTGAAATAACATCGGGGGCTGATCAAACTCAAGCATTAGCATCAGGAGATGTTGATATATTATACGCTGTTGGAGGAACTTCTGTAGTTTCAGCAGCAGCAAATGGTGCAGATATAAAAATATTAAATATGTACAGTAGATCACCAGAAGCATTCTGTATGTATTCGCTTGATGAAAACATAAAATCAGCACAAGATTTAAAAGGTAAAACTATAGCAGGACCAGTTGGAACTAACTTACACCAACTATTAATAGCATACCTTGAAAAAGCTGGAATGACTATAGATGATGTTAATTATGTGAATATGTCTATAGCTGATGCAAAAGCAGCTTTAGATGGAAAAAGTGTTGATGCAGCATTAGTTGCAGGACCTACTGCATATAAAGCAGAACAACAGGGATATAACTTAGTTACTAATGGAAAAGGATTAACAGATGCAGTAATAGCAGTTGCAGTTAGAGAAGATTTCTATAATGAGCACAAAGAAGAAGTTGAATTATTCATGAAAGCTCAAGAAAACGTAAATAAATACATGAATGAAAACTACGATGAAACTATGGAAATAGTTTCTAAAGAACTTGATTTAGATAAATCAGCAGTTGAAGAAATGTATAAACAATATGATTTCAGTATAGAAACTACAGATGCAGACCGTAAAGCATTTCAAAATGTAGCAGACTTTATGTTAAAAACTGGAATGATAGAAGAAGAAGTTAAGACAAATGAACTTTTTATAAAATAGTAGGTGAATATAAATGATACAAGAAAAAGTTATAGTAAAAGATCAAAATGATATTATAGAGATAACTTACGATGATATATTAAAATATCATGGTAGAGAAATGATAGGTGGAGCAGCTTTAGCATTTAAAATAATGCTTATGACTTTTCCTAAACTTTCTGATGAAATACCGCAAAGAGGAAAGTTTAGTTTTTATAGTGGAATAGGGAAAAATGGAAAAGGTATAATAGATGCAGCAGAAATGGTTATGCGTGTAAAAACTTATGGAAATTTAGAACTAGATATTGATTATTCTAATGATAAGATGGGACAAGAAGCACCAGGTGGTGGAAGATATTATTTTGAAATAGGATATGATGATAAACTAGTTAAATTGTACTTAAAAGAGGGGGTTATACCTAGTGAATTTATAAATTATTCAAAATTATCACATAAGTGCAAAGCAGAAAATATTTCTATGAGAGTAGAAGATCAAGAAAAATTATTATCATTGAGAAAAGAACTAGCTATCAAAATTATGGCATCTGACCCAGAAGACCTATTTGTAATAATAAAATAAAAATCAGTAGCATAATAAATAATATTACATTAAATTAACTTGTGTATTCTAGGTTAAAAATTAATCGTGGGTATTATTCCTGTGATTCGTCTCCACCATTGAAATCCACGAAAAGGTATTGGCTAAATAGCCAATATCTTTTTTTATGGAAAATAATATTATATTTATACTAGACTTAATAATATATACATTTACAAAATAATTAATGGAATATGCTATAATAGCTTTGTATTAGACTAAAATTATTTTATTGATAAATTTATAAACAATATTTATGTTGTATAGGGGAGATGGCATGAAGAATCGAATTTTAATTATAGATGACGATAATGAAATATCTAATATGATTGCAGATTATCTTGGTAAAAATGGATATGAAACGCATATAGCTAATGATGGAATAAGAGGGATTAAATATGTGATAGAAAAGAAGCCTGACTTAATTATCTTAGATATTATGTTGCCATATAAAAGTGGTGATGAGATTTTAAGAGAAGTGAGGGAATTTTCCGATATTCCAATAATAGTAGTATCAGCAAAAGAAAATGTACAGTTTAAAGTTGATTTATTTAAAATAGGAGTAGATGATTATGTAGTCAAGCCATTTGATTTATTAGAACTTCTAGCAAGGATCGAAACAAATTTAAGACGCTACTTAAAACTTACAAGTCAACAAACACTTTATAAACACAAAACATAACACTAAACTATGATTTAAAGGAAGTCTTTGTTGATAATAATGTTGTCAAACTTACATCTAAGGAGTTTGAGATTTTATACTTATTTATAAAATATCCAAACAAAGTATTTTCTAAGAAAAATATATACGAAACAGTGTGGAAAGACTCATATGAATATGATGATGATACGATAAACACTCATATAAGTAATATAAGAAAGAAAATTGATAGTGAACTAATCGAAACTGTTTGGAAAATGGGATATAAGTTAAAGTGATTATTTTAGAATTTCTTTAGAATTTAATTTAGAAATTCTTATATTCTAAAATATATCATATAAGGCAGAGGAGATGATAAATATGTCAGAGATAATTTGCCAAACAGTAAACTTATCAAAAAAATATAAAGATAATATAGTACTTGATAACGTAAGTATCAACATTAAAAGAGGCGACATTTATGGTCTTATAGGGGAAAATGGAGCAGGTAAGACTACATTAATAAAAATAATCGCTCAGTTAATAAACCAAACAGAAGGAAAAGTAAAGCTATTTGGAACAACTGATAAAAATCAATTGTGCAAATTACAAAAAAATATTGGGTATACAATTGAAAATCCAGCACTGTACATGGACATGACAGCAAGAAAAAACCTAGAAGTAATACGTATGCAAAAAGGAATACCTGGAACATACGATATTGAGAGGGTATTAAAACTTGTAAACCTAGATATTAATGATAAAAAGAAGGTAAAAAACTTTTCTCTAGGAATGAAACAAAGATTAGCATTAGCTATGGCATTGTTAGATGAGCCAGAATTATTAATTTTAGATGAGCCTTTAAATGGACTAGATCCTACAGGAATTTTAGAATTAAGGCAATTGTTAATAAGATTAAACTTAGAAAAGGGAATTACAATAGTTTTATCTAGTCATATTCTTAGTGAACTATATAAGCTATCAACATGTTATGGAATTATGCACAAAGGAAAATTAATAGAAGAGATATCGTCTAAGGAATTAGATGAAAGATGTAAAAAACATATATATCTAAATGTTTCAGATAGCAAAATTGCATCTATTATTTTAGAAAAGGAACTAGGTATAAATGATTTTATTGTTTGTAATAACAATATTATAAAAATATATAGCCACCTTGATGAATGTTCAAAAATCAATTCAACTTTAATATTAAATAAAGTCTTAGTCGAAGAGATTAGTATTAAAGGAGATAGTTTAGAATCATATTTTGCAAAAATAATTGGAGGTGAGGCTAATGTATAATATTTTAAAAGCAGAAATATATAAATTAAAATACAGTAAAGAACTTATGATATGTTTGATAGGACTATTAATACTAGCTATCATAAATACTTACTACGGTTCAGTAGAATTTGGTGCAAAAGGTGCATTAGTCCATCCAAGTAGAGAAATAATTGGAATAATGGCTTGTAGTTTATTTGCGGCTACATATGTAGGAAAAGATTTAGTATCAAAAACTATTAATCACACACTAACATCAGGACATGAGAGAAGTAAAGTTTTTCTAAGTAAGTATTTGTGTTATTTGATTGGTTGTGTGATTATTTTACTTGCAAACTATGCATTTATAGGAAGTACATATGGCTTATTTTACGGATGGGGACAAGTATTTAATAGCAGTGAGTTATATTTTTTAATTGTATATGTAGTAGTTGGGATATTTTTTAATATATGCATTTCTTCAGTTTCATTTTTTATTTGTATACTTGTAAAAAACTCAAGTGTATCAATTGCCTTATGTGGAGGAACTGTAGGATTGATACTAGCACTAACTCAGTTACCTTGGAACACTATTACTTATTATGTTGCAAATAAAGATTATTCTTTAGGAATGATGCCACTTATCTTTGCAATAAGTTTTGGATTAGGTACGGGTATTTTATATTTAATTTTCAATTATTGTTTTAACAAACAAGATATTTAATATGAGAGGATGGATTATGATTTGATAACAATTTTATTAATTATAGGATTTACATATATCGTAATCCGTTTCATATCTACAAAAAAACAACTAAGAAAAATTAAGATTCAACTTAATAAGAAAGAACGGATAAATATAATATTAAATGATAAAGATGTAGAAAAAATAGCTGAATCTTTTAATATTTTTCTGCAAGAACAAAAACGACTAGAGATAAATATAAGAAACAGAGAAGAAAATCTAAAACAATCTATTTCTAATATTTCACATGATTTAAGAACACCACTTACAGCTATTAGAGGGTATATTACACTTCTTGAAAATTGTACTGAAGAAGAAAGAAATATGTATATTGGCATTCTTTCTAAAAAATCAGAAGAACTAAATAATTTACTTAATAATTTTTATGAGCTTTCTATTTTTAATAATGATAGTTACCAAATAGATATAAAAGTTATTGATATAGTAGAAATAATTATGGGGACTGTTATTTCTAACTATGCCTTAATTAAAAATAAAGAAATAGAAATTGATAATAGACTTCCTTCTAAACCAATAGAAGTTCAAGGCGAAGAGGTGGTTTGTTCAAGGATTATTCAAAACTTAGTTTCTAATGCAATGAAGTATTCAACAGGCTATATTTCTATTGAACTTAAAGAGTTTGATGAGTATGTTATTTTTAAGATTAGAAATAGTGTTTCGGATTTAACTCAAGATGATTTGAAATATTTATTTGATAGGTTTTATACTGCAGATAAATCTCGAAACCGCAGTGGAAGTGGTTTAGGGTTATTTATTGTAAAGGTATTACTTGATAAGATTGATGGAGAAGTTTATGAAGTTAGTTTAAATGATGATATATTAAGTATAAGTATTTTATTTAGATATTTTTAAGGATAATTATATAAGTTATTTGATGTTTATCAAGAATTATTAGATGAATTAATTATGGGTATGATTGTGAAGAATCACCTCTACCAATTACATAATTTTTATCGTCAAACCAATTGGAATTGTTAGAGTTTAAAATCTATTAATTCCTTTTTTATTAAAATAAATTAAAGAAATATAGGATTTATATAATAGGGAAATAAATAATTTATAACAAATAAAAGTGAACCCTATCACAAGTAAGGGATAGGGTTGATTATTATATAGCATTTGTTTGTTCATTAATACCTGAAATAGGTGGAAACATCTTAAAAAATAAAAATCTCATTAAAGGAGATACAATTAATAAATTTAAAGGAATTGCAAAAATAAAGTTTGTAACTATAGCAACACCATAAGCAGAAATAAAATTAGAATCTAATCCTACATTAGCAATTACTCCGAATAATGACATCCAAATAACCATACCACATGATGTAAAAAATGACATACACAGTCCTACTTTTTTCATAGTGTCATTTGGCTTTAATATTTTACTTGTAATGACCTTAACAATTCTACCAACTATAAAAATATCTCCTATTAGTGCATATATAAAAGCCAATGGGAACCCTAGTGCTGCATACTTAAATATATTTAATGAAAATCCTTCAATTATAGCTATATTGTAGCAACTCATAATAAATACCATTGTTGCAGCAATCATTAATATGAATATAAAATGTTCTTTTTTGTTTTTAAACAAGTTAAATACCTCTCTTCTAATAAATTGTCAACTAAGTTGACTAATGTATAGTATCATTTTTAACTCTATAATGTCAACTAGGTTGATTAAAGTTGTATTATTTATTTTAAAAATTATATAATATAGATAGATTTGATTAAAATAAAGGAGTATTTATATGAGTTCAGATTTTAAAAATTTAAATATAATAGATTTAATAAGTGAAAAACACGCAAAGCTTAGAAAAATGGTAATAGAAACTTGGGTTGAAAGGGGAGAAGAAAGGGTTAGTGATACAGAATCGTATATGATTGCATTAGTAGAAAGAAATGAATTAACAGTGGCACAGATTGGAAGGATAATAGGAATATCACGCCAAGGAGCTCATAAATGTGCAAAAGGCTTAATTGAAAGAGGATATATTATTATAGAAAATAAAGACGTAAATTCTAGGGACAAGATACTTTCTTTAACTGAAAAGGGATCAAGATTTTGTAGAGAGACATTAATTTTAAAAGAAGAATTTGAAACAAATATTATAAATTCTATAGGTGAGGATAAATTTAAAATATTAAAAGAGTGTTTAAGTGAAAATTGGTTTGCAAAATAAGTATTGTGCAAAACTAACTCTAATATAAAATTCTTTAGGTTATATTTTAGAATACCCAAAAAGCAAGGTGTAATAAAAGACTTAAAAAGTTACTTTATATAATAAAAACACGCTCCGTAAAGTAGATACGGAAAAACTATATCATAAGTAAGAGAGTATGGCTTGTGAAAATAGCTTGTTGTAAAGAAATGCTAAATAAAATTAAAATAAATACTAACGTAAAAGATTTGTCACCTTAATATACTTGCAAGTACTTCTGACCCAAAGTTATATTATTATGCCTTTTATTAAAAAATTCAAGTGATGCAATGAAAAATCTTTGAAATCAGGGGTTTGACCATTGGTTTTAGCTTTTATTATCATTTCAGATAAACCCAAAACATGAACTAAAAATTAACAAATAGATGCGTATATAAATTTAAGGATTGTGAATAATATATTACATAGTTATACTCAGTAATATTAACTAGTATGATTAACACAAATAAAATAAATATTTTGATAATAAAATATCCTAGTTATTACATATAAGATTCAGAAGCAATATTAGTTAATAATAAGTTCGAATATAATAAGTTAGTCTATAAAGGAGAATAAAGGTTATGCTATTAATAAAAAATGGGAAAATAATAACCATGGCTGATAAAAATTATAATAGTGGATCTATTTTAATAAAAGATAAAAAGATTGTAGAAATTGGAGAAAATATTAATATAAATAGTAATGAGGATTGTAAGATAATTGATGCAGAAAATTGTTGGGTTATGCCAGGCATAATAGAAGCTCATTGCCATATTGGAATTCAAGAAGAAAGAAAAGGATTTGAAGGCAATGACTGTAATGAAACAAATGAATCAATTACACCATATCTTAGGGCTTTAGATGGTATTAATGTTATGGATTCAGCTTTTCATAATGCTTTGACTGCTGGTATTACAGGAGTAATGGTAGGACCTGGAAGTTCAAATGTAGTCGGAGGAAAGTTTGTTTTTATAAAAACTCATGGTAGAACAATAGATAACATGGCTGTCCTTGAACCAGCAGCAATGAAAATTGCATTTGGAGAAAATATAAAAACAAATTATAATCAAAAAAATATGATGCCATCAACTCGTATGTCAATAGCTGCACTTTTACGTGAGGAATTGTTTGAAGCTCAAAAATATAATCAAAACAAAAAAAATGCTATGAAAAATGGTGATAGTTTTGATGAGGTATTTAGGAGAGAGTGTTGGTTACCTGTAATTAACAGAGAGATTCCTTTAAAAGCACATGTACATAGAGCAGATGATATTTTAACAGCAATCCGTATAGCTAAAGAGTTTAATTTAAGATTAACTTTAGATCATTGTACAGAAGGACATCTAATTTCAGAAGAGATTAAGGAAGCTGGATTTCCGGCAATAGTTGGACCTTCATTAGCAATAAGAAATAAGATAGAGACTCAAAATGCAGATTTTAAAACAGCTGGTATATTACACAAGGCTGGTGTGAAAGTAGCTATTACTACTGATCATCCAGTTACAAGAATACAAGATTTACCTATTTGTGCTGGATTTGCAGCAAGAGAAGGACTAGGAATAGAAGAGGGACTTAAAGCAATTACAATAAATGCGGCAGAAATATGTAATGTATCAGATAAAGTTGGAAGTCTTGAAATAGGAAAAGATGCTGATATTGCAATTTTTGATGGGAATCCAATGGAGGTATTTACAAAAACAATGTATACCATAATTGATGGTGAAATAGTTTATGAAGCAAAAGATATAGATAATTAGCTATTAAAAATAAGAATGGTAGATAGTTTTATATAACAAGCTATCTACTTTTTTATATTAATTATTAATAGTTTTAGATAAATATATTATATAGATTAATAGTATGTATTATAGCAAATAGAAATTATATTAATTTTGAATAAGATTGTAGGTAAGAATTTCGGGAATTTACTTGATGAAGTTAGCTTGGTTAAACTTTGTGGTAGAAAGGATTGGTTTGAATAATTTATTAAGTAGAATAATAATTAAAATTTTCTTATAATTTTTATAATAAAGCGATAACAAAGTCAATTTTATAATGACTTTGCTATCACCTTATCAATTACATAGAACTTGCTTTACTAACTTCTATGTAAGTTTTGTCAATAAAACTATCTATTGTTGTTGTTTCTATTATTTTCGTTGTTGTTGCAGTTATTATTGTTTCTATTATTGTTATTATTATTTCTATTATTGTTGTTGTTGCAGTTGTTATTGCAGTTATTGTTGTTGTTATTGTTTCTATTATTGTCGTTGTTGTTTGACTTTATCATGATTATCACCTCCTCGAAAATATTATTGGCAGAAAGGTATCGTAATATACATAATCAATAAAAATAATTTTTTATTAATAATGCTAGAATTAGTTTAATTAATTTGTAGATAATATGGATGTTAATTATCGAATTACATGAAAATGAGGATAGTATTAAGATAGTTTTAACAGATATAATGAATTTTCAAAATGGCAAATAGAAATTAAACTATAATATATACTTATCCTAAAAATTGAAATTTTAATGTTATGAAAATAGTGAGGTTGCATACTTTTTATGAAATAAACTATCTATATTTTTTAGTATTTTGCTATATTGAATTGAAGATTTTGAACATAGGTGAAGGAATCATATACATAGAATACATTTATCTTTTACCCAAGTAGACTTCATATTGGGCATTTCTATCACTTTAACAGGACATTTTTTGTATAAAGGCTACGACAAATACAATTATTTTTTAGATGGAATCTATCTGTTTTTCTCATTTCTTAATATTTATATTTCTATCTATTTTGTTTGGACTATGGATTATTTATTATCAAAAAATTTAAAAATGTAACAAAAAATGATATATAGAAATATAATAATATGAAACATATTGTTTATGGAGGTTGAGTATATGGAGTTAAAATGGAATATAGTTATTATTATAATTATACTTGCCTTACTCTTATATAGATGGATAATACAAAGAAAACAAGTTATTAATAATGTGTTACAAAGAAGTGATGAAGAAAAAATTAAAGATATTAATAATGCACTAGATCTATATGGTTTTGTATATGATAAAACTAATGATATTATATGTTCAAATATGTATCCTTGGCAAAGAGAAGTAGGATATTGTAGGTTTTATGATGAAGCAGCACCTACCTTAAATATGATTATTGATAGCGAGCCTATTTATTTTGAATATGATAATAGAAGATGGCTTATTGAACTTTGGAAAGGTCAGTATGGAATGACTACTGGTGGTGAAATTGGTATATATGTAAGTGAAATGGATTATATTAATATACCAGGTATTTTTTCAGGTCCTTTTTTCGAAGCTGTATCAGATGAAGAACTCATAAATATGGATTTTAAGCTTAAAATAAATGAAGAAGAATTATTTCAAAGACAAGATTATCATTGGTGGCTAACAGGTTTTGATGTAGGTGTATTTTCTAATCCTAACAACTTATCAATGGAAGTTAGAATAATTTTTCCAAATTCAATTATGAAAGGTGCATTTCTTGGTGGATTAAAAAGAGCAGGTTATAAAGAAGATGAAATTAAAATAGATAGGAATGTAATCTATTTTAATTTTGATAAACCTAAATCCAATCAACCATATAATCGTTATAAATTGATAATACCTTTTATCCAATTTATGAATAAAACTTATTGTAAGATATATAATTTAATTACTAAAGATTTTGAACGTACAATAGATAAAATTGACTTTTTACGATTATACTATCCTAATTTGTTCAGATTAATTGCAGGTAAAAATAGAATGAAAAAATTAAAAAAATCTTATAAAGTGATTTCATCTTATATAAGTGGAAATGAGATGAGAAGTAATGAGCATTTATAAACGCTTATCCAAAATCTATGAAAATTCTAAAGTTATTCCTTATGATTATTCTTCAAAATTTGTCATAATGAGTGATTGTCATAGGGGTAGCGGAAATTTAGGAGATAATTTTATAAAAAACCAATATATATTTTTCGCGGCACTTAATGACTACTATAAAAAAGGATTTACTTACATTGAATTAGGTGATGGAGATGAACTTTGGGAAAATAGATCTATGGAACAAATTATGGAAGTACACAGTACTACATTTGAATTACTATCTAAATTTTATGAGTCAAACAGAATGTATATGATTTATGGTAATCATGATATGCAAAAAAGTTATACAGAATTTTTAGAGTGCCATTATAAAGGATATTATTGTGGAATAAGAAAAGATATTTTTTCATTATTCAATTATATAAAGGCATATGAAGGAATAATTCTAGAAAATGAAGATAATAATCAACACAGAACTTTTCTTGTACATGGCCATCAAGGAGATTTAATTAATGATAGGCTATGGAAGCTAGGTAGATTTTTAGTTCGTTATATATGGAGACCACTAGAGATATGGGGATTTAATGATCCTACAAGAGCAGCTAAAAATTATAAAAAGAAAAATAGAATAGAACGACAACTGATGGCATGGTCAAAAGAAAATAACATAATGTTAATTGCAGGTCATACTCATAGACCTAGTTTTGCTAACTTAGATGAAGCTATGTATTTTAATTCAGGAAGTTGCATACATCCAACAGCTATTACAGCTATAGAGATTGAATGTGGTTGTATTAGCTTGGTGAAATGGAGTGTTATGACAAGAGAAGATAGTAGTATGTATGTAGGAAAAAAAGTTTTAAAAGGACCAGTAAAATTAGAAGATTATTTTGCAAAAAATATAAAAATAAAAAGTTTTTAAGTATTTAAAAGCTGATTCCTATATTGATAAGGAGTCAGCTTTTTTAGTATTAGTATTACATTAAAAAGGAAAAGTATTATGATATAAGAATGGCAAAATCAAATATAAAAGGTATTAATATTTTAGTTAATGCTTTAGGTAATTCTTTAATGAATGGACAGTATAATCTATATAGATATCCAAATATAGGTTTTTTATACATATTTTTTTAATCTATTTATTTTTTATTGTCATATTATAAGCAAATAGTATATATGGAATTTTTAAGGTAAATTATCTTACATAAATAAGAACCATTGTCTAGTATTTACATATAATATAGAGAACAATATTTATATCAGAAAAAGGGGAATCAACAATGGACAGAAATTATTGGCAAGATTATTGGGAAAATTATTACAAGTTTATGGCTGTATATCTTAGAGAGTTACAAAATGCATATCCTGATGCGGATATAAAAAATGAATACGCAGAAGTTGCTAACTTATTTGAACCTCCTATGTCTCTTGAAGATTACGAGGATTATGATGAATATGACGATGATAATGTCTATGCACAAACAGATAACGATCCAATTTTTACATTACCTGGTGGTGGGCAATCTCCTACTCCTTTTATATCACCTGGTGGTGGGCAATTTACTATAAATAATTGTAGGAGGATGGCAGTAGTTAGAATAGTAATGAGGAGAGGCTTTACTCCTTCTAATTTCTTTATGCTAGTAGATAGAGCTGATAGAAGAAGTATTCAAGGATTTAGGATAGCTTGTGAAGGTAGTAGAATTAGATTTGTACCAATGGCTGTAGAATATAGAAATATTAATCTTATAGAATGTGCATTTTAGATTAAATGTAATAATAGGGGAAATGATAATTTAATGAGTTATGTTGTGCTCATAGAGAGTATAGGTGACTTAAGTAATAAAATAGAAATAATAGTATAAGTTGATTGTGGGTTTGATTTTGCGAATCGTCTACAATATTGAAATCAAAGAAAAGATATTAGCTACTTAGCTAATATCTTTTTTTAGTATGCAAATATAAAGTATGATATTATAAAATAAAATATAAATTAGGGAGAATGGATATATGTACAAAGAGAACATTTTAGTAGTAGAAGATGATGTAGATATAAATAACCTAATAACAAAAACACTAGAAAAACAGAACTATAAAGTAACGCATGCATTTTCAGGTAGTGAAGCGCTGTTACAACTATCTATATCAGAATTTAAATTGATGCTACTAGATTTAATGTTACCAGGTATGAGCGGAGAAGAGATAATCAGTAAAATTAGAGATGAAAAAGAAATACCAATAATAGTAATTTCAGCAAAAACGTCTTTAAAAGATAAAGTAAATGTTTTGAATATAGGAGCGGATGATTATATAACTAAACCTTTTGAATCAGAAGAAATAATAGCTCGAATAAACTCACAGTTAAGAAGATATAGAAAGTATGAAATAAGTACACAATCAAATGAAATATACAAATTTAAAAATCTTATCTTAGAAGAAGAAACAAGAAAAGTAAAGGTCAAAGGAGAAGAGATACATTTAACTGGTCATGAGTTTGATATTTTAAGCATTTTAATTAAAAATCCTGATAAGGTATATTCAAGGGAATCATTGTATGAACAAGTATGGAAAAATGGATACTATGGGGAAGATAACTCTGTAAATGTTCATATTAGCAATATTAGAAAAAAAATTAAATCAGTATCACAAGATGAAGATTACATAAAAACAGTATGGGGAATAGGATTTAAATTAAATAATAATTAATAAAAATCTTTATACTTTCTTTAAACTTTCTTGAATATTTATTAAAAAAATTTTTATATCATAGTTATTGTAAGTTAGTTAATAAATGGTACTTAATACTGCTTAAATAAAGAGGGAGAAATATATGAAGGAAGTTATAAAAACGTATAATTTATCTAAGAAATATGGAAATTATGATGCATTGTTAGATGTAAATATTAATGTAAAACAAGGTGATATATATGGTTTAGTAGGTGATAATGGAGCAGGTAAGACTACTTTACTTAGAATATTATCTGGGCAGTCACATGCTAGTAGTGGTAGTTTTGAACTTTTCTCAGTTTCAGATGAGAAAGAATTAAATGAAGTTAGAAAACATACAGGTGTTATTATTGAATCGCCAAGTTTTTATCCTAATCTTACTGTTGAAAAAAATATGGAGTATTATCGTATTCAAAGAGGTATACCAGGAAAAGACAAAGTTATTAAAGCTCTTGAAGATGTTAATTTGAGTCATGCTAAAAAGAAAAAATTTAATCAATTATCTCTTGGTATGAAGCAACGACTAGGATTAGCTCTTGCTATTATGACAGAACCAGAGTTATTAATACTTGATGAACCAATTAATGGCTTAGACCCATCAGGAATTATTGAAATTAGAAATCTACTATTAAAATTAAATAAGGAAAAAAATATTACTATAGTTATATCAAGTCATATACTTTTAGAGCTATCAAATATTGCAACTTGCTATGGATTTTTAAATAAGGGAAGATTAGTCAAAGAAATATCTTCAACTGAACTTAATGAAAAATGTAAAAGCTATTTAGAAATTAAAGTTACTAATGCCAATAAGTTAACTGCACTATTAGAAGAAAAATTAGGTTATAGTGATTATAAGGTTTTACCTAATGATATAATACAGTTATTTGATAGAAATAGAGACCCTCAAAAGATAAGTGAGCTTATAGTTAAAAATGGAATTGGATTAAATTGCATAGAAGAAAAAACTATAAATCTTGAAAATTATTATATGTCATTGATTGGGGGATATTGCAATGCTTAATTATATAAAAAGTGAATTTTACAGAAATATAAATACTAAAGGAAATTATATATTTTTATTTGGAAGTATAGCATTTGTAATATTTATAAATGTAGCCTTAGGTTTATTTGCACAAAGCCAAGTGAATTTTTTGTATGGAAATACAAAATATTCTCTTAGTAGTTTTTATACTTATATGGGATTATTAATACTTATATCTATTTATTTAGTTTCATTAATTTTTGGTCAAGAATTTAAGAACTCTACACTTAAAAATTCTATTGCCTTTGGAATTTCAAGAAGTGAAATATATTTAGGCAAATTTTTAGTAGAAGTAGTAATTTGTACAATAAATTTAATATTAATTAGTAGTGCATATGTTATAGCTGCATACGTAATGCTAGAGGATAGCGGTATAGTATATTTAAAAGATTTTATACATGCAATAGTAGCATGCTTTCCACTGCTATTAGTTAGTATGACTGCTGCTCATTGTTTTTACTTCATATTTGATAATGAGAGTATAGCTGTGACATTTTGGTCAATTTTTATAGTATTTGTGCCACTATTAATATCAATGGCTGGACGTAAAATAGATATACTAGGTAAAATAGCAAGATGGCTACCTTGGAATATAGTTGGAAATGCTACATTTGACAGTAATACTAATCGAATAATCATGGCATGGAATACTACTGATGGTTTTGTAAGATGTTTTATAGTAGGATTTATAGGAGTTGTATTATTTTATACATTAGGATTAATTATGTTTAAGAAAAAAGAAATAAAATAGATAAAAAGGGGCGTGTGGATTATGGAATGAATGTTAGTAATTTTATTAATACCAAGTGTGTATTTTTCTGCACGCTTTTTCTTGCTTTCTAGAAATATTAAAACATCAGTTAAGGACTTTAAATATATTTCTGAAAATATAGATACAAATCGTAAACTTAAGTTAAATCATCCAGATAAGAATTTTGAGAAATTATTATCTGAAATAAATCAGTATTTAGAAGATACACAAGTAAATAAATTAAAGTACATAAAAAGAGAAGAAGAAATTAGAAAAGAAATCGAAAATGTTTCTCATGATTTAAGAACACCTTTAACTTCTATTAGGGGATATTTAGAGTTAATAAATGATGAAACTATTACATCTAAAGAAAAGAAAGATTACCTTTGTATTGTAGAAAAAAGAGCTAAGGTTCTTCAACATTTAATTCAGGATTTTTATGATTTAAGTAGGTTTGAAAATAATGATTATAATTTAAATATGGAAATTATAGATATTAATAAGGAGCTAAGAGAGCATATACTGGTATTTTATAATGATTTTGAAAAGAAAAATATTGAAGTGGATTTAAAGTTAGATGAAAATCCAGTATTAGTAAGGTTAGATGAAAGTGCTATTAAAAGAGTTTTTAATAATTTAATTCAAAATTCTATTAAGTATAGTAAGAGTCATTTTTGTATGTCAATAAACAATAAAGGTAGAGAAGTTATTATTGAGTTTAAAAATGATGTCCAAGATATTAATAAAGATGAGTTAAACTTACTGTTTAATAGATTTTATATGAAGGATAAATCAAGAAGTAGTGATAGTTCTGGTTTAGGTCTTACAATAACCAAGCTTTTAGTTGAATCTATGAATGGTGAAATTGATGTTGATATGGATAAAGAATGGATTATATTTAGAATAAAGTTTTTATCAGAGATATATTAAATATATGAAAAACTAATTACTTAAATAATTTTATCGTGGGTATGATTTTTGAGAATCATCTCCACCATTGAAATCCAAAAAACACATTGAGAATATTATCAATGTGTTTTTTATTTTATAAAGTAGTTAAGCTAGTCTAATATAATATATAATTAAACATAGGCAAATATAATATGATAATATATGGAGAAAAAGTATGTTTACTATAATGATAATAGAGGATAACGAACTAATAAGAAATGAAATTCATAATTTATTAGATTTAAACAGATATAAAACAATAAAGGTAAATGATTTTAATAGTATTACAAAGCAAGTGAAAGAATACAATCCAGATTTAATACTACTAGATATAAATTTACCAGATGAAGATGGCTTTAAAATCTGTACAGAAATAAGAAGTTTTTCAAAAGTTCCTATAATATTTGTAACTAGTAGAAATACAAATATAGATGAACTTATGGGAATAACATTAGGAGCCGATGATTTTATAACAAAGCCTTATAATACACAAATACTTCTAGCAAGAATAGCATCATTACTAAAAAGAGCATATCCTAACGAAAAAACAATAGATAATATAGAACATAATGGAATAACATTAAATATATTAAAAAGCACAATAGAAAAAAATGATAAATCAGTAGAGCTTACAAAAAATGAATTTAAAATATTACATTACTTACTTATAAACAAAGGTAAGATAGTTTCAAGAGTAGATATATTAGAGTATTTATGGGATAGTGCATTATTTGTAAATGATAATACTCTTACAGTTAACATTACGAGAATAAGAAGTAAGGTAGAGGAGTTAGGGGTAAAAGACTATATAATAACTAAAAGAGGACAAGGTTATATGGTATGAATATAAAAGATTATTTAAACAAAAGGATAGGTATAATTAGCTTAAACATTATATCTTTGATAACATTATCAATATTTTTATTTAGTGTAGGAAACCCTTTTAAAGTTATAAAAATAGTGGCAATAACATGGATTATAGTATTATTAATATATCTTTTGTATGAATATAAGGCTATAAGAAAACATTTTGATGAAATAAATAAATACATTGAAAACACAGATAAAAAATATTTACTAAGTGAAATAATAAAAGAACCTAAGTATATAGAGGCAATGCCATATTACTATGCTTTAAAAAAGGCGAGTAAATCTATGAGAGACGAAATAAACACAATAAAAAAACAAAGAAAAGATTATAAAGAATATATAGAAAAGTGGGTACATGAAGTTAAGACACCTATTTCAGCTATTAAATTAATAGAAGAAAACAATAAAACATCTACGTCAAGACTAGTACTTCAGCAGTTAGAGGAAATAGATACATATGTAGAACAAGCATTATTTTATGCTAGAAGTGAAGATGTAGAAAAGGATTATTTAGTAAAAGAAATATCTTTAGATGAGTGCATTAATAGAGTTATCACTAAAAATAAGCAAGTGCTTATACTTAATAATATAAATATTGAGATAGATGATATTAATAAAAGCGTATATAGCGATAGTAAATGGTTAGAGTTTATAGTAAATCAAATTATAGTAAATGCAATAAAGTATAGGAGAGATAACAATCCTACCATAAAGATATATACTAATGAAATAAAAAATGCAGTTGAATTAATTATTTATGATAATGGTATAGGAATACCTAGTTATGAAATAAATAGAGTATTTGATAAAGGATTTACAGGTAATAAAGGTCGCCTAAATTATAAATCAACAGGGATAGGATTATATTTGTGTAAAAATTTATGTGATAAGTTGGGGTTATTAATAAAAATAGAATCAAAAGAAGACAAATGTACAAAAGTTAGAATTATTTTTCCAAAAGGAAATTTTTCTAAATTTTAATAATTACCTCTTAACGTTACAATAACGTAACATTAATGAAAGGTTAAATCAAATCAAAACAAGGATAAATCATATAAAATAACCTTGAGGTGATAAATATGGGTGAAATATTAAAAATTGATAGTATAGAAAAATACTATGGAAATAAGGGAAATATATTTAAGGCAATTGATGATATAAGCTTTAATGTGAGGGAAGGTGAGTTTGTAGGGGTTATGGGACCTTCTGGTTCAGGAAAAACGACTTTATTAAACCTAATAGCAACTATTGATGAAGTAAGTTCTGGTCATATCTACTTAAATAATCAGGACTTAACTGAAATAAATAAAAAGAATATAGCTAGATTTAGAAGAGAAAATCTAGGATTTATATTTCAAGATTTTAATTTATTAGATACTTTAACAATATATGAAAATATAGCTTTAGCACTTACAATAAATAAAACTAATAAAAATGAAATAGACGATAAAGTAAAATCTGTAGCAAAAGAATTGGGAATAATAGAAATACTAAATAAGTATCCTTATGAAGTATCAGGTGGCCAAAAACAAAGGACAGCTTGTGCAAGAGCATTGATAACAAATCCAAAGCTAATACTTGCAGATGAACCAACAGGAGCTCTAGATTCTAGGTCGGCTCAAATTCTAATAGAGATGATATCAAGTCTAAACAAGGATTTTAATGCAACAATATTAATGGTAACACATGATTCGTTTACGGCAAGTTACTGTGATAGAATTTTGTTTATTAAAGACGGAAAGATATTTACAGAATTAGTAAAGGGAAATAATACACGAAAACAATTTTTTAATCAAGTATTAGATGTAGTTGCATTGTTAGGCGGTGATGTAAGGGATGTACGTTAAATTAGCCATAAATAATGCAAAAAAATCTATTAAAGATTACTTAATATATTTTATAACTATAACAATGTGTGTAAGTTTGTTTTATGCTTTCACATCTTTATCAAGTTCTAGTTATGAACTTATAACTGAGGATACTTTCAACTTTGAATCTCTAAAAAAGATGTTAAAATACTCAACTTATATAATTACAGCATTATTAGCAATACTTGTTGCATATGTAAGTAAATATATGATTAAAAGAAGACAAAAAGAATTTGCTACTTATATATTATTAGGAGCAGAGCAAAAGAGTATAGCACTTATGTTTTTTGTAGAAATGTTGATAGTTGGAATATTATCCATAGCATGTGGGATATTTATTGGAACACTTTTCTCACAAGTTGTTACAGCTATGGTATATATAAGTGCTAAACAAGAAATAGTATTTTCATTTAAACTTTATTTAGACACAGTTTTTATAACATTTATATTCTTTATAGGAATGTTTTTAGTAGTAGGTATTTATAATATTAGAGTTTTAAATAAGTTAAAGCTTATAGATATGATGAATAATAGTAAAATAAGTGAATTTAAGTTTAAAAAAAGTAAAAAAGTTTATTCAATAGTATTTTTAATATCTTTAATATTATATGGTATATTTATATATTCAATTAAATTTATTATAAATATTAAAAAAGGAATAAATAGCACTAATCATTTAATTAGTGCAAATCAAATGATGTTTGCAGAAGTTATTTCAATAGTTTCATTTATAATAGCAACTTATGCTTTATTTTACTCAATATCATATATTCTTATAAGAATAAAAGAAAAACACAAAAAATTTAGCTATGAAGGTACAAATCTTTTTTTATTAGGAACAATAGTATCTAAAATAAGAACAACTCCAATACTTATGGCTACTATATCATTAACATTTTTAGGTGCTTCAATAAGCTTTATACTTACATTATTAATCTCTCAGTGGTCTTTAGGGTACTTAGATTATAGACTTCCTTTTGATATAGAGTTAAGGAGTGAATATTCATATAGACCTGAGAAAGAGTACAGTATAAACAAAATAGAAGATATGCCAAAGTTTAATTATTCAGAGGTTATAGACTATCTAAAAAACTCTGGTTTAGATATTAATGAGTATGAAGAATTAGAAAAGTACTGTATAAATAAAGAAGATTTTTACATAAGAGATAATAGAGAAAAGCCTGCCTTAGCTATAAGTTTAAGTGATTTTAATAAACTAAGAAGTATGAAAGGTTATGATACAATAAGTTTAAAAAATGATGAATATACAACTCAATGGGATAATACTACTGATCAGCAAGAAATTGACAAGTATATAGAAGAAAATAAAGTTATAAATGTAGAAGGAAAAAGTTTAAAAGTTAGTAAAGATGCATATTATAAAGAAACTTTAGGAGAAGGTATATATAATTATCCTACTACAAATATTATTATATTACCTGATGATATATGTAAAGATCTTGTAAGTGCAGGGGTAGATTTATTTATTACATCTAATAATGAGCTAAGTTATGAAGAAGCTACTAAATTTGAATTAGAGTATATACCGAAGTGGTTTGAAGAAAATAATCCAGAATTAATGAAAAAATATGATAGATCTTATTATTTTATACACGGAAGAATTAAATCAGCAGAAACTAGTGAAATTATAAATTTTACTCTAGGAATGAGAATCTTAGGATTATATTTAGGTACAGTTTTACTTATGATAAGTTTGACAGTGCTTGCTCTTCAACAGCTTACAGATTCAATAGAACATAAAGATAGATTTAATGTTTTACGAAAACTGGGGATAGAAGAAAATGAAATTAATAAAATAGTATTAAAGCAAATAAGTGTATATTTTACTATTCCTGTAATAATAGGCATGATAGGATTTGTAGTATTTATATATAATTTTTATTTAATATATGAATCCTATATTAGTGCTTATATTGGAGATAGCATGTTTGTATTAAATATGAGTACAGGTATATTTATTATGGTAATGATTTATATAAGCTACTTTATTGGAACATATTATACATTTAAGAGAAATATAAGAAATTAAGAAAGGGATAATAAGAAAATTTAAAATATATTATCTATGATAGTTATATTCTTTTTAAATTCACTAAATAAGTATATTAGAATTTTTTGCTAAACAATAAATGCTCCAAAGAGTTTAACTCTACGGAGCGTTTATTGTTTAGTAGTGTGAAATAATTTAAATTAATAAGTATAATGACAACACATATATGTAAAGAGATTTATAAAAGATTTTTAATATAGAACTAATAATAGATAGGAGATTAATTATGGATAGATTAAGAAGAAAAGAATTATTACAACAATACAAAGAAATGAAGCCAGAAATGGGTGTATATATGTTTAAGTCTATAAAAACAAACATAGTTTATTTAGGTTGTGATAAAAATATAAAAGCAACTATAAATGGTGATAGATTTAAATTAAATTCTAATAATCATAGATGTAAAAAGTTGCAAAAAGATTGGAATGAAAATAAAGAAGAGAACTTTGAGATAACAACAGTAGAAGTATTACCTTATGATAAAGATGAAAGTAAGGTAGATTATAGTGAAGATTTAAAAATATTAAGAGAAATGTGTAAAGATAGATTTACAGAAGAAAATGTGGAAGAAATATAGAAATAGAATTTAAATCAGTTATAAAAAATTACTTTAGCGGATGAATTTAATAAGCAAGGTGAATTATTAGGTGAAAGATTTTAAGGTAATTGTAGAAACACTAGAAGAGTTAGGATGATCACTGTTAATCTCCTCAAATATTGAAATTTACGAAAACACATTGATAATTTTATCAATGTGTTTTTTATTTAATCATATTATTTTATAAATGAAAATAAGAAAACTAACAATATAAAAAATAATAACCTAGAAATAATTATCAAAGACAATTTTTAATAAAATAAGGATGCCTTTTTTCTACAACATATTTTATACACATATGTTCTTTGAAATCATCAAACTTCAAATGATATCGTTACCTCATAGAACAAAACAAAACGAAATAGGAGGTAGTAATGAAATACAAAATAAACACAGAAATAATAAAACTACAAATGTTAAGAAAAGGCTATTCAATAACCAAACTAGCAAAATATAGCAACCTATCAAAATCAACAGTATCATTTTTGGTGTACTGTATTTAAAATATAGAAAAATAGTGTAGTCTAAAATATTTAGTACAGTAGGTACACTATAGCTAATAAAATTTTATATATTTACTTAGTATGTATAGTTTTATAGTTTAGTAGATTGTTAATGTACTTAGTGTACATGCTTTTTTCACTAATGAAAAATAACTTGATAATAAAGGATATTATAGATTAGTAGTGAAAATAAATTAAAAATGATAAATTAGGAAGTTATTAGAGTATAATTTAAAAGTATAGAATATAAACTTATATTAATTAAGTAAAGAAATTAGAAAGGTTGGAACACAGATGATAAGAACAATTGTAAAAGATATATCATTTTTAAAACAAAAATCAGAACCTGCGACAAAAGAAGATGTAGATGTTATTAATGATTTAATCGATACATTAAGAGCAAATTTAGAACATTGTGTGGGTATGGCAGCCAATATGATAGGAGTAAAAAAACGTATATTGGTATTTACTGTAGGTAATATTATAGTTCCTATGGTGAACCCAGTTATATTAAAAAAAGAAAATCCTTATGAGGCTGAAGAAAGTTGTTTATCTTTAGATGGTTTTAGAAAAACAACAAGATATGAAACTATAGAGGTTGAATATCTAGATATAAATTTCAAGAAGCACAAACAAATATTTACGGGATTTACTGCACAGATTATTCAGCATGAGGTAGATCACTTCGAAGGTATAATAATTTAATAGATAATATTGTAAGCATTATTATATGGATTTTTCTATAACAATTATATAATGATATAACCTTTAAAGTATTTAAATTACCGCATGAATATGTGTGGTAATTTTTTTATTTTATTAATAATAAAAGTATAAGGGTTTTTATTGACATAAGTAGCTATAATAGTTACTATAGTTTTGTACAAAACAAATTTTGTATGGAGGTGTTTCCATGAAAAATAAAAATAAGCTTAAACTAGGCCTTGATATTAGTAAAATTCATCATATAATTTCAAGGAAGATGGATGCTTCTGTAATTAGTGCAATTGATGATAATTTAACTGTATCACAAGCTTATGTAATAGATTTTATTTCTAATGAAGGTAAAGATAAAGAAATATTCCAAAAGGATTTAGAAAAAGCATTTGATTTAAAGCGCTCATCTATTAGCTTGATGCTAAATAATATGGAAAAGAGTGATTTAATAGAAAGAGTACCTGTTACAGAGGATGCACGATTAAAGAAAATAATTTTAACTCAAAAATCTATAAAACTTTATGAAAAAATTTCAACTGCAATTGATTCAATTGAGGATAAATTATCAGAAAATATAACTCCAGAAGAAATAAAAGTATTTCAAAGTGTACTTGAAAAAATAAGAAATAGTTTAGAATAACCGTTTGAAATTTCAATAACGGTTATATTTATATAAATATTGTTTTGCACAAAACATAAATAAAAATAGGAGGATGATATATGTCAAAAGTATCTAACTTTACAGAAGGGAAGATATTCTCCCCTTTATTAAAATTTGCAATACCTATACTACTTGCACTATTTTTACAAACCATGTACGGTGCAGTTGATTTACTTATAGTAGGGCAATTTGGTAATGCAGCAGATGTGTCTGCCGTTTCAACAGGTAGTCAAGTAATGATGACTATAACTGTAATAATCACAGGGTTAACTATGGGGCTTACCATATTAATAGGACAAAAACTTGGAGAAGGAAATTCAAAAGAAGCTGGAAATGTTGTAGGAAGTGGTATTTCAATATTTGCTATTATAGCTATACTTATTACTGTTTTAATTGTTAGCTTTGCTTCACCTATTTCAACTTTTATGCATACTCCAAAAGAAGCTTTTGATAGCACTGTAATGTATATAAAAGTTTGTGCTTCAGGCTCTATTTTTATAGTAGCTTATAATATTATAGGAGGAGTATTTAGAGGATTAGGAGATTCAAAAACTCCACTTATTACAGTAGGGATTGCATGTGTTACAAATATTATAGGAGATTTAATATTTGTTGGAATATTTAAAATGGCTGCTACAGGTGCAGCACTTGCTACTATAATGGCTCAGGCAATTAGTGTTATACTTTCTGTAATAATTATTAAAAAGCGTGGACTTCCTTTTGAATTTTCTAGAAAAAGTATAAAGTTTCATAAAGGTTTAACATCAAAGATAATTAAATACGGTACTCCAATAGCTTTACAAGATGGACTTGTACATTTATCTTTCCTTGTAATTATGATTATAGGTAATTCAATGGGAGTAATTCCATCAGCAGGAATTGGTGTCGCAGAAAAACTTGTTGGATTTATAATGCTTATACCATCATCTTTTTCTCAAGCAGTATCTGCGTTTGTTGCACAAAACTATGGAGCTAAAAAATACCATAGATCAAGAAAAGTTCTTGTTTATGCAATTTCGGCTTCTTTATGTTGTGGAGTTGTAATGTTTTATATTACCTTCTTCCATGGAAATTTACTTGCAGGAATGTTCTCTAAAGATAAAGATGTAGTCTTAGCAGCTTGGGAATACATGAAAGCATACGGAATAGACTGTCTTTTAACTGCAATTATGTTCTGTATGGTAGGGTATTTTAATGGATGTGGAAAAACAACTTTTGTAATGATACAAGGAATAATAGGTGCTTTTGGGGTAAGAATACCAGTATCATATATTATGAGTAAAATATTACCAGTATCGTTATTTAAAGTAGGTCTTGCAACACCAATGTCTACATTTGTACAAATTATATTATGTGTAATTTACTTTATGATTTTATCAAAGAAGTTGTCAAAAGAAGAGACACCTGTAGATATAACTTATCAAGTACAAGAGCAGTAAATCTTTAATTTTAATAATTGAAGTACACGAATACCTATATCCTTTTGGATATAGGTATTTTTTATTATGAATTTTTATATAAGTTTTCAAAAAGTACATAATAATTATTTTTATTTGATTTTAAAATGTTATTGATATTGATTATTAATAATGATAGAATTGTTATAGTAAATTAAATTAGGGGGAAAAGCTAGTGAGTAAAATTAAAAAGTTTATATATGTAACAGTAGGGTTAATATCATTTGTGTTAGGCGCGATAGGCGTTGCACTTCCAATACTTCCGACTACTCCATTTTTATTATTAGCGTCATATTGTTTTGTTAGGGGCTCTGAAAAGTTTGATAGATGGCTTAAGTCAACAAAAATTTACAAAAAACATTTAGAAAGATTTGTAAATGAAAGAGCTATGACTATGAAACAAAAGATAGGTATATTATTATTCGCAGATATAATGTTAGCATTTCCAATTATAATATTAGATAGTTTACATATTAGGTTATTTTTAATAGCTTTAGCATGTTTTAAATATTATTACTTTATGTTTAAAATAAAAACAATAAAACAAGATGATTTAAAAGTAAATTCTCAATAAAGGTAAAAGTAGAAAGGAAAACATGAATGTTACATAGATTAGGATCAATGTTATTTTTGTTAGCTATAATAACATATTTTTTTAAGTATTTAAAATTTATAAATAATAAACTAATTTTAAAGTTACATATTTTAACTGGAAGTTTAGGATCACTAGCAATGATTGTATATTCAATAACAGATTATATTAAGGATAAGGAAGTTACAATATTGCCAGTAGGTATAGCTAGTTTATTAATATTATTATCTGGGACTAATAAGGTCAGAAAAAAATATAAATGGTTACATTTAATGTCGGTTATAGGATTTGCAGTTGCGCTTGCATATCATATAATCAACTAATATGCAGGAGGGAATATTATGGTAAATAAAAGATTACTTTCGCTTAGCAAAGAATCTCAAAAATATGTATATTTTACAGTTTTAATGAACTGGATATCAATAATTTGTAATATAGGAATAGTTTTATTTGTTGGAAATATAATAGACAAATTATATAATAATGATTTGAATTTTAATATGGTAGCTTATGTGGCTTATTTAGGTTCGTTAATATTGATAAGATTTATATGCAATTATATGTCAGGAATATTTTCTTATAATTCTTCAGCAAAGGTAAGAGCATCAATAAGAGAAAGTATTTATAAGAAATTATTAAAATTAGGTGTAAATTATAATGACACAATATCAACATCATCAACTGTTCAAATAGCAGTGGATGGAGTTGAGGCACTTGAAATTTATTTTGGTAGATACTTACCTCAATTATTTTATAGTTTATTAGCACCGCTTACATTATTTGCTGTTATAGCACCTATAAGCTTTAAGGCAGGTATAGTACTTTTAATATGTGTTCCATTGATACCAATATCAATAGCGTCAGTTATGAAATTTGCTAAAAAGCTTTTAAGTAAATATTGGGGAATATACACTAATTTAGGTGATTCATTCCTAGAAAATCTTCAAGGTCTTACTACTTTAAAGATATTTGATTTAGATAAAGAAAAAAATGATGAAATGAATAAAGAAGCAGAAACTTTTAGAAATATAACAATGAAGGTCTTATCAATGCAATTAAATTCTATAACAATAATGGACTTAATAGCATTTGGTGGTTCTGCTATAGGTATATTAATAGCTGTTAATGAATTTTCTAAAGGTAATATTACCATAGGATCTACAGTAGTAATAATATTATTATCATCAGAGTTCTTTATTCCGATGAGGCTACTTGGGTCATTTTTCCATGTCGCTATGAATGGATTAGCTGCTGCTGATAAGATATTTGATTTACTTGATGCTAAGATTGAAGAAGAAAAAGAGTTATCAGATAAGAATAAGGCAAAATTAAAAGATATTTCTATATCAATAAAAAATGTTGATTTTAGCTATGATAAAGAAAGAAAAGTCTTACATAATGTAAATATAGATATAGAAAATAAATCAATGGTTGCTTTAGTTGGAGAAAGTGGTTGTGGAAAAAGTACAATAACTAATTTACTTTTAAAATTAAATAAGGTCGATAAAGGTGAAATTCTATTAAATGAAGTAAACTTAAATGATATACCATTTAATGAATTAAGAAAAAAAGTAAGCTTTATAAGTCATAGCTCGTATATATTTAACTCTACGATAGAGGCAAATTTAAGAATGGGTAAAGAAGATGCAACTGAAGAAGAACTATATATAGCTTTAAAAACAGCAAATCTTTATGATTTTGTAATGGGACTTGATAAAAAATTACAAACTCCAGTTGGTGAAAATGGGTCGTTCTTATCAGGAGGTCAAAAGCAAAGATTAGCTTTAGCTAGAATGATACTTACGAATCCGGAAGTTTATATATTTGATGAAGCAACTTCAAATATTGACGTTGAAAGTGAAGACTCAATACTTGAAACGATATATGCTTTAGCAAAAGAGAAAACTGTAGTAGTTATATCACATAGATTAGCTAACATAAAAAATGCGGATAAGATATATGTGTTAAATAAAGGGTATATAGCTGAAAGTGGAAATCATGAGGAATTAATGAACAATAATTCAGTATATGCGAATCTATATACTAATCAAGAAAACTTAGAAAATATATATAAAGAAGATATAGTTAGGGAGGTGGCTATAAGTGAATAATGAAAGAAAAAGATTGTCAGGTAGTAAAATAATGCTTAGACTTATAAAAATACTAAAGCCACTAGTACCTGTAATGATGATAACAATAAGTTTTGGTGTATTAGGATTTTTAGCGGCTATAGCAATAACTACATTTGGAGCAGTTGCTATGGGAGATATTATAGGTCTTGATATGGGTTATACTTTTAAAAATGCAGTAAAAGTAATAATAGTATGTGCAGTACTTAGAGGTATATTAAGGTATATAGAACAATACTCAGGTCATTATATAGCATTTAAAATACTTGCTATACTAAGAGACAAGGTATATAAAGCTTTAAGAAAGTTAGCACCAGCTAAGCTTGAAAGTAAAGAAAAAGGAAATTTAATATCAGTTATAACTAGTGATATAGAATTACTTGAAGTATTTTATGCTCATACAATAGCACCAATAGTTATAGCTATAATTACATCATCAATAATAGCATTATTTTTATATAATATAAATCCATACTTTGGGATTATAGGATTAGTTTTTTATGTAATAGTAGGATACATAATACCAGTTTTATCTTCTAAATTAGGAAGTGAAGCAGGACTTGATTATAGAAATGAATTTGGGCAAGCTAATAGTTTTTTACTTGATTCATTAAGAGGTATAAAAGAAATATTATTATTTGGTCAAGGCGATAATAGACTAAACTCAATAAATAAAAATAGTGATAAATTAAATGAAAAAATGAAAGTTATAAAAAGTCATGAAGGTTTAATAAGAGCTTTAACTGATATAACTATAATGATAGCAATACTTATAACTCTTTACGTAGGTGTTGAATTATTTAAAGCTGATACTATAAATTTAGGTCAAGTAATAGTTGCTTTAGTTTTACTTTCTAGTTCTTTTGGACCAACTGTAGCGTTAAGTAACCTATCAAATAACTTAATGCATACATTTGCTTGTGCACAAAGATTATTCGATATATTAGATGAAGTGCCTGCTGTTGAAGAAGTATCTGGAAATTGTGATTTAGAAATGAATAATACTAATATAAATGATTTAGAATTTAAGTATGCAGATAGAGATGAAGTATTACTTAAAGATGTCAATCTTAACATTAAAAAAGGGGATAAGGTTGCAATAATAGGAGAAAGTGGTTGCGGAAAGAGTACACTTTTAAAACTTATGATGAGATTCTGGGATGTAGAGAATGGAAGTATTGAAATAGACAATAAGAATATAAAAACTATTCCAACTAAAGCATTAAGAAAATCTCAATCATTAGTAAGTCAAGAAACATTCTTATTCAATGATACTATTATAAATAACTTAAAAATAGGTAAAAAAGATGCAACTATTGAAGAGGTAATAAGTGCTTGTAAAAAAGCCTCAGTACATGAGTTTATAGAAACTTTACCTAATGGATATGAAACTAATGTTGGAGAAATAGGTTCTAATCTTTCATCAGGTGAAAAGCAAAGATTAGGTATAGCAAGGGCATTTTTACATAATCCACAAGTTTTAACACTTGATGAGCCTACAAGTAATTTAGATACACTTAATGAGGCACAAATATTAAAAAGTATAAAAGAAGAATCAGATGATAAAACAATAATAATGGTATCACATAGAAAATCTAGCACATCAATATGCGATAAGAAGGTTTATGTAAAAAATAATACACTTAAATTTAACTAATATAAAAGGGCTATTTTAGCCCTTTTATATTAGAGATAATTAGGGAGAAAGAGTATGACTAGAATAGAAAAAGAGAAAAATATTATTAATCTTATGATAAATATATATTGCAATAAAAAGCATAGGCATAAAAACGGATACTTATGTAATGAATGTAGTGAACTTTTAGAATATGCTAATAAAAGGTTGGATTTTTGTAAATTTGGAGAAGAAAAGAAGTTTTGTAGTAAATGTCCTATACATTGTTATAAAAAGGATATGAGAGTTAAGATTAAAGAAGTCATGAAGTTTTCAGGTCCGAGGTTATTATTTCATGAGCCAATAGAAGTTATAAAACATATTTTTGAAAAATAATATAAATTAATGATACACTTAGAAAATTATCGTAAGTTTACATCCTTGATTATTTTTAAGTTTAGTTTAAGGTAGAGTTGTTATTATATCCTAAGAAAAAGAATACAAATAAAAATTCAAATTAAATAGATATAATTTTCGGAGGATAAATCATGAACAAAAAACTATTAACAATGTTATGTGCACTTTCCTTAACAGTAAGTGTAACAGGATGCTCAGTAAAAACTAATACAACAACATCTACAAATACAAACAAAACTACAGTAACCGATCAAACAATAGATTCAACAAAAAGCGAAGAATTAAAAGAAGTAGATACATATATAGAACTTGGAGATAGCATAAGCATAAACGGAGAAGGTGCTAAGGTAGAAAACAATGTAGTAACAATAACTTCAGCAGGTACTTATAGCATAAGCGGAGAATTAAAGGACGGGCAGATAGTAGTAAGTTCAAGTGAAGAAGATAAAGTTCAAATACAATTAAACAATGCAAATATAACAAGCTCAAATAGTGCACCTATATATGTAAAAAGTGCTAAAAAAGTAGTAATAGGGCTAAGTGAGGGAACTAAAAATACTATAACAGATGGAGAAAATTATGTATTTGAAGATGCTACAACAGATGAACCAAATGCGGCAATTTTTAGTAAAGATGACCTTACTATAATAGGAACAGGTTCATTAGTAGTAAATGCAAACTACAACAATGGTATCACTAGTAAAGATGACTTAAAAATAGAAGGCGGACAAATAACAGTAAATGCAGTATCAGATGGACTAAGAGGTAAAGACTCTATTACAATTTTAGATGGTAAAATAACTATAGATGCAAAGGAAGATGGTATGAAATCTAGTAATACTGAAGATGTAGAAAAAGGATATATACATATTCAAGGTGGGACTTTAAACGTCACGTCAGGACAAGATGGAATACAAGCTGAAACTAATGCAGTAATATCTAATGGAGAAATAAATATAGTCTCAGGTGAAGGAAGTAAAAATAGTAGTAGTAAAAATGAAAACTGGGGTAACTGGGGAGGTAAGCAGCCAGCAGAAATGCAATCACCAGGAGTGCAACCACCAGAGAAGAATAATACAACTACTACAGAAGAAACGGATTCTACTAGTGCAAAAGGGATAAAAGCAACTTCTAACATTACAATATCTGGAGGTGACATAAATATAGATTCATCTGATGACTCTATTCACTCAAATGACACCATAATGATCAATGGAGGTAATATCAAAGCATCTTCTGGAGATGATGGTGTACATGCAGATTCTAAAATAGAAATAAACGATGGAGATATAGATATTACAAAATCATATGAAGGGATAGAGAGTCAGTCTATAGCAATTAACGATGGGAATGTAAATGTAGTATCAAGTGATGATGGAATAAATGCTGATGGAGGCAATGATGCTTCTTCAACTAGTGGTAGACCAGGAGAAAATAATTTTAATTCATCTAGCAAATGTGAAATAGTTATAAATGGCGGGTATACAGTAGTAGATGCTAGAGGAGATGGTATAGATGCAAATGGCACAATAACAATAACAGGTGGTACAACAATAGTAAACGGTCCTGAAAATAACGGAAATGGTTCTTTAGATTATGATGGAAGTTGTGATATAAGTGGAGGAATATTAATAGCAGCAGGTAGTGCAGGTATGGCACAATCACCTAGCGCCACTTCCTCTCAAAACTCAGTAAACGTAGCTTTATCATCACAACAAGCTAACACAATAATTCATATAGAAGATGAAAAAGGAAATGAAGTAATTACCTTTGCACCATCAAAACAATATCAGTCAGTAATAGTATCATCACCTGAATTAAAAACAGGTTCAACATATACAGTATCTTATGGAGGAACTTCAACTGGAGAAGCTAAAGATGGATTATACACTGGTGGTAAATACTCAGGAGGAACAAAATCTACGAGCTTTACAGTATCAGAAAGTGTAACTAACCTAGGTTCAGCAGGAGGTTCTATGGGAGGTCCTGGTGGGGGTCATATGGGAGGTGGAAAAGGTGGCATTAGACCAGATAGAAATGGTAGTATGCAACAACCACCAACACAAAATAGCATGGAAAACAATATTCAAACACAATAACAAATACTAAAAAAGAGGAGCAGTAGCTCCTCTTTTTTAAGTGTTTGTTATTTTATTGAAGAGGAAGCTCTACTATAAAAGTAGTATCTTTTCCTACGTTACTTTTAGCATATATCTTACCTTTATGTTGAGCTACTATAGACTTAGCAATAGATAATCCTAATCCATAACCTCCAGTTTCTCTTACCCTGGAAGTATCAATTCTGTAGAATCTTTCAAAAATTTTCTCTAGATACTCAGGTTCAATACCTTCACCAGTATTTTTAACTATTAGCTTAACTTTATTTTTATCTTTAAATAAATCAACAGTAATTTTACCACTCTTATTACTATGCTTTATAGCATTGTCCATTAATATATTAAATAATTTTTTGATACCCTCAGTATCTCCATTAATAAAGATATCATTTGAGATATTTTCTTCTAATTCAATACCATTTTCATAGATAATAGCATCAAATCCAAGCATCATACTTTGGACTATCTTACTAATATTAATAGATTGGAGTTCAATTTTATTTTCTTCAACATCTAGCTTAGCAAGAGATAACATCTCATTAACTAAATCAGACATTCTGTCACATTGAGAGTTAATGTAGTTAATCCATTTAGACTGATTTTTTACAGCATCATTTGGATTACTTAGTACTAATGAAGTATTGGTCTTTATAATGGTAAGAGGGGTTTTTAACTCATGAGAAGCATCAGCAATAAACTGTTTTTGCTTTTCAAAAGTTTCTTTTATAGGTTTTAGAGCCTTGTTAGTTAAATAAAAACTAATAAATAATAAAGCTATTAAACTTATACAGCCAACTAATAAGAAACTCTTTAAAAGCTGAGTTACTGTATTTTGCAGATAAGTTCTATTTAGTAAAACAATTTTACTGCCCATAGGAGTATCTTCTTTTGTATAAGAATATTTAGTATCACCTATTTCTATTTTGCCAGATCTACTTTTATTGTTTAGTATTTGTACTACAGATTCCTTTAGATTATTGTTGTCAATTTTAGTATTAAAACGAGTAAAAGTATTTAATATATTTTTGTCCTTATCATACTCTGCAATTATATAGTCATAATAAGGTTTAGGTTTATGACCACCCCTTAATAAAACTTCCATTTCACCATTCATTTCATTAACTATATTAGTATAAGTTATGGCAAAAATAGTTCCAAAAATAGCTACAAAAACTGTAGTAAGCAATGTCATATTAATAAGTATAAATTTTTTCTTTAGCTTATCAAACATTTTGCTCCTCCAGTTTGTACCCAACTCTTCTTAAGGTAGTAATTTGAACATTTGACTTTACATAGGCTAATTTTTTCCTAAGAAATGAAATATACACTTCAATATTATTGTGCTCTACATCAGAATCAAAGCCCCATAGTTTAGTGATTAAATCATCCTTAGTTACTATAGATGTAGGTCTTTCCATAAAATATTTTAGTATATCAAACTCCTTAGAAGTTAGAGTAAGAGAAGTACCATTGACTTCCATATTATAGGTAGAAATATTTAATTTAATATCTCCAAATTCCAATATATTATTATTTACCATAGGACCTTTTCTTCTAGTTATAGCTCTTAGTCTAGCCAATAGTTCTTCAGGAGAAAAAGGCTTAGGTAAATAGTCATCAGCACCATAATCAAGTCCTAAAATTCTATCTTCAACACTACCTTTAGCAGTAAGGAGTATAATAGGAGTTGAAATTCCTTCTTTTCTTAAGTCTTTTAATACATCTAGACCATTCATTTTAGGCAACATTATATCTAAAATAATAACATCATAAACATCTGTTAAACCATAATCAAGTCCATCTTCACCATCAAATACGGCATCAACAGAGTAATTATTTTTTATTAAAATCTGAGTTAAAGCTTCGGAAAGTTGTTTTTCATCTTCTACTAATAATAATTTCATAAAAATATACCTCTTTATATATTGTCTAATAATATATTACCAAATAATTACACATTTATTATCTAAATTTAAAATTATAAAATAAATCCCCTTAAAATTACTTTAAGGGGTTAATATTAACTGTAAGTATTATTTTCAAATCCAGCTAACGTTAAGACTATATTTAAATTTCCATTTCTACATCTTAATTCATCAATGAATTTCTTTTGATTTACATTAGGCTTTAATTGAACTTTGTAATTTAATTCAAACAATGCACCGAAATCTCTAGTCCTGATTCTTTCTATATAAAATGAGTCGGTGTATTTGTTTAATATATCTTCAAAAGCATCTTCATAGTTTAAATCTTCAGGAATAGTAATTTTAAGTTGCATATTTTTATTTTTAGGTGTTGCGAACTTAGTCAATTCAAGGATTGCCATAACTGCACATAATATAGTAGTGAATATTACAGCATATCCAATATATCCCATACCACAAGTAAGACCAACAGCTAAAGTAAAGAATACATAAGCTATATCTTTAGGATCTCCAGGAGCACTTCTAAAACGAATTATTGAAAATGCACCAGCTAAACTAAATGCTCTAGCTATGTTGTTTCCTACTAATAAAATTATTATAGCTATAACCACAGGTAGCATAATAAGAGTAGTAGTAAAACTTGAGCTATAAGTGTTTTTGTTTGTCTTCATATATATAACGCTAATTAAAAGTCCTAAAACAATTGATGATATTATTACAATAAAAGCATTTATCAGAGTAAATGACTCCCCACTTGTTGATGAAATTATTGTTTCTAACATACTTTTTCTCTCCCTTTTATATCTATATTTGAATTGTTTAAGCAGTAATTCATAAATTCACTCCCGTACTTTGAAAAATGAGTGTTGTAAATTTCTAGTTCAGTAAGTATTCTAGTAAACCATAAAGGCATAGCACCTAAAATTTTTACTTCCATTAAATACTTACTTTCGCCTAAAATATCTTGTCCAAAACTTCCAGACTCTAAAGCTAAATCATCTCGTCTAGTAATAATTTGAGAATCAAAAGTTAATCTAAAATCTCTATCATCGTTAGCAAAAAATGCCTTTCTAGAGTAGCTAATATATACTTTTGGATAGACTTTATTTTTTTTTAGATAATACTGTATCTCATTAATAACTTGTTTATTGATATAATCATTAGAAGTAGGTGCTATACCTTGGTTTACAAATTTATAGGCTTCATCTAAAGTAAGAACAACTCTTCTTTTATTAACAATACCGTTGATTTTCTTTTTAAGTTCTAAAAAGACACTATCATCTATACTATTAGGTACAGTATAACTTCTAAGTCTTAGCTTTTCCTTATAATAAGGTTTAGCAATAGAATGTCTAATAACATCGTTGTTATCTGTATCGTAATATATATTGTAGATAGAGTAGTTCTTACCAGACTTACAATGTTCATCTGGATTCATATACTCTAGTAATCTTGGTATTAATGCATCATACTGTTTTTGAGTTAAAATAAACTTCTTTTCATAACGTTTAAATGACTTAATCGCCATCAAAATACCTCCTAAAAAATATTTCTATATCTCTGTGATTTTATTGTATAAATTTAACCTTAAATGAATCTTAAAATAAAATTTGCTTTGTTTAAGTAACCCTATTGAAATCCATGAAAAATATATTGATATTACTACTAATGTGTTTTTATATTTTAAAATGATATAATTAATATGCTAATTAGCTAATAAAGAAAAAATATAAAAAGGAAGTACAAGAAATTATATTTAATGATAAGTGGAAGGCAGTAAAACATTTATTTTTAAGCGAAATAAATAATAAGTATAGCTCATCTTCAATAAATAATTTATTTTTATATTGTTATGAGATGATTATGTGTGAAAAGAAATTTGCATCAGTAGAATATATAAATGAGCATTATATGAATGATATAGATTTAAAAAATTTAGCTCAAATTGAAGATTATAATATGAATTATTATACTGAATGGTTTAAAAATAATATGGGTGTATCTCCAATTGAATGTCTCCAAAAGTTAAGAATTGATAAGAAAATATTAGACCAAAATAATACAAGAAATATTCTAAATAAGTGCTAAAAAGTATCTGTATATGAGATAAGAATATTTTTACTGCATAGTATAATAATTTATAAATCAATAAATATCAATAATTTATTACCATTGAGAAAGGAATTGATATACTATGATAGATATTAAAGTTTCAGAAAAGCTAAAAGAAGTATGTCCAGATATTACATTAGGATGTATACAAGCAAGTGTAAAAGTGGAAAGTAGTAGTGAAGGCATATTAAAAGAAATAGATAAATATTGTGAAGATCTAATTAAAAAAATTTCTTTAGAAGATATAGCAAGTTTACCGAGAATAAAGGATGCTAGAGAAGTATATAAAAAATTAGGCAAATCACCTAGTAAATACAGAGTATCTTCAGAATCTTTAATGAGAAGAATTTTACAGAAAAAAGGACTTTATAAAATAAATAACATTGTAGAAATTAATAATTTAATATCTTTAAAATCTGGTTTTTCGGTAGGGAGTTATAATATAAACAATACACAACCTCCAATATGTTTGACTATAGGGAAAGAAGGACAAAAATATAAAGGTATTGGTAAAGATCTTATAAATATTGAAAATCTGCCAGTATTATCGGATGAGATATCTACTTTTGGTAGTCCTACAAGTGATTCAGAAAGAGCAATGATAACTAATGATGTGAGTGAGATAATTATGTGTATTTATTCTTTTAGTGGAAAGCAAGAAATAGAAGAGTATTTAAAATACGCAAAAGAATTATTAGAAAAGTATGCAAGTGCAAAAAACATTTCGATTAAAGTAATTAGCTAATGAATTAAGGTGTTGGTAGAAATACTAACATCTTTTTTAGTATAAAATTAAAAGGGGGAAGTTAAGTTGATTTTGTAAGATTATTTAAAATAATAAAAAGAGTGTAGATAAGCTTGTTTTTACACAAATCTATCTACACTCTCATACTTAGATATTTCTCTCTATATAAATTTACTTATCAGATTTATATTTACATACACCATTTATATAAGTTTCATGTACATTTAAATTATTATCTATAACTATAAAATCTGCATCCATACCTTGGTCTATACAACCACATACATCATTAATATTACAACTTAAAGCAGGTACATATGAAGCCATTTTTATTGCCTCTTCTAAAGTTGCTATATTCCAATCAATTACATTTTTAATAGCATTATTCATTGTTAATACGCTTCCAGCCAAACTTCCGCTACTTAATCTTGCAACTCCATTTTTTACATTAACATCGAACTTCCCAAGAATATACTCACCACCAGGCATAGCACCAGCTCTCATACAATCTGTAATCAAGGCAATATTATCTCTAGATTTAATATCCATCATTATTTTAGCAGCAATAGGGCTTACATGATGTCCATCGCATATTAGCTCTGCATATGTATCTTTTAATGCCATAGCTGCTCCAACCATTCCAGGTTCTCTATGATTTAATGGGCTCATACCGTTATATGTGTGTACAAATATTTTAGCACCTGAATTAACTACTTTCTCGGCTTGTTCAAATGTAGATGAACTATGCCCAAGTGCTATTGATATATTGTTTTTAGTAGCATATTTAGTAAATTCTACTGCACCTTCACGTTCTGGGGCAATTGCTATTTTCTTTATTAAGTTTCCTGATTTCTCTTGCCATTTTTTTAGGATATTAATTTCAGGGTCCTTAAAATATTTTTCATTCTGGGCACCTTTATGTTTTTCAGTAAAAAATGGACCTTCTAAGAAAATTCCTTGTATTTTTGCGCCCTCAACTTTTTTGTAATTATTACTTATATTTTCTATAGATTCACTTAGTGTTTCTATAGAATCAGTCAAAGTTGTTGGTAGAAAAGAAGTTACTCCATATTTTAGTAATCCTTTTGAAATTGTATTAATAGCCTCAAATGTGTTATCCATAACATCTGCATTTAAAAGACCATGTATGTGAGTATCGACTAAACCTGGAGCAATATACTTACCTGAGTAATCTATGATATTGTCATTAACATCTGGTTTTTCTTTTTGAAATTTGCCAAATTTACCATCAATTATACTAAGGTATCCTTTTTCCTCTATACCATATTTCATAAAAAACTTATCTGCATAAATAAAATTTTTCAAAGTTGATCCCCCTAATCATATTATATTTGGTATGTTTCTTATCTCAAATGTCTTATTTTATATACAAATTTATCACTTCTAGCAACGCTTAGAGTAAATTCAATAACTATATTATTATCATTATATGTAGTACGAAGTAACTTTAAGCATGCTGAATCTATTGGTACTTCCAATAGCTCCGCCTCTTTATCAGATACTATACCTGCAGAAAATTCCTCATCAGCCACCTTGATAATTTCGCCATAGTCTTCTCTAAATATTTCATATAAAGGTTTTTGTATAACTTTTTCTTGTGTTAATCCCGCAAACTCTCTCATAGGAAGATATGTTCTTTCAAGCATCATAGGAATATTATCTGCAAGTCTTAGACGCATTATTTTTATTATTTTTTCGCCAGGGTTTATACCTAACTTTTCAGCAAAATATTTTGTACTTTCTACTATCTCAAAGGATAATACTTTTGTACTTGGATTTTTTCCTTGAGCTTTCATATGATCAGTAAAGCTATAACTATCCATTAAATTTTGTGAATTTTGATTAAGTGCAGCTACGAAAGTTCCTTTTCCATGTCTTTTGTATATATACCCCATATGTTCTAAGTCAGCCATGGCCAATCTAACTGTGGTCCTACTTACTCCGTATTCATCACAAATTTTTCTTTCTGATAGCATCCTATCATTAGGCTCCATCTCATTTTCGATTTTATTTCTTAGTATTTCAACTAATTGATCATATATTGGTCTTTTATCATTTCTGTTTATCATAAAAATTTTAATCCTCTCCAAGTGGTTATTACCACATTTTAATTATAAAATGAGCAACTATTTCTGTCAATGAATAAAGTATAGAGATAACTGAGCAAGGAAAATTATTAATTTATGCTAAAACTACATAGTATTGACAAAAATAATAAAATAATTTATATTCAAAGTGGTAGTAACCACATTGAAGGTTATAGATTAGGGGTTTGTATATTAATAAAAGGAGAAGTAATTATGATTACGACAATAACATTCAATCCATCTATAGATAGAATGTATCGAGTAAATAGTATAAATATAGGTGAAGTTCAAAGAGTAATAAGTACAAATGCAACTGCTGGAGGAAAGGGTCTAAACGTAACGAAAGTATGCAAAATTTTAGGAGAAAATCCGCTAGCTATGGGATTTATAGGGGGATTTAATGGAGCATTTATAAAAGATGAACTTAGAAAATTAGGTATAAAAAACAAATTTACAGAAATAAAGCAAGAGACTAGAAATTGTTTAAATATAATTGAAGATAATAAGGTAAGTACAGAGTTCTTAGAAAAAGGTCCAATAATAGGAAATAGTGATTTAGAAAAGTTTGAAAATGATATAAAAGAAGTAATAAAAGATACTAAAATACTAATAGCTTCAGGTAGCTACTGTCAAAATATGCCACTAGATTATTATGAAAAGATAGGTCATATATGCAGAGAAAATAATATAAAATTTATATTAGATACATCAGGAGAACCATTAAAAATAGCACTAAAATCAAAGCCATATTTAATAAAACCTAACACAGATGAAATAAAACAGATATTAAGAACCAATGTAGAATCAAGAGATGAGGTTATATCTGCGGGGAAAAAACTTCTTGAAATGGGAGCACAAAATGTGTGTATATCTCTAGGAAAAGAAGGAATGATTTACTTAAATGAATATGGAGTATATGAAGCAAAAGTACCAAAGATAGAAGCTGTGAATACTGTAGGTAGTGGAGATAGTACAATAGCTGGATTTAGTGTAGGTATTTTGAGAGGATATGAAGTAGAAGACTTGCTTAAATTTTCTAATGCTTGTGGTATAAGCAATGCTCTTAACATAGAAACTGGATTTGTAACTTTAGAAGAAGTTGAAAAATATCAAGGCTTAGTTAAAGTAACAAAATTAAGTTAGTAAAATCTGAGACAAATAGGTTCATAATAATTATTTTTAGCATATTTTTATAATTGTAAACTTAATTATAATTAAAGCATAAAATTTATAAGGAGAATAATATAAATATTTTCTTATTGACAAAAAATTCAAATTAATTTATATTTGGATTATTGGTAATTACCACTTGGGAGAGAATAAAATAGTTTAAGTATGATATATATTTTTTTTAAAAATAACTGGTTATAACCTTATTACCAGATTTAAATTTAAAAATATGAAAGGGGAAAGTAATATGTTTAAATTAGAAGAACAAAAGTTACAAGATTTAGGTGCAATAATAACAACAACAGAAATAAAGCAACAACCTGAGTTATGGTTAGAAGCTTATGAAATATATAAGGATAATAAAGAGCAATTAAATAAGTTTATAGAAAATATAGGTAATAAGCATGGACAATTTAGAGTTATATTTACAGGTGCTGGAACTTCAGCTTATGTAGGAAATTCAATACTTCCATATCTTAAAAATAAAAATGATATAAGAAAATGTATAATTGAAGCAATACCTACTACAGATATAGTTTCTAATCCATATGATTACTTAAAAAAGGATGTACCAACATTATTAGTTTCATTTGCAAGAAGTGGAAATAGCCCTGAAAGTTTAGCAGCTCTAAATTTAGGAAGACAAATTGTAGATAATTTTTATCATTTAGCTATAACTTGTGCTCCAGAAGGAAAACTTGCTCAAGTAACTAAAAATGATGAAAATAATTATTTATTATTAATGCCATCAAGATCAAATGATAAAGGTTTTGCTATGACAGGAAGTTTCTCATGCATGATGTTAACTGCAATGTTAATATTTGATAACTTAGAAGAAGATGTAGAGAAATCTTATATAGATGCAATAATAGAAATGGGTAAAAATGTATTAGATAGAAAAGATGAAATACACGAGTTAATAAATAAAGATTTTAATAGAGTAGTATACTTAGGATCTGGAGGTCTAGGAGGATTAACACAAGAAGCACAGTTAAAGTTATTAGAACTTACAGCGGGGAAAATAGCTACAGCATATGATTCTCCTATGGGATTTAGACATGGTCCAAAGTCGTTCATTGATGAAAATACACTTATATTTGTATTTGTATCCAATAATGTATACACAAGAAAATATGATTTAGATGTTTTAGAAGAAATAAATGCAGATAAAATTGCTAAACTTACTTGTGCAATATCAGTAGAAAATGAAAATAATTTCTCAGGTACAACATTTGGATTTGAAAGAGAATACGATAAATTACCAGATGCATACCTTGCATTCCCATATGTATTATTTGCACAAACTATATCACTATTTGCATCAGTAAAATGTAATAATAAACCAGATACACCATCGCCAACAGGGACAGTAAATAGAGTAGTAAAAGGTGTAATAATACACGAATATGAGAAGTAAGAAATTGAAAATTTATAAATATTTAGATTAAAATTAGGGGGTATAAATATGGCATTAGTAACGACAACTGAAATGTTTAAAAAAGCACAAGAGGGAAAATATGCAGTAGGGGCTTTTAATGTAGAGAATATGGAAATGGTAATGGCTGTTATAGAAGCTGCAGAGGAACTAAATTCTCCAGTCATACTACAAACTACTCCATCTACTGTAAAATATGCAGGTCTTGACTATTATTTAGCAAATGCAAAAGTTGCAGCAGAGAGAGCGAAAGTACCTGTAGCAATGCATCTAGATCATGGTTCAAGTTTTGATCTTGCAATGAGGGCTTTAAGAACAGGTTATACATCAATAATGATAGATGGTTCCCATCAGAGTTTTGAAGAAAATATATCATTATCAAAAGCAGTGGTAGAAGCTTGTAATCCATCTCTTATACCAGTAGAAGCTGAACTTGGAAAAGTTGGGGGAAAAGAAGATGATCTAGATGGTGGAGAAGGAAGTGCTCATACAGATCCACAAGAAGCAAAGGAATTTGTTGAAAGAACAGGAGTGTCTTCATTAGCTATAGCCATAGGTACAGCACATGGTTTATACAAAGGAGAACCTAAAATAGATTTAGATAGATTATCAGAAATTAAAAAATTAGTTTCAGTACCATTAGTATTACATGGAGGATCAGGAATACCTGATGAAACTATAAAAGAAACTATAAGAAGAGGTATTGTTAAAGTTAACTATGCAACTGAATTAAGAATTGCATATAGTAACGGTGTAAAAAAAGTTTTAAGTGAAGATCCTGAAGTTATAGATCCAAAGAAATATGGAAAAGCTGGACTTCAATCAGTAAAATCATTTGTAAAAGAAAAAATGGTTGTATGTGGGTCTATAAATAAAGCATAAAAATAAAAATATCCTAGATTTATTTTAGATAAATCTAGGATATTTTTATTTTTGAAAAAGGTATGTCATTTATTTAAATAATGGTATAGTTTTTTCATATAATTGTTGAAAAATATCGGCTTTTATTGGAAAAAGATTGAAGATATAATTAAAATATAATAAAAAACAAACTATAGGTTTTATTGTTGTATCAAACATATATTTTATTATGATATATTAAGATACATAAATTTCGCTATAAATATAGAAAAGATCGACTTTTTAAAGAAAGTGTTTTCAATTCATAACATTATTTAAAAGTATAAAAATAACTGAGGGAGGTGGGTATATGAGAGAGCGTGTTATTCTTGAATGCTTAAGAAACAGTGGTGACTATCTAAGTCTAGATTATTTTGCAGATAAGCTAGGGGTATCTACTAGAACTATTAGAAATGAAATTAAGAATATAGAAAGTGTAGAAGAACGCAATGGTTTTAAATTAGAATACAAGACTAGACTAGGATATATTTTAAATCTTAAAGACCAAGAAAAGTTCGAGAATTACCTAAAAAACTTACCCTCATATTCAATTGAAAATCCAGAACAACGGATAGAATCTATAATAGTAGAACTATTAGTAAATGAAGGTTACAAAACTATAGATCAGCTAAGCAAAAAATTCTTGGTAAGTTCATCTCAAATTAAAAATGATTTAAAAAAAGTAGATAAAAAGCTAAGAGATACAGAATTGAAGTTAGAGCGTAAGGCTCATTATGGAATTAAGATAGAAGGTACTGTTAAATCAATTCAAAAAATATTAGTAGAAAATTATTTTAAAGAAAATAGAAATATAACGGAATATAGAGATAAATTTATAGATGATTTCAAATTAGATGATATTAGAAGCACAATAAAAAATGTACTTAATAAGCATGATTTGGAAGCAAACCTAACGGAACTTGAAGAAATATTAGCTCAAATTGTTACTTTATATATAAGGGTCAATTTGAGAGTATTAGAAAATATTAATGAATTAAAGTTAGATACAGAAGATTTAATAATAAATGATTTACTAGATAAAATTTTTAAAGACAAAAAATATTATCTTACTTATGAGGAAAATGATTACTTAAAGCAACTTATAAAGCTAAGGACTAAAGATAAAAAAGCTACCATAATGAATGCTGACAAAAGTAAACTTCAAGATATAATATACGAATTTTTTAAAGGTGTAGATAAAAAATATAATACTAGTTTTTTAGAAGATAAAGAATTCTTTAATTTACTTTATTTACATATCGCGTCTTTAATAGAACGTGTAAAAAGGAATCATAACACAAAAAATCCTTTTTCGGTGAAGATAAGTCAGCAATATCCAACAGTTTTTAATTTAGCTATTCAACTTTCAAAAGTTATAGAAAGTGAATACAAGATAAAGATAAGTCAAGAGGAAATAGGTTTTATAGCCACTCATATAGCTGTACCATTTGAGAAAAGAGAAGAAGCTAGTTTTAATCAAAAATATAAAATAGCAGTAATATGTTCATCAGGAGGGGGAAGTGCATTTCTAATAAAATTAAGATTAAGAGAAATTTTTCCAAATGCTGAAATAAAAAACTTTTCTTTGTTAGATGAAGAAGAAGTAGTATGTTTTGAGCCAGACTTGATTTTTTCAATAACAAATCCACAATTCAAAACAAATGCTCCAGTTATACTTATAAATGAAATTTTAGATGAATTAGATTATCTAAATATTAAAGAAAGTGTACGATTTGCAGACCAAATAGGGAGTTTGTCAAATCCTAAGAAATATATATTAAGTCTGTTTAATAAAAATCATTTTAGATGTATAAAAGAAAAAATTGATTATAAAGATATTCTTGATAATATGTCACAGTGTATAGTTGATGAAGGTGCTTGTTCTCCAAGTTATCCTCAAGATGTATGGGAAAGAGAAAGTTATTTAAGTACCATTTATACAAATGGGGTATCAATACCTCATCCAATTGAAATGACAGGTAATAAAAATATAATATCAGTAGCTTTGGTACACTCTGATATTATTCATGAAAATAGAAAACCAAAAATTATTTTTATGATTTCGCTAATAAAGGGAAATCTAGAGCTTCACAAACAAATATCTAAATACTTAACTAAGATTATGGCAGATAAAGATATAGTAGATATGCTAAATAGATCACAATCTTATGAAGAGTTTATGTATAAATTAAAAATCTACATAGGGGGTTAGATATGAATATAGATTTTTTTAAGAAATTATCAGAAGCAGATGGGATAGCCTCTAATGAAGGAGAAATTAGAGAAGTCTTATTAGAAGAGTTGAAAGATTATAGTGATGAAATAGTATGTGATGGATTAGGGAGTATAATTTTTTCTAAGATAAAAAATGAAAAAGCACCAAATGTAATGATCTGTGCTCATATGGATGAAGTAGGGTTTATGGTAAGAAGTATAGATAAGCTTGGTATGATTCATTTAATAACAATAGGAGGAGTAAAACCTCTTGCACAATTCACACAAAAAGTTAGAATCACTACAAGCGAAGGGAAGAAAATCCCTGCTATCATAAATGGAACATACAATGATGGTAAAGTTGAGAAGGTGTATGCAGATGTTGGAGCATATACAGCAGAAGAAGTATACAATTTAGGTATTCAAGTTGGGGACATGGTAACATACACTACTGATTTTGAAGAATTTACTTTAGAAAATAGATTAGTAGGTAAGGCCTTTGATGATAGAATTGGATGCTTTGTAATGGGAGAGGTCTTAAAAAGACTAGAGAAAAAAGATATAAATTGTAATGTTCATTTTGCAGCTACGAGTAGTGAAGAAGTTGGTATAAGAGGTGCAAAAACAGCAACTCAGTTAATAAATCCTGATGTAGTATTTGTAATAGATGTAGCATGTGCTAAAAATGAATTTTTAAGAGATCATACAAATCAAAAACAAATAGATAAAGGCATAATGCTAATGCATAGAGATAGAACTTTAGTTCCAAATAGAAAAATGATAAATTACATAATAGAAATTGCTGATAAAAACAATATATCTCTTCAACATGATATGTTTGAGTCAGGTGGAACTGATGGTGGAGAGGCGCATCTTGTAAATGAAGGTAAGCCTTGTGCAGTAACTTGTGTCCCAGTTAGATATGGACATTGTGCATTTTCTATAGTAAGCAATAAAGACTTAGAATCTATTATAGAGTTATATACTCAGTTAGTTTTAAATTTTGATGAAGAAAGATACAAAAATATAAAGAATTTTATTTAAAAGGAGAATAAAAAAATGTCAACAGAAATGCAAATAATGGAGCTTATATCAACAGCAGGTGACAGTAAAGCAAAAGCTTTTGAAGCTTTAAAAAAGGTTAAGGAAAAGGATTTTGAGGGGGCAAGAGCATTAATAAATGAAGCTCGTAAAATAGATATTGAAGCTCACAGAATACAAACAGAATTAATCACTCAAGATTTAAATGAAGATGTTGAAAGTCCAGCAATGAGTCTTTTAATGGTTCATGCTCAAGACCACTATATGACTTCTCAATTAGCAAAAGATTTAATAGAAGCTTTAATAGAAGTTTTTGATAAGTAGTAGATAAACAAATTAATTATACAAATACTCCTTTAGAAAGATTAAACTTTCTAAAGGAAAATAAAAAATATAAACTTTAGGAGGAATTGTTATGAAAATATTATTATGCTGTGCAGGTGGATTCTCTACAAATATGTTAATGCAAAATATGAAGAAGGTAGTAAAAGAAAGTGCTAAACTTGATGAAAACGATTTCGAATTTACAGCGATACCAGCAGATTCAATAGAAAGTCAAGTTGATGAGTGGGATATAGTACTTATAGGACCTCAAATATCTCATAAGTTAGACTTCTTAAAAGGAATATTAGATCCAAAAAATAAACCTTATGCAGTAATAGATAAAGATGTTTATGGAAAAATGGATGGAGCTACAGTTATGAAGTTAGCTTTAGTAACTTATAAAAAACATCAATTAGCTCAAGGATAATAAAAATAGTATAGGGAAAAGGGGATTAAATATGTTTGCTAAGTTTGAAGCGTTTATGAATCGAGTATTTATGCCTTTAGCTCACAAGGTTGACAATCAACGTCACCTTGGGGCTATAAAAGCTGGTATGGTTGCTATGACGCCATTCACAATACTGGGGAGTATATTTGCAATACTTCCAGCACTTCCAAATATGCTTGGAAAAAGCAATCCAATAAGTCAATTTATATTAAAAAATGCAGCAGTATTAGATTTACCAGTAAGTCTTTCTATAGGATTAATAGGATTATATGCCTGTATGTGTATTGCCTTTAACTTAGGTAATTATTATAAATTATATATACCAGGTTGTGTTACACTTGCAACTTTCTCATTTTTATTCTTAGTAGCAACTTTTACACCAGATGGTGCATTAGAATTAGGAAACCTAGGTGCTAAAGGTCTATTTACAGGTATGATAGCAGGTCTTGGATCTGTAGAGTTATATAACTTCTGTAAGAAAAAGAATATTACAATAAGAATGCCAGAAGGAGTACCAGATTTTGTATCTAAATCTTTTGAATTAATACCAACTACTATTATAGTTTGTGGTACTTTCATAGCAGCTCGTTTTATTTCATTAGCTGTATTTGGAGAATTACCTCCACAAATACTTACTCAATTCCTATCTCCGTTAGTAGGAAGTATGGATAATCCATGGGCAGTTCTTGCACTTAACTTTGCTATATGTACTATATTCTTCTTTGGTATACACTCATCAGTATTTAAGCCTTTAACAGGACCTATAATGGTTACATTTATAGCTGAAAATATAGCAGCAATGCAAGCAGGAGAAGCAATACCTCACTTCTTTACAGGAGGGGTTTCAAGTGCATTCTTCGGATTTACAGGTTGTGGTATTAGTATAGGATGTGTAGTAGCTTGTATGTTATCTAAAAACCAAACTTATAAGAAGATAGGACGTGTATCATTATTCCCAGCATTATTTGGAATAAATGAACCAATATTATTTGGTGCTCCAATAATATTAAACCCAATAATGTTTATACCACATGTATTTGGTGGAGCTATAATAGGTACATTGCCAATGTTTCTTATGCACTGGGGATGGCTAGCAAAACCAGTATTTGACCCTCCATATGTAGGAGTATTCTTAGAAGGATTCTTAACTAATGGAGATTGGCGTTCTATAGTAGTTAATGCTTTACAATTAGTACTAGCAGTTGCGCTATATTGGCCATTCTTCAAGATAATGGAACGTCAACAAGAAGCTAAGGAACAAGAAGAAGCTAAAAATGCAGCTAAGAATATATTCTCTAAAGAAGACGAAGATTTATTAGGAGATTTAGAATTAGATTTCTAATATTTTATTATGGATAATAGAGTAAAAAAAATAATAGATTTAATTGAAGAAAGAGGCGTTGACGCTCTTTTAATTAAAGGAAAAAATAATAAAAGATATATAGGAGCATTAACCGGTAGCGGTGTTTATGTGCTTATCACAAAAGAACAAAAATATCAAATTCTAGATGGTAGATATACTGATGAAGCAGATAAGAAAACATCTGGATTTATAAAAAGGGTTGTATCTCAGGGATCTTATATAGAAAATATAATTGAATTGTTAGAAGAAATGAATATAAAAAATATAGCAATAGAAAGCCAAACTATGAGTATACAAGAGTATATTTTATTAGATAAGGCAGGTTTTAATATTAACTTAATAACTAACGAATTAGGTAAAGTAAGAGCTGTAAAATCTAAAGAGGAAATTGAGCTTATTAAAAAAGCTTGTGAGATTACAGATGAAGTATTTAGTGAGGTCATATCTGAAATAAAAGAAGGTATGACTGAACTAGAAGTTTCAGCCCTACTTCAATATCATGCACTTAAAAAGGGTGCAAGTGGCATGTCATTTGAACCAATAGTAGTATCTGGTGAAAGGGGAGCAATGCCACACGGAAGACCTACAACTAAAAAATTAAAGAAAAATGAAGCTATAACAATAGATTTTGGTGTTGTTTACCAAGGATATCAATCTGATATGACTCGTACAATATCTATAGGTAAGCCACCTAAAATTATTCAAGAAATATATGATGTAGTTTTAAAAGCACAACTATCGGCAATAGAGTCAATTAAAGAAGGTATGAAAGCTAGTGATGTTGATAAAATTGCTAGACAAATTATAGAGAATCATGGATTTGGTGATTATTTTAACCATGGATTAGGTCATGGAATAGGTCTTGGTGATGGAGAAGTGCCAACACTAAACCCAAGAAGTGATGATATTCTAACAGAAGGTATGGTAATGTCCTGCGAGCCAGGTATTTATATTCCAGATGTAGGGGGAGTTAGAATAGAAGATGATATTGTCATAATCGATGGTAAAGGTATTTCACTTAATAAGACATCTAAGGACTTTATAATATTAGGAGAGTAAAGCTATGAAATATAATTTTGACAAAGTGTTAAATCGTAAAGAAGGTAATTGTAGAAAATGGAGCAATAGTGTAATTCAAGAAAAATTCGGATTAGATGAAGATGCAATTCCTATGGATTTAGCTGATATTGATTTTGAGTGTGCTCCAGCTATAAAAGAAGCTATTACAAAAAGAGCATCTGTGGGAGATTATAGTTATACCTTTATAGGAGATGACTTCTATGAAGCCGTGATAAATTGGAACAAAAGAAGATTTGATGTTCATATAGAAAAAGAGTGGATAAAATTAACTTTCGGAACAGTTTCAACTCTTCATTATATAGTTCAAGCGTATACTAAAGAAGGAGAAGGAGTATTAATAAATACACCTGCTTATGATCCTTTTGCAGAAGCTGTAGTAAATAACAATAGAAAGTTATATTGTAGCCCATTAAAGCTAGAAAATAATAGATATTATCTTGACTTTGAAGATATGGAAAATCAAATGAAGTCTGGTGATATAAAAGTATTTATATTCTGCAGTCCACAGAATCCATCAGGCCGTATATGGACAAAAGAAGAACTATATCAAGTGTCAGAATTATGCTTGAAGTATAATGTACTTTTAGTAAGTGATGAAATTCATAGAGACGTAGTATTTAAAGGTCATACATTTATATCTTTATGGAATGCTCATCCAGAAATTTATAAAAATAGTATAATATGTGTATCTCCTAACAAAGGATTTAACTTAGGTGGGCTAAAAACATCTTATGTAGTAATAAGAGATGCTAAGGTTAGAGAAACTTTATTGGAAAGACTAAAAAGTAACTCAATAACTTCTCCAAATGTATTTGCTATTCCAGCCATTGTTGCAGCATACAACGAAAGTGAAGAATGGTTAGATGAGATGAGAGATTATGTAGAAAGTAATTTCGAAATAGTTTATGACTTCTTTGAGAAATATATGCCAAAAGCAAAAGTTATGAAGTCTGACTCTTCTTTCTTAGCATGGATAGATGTAAGAGAAGTATTTAAGGATGAAGAAGAGTCTAAAGAATTCTTTAGAAGTGCAAATTTAACTATGGTAGTTGGAAGTTATTTTGTAAAAGATGGAGAAGGATTTATTCGTCTTAATATAGGATGCCCTAAAGAAACATTAAATGAAGCTCTAAATAGAATAAAAGAAACTTATATAAGTATGTATTGTCAAAAAGCTTAAATCAATTTTAAGGCATAAAAGGTAAGTCCCATATATATTGAATTTTAATCGATATATATGGGATTTATTTTTATTTAGGAGCTATGATGACAAGTCAAATTTTATTTGAGGAAAATGGGAATTAATCTTATCGAATATTTAAATATGAAAAAGATAGCAGGGGCAAAACCACTGTCAATGGATATAGACAAATCAATAAATAGTATTTCTTTATATTTAAGATTTGAAAATTGTGGCTACCTTATAAGGGTATTTAAAAAGTTAGAGGGAATAACGCCAAAAGAATTTAGATATATATAACTAGTCTTATTGAAAAATAGGACTTTTTTTATGGGAAAAATAGCAAAGAACAAAAAATTACATTTTTTAAATAAAAATAGACTAAAATTTTACATAGAAAAACAAGATATTAAGATGTATTTGATAAGAAAAAAAGTTAAAATTATAACAAGGAAAACGAAAACATTAAATTGGGGTAGGATACAAAATTTAATCCCAAAATATTTTATGCTTTTTATAAATAAAAAATAATGTATACAAATTGGAGGAATATAAAATGGGCAGAATGTATGATTATTTAGTACCAAGTGTCAACTTTATGGGACCAGGATGTTTAAAAGTTATTGGCGAAAGGGCTAAAATGTTAGGCGGGAAAAAGGTTTTAATAGTTACAGATAAATTCTTAAGAAACCAAGAAAATGGAGCAGTTGAACAAACTATAAAATATTTAACAGAAGCAGGTCTTGAAGTTGTTATATACGATGGAACTGAACCAAATCCAAAAGATACAAATGTAGCTGATGGTTTAAAAGTTTTCAAAGATGAAAACTGTGATATGATAATTACAGTAGGTGGAGGTTCTTCTCATGACTGTGGTAAAGGTATAGGTATAGCTGCAACTCATGAAGGTGATTTATATGAATATGCAGGTATAGAAACTTTAACTAATGCACTACCACCAATATTAGCAGTAAACACAACAGCAGGAACTGGAAGTGAAGTTACTAGACACTGTGTTATAACTAATACAAAGACAAAAGTAAAATATGTTATAGTAAGTTGGAGAAACTTACCATTAGTATCTTTTAATGATCCAGAATTAATGGTTGGAAAACCAGCAGGACTTACTGCAGCTACAGGAATGGATGCTTTAACTCATGCAGTAGAAGCATATGTTTCTAAAGATGCTAACCCTGTAACAGATGCTTCTGCCATACAATCAATAAAATTAATATCTAATAACTTAAGACAAGCAGTTGCTATGGGTGAGAATTTAGAAGCTAGAACAAATATGGCTTATGCATCATTATTAGCTGGTATGGCATTTAATAATGCTAACTTAGGTTATGTTCATGCTATGGCTCACCAATTAGGTGGATTATATGATATGCCACATGGTGTTGCTAATGCAATGTTATTACCTCATGTTTGTAAGTATAATATAATATCTAATCCACAAAAATTCGCTGATATAGCTGAATTTATGGGAGAAAACATAGATGGTTTATCAGTTCATGAAGCAGCTGAAAAAGCAATAGATGCAATGTTTAGATTATCTAAAGATATAGGTATACCAACTTCACTAAAAGAAATGGGAATAAAAGAAGAAGATTTTGAATATATGGCTGAAATGGCTCTTAAAGATGGAAATGCATTTAGTAATCCTAGAAAAGGTAACAAACAAGATATAATAAATATATTTAAAGCAGCATATTAATAAAAACATCTCATACTATTTAAAATATCATATCAAAAAGGGAATGTTAATTAACAATATAAAAGTTGGGACAAGTATTTATTTACGATACTTGTTTCAACTTTTTTATTTTAAAAATTTCATAAATACTTTATTAGAGCTTTTCAAGCATACTTACTATTATAAACTTATAAAACAAAATGAAATAAAAAGTACTGCACAATTAAACTAGAAAAAGAAAGTAATTTAATAAAATTAACAATATTAATAATGATTAATAAAAATGAATACTCAATACCTAAAAATATATTTAAAATATTAGAAACTTATATTTTGCTATAAAATGTGTATTTTAGCTAAAACTTACTAACCTGTTCATATAATATTAAAAATTAATAAATTGAAAGAATCAACCAAAATGATATAATTATCTTTAAAATGGAGGTAAAAAATATTATGAAGAAAATTATTATAGTAGAAGATGAAGAAAAAATTAGAATGGAGCTAAAAAATTTCTTATTAAAATATAAATATGACGTTGTATGCTTAACAAAATTTGAAAATATTATAGAAGATATTTTAAAGTTGAATGGACATCTAATTTTATTAGATATAAATTTACCTATATATGATGGGTATTATATTTGTAGAGAAATAAGAAAAAAATCTGATATACCTATAATTGTAGTAACGAGTAAAGATACAGAAATGGATGAGCTTATGAGTATGAATTTAGGAGCAGATGATTTTATAACAAAGCCGTATAATACTCAAATTTTATTAGCACGAATAAATTCTATTTTAAAAAGAACATATAAAGAATCTAATACAGATATACTTTTATATAAAGAGTTGGCATTGGATTTATCTAAAGATATTGCTATATTTGAAAATCAAGAAGTAGACTTAACTAAAAATGAATTTAGAATACTAAATTGTTTAATGAAAAATAAGGGAAAGATAGTATCAAGAGGAGATTTAATGGATTATTTATGGGACTTAGATTTATTTATAGATGATAATACTCTAACTGTTAATATAAATAGGCTTAGAAAGAAATTAAGTGAAATTGGATGTAGTGGATATATAGAAACTAAAAGGGGGAGAGGCTATATAATGCCGTAACTATGAATATAAAAGATTATTTAAAAGATAGAAACTTAGCTATATTATTAAATTTTATATTTTTTGCTTTTGTAATTTTTATACTAAAAGCATCTCAAGTTGAAAGAGTAACAATAATTTTTACAGCAATGCTTTGGATAGTTTTAAGTAGTATAGAAATTTTTTATGGATATTTTAAAAAGAAAAGTTACTACGATCAAGTAATAAATTCCTTAAATGAACTAGACAAAAAGTATTTACTACCAGTAGTTATAAAAAGACCATCTTTTTGCGAAGGAAAAATTTTATATGATGTACTTAGCATTACAGATAAATCTATGAATGAAGAAGTCAATAAATATAAATTTAATCAAGAAGAATACAGAGAGTACCTTGATTTGTGGGTTCATGAAATAAAAACTCCAATAGCAGCTAGTAAGTTAGTTATAGAAAATAATAAAAATGAACATACATTAAGTATTTTAGAAGAAATAGAAAAAGTAGAAGGTTTTATAGAACAAGCTCTTTATTATTCAAAATCTAATGAAATAGAAATAGATTACATAATAAAAGAAACAGATTTAAGAAAGTGTATAAATAACACTATTAAAAGAAATAAAAACTTAATTAGGGAAAAGAAGATTTGTATAGATATACAAGATTTTAGAGAAATAGTTTATTGTGATGCAAAATGGATGGAGTTTATACTAAATCAAATTATAGTAAATGCCATAAAATACATAGGAGATAAAACTATAAATAAAAAGTTAGAAAAAGAACTTCCAAAGATATCTATATACACAAAGCTTAAAGACAATAGCCTAGAATTGTATATAAAAGACAATGGAATTGGAATTGATAAGAAGGATTTAAAAAAAGTTTTTAACAAAGGTTTTACAGGCATTAATGGAAGAAAACTAAAAAAATCAACAGGAATGGGACTTTACATATCAAAACGATTAGCAGAAAAAATGTATATAGGCCTAGATATATACTCTGAGGTTAATGAAGAAACCACTGTAAAAATAACATTTCCAAAAAGTAATATGATTCAAATATAAAAAATTCGCTTTGCTCATGTCGCCAACGACCTTGAAAAACAGGTCCGTTACTCAAGTTTATATGTTGGAAATTATATTTATCCACAAATCAGGATTAAATATAATTTCCTAAGAAGTAAATAAACTTACATTTTCGTAAGATAGTCGTAAGGTTATCTTATTAATTAAATCCTCTAAAGACTATAAAATAAAGTTATAAATTAAAAAATATGGAGGAGATAAGATGAGTACAGTTCTTAAAGTTAAAAATATAGAAAAATATTATGGGAATAAAAAGAATCTAACAAAGGCTATTAACAATATTTCATTTGAAGTTGATAAGGGTGAATTTATAGGGATTATGGGACCAAGTGGAAGTGGTAAAACTACACTTTTAAATTGTATAGCAACAATAGATAAGGTAACTACCGGAAACATACAAATTGAAGATAAAGATATAACAACTTTATCAAGAAAAAATATAGAAAAGTTTAGAAGAGAACATTTAGGATTTATATTTCAAGAGTTTAATTTACTAGATACTTTAACTGTATATGAAAATATATCCTTAGCACTATCTATACTAGGAGTAAAGGGATCAGAAATAGATAAAAGAGTAAAAAGTGTATCAAGTAGACTTGGAATATCAGAGATATTAAGTAAATTTCCATACGAAATATCAGGAGGGCAAAAGCAAAGAGTAGCTTGTGCAAGAGCTATAATAAATGAGCCGTCTTTGATTCTTGCAGATGAACCAACAGGGTCACTAGATTCAAAATCAGCAAGAGTTTTACTTGAAAATTTATCTGACCTAAATGAAAGTATGAATTCTACAATAATGATGGTAACTCATGATGCTTTTACAGCTAGTTATTGTAAAAGAATTTTATTTATAAAAGATGGAAAAATCTTTAATGAGTTAGTAAGAGGAAATGATGATAGAAAAGAATTTTTCAAAAGAATTATAGAAGTTGTTACTCTTTTAGGAGGTGACAATAACAATGTTATTTAAGCTTTCCAAAAGAAATGTTCAAAGAAGTATGAAAGATTATAGTATTTACTTTTTTACACTTGTTCTAGGAGTTTGTATATTTTATATATTCAACTCAGTAGAAGCTCAAACAGCTATGATGGATATGACAGAAAATCAAAAAAAGCTAATGGAAGTTACAACTATGATAATTTCAATAGTATCAGTTTTTGTGTCTTTCATATTAGGTTTTTTAATAATATATGCAAATAACTTTATAATTAAAAAAAGAAATAGAGAATTTGGTATATATATGACACTAGGTATTAGTAGAAGTAAAATTGCTTTTATGCTATTTTATGAAACTATAATAGTTGGGGTTATGTCTTTAGCAGTAGGACTATTTGTAGGTGTATTTTTATCTCAAGGACTAGCTTCAGTTACTGCAAAATTATTTTCACTGGATATGAAAAAATATCAATTTATATTTTCAAAGGAAGCTTGTATAAAAACAATAATATATTTTAGTATAATGTTTTTTATAACTATGATTCTAAATTTTGTAGTAGTTTCAAGATATAAACTTATAAATTTAATAAATAGTCAAAGAAAAAATGAAAAGTTAAAAGGCACAAATTTAATATTATCTGTAGCACTATTTATAATATCTATAGTTTGTTTAGGATTTGCATATAAATTAATTTTAGAAAATGCTCTTGTAGACATAACAGATAATAATTTTAAACTATCTATACTTTTAGGCGTTGTAGGAACAGTATTATTTTTTAGATCTTTGGCAGGATTTTTAATAAAATTAGTTCAAAATGATAAAAACTTATATCTAAAAAATCTTAACACTTTCACTTTAAGACAATTAAACAGTAAAATTAATACAAACTATATATCAATGAGTATTATATGTTTAATGTTATTTATATCAATTGGGATGTATTCTTCAGCAATAGGACTAAAAAATGCCATGGAAAAATCAGCAGAGTCTCAAACCCCATATGATGCAACTTTTATAGAAACGTACAATCCTCAAGAAAAAACAAACTATAACAATGAAAAATTAAGTGAAATACTTAAAAAGTTAGATTTAAATGTAAATGATTATTCAAAAGAATATTTAGATTATAATTTTTACAAATCTCCTATAAAGTTTATTAAAATGTTTGAAAATACTTCAGATGATTTTTTATCTAAGCAATTAAAAGTTACGATGGATCATAATATTCCTATTATAAAACTATCAGATTATAATAAGCTAAATAAAATGGCAGGTAAAAAACCAATAAATTTAAAAGATAAAGAAGTACTTTTTGTTACAAATTCATCTACTATGGAGAACCCAATAAAAGATTATATAAAAAATAATAAAAGTATAAAAATAGGAAATGATGAATTTAAAATAAATGAAAACTATCAAAATCAATCTTTAGAAAATGATTTAGCAAAAGATAATTTTATAACATTTGTAGTTGAAGATAAATACGCAGATAAATATGATATAAGTCAAAAGTGTTTAAGTTTTAATTATGTAGGAGATAAAAAAGATACAGAAAATAATCTAACTAAAAATCTTGAAAAAAGTAAAAATAAACAAATTCAATATCAAAAAGACAATGGTTCAATCTTAATATTTATAAGTAAACAAATGGTTTTAGAAATTAATATGTCTAATGCAGCTATGTTTTTATACATTGGTTTATATATAGGGATAATATTCTTAATATCTAGTGCAGCAGTACTTGCACTTAACCAATTATCAGGAGCAACAGAAAGTTTAGGAAGATATGAAATACTTAAAAAACTTGGAGTAAGCTCAAAAATGATAAACAAATCAATTTTTATACAAGTATTTATATATTTCTCACTTCCAATAGCCTTAGCCTTAGTTCATAGTTATTTTGGAATAAAGGTAGCAAATAACGTAATTAAAATATTTGGAGACTATGATACAGTAGGAACTAATGTGGTTGCAGTAGTGAGTATATGTGTAATTTATGCTATATACTTCTTTGGAACATGTAAAGGATATAGGAGAATTGTAAATAAGTAATTAAAGTATGTACTATTGAAAGAACATAGATAGTCAATATTACATATGATTCTTAATGATTGTATCAATCATTGAATAAAAATAACTCATCCTATAATTGAAAGCTTAAATTATAGGATGAGTTATTTTCTATATTTAAATTATAGCATATAAATAAATTTAATTATAGACTAGTTGGATAGACTGTATTTTTATATACTATTTTAAGTACAAATGATATACAGAAAATATAAACATCGGGGGTAAAATAATGAACTTATTTATGGCAAAGACAAATATTCATAAATTTGAAAAGGTAAAAGAGTTTATTGAAGAATTTAAAATAGGAGAGAATGACTTTATTTTTGCAAGTAAAGGTATATATGAACGAAATTTTAAAGAGTTAGACATAAAGGCAACGGTAGCTTATAAAGATACATATGGAAATGGTGAGCCTACAGATATAATGATGGATGCTCTATTAAAAGATTTTAATAAAGGTAACTACAAAAGAGTTATAGCCATTGGTGGTGGTTCAGTAATAGATATGGCTAAAATATTAGTTCTAAAAAATGGAAAGTGTACAGCAGATTTATTTGAGAAAAAGATAAAGTTAGAAAAAGTAAGAACATTGATAACAATTCCAACAACTTGTGGATCGGGGTCAGAGGTATCAAATGTTAGTATAACAGAAATAACTAAGTTAAACTCTAAACTTGGACTGGCAATTGATGAGTTATATCCAGATTATGCGGTACTTATTCCAGAGTTACTAGTAAATTTACCATATAAATTCTTTGCAACAAGTGCAATAGATGCGTTAATTCATTCTATAGAATCATTTCTTTCACCAAAGGCTAATGTTTATACAGAGATGTTTAGTAAGCAAGCTATGGAAATAATAATAAAAGGGTTTAAAAGAATTGTTAAAGAAGGGCAAGATGCAAGAGTTTCGATGCTAGATGATTTTCTTATTGCTAGTAATTTAGCTGGAATTGCTTTTGGTAATGCAGGAAATGGAGCAGTGCATGCTTTATCATCTCCTTTAAGTGGAACATATCATGTACCTCATGGTGAAGCTAATTATCAATTTTTCACATCTGTTTTTAAAGTCTATAATAAAAAAAATCCAAGTGGAAAGATAATGGATTTAAATATTATTTTAAGTGGATTACTAGAATGTGAAGTTTGTAATGTATATGATGAAATGGAAAAGTTACTAAGTAATATTATAGAAAAAAAATCTTTAAGAGAGTACGGTATGAAGGAATCTGACATATTACTATTTACTGAAAATGTTATAGCTAACCAACAAAGATTACTTAGTCAGAGTTATACTTCATTATCAAAAGAAAATATTAAATATATTTATAATGAGTTATTCTAAATGCCTAATGTTAAATTTTACATTTATTTTATATTTAATAAAGTAAGATGTATTTTTCAATCTGAAAACATAGATGAATATATTTATATTAGATTAATAAAAAATAGGTGCGTTAAAGTAATTAAAAAATTACTTAATGCACTTTTTTATAGTACAAAAATTATACAAAATATATATGTATTAAGTATTACTTAAAAGTTAATTATAACATTAAAATAAAATACGTAAGTAGGGGGAAAACATCCGATATGATAAGAATGTTAGAGAATAAAGATATAGATAGAATAATGGAAATATGGTTAGAAAGTACTATAAAAGCTCATGATTTTATAGAAAAAAAATATTGGGAAGATAATTATAATACAGTAAAACATGATTATATACCTGTATCAGATGTTTTTGTTTATGAAGACGGAGAAAATATAAAAGGATTTATAGCAATTATAAATAGTGAATTTATAGGTGCATTATTTGTTGATAATAATTACCAAGATCGTGGAATTGGTAGAAAGTTAATTGAACATATCATTAATTTATACGATAACTTAACTTTATCTGTTTATAAAGATAATACAAAATCTGTTGAATTTTATAAAAAGATGAATTTTGAAGTTGTTAGTGAAAGTATTGATGAGGGCACTATGTGTATTGAATATACTATGAAAAATAAAAGTAAAATTCATAGATAAATTAGTTGGTTGGATAAGTAATATAGCTACACTTGATAAATAAATACAGTTGTTAGATTTAGTCTGAAGATTTATATAGAAGAATAATTTAAAATTTAAAAAAATGAAATCGAAGTCATATAAAAAGTAGGGGAATTTAAATAGAAAATTAAATTTATAAATAAAAGGTATTATCAAAATCTTGATAATACCTTTTATTTACTACTTAAGTAGTGAAACACCTTTGTTATAGTATTCATCCATCATATCCTTAGGAACCATACTTCCTCCAGTTGCCCAAGCTATATGAGTTATATTTTCTATCTTATCTTCAAGATTATTAGCTTTTAAATATTTCTTACCTTCTTCAGAAGTAAGTACATTTATTATACCTGGGACACCAGCAAGAGCTGAAGGTTCTAAGAATATATTTTCACCATCAGCCATTTTAGTTAATAATCTGTACATATTTTCATCAGTAACAGAGTAGCATCCACTCATTAATTTTTCTAATGTTTTACCAACAAATCCAGAAGCTCTACCAACAGCTAATCCATCAGCAGCAGTTATATTGTCTATTCCAAAGTCTTGAACAGAAACTTTATCATGCTCACCAGTCATACATCCTATCATCATGCATGGAGAGTGTGTTGGTTCAGCAAAGAAGAAGTGTACATTATCTTTGTATAAAAGCTTAAGTCCAAAGGCAACTCCACCAGGACCTCCACCAACACCACATGGTAAGTATACAAATAGTGGATGATTATCATCTACTTTTACATTAATATCTTTTAATTGTTTATCTAATCTTTTAGCAGCAACAGAGTACCCTAAGAATAAGTTTTTAGAGTTTTCATCATCTACAAAGTAGCTATTAGCATCTGCTTCAGCTTGTTTTCTTCCTTCTTCAACAGCTTTGCTGTAATCAGATTCATACTCTATAACTTCAACGCCTCTGCTTCTTAATAAGTCTTTTTTCCATTGTCTAGCATCTGCAGACATGTGAACTGTAACTTTGAAACCAAGTTTAGCACTCATTATACCTATACTTAAGCCTAAATTTCCAGTAGAGCCAACTACTACAGAATATTGAGAAAAGAATTTTCTAACTTCATCGCTATCTAATTTAACATAGTTGTCTTCTAATGATATTATATCGTTTGCTAAAGCTAAATCTTCAGCATGTTTTAATACTTCATATATTCCACCTCTAGCTTTTATAGATCCTGATACTTTAAGGTGACTGTCACATTTCAATAATAGATTTCCAGCAAGTTCTTTACCACAGATTTCTTCTAGCTTAGCTTTCATGTTATCTATTTTAGCTATTGGAGATTCTATTATTCCATTTTCTGATTGAGTTTCAGGGAATACTTGAGCTATGTATGGAGCAAATCTATTTAATCTTGCTTCTGCATCTAGTACATCAGCTTCAGAAAGCGAAACATTTTCCATACCCTTATCAAAATTAGTATGAAGTGGATTTATCCATATTGATTCTTTTAAATCTATTATTTCTTGTAATAAAGGATATTCATCAATCCAAGTTGATATTTCTTTGTTTAAAACTTTTGCATTAGACATAATAATAACCATCCTTATATTTTTATTTTTAATTCTTAAAGATAAATATTTATATAAATTTACCTAAGATAAATGAAGTTTATATTAAAACTATTTGTTAATTTAAATAAGTATTAATTAATTTTATTTCAAATAGTTAAATAATACTTAACTAATACTAACATTTTTTATGATTGACGTCAATTGAATTTAATTATTATTATAAAAGTTAAATAAAATTTAATTAAATTGATAAGAATAAGTTATATTGATATAATATGTAATGATAATTTCAAATACACAAAAGAGGTAAATTAACATATGAATGAAGTAGATATATCAAGAAATATTACTGAATATAGAAAAAGTAAAAATTTAACCATAAAAGAATTAGCTAACTTAACAGGTGTAACACCTTCTTTACTTAGTCAAATAGAAAAGGGAACATCAAACCCGTCTATAAATACGCTAAAACAAATTTCTAAGGCTTTAGATATACCCCTATTTAATTTTTTTATAAATGATAATCCTACTGAAAATTTAGTAGTTAGAAAAGATAGTCGAAAAAAAATAATGTTTGCTGAGGATGATAGCTTTGCTTATGAATTATTGACTCCAAACTCGCGAGGAACCATAGAGTTTATGCTTATGAAGATACCTAAAAGAGAGTCATCTTCAAAAGAACTTTTTAGTCATAAGGGCGAAGAAGTGGCTTATGTTATGAAAGGCTGTGTAAGTTTACATTTGATGAATACAGTTATTGAGTTAAATTGTGGAGATAGTGTAAAAATACCACCACACTCAAATCATAAGTGGGAAAATAATTCTGATGAGGATTGTGAGGTTATATTTGCAGTAACACCACCATCATTCTAAAAAATAAAAAATTTAAAATAAATTAGAAGAATAGAAGGATTTGTATAAAAAAGTACCTAAAGCTAAAATAGTTTTAGGTACTTTTTTTATATATTGCCATAATTATTCTGTTTAAATTTATTAAAAAGGTATATTAATTATAATAAGAAATAATTATAATAGATAAAAATTTAAAATAAACATAGAGGGAAAGGTATGCTATGGAAGAAGCAAAACTTATAAAGATGATAAATAATAATCCATTTGTTATAAAAACTATAAACAATCCAACAGATGAGATTAAGTTATTAGCTATAAAGAAAAATGGGCTTGTATTAGAGTATATAGAAAATCCAACTATAGAGATGCAAGAATTAGCTATAGACAACAATGCTAGAGCAATTAAATATATAGATAAACCAACAGAAGATATGATGATAAAAGCTGTAAGCGATGGATGGACTATTTTAGAGTGCATTAAAAATCCAACTGATAAGGTAATTAAATTAGCTATAGATAAAGCTGGATGGGCTATTAAATATGTTGAAAATCCAAATGAGGAGCTACAATTATTAGCAGTAAGGAAAGATTATGATTCATTAAAATATATAAAAAATCCTTATGAAAGTGTTCAAGAAGAGGCTGTAAAAATAAATTATACTGCATTAAGATATATAGATTCACCTAGCTATAATGCACAGATTTTAGCTATTAAAAGCAATGAATCGGCTATTAGATTTATAAAAAACTTGGATAAAAGTAAAATGTTAGAATTTTTAAAGGTAAATATTTTAACTATTAAATATATTTCAAATAAGATATCTAAAGAAGAATTAGAAGAAGTGTTAAAAGAAATGCTATCAAAGGAAGATATTGAAGAAAAATATGTTAGAGATTTTTTAAACTGTAAAACTATAGATAAAAATAATGATAATATATCCATGGATAAGATAATATTCATTCATAAATACGGAAGTAAAAAAGCTAAAAAAATAGCTGTAGATGAAAAACTTAAGATGATATAGGAGAAATAAAAAATGAATTTTATAGAGACATTAAAAAGCGTTGACTTAGTTTTAGCTACTGGGGAAGTACCTTTAGTAGTTGGCGAAAGTGGAATAGGAAAAACTGCATTAGCAAAAAAGCTTGCTAAAGAAAATGAGTGGAGTTTAATTGTTATTGATGGAAACTTACTTAAAGAAGGTGAAATAGGAGGCTTACCAACTGTAGAATCTTATATAATAAGTAATTCTAATGGTCAGGAGATAGTAAAGAAAACAACAGTATATGCAGTTCATAACAAGCTAAGGGAAATTGATGAAGAAATATCTAAAGGAAGAAATGTTCTTTTATTTATAGATGAAATAAATCGTTGTGAGCATACGGTACAACAAGAGCTTATGAACTTAATATTAAATAGAGAAATAAATGGATATAAGTTACATGATGATGTAAAAATTTTAGCAGCAATGAATCCATCAAGTAAGTATGGTTCAGATTTTGATTATCAAGTTGTAGATATGGATGCAGCTCAAGAAAATAGATTTGTATGGCTAAATATGGAGTCTGATTATAATCAATGGCTAAAATGGGCAATAGGTGAAGGTCTTGAACAAAAGGTTATAGAGTTTATTTCAACCTTCCCAGAATATTTACACAAAATAAATGAAGGAGATGTATCAGCAACTCCAAGAAGTTATGAAAGAGTTTCTAAAAGTTACAAAGTATATAAGGATCAAAAAGATTCAATACCAAAGGCTGTATTTTTAAATGTTATAAAAGGAAATGTAGGTAAAGTTATCGCAGAGGAATTTATAAACTTTATTGAATCAGATTATAGTCCACTTATATCTTATGAAGAGGTTTTTTGTGGAGAAACTTTAAGTGAATCTGTTATAGAAAAAGTAAAAAATGAAAGTCATACAAGACTTTATTTATCAGTAATGAATATTTTAAGGGATTTAGAATCAAATATTAAAAATGAAGATTATGAGGCAAGCTATTATATTAATAGATTTGTACAGTTTTTAAAAGTATACCCTATAGATTTAATGGTAGGAATTATGAAAGAGATTAAAAATAGCTATAAAAAAGTATATGAAAAAGCTATAGAAAATGAAGAATTTGTAGAAGCTTACTTCGAATCTTATAAATTAATAAGGGGATAGCCTATGGAAACTTACTTTGATAAACAAAAAAGAGATCTTTATTATAAAACAGAAAAAATTATAGATACGTATGCTATGTTAAAAGCAAATCACAAGGGTGAAAAATTTGAGATAGATATACCACAAGATTTCAAAAATGAATTTTTCAGTTTAGTAGATAAAGTTAATCTAAGCCTTATGGAAGACAAAGATAATTTCTATGGATATTTTTTATTTCAAACATCAAGAGAAATAAGATTTGATATAAGTAGTCCCACTGCTATAAATTTTAAAGGTGCTAAGTATGTCATATACTTTAATCCAATAATTTTTTTAGACCTTAATATGAGACAAATGGAAAGTACAATTAAACATGAAATTCTTCATGTAATATCTATGCATTTAGTAAGAGCAAGAGAATTAAAAGGAAAATACAGTACATTAGCTATTAATATGGCGATGGATATAGTGGTTAATAAATATTTAAATAATTTACCACCATATGCTGTTACTTTAGAAAATGTAAATGTAAAATATAATTTAAAACTTGAGCCTTATGAGCCTTTTGAATACTATGTAGAAAAAATTCAAACTGAATTAGATTTACAAGAAGTAGATAAAGATGGCGAAGAAGATGATACTCGTCAGTCTGATGATATAGAAACTGAATACAATCCAGAAAAAACTCATGATATTTGGGAAGATTCTAGTAATATAGATGAGGAAACTCTTAAAGAATTTACCCAAAAAGCTATTAATAATTCTCAAAAAGGTAAAATTCCAGAATACTTAGATGGTATGATATCATCACTTAAAAATAGTAAAGGTGAATTGCCTTGGAACTTATATCTTAATAGATTGATGGGAACAGTCGAAAGCAATAAAAAGAAGACTATAACAAGAAGAAATAGAAGACAGCCAAATAGATTAGATTTGAGGGGACAGTTGAGATCTCATAAAGCAGAGATAGCTGTCGCACTTGATATAAGTGGAAGTATTAGTGATGAAGAATTTAAACAAGCTATTAAGGAAGTACTTAATATAGTAAAAAATTATAACCATGAAATTACAATCATAGAATGTGATAATGAAATTAGACGTGTGTATAAAGTCAAATCTGTAAAAGATATAAAAGAAAGGCTTAAAAGAAGAGGATCAACTAAATTTAGCCCAGTTTTTGAATATGCTAATAATAAAAAAATTAATTTATTGGTATACTTTACTGATGGTAAAGGAGAAGACAGGCTACAAGTAATACCTAGAGGATATAAAATTTTATGGGTTATTTCAGGAAGAGGAGACAAACTTTCATTAAGAGAGCCTTATGGAGCAGTTAAAAAACTTAGCAAGGTTAAAATAAAAGATGATACATTAGATATGAGTGATGTTAGAAATGATGGATATTCAATGAATAACCAAGCTCCAATTTTATAAATTTATGTATTAAATTCTGGTTATTCTAATAACATAATAATAAAATTTCAATGAGAAATATAATTTCTAAAGGAGATAATAATATTATGAAAGAAGCAGAAAGATTATTAAATGAATAATTTGCGATTATTTTAAATATTTCTCCTGATGAAGTAACCTCATATATATTAAGTCAAATATCAAAATAAAGTACTTTATACTATACTTTATTTAAAAATATTAAAATTAAAAAATCTCAAAAAGTATCTTAATTTAAGATATTTTTGAGATTTTTACTTTAAAGTAATACAATTATATTAATAATTAAGCTAATTTATTAAAGTTTTTTACCTAAACAAGCCATATAAATTACAAACTCATTTTCTCCATCTAAATCTAACATATTATCAATTATATCCTGATCATATATTCCGATAGCACAAGTCCCGTAATTAAGAGATTCTGATGCTATGTAAAGATTCTGGCAAACATGTCCAATATCTATAAGTATTTTCTTATGAGCAGTTATACTAAATCTATGTTCACTTCTATATGGAATACAACTCCAAGCAAACACAACGGCACTTTTAGATACGAAACCTTGAACAAAAGGTTGGTTTGGAGTTGCTTTATCTATTTCATCATCTATATTGCTTAAAGTCTTTATAAATAAAAGTTTATGTTCTAAAGGTAAATATCTGTAAACTCCACTCTTTAAACCATCAACATTATTTATTATTAAATATGTTTCAAATGGGTGAGTGCAACCAGCAGAAGGTACAGTTCTTAAGGCACTAAATTTATCTTTTACAGTTTGGATTCCTTGAGTAGCCCATAGTAAATACGAAAGTTCAGATAAATTTATTTTTTCATCACTATATTTTCTTATACTTCTTCTATCATTTATACAATCTAGTACGTTAGGTTTAACTAAAATGTCTTTGCTTACAGGAGGTAACTCTATTAAATTAGAATTTGAATCATATTCTTTTTGGAAAGAAGGAGCGGGTATTCCTTTTTGTTTATCCGTTTTTATCTGTTTTAGTATTTCAAAATCAGCTTTGAAAAATTCTCTGTTTTGTGCAATTTTATCCATAGATGTCTCCTTATTAAAATGTATAAATTTTTACACTTATTATACCATATATATAAATATAAGTGGAAAAAGCCTAAATGGTAAAAATTTCATATTAGAAGCTTAATTACAGATAAAAATTAATAAATATTTTTGTGTAGTAATAATTAATATTTGCTTTAATAGAATATATTCAAAAATATATTAAAATTATTTTAAATTAAAAAAAACTATTTTAATTTATAAAAAATTATGTATAATTAATATAGATGACTAAAAATTACATATTAGCAAACCTAGAGAAATCTAGCGACGCAAAGCTAAAGGGGCTAAGGTAAAATTAGACTATGCCAGCCAGTTGCCAAAGAATTGATATTCTTTGTTTTTATAGAGTTATCTTATGATATAATTGTAAGATTGTTTTATAATGTTTACTTTAGATGGCAACTACCCTTTATAAAGGGTAGTTTTTTATTTAATAAAAACAACTATAGCTCTATAGCAAGACTATATTTTGAAATTTGGGGTAAAATATTTAGTTATTGTAAATTCATATAATATAAGAGGGAGAATATTATGAAGAAAAAGATAGCATCAATATTGGCCATATCTGTTATAGCAACAAACAGCACACCTGCTTTAAATGTTTTTGCTAACGAAGTAATAAAGGAAAAAGCATTAGCGATAGAGGAACAAGTTTCTAAAAGTATGACAGTTAGTGATTTTAAAATTAAGAACAATCCTAACTTCGCTAAGTATAATGAACTTTATAGAGTTGAGATACAGTCTATAACAAACAATGGAAGAAGTTACCCAGGAACTAAGATAGAAAATGCTATAGATGGAAAACTTAATACACATTGGGAAACATACACTAGAAATACAAATGAATTTAAAAATGAAGTAATTGTGGAGTTTAAAGATATAGCCGAGATAAATAGATTAGCTTATGCTACAAGACAAGACGGGGCTAAAGGTAAAGGATATCCTACTAGTGCAGAGATATATGTTTCAGAGAGTGAAATAGGTGAAGATTTTAAACTAGCAGGAAAAATAGAAGGAAGTAAAGTTACAGGTGGAATGGTTGAATTTAAATTTGATACTGTAAGAGCAAAGAGAGTTAAATTCAAATTCGTAGAAGCACATGACGAGTGGGCAAGTGCCGCAGAGTTTTGGTTCTATAAAGAGGATAGAATTCTAGATAAGATGGAAAGATTATTTACTAATGCAAACATGAATGAAGTAAGTAAAGAGTTTGCAACTCCTGAAGCATTAAACACTTTAGAGAAAGAAACTGAAGGACATCCATTCCGCGATAGCTTTAAAGAATATATAGATAATGCAAGACTTGTTCTAGAGAACAAAGAGGTTAACTTTATTGAAACTAAAGTATCTAAGTTATTAGGGTATGGAACTGAAAACCAAAAAGCTTATGATGACAAGTTTATGTTAGGTAAAGACCACATCGTTAATACACAAGTAAATGGTGGAACTTACTCTACAACAAAAATAGAATATATGTATGATGGTGACCCTAATACACATTGGGAAACAAACAGAAGCAATGGTAATGGTTTCACTAATGAAGTGGTATTCACTTTTGATGAAATAGAACAACTTGATAGAATAGCATTATTACCTAGAAGCGGAAATCAAAAAGGATTTCCTACTAAGTATGAAATATATGCTTCAGAAACTTCTCAAGGGGATACATTCAAATTAGTTTCTAGCGGTACTGCAGAAGTTACTAAAGACTTCATGCAATTTAAATTTAACCCAACAAACTTTAAGAGACTGAAGTTTGTATTTAAAGAGTGCCATGAAAATAGACCATTCATATCAGAAGCTAGGTTCTATAAAGAAGATGCTTTATCAGAGAAAATGGATAAACTATTTACAGACAGTAATAAGAATACAGTAAACCCTGATTTTGGGACTTTAGAGAAACTTACTGCTTTAGAGAATGAAGCGAAGGCACATCCTTTATACAGTAAGTTCAAAGAAGATTTAGATGATGCTAAACTTGTATTAGAAGGTAACGAGGTAACTTATGCAGATGCTAAAGTTTCGAAGTTTAAAGCTTTTGGAACTCCAGAGTTAGCAGAGTATGATAAGACTTATAAGATAGATAATAGTCATATAAAGAATATAACTACTAACGGTAGACATTGGTCAAATCAAACTATAGATAAAGCTATAGATGGTGATCCTAACACTAATTGGCATTCTGATGCTAGAAATAGCGAAACTCATACAAACGAAGTTATAATGACTTTAGACCAAATAAGAACTTTAGATAGAATAGTATATTATTCTCCGAGAGATAGAGGTTTCGCAGAGAAGTTCGATATCTATACTTCTAAGACTAGTGAAGGAGACACATTTACTAAAGTAACTAGTGGTAGTGCTTCAAGAACTGGAGACTCTATATCTATAAAGTTTAATCCAACTCAAGCTAGAAGAGTTAAGTTTGTTTATAAGCAAGGATATGAAGGTTGGGCTTTAGCGTCAGAGTTCGGATTATATAAACAAGACCAAACTCTAGATAAAATACAAAGGTTATTCACTGATGATACTATGTCTAAAGTAAGTGAAGAGTTTGATACAGTTGATAAATTAAAAGCTTTAGAGAACGAATGTAGTACACACCCATTCTTTGAAGACTTTAAAGAGGACTTATACAATGCAAGAGTTCTAATAGAACAAGGCAAGGTAGAGAGTTCTGTTGCTACAAGTAAGAAGTTTAATCATCTGGATAATGCGGAGTATGTAAAACAATTTAGAATACCTTACGAGAATATAAAGAGTATAAGTAATAATGCAGGGCAATATCTACAACAGCATATAAATAACGCGGTTGATGGTAATGTAGACACTTACTGGGAGACTAATAGAGGAAACGATAAAGAATGGTCTAATGAAGTAACTATAGAATTCAAACAACCTATAACTGTAGACAGAATAGCTTATGGTGCTAGACAGTCAGATAGAAAAGGATTTTTAGAGGAATTCGAGATATATGGTTCTAACGCTACTAAAGGTGATAACTTCCAATTAGTGGCTACAGGTAGAGCAGACAGTACTTCTGGTTTAGTTGAAGCTAAATTCAAACCTACAACATTTAAGAGAATGAAATTAAAGTGGGTTAAAAGTAACCAAAACTGGGCTACACTAAACGAAATAATGTTCTTTAAGAGAGATATAGTTTCAGATAAAGTTAATAACTTATTTACAAATGAATTAAAGAATGAGTTAAACCCAGAATTCAATTCATTAGAAGCTATTGAAGCTTTAGAGAAAGAAGTTAAAACACACCCATTAAAAGTAGAACTTATGGAAAGTATAGACATGGCTAAAGATTTAATTAAATCTCCTGATAAGAATAAAGGTCATGTTTATGAATTAGAAAGCAGAGGAGACGCTATAAAGGAAAGTCAAAAGAGAAAGGTATGGAATTTCAGAGATTGGCAACCTACAGGTTTAGCAGTTAAGTCAGGTGAAAAGATAACTGTGTATGTTGATACAGAAACAGGCGACCCAGTACCTAACTTAGTATTTAAACAAATGGATAGTAGACATAACGGTTTAGCAGATATAAGATTAACTAGAGGTAAGAACGAAATTACAATACCTGAGGTCGAAGTAAATGATATAAGACCAGGGACTGCTAAAGCAGGAGTATTATATGCTTCAAATCCTTATACTCCAGAGCAACAAGCAAGAAAGCCTAAGATAAGAATAATAGGTGGTGTAAGTTATCCTCAATTCGTAAAAGGTGTAGATAATGATGAACAGGTAATAAATGAGTTACGTGAATATACTGAGAAGTTAAAGAAAGATCCTAAACTACCTGATGTATTCGAAGTATTAGGAGATAAAGCTTTAGTAAACGTTAGAGCAACGTATGCTTTAGATTGGTATACAGAAAATAATAAAGTACCTAGTTATACAGCAGATAGATCTGACGAAGTAATAAAGGAAGCAATGAAGTTCTGGGGATTTGATGGTTCTAAAGATATACATTCGGACTTCAACTTTAGATATGTAACTATGCTTAAGAACTTAAGTGGTGGAGTATTCATGAATGCAGGAAACGGTATAACTGGATACAACCAAGGACAACAAGGTGGAGCTCTAAACGTTGACACTGGCTGGGGATTCATGCATGAATTAGGACACAACCTTGATACAAATAATAGAGCAATGCCTGAGATAACTAATAATATTTTACCTCTTCATTTCCAAATGATTAAAGGTGAAGCTAGTAAGATATCTCAACAAAACTTATGGGAGAGTAAAATATTCCCTAAAGTAAGTAAAGAAGATTATTCTAACAATGAGTGGTACCCTGCAAGTGACACTAGTTCATTAACTCATATGGCACCATTATGGCAATTACAACTATATGATAATACATTCTGGCCTCGTTTTGAGCAACAATTTAGAGAGAGAAACATAGGTGGTGGTGACTGGAATAACAAGCATGAAGCTTGGGCAGTTGTTGCATCAGATGTTCTTCAATTAGACTTAAAAGAACATTTTGCTAGACATGGTTTCTACGTTAATGAAGAGACTGCTAAGCATATGGCTCAGTACAAAAAGCCAGATAAGAAGTTATGGTATATAAATGATAATAAGTATCTGAACAAAGGTGAAGGTTTCAATAACGAGGTAGATTGTAAAGTTAAAGTTAAGACACAAGAGACTTCTGTTAAATTAGATATATCAATAGATAAAACCAATGCTAATAGTCTTCTTGGATATGAGATAATTAGGGATGGTAAAGTGATAGGATTTACTACTAAAGATACTTTCATTGACACTAACATAAATCCAGGTACTAATCACGAGTATAAAGTAGTTGCTTACGATACTCAATTAAATCCTTCTGAAGGTGTAGGCGTTAAGGCACATCAACCTATATTAGAAACAGTCGGAGGGTTGACATTAGCTTTAGGTGAAAATTTCAATGCTTTAGATTATGTTAAGGCAACTGATTACAATGGTAATAAATTGAAAGACATTAAGGTCACAAGTGATGTGGATACTACTAAGAAGGGTAACTACACAGTAACTTATGAGGTAACTGATAATGATGCAATTTCTAAAGAAACAATGAACGTTAATGTTGTTAGTAAATATGATTACTTATCAGATAGTGAGTGGAAGAGTGAACATACCGATTGGGGTAAACCATCACGTAATAACTCTATAAAGGGAAGAATTTTAGGAGAGATTAAAGACTACGATAAGGGAATAAGATTACATGCTAACGGAAATGTTGTTTATGATTTAGGTGAGCATAACTATGATAACTTTGAGGTTAAAGTTGGAGTAGACATGAACTTAGAAGCTCAAAATAATTCAAGTATAACTTTCAAGATTGTAGGCGATGGAAAGACTTTAGCAACAACTAAAGTATTAAAGCATGAGGATAATATGCAGTATATAAATGTTCCTGTAAAAGGAGTTAAAGAACTTAGATTAGAAGTTAACAATGGTGGAAACGGAAATACTTCAGACCACGGTATATTTGTAGAACCTAAATTAACAACTAATAATGCTAAACCTGAGTTAACTATACCTAAGTCTCAAACTGTTAAAGTTGGTCAAACTTTAGAAGACATAGTTGGAACTTACAAAGCTACAGATGCCGAAGACGGTGACATAACTGGTAATGTAGTCGTGACTGGACAAGACAAAGTTAACTTTAATAGAGTTGGTAACTATACTATAACTTATAGTGTAACAGATAAAGACGGCAATAAGGTAGAGAAGAGTAGAGTTATAAATGTAATAAACATGGAAGACTTTAAATACTTGAGTGACTTTGATTGGAAGTCTGCAAATTCAGGCTGGCAAAGTGTTAGGAAAGACAACGCAGTAAGTGGAAATAAGTTAAAACTTACTGGAGAAGATGGTCAAGAGGTTGTATATGATAAAGGAATTGGGACTCATGCAAACTCTACAATAGTATATGATTTAACAGATAAAAATGTAGACTTATTTAGTGCATTTGTAGGAGTAGACCGTGCTATGTATGGTTCAGTAGGTAGTGTACAATTTGAAGTGTATGTAGATGGTGAAAAAGTTTATGATAGTGGTTTAATGAATTCTAGAGATTCACAAAAGTTTGTGGATGTAGACTTAGCAGGAGCTAAAGAACTTAAACTAATAGCTAAAGATGGTGGAAACGGAATAGGTTCTGATCATGCTACTTGGGGAGATGCTAAGTTACATTATGTTAATACTGAAAGAGTTTATACTGAAGAATTAACTACTGCATTAGAAGAAGCTAAGAAGTTGGATAAGGATAATTATACAGACAAAAGTTATCAAGTTTTAGCAGACAGTATAGCTAAAGCTGAAGCATTATTAACAGAAGAGAAACCAAATCAAGAATCTATAGACGCTATGACAAAAGAACTTCAAGATAATGTAAAAGGTTTAATAGAAATAAATCTACAGGAAGTTGTTAATATTCCAGATAAATATTTAGTTAAATCTATACAAAATCAATTGGGAAAAACCGGAAATATAACTTTAGGTGATATGCGTAGTTTAACTACTTTAAGGTTATCTGGTGTTGTCGATTTAACAGGTATAGAGCATGCTAGAAACTTAGAGACTCTAGAAATGAGCTATAATGAAGTTAAAGATTTAAGACCATTAGCAAATCTAAAAAAACTTAAAACATTAGATGCAAAAGAGCAAATTATTGCAGTAGGAGAATTAACTCCATCTAATGGTAAAGTTGTAGTTGACTCTAAAGCATATAACAGAGAAGGAAAAAATGTAGCTAAAACTGTTAAACTTGTAGATAAAGATGGTAATACAGTAATAGAACAAGATGCTAAAGATGAGTCTGTTATAAGTATAGAAGGTTTACCTAAAGGTTTATATGGTGTTCATGTATTATTTGAAGACGAAGATTTTGATGGCATAATGATATATTTATTCAATATAAATTAAAAAAGTATTCAAAATATTACTTTTTTAACTATAGAAAAATCACTGCTTATTTTTAATAGGCAGTGATTTTTTTATATTTTATTAAACATATTGATTTATCTAAGCTAGTAATTGTTTTTAAAAGACCATTTGAATATAGAAAAAGATACAATGTAAACAATACTATATTTATAACGCGACCTAAGAGTTTTGGTAGACACGTATAAGTAAAATTAATAACTAAATTTTAAAAGATCAAAAAATAATAAAAGAAAAAGGAGCATATTCAATAAATATTTCAAAATATAAACTTTAAAAAGATGCAGATAATTTATTTTTATCAGAACTTTATAATGCACTCTATGGTGGTGAAAAGGTAGTTGTATTTCATAATTGTCATCAAATTGCTCTAGATTTGCTTACTTTAAATACTACTGATGAAATACTAGCAAATGGGAAGTATTTAAATTTTTATAACCGAAAAAAATGAAGAAATTATTAGAAATTTATTTTCAAATAGTTTTATGAAAAAGGCACACCACATTAAGGGGGTTGCTTTGAATATATGGGGTGAATAATTAAATAAATAATTAATATCAGAGTGCTATAAAATATTTAAATTAAAAATTAATGACAAAAATTGATAAATTTCTAGAAAACGGTTGCTAAGAAAACAAAAAGTGTGTTAGTATACTAGTATAAAGAAGAAGGGCTTGGATAGATAAAAAAATAACAAAGGAAATTATATGGATAATGACTAAGTCCAAATCAGATATTTCAGATTATATACTAAATTGCGCTTAGCAATCATCAATAATTAAGAAAACGATATTTTAACTTTGGGGGGAAGTTGGTATACTAGTATAAAACAAAGTGAAAAATTTGAAATATCATAAGGAAAAAAGAATAATAATATGTTCTAAGGAGTGGGGAAATGGAAATATCAACAGAAAAAGTTCTAAAGCAGGATGTAGTAAAACCTTTTGGTCTGCAAGACAAGATAGGATATATGTTAGGGGATTTAGGAAATGACTTATTCTTCCAATTTGTAAGTGGATATTTAATGCTATTCTATACAGATGTGTTAGGAATAACTGCGGGGGCAGTAGGAACTATGTTAGTAATTGCTAGAATATGGGATGCAATAAATGATCCAATGATGGGGACTTTTATAGATAGAAGAAAAGTTGGCAAAAATGGTAAATTTAGACCGTACTTATTATACGCCGCGTTGCCTGTAACGATTATGGGATTTTTAACATTTACAGCTATACCTGGTATACCAGATAACTTAAAGTTAGTATATGCATATATAACTTACATAGGTTTTGGTATGTGTTATACAGCTATAAACATACCTTATGGGTCATTGGCATCAGTAATGACAACAGACCCAGTGGAAAGAACATCTTTATCTACATTTAGATCAGTAGGTGCACTAATTGCAAATTTAGCAATAATGATTATAGTACCTAAATTAGTATTTAGTGATGGTGTAGCCACAGCAGGTGGGTTTATGAAAGCTTCGGCTGTCTTTGTAGTATTTTCTAATTTATGTTATTTTGGGGCATTTAAATTAACAACAGAGCGTGTTAAGCATAAAGTTCAAGAAACAAAAGAAAAGTCAAGTTTTATAAAAACAGTTAAAACTTTACTAAGTAATAGAGCTTTAATAGGGTTAATGTTAGCTTCATTTGGTATGTTAGCATCTATGATGGCAGTTAATGCTTTAACACCATACTTATATAAAGATTATTTTAAAGCACCAGAACTAATATCTCTTGGTGGTGTAATTGGAATGATTTCATCATTTTTAATATTACCATTCTTATCACCACTTGTTAATAAGTTTGGAAAGAAGGAGCTTTCAGTAGGAACTATGTTAATTGCTGTAGCAGCAAACTTAGCATTATTCTTAATGCCTATAAAAAGTCCATATGTGTATATGGCTATAAACTTTATAGCATCTATAGGAACTGGGTTCTTCAATGTATTAATTTGGGCATTAGTAGGTGATGCAATAGATTATCAAGAATATATAACTGGTAAGAGAGAAGAAGGTATTGTTTATGCATCTTACTCTTTAGTTAGAAAGCTAGGTCAAGCTATAGCTGGTGGAATAGGTGGATTTGCGCTTACTTTCATTGGATACAAAGCAGGGGTAGCAACACAAACACCAGAAGTTGCTCAAGGGATAAAATACATAATAACAATACTACCTTTCGTATCAGCTTTAATTTCAACTATAGCTATGACATTTGTGTATAACTTATCAAAAACTAAATTAGCAGAAATGACAAAGGAGTTAGAACTTAGAAGGGGATAAATATAGGAAATTACTATAAAATTATAAGAAAATTAAGCAAAACAGATATAAATACTTATTAGCCCTTGTATGTACAAGGGCTTATAGTTTATAGGCTAAATTATATTAGGTATTAGAATTTTATCAATTTATTTTTTATTAACTTTAAAAAGCAAAATTTTTGTAGAAATGAATTGAAAAACGATTGCCTTTAATTATTGCGTATGTTAGTATACTAGTATAAAGGAAAGAGCTATATAATTGCTTACTAATGGAGGATATTATGGCGAATATATTTGATAAGTATGAAAAGACACAAGAATTTTTAATATGTATTGACTCTGATGGATGTGCAATGAATACTATGGAAATAAAGCATAGAAGATGTTTTGCACCAGAGATGATAAAAACATGGAACTTATATGAAAAAGAAGATTATATATTAAACCTTTGGTATGACATAAATCTTTATACAAAAACTAGGGGTATAAACAGATTTAAAGGTTTAGCTGAAACCTTTAAAATCATAAGCAACGAAGGTATAGAAATAGATGACCTTGATAGTCTTGTAAATTGGGTTGAGACTACAAATGAATTATCAAACAAATCCTTAGAAAGAGAAATAGAAAAGACTAATAGTAAGGCCTTAAAAATGGCATATGAATGGTCTTTAAATGTAAACAAATCTATAGAACAATTACCAAAGGGTGATGAACCATTTGAAAATGTAAAAGAAGGATTAGAAACATTATCTAAGTTAGTAGATGTTGCAGTAGTATCATCAGCAAATGGAGAAGCTTTAGATGATGAGTGGAATAGGCATAATTTTGTTAGGCATCTTAAAGCACTACTAGGGCAAGAAGCTGGAACAAAACAATATTGTATATCTGAGCTTAAGAAAAAAGGATATGATGAGAAGAAAATATTAATGGTAGGAGATGCACCAGGAGATTTACAAGCTGCTAAAAATAATAATGTAAATTTCTATCCTATATTAGTAAATAAGGAAAGTTATTCTTGGAAAAGATTAGTAAATGAAGTAGTTCCTAAATTAATGAATGGTACATTTGATGAAGCTTATCAAAATCAATTAATAAAGGAATTTAATGATTCATTAAAATAATAAAAATATTTGTAATAAAAAACATCCATAATAAATACAATAGGGGGAATAATTATATGTTAAATTTAAAATCAAAACCTTATAATCTTGATGAACAATCTATACAATGGGTAAAAGACACAATTGCAAATATGACAATAGAAGAAAAAATAGGTCAACTATTTGTAAATATGGGTGCAAGCCGTGATGAACAATACTTAAAAGGTGTTTTAAATAATTATCATATAGGGGCAGTTAGATACAATCCAGGTAAAGCTGAAGATGTATATGATCAAAATAAAATATTACAAGAAAATAGTAAAATACCACTATTAATAGCTGCAAATACTGAAAATGGTGGTAATGGAGCATGTACAGATGGGACATATGTAGGAAGCCAAGTTAAGATAGGAGCAACAAATGACCCTAAATATGCTTATGAAATGGGGCGTGTTTCTGGTGTGGAAGCAGCAGCAATAGGATGTAACTGGAGCTTTGCACCAGTAGTTGATATAAATAGAAACTAGAGAAATCCAATAATATCTTCTCGTTGTTATTCATCTAGTGCAGAGCAAGTATTAGAATTTTCTTTAGAGTACATGAGAGGAATAATGGAAAGTGGTATTATGCCTGCGGCGAAGCATTTCCCTGGAGATGGAATTGATGAACGTGATCAACATTTATCATTTGCTCCAAACTGGCTTTCAGTAGACGAATGGGATGCTACATTTGGAAAGGTATACGGAGGATTAATAGATGCAGGTCTTCCATCAATAATGGCAGGACATATAGCTTTACCTGAATATGTACGTTACTTTAATCCAGAAGCAACTATTGAAGAATTAACTATGCCAGCCACATTAAGTAAATATATATTAACAGATTTATTACGTAAAAAAATGGGATTCAATGGAGTAATAGTAACAGATGCAAGCCATATGGTAGCTATGACATCGGCAATGAAGCGTAGTGAAATGTTACCAACAGCTATAGCGGCAGGTAGTGATTTATTCCTATTCTTCAATGATCCAGATGAGGACTTCAAGTGGATGATGGATGGTTATAAGAATGGAATAATAACTGATGAGCGTCTTGAAGAAGCATTAACTCGTATATTAGGATTAAAAGCTGCTTTAGGATTACATAAAAAAGCTAAAACAGAAATACTAAAACCAAAAGAAGAAGCTATGGCTAAAATAGGATTAGAAGAAAATAAAATACCTGCTTTAGAAATAGCAGATAAAGCTATAACATTAGTTAAGAATAAAGAAGATATATTCCCTATATCTCCAGAAAATCAAAAACGCGTATTACTTGTAGAGCCTAAAGGTCATGACGGTGGATTTGGAAAACTAATGGCTATGATGGGTGGAAAAGGTAAAAATGCAATCGAGTTAATGAAAGAGTTATTAGAAGCAGAAGGATTTGTAGTTGAAATATATGAATCTCCAATGGAAAAAGCAATGAAGTTACCACCAGAAGAGATGATGAAATCAATGATGGATATTTACTCAGGAAAGCGTCCTATATCTGAGTTAACTAGCAAATATGATTTAATAATAAACATAGCAGATATTGGACCAGGAACAGACCAACGTATACAATGGCCAATGAGTAAAGGTACTCCTGATATACCATTTTATGTAAATGAAATACCAACAATATTTGTGTCAGTACAATGTCCATTCCATTTAGCTGATGTACCTCAAGTAAAAACTTATATAAACACTTATGATAATAAAGAATACACTATAAAAGCATTAGTTGAAAAGATGTTAGGTAGATCAGAATTTGTCGGTGTAAGCTCAGTAGATGCGTACTGTGGATTATTAGATACACAATATTAATTTATAAATATAAATAATCAAATACTAATAGTTGTAGTTAAATATTGTATTTAACTACAACTATTTTTAATATATTACAAAACTTTTTTTAAATGACTAATGGATATAGTTAAATGATGTAAAATAATTAATATAAAAAGAAAAACATAATATAAACTCTACGATTAGTTTATTGAAAGATTTTCTCTAATAGTTTAAATTATTAACAAGAGGTGAAACTGATGGATTGTAAGAAAGTTGGCAAATTAATATATGAACTAAGAAAAGAAAAAAACATGACACAAAAACAAGTTGCCGAATTAATGAATATAAGTGATAAAACAATAAGTAAATGGGAGCGAGGATTAGGTTGCCCTGACATTTCTTTACTTTTAAAATTATCAGATATATTTGGTGTAAGTATAGAAGGGATTCTATCAGGAGAAATAAATTTAAATGAATTAGAGGGAGGAAATATGAAAAATATAAGATTTTATATATGTGATAAATGTGGAAATTTAATAACAACAACAGGTGAAGCATCTATATCTTGTTGTGGTAAGAAAATAGAACCATCAATTGCAAAAAAAGCAGAAGATGGACATAGACTTAATGTAGAAAATATAGAAAATGAGTTATTTATTACATCAGAACATGAAATGAAGAAGGAACATTATATTTCTTTTGTAGCACATGTAAAAGGAGATAGAGTTCAGATTGTAAAACAATATCCAGAGTGGAATATGCAGTTTAGGTTAAATCAAAATGGACGTGGTAAATTATATTTTTATTGTAAAGAACACGGACTATTTTATCAAATAGTATAGAGAAAAAATTAGTTACCAAAAAACAAATATATTTATATAGAGATATTAATTTTAAAGATAAAACCTACTATCGATTTATTGATGGTAGGTTTTTTTATAAGAAAATAATAGTAGAAAAATACTATATAAATTTTAATTATTTACATATGTTAGATTTTTGTTCTTTAATATAAAAGTTTATCTTATTATTGACAATTTTAAGAGAAGAATTAAAATTTTTTATCTCATCTTCGATATATTTTTTATGTTTTAAAAGTATATCTTCACGTTGGCATATGGTATCTGGACCTTCTATACATAAATTAACATATTCTTTAATTTTAGAAATAGGCATATGAGTATTTCTTAAACAGCATATTAGATTAAGCCACTCCAAATCTGTATCTTTAAATATTCTATTGCCTTGTTCATTACGTTCAATAAAAGGGAGTAACCCTTCTTTTTCATAGTATCGAAGTGTATGAGGTGACAAGTTATATTTTTGTGCTACTTCTTTAATAGTATATGACATATATAGCCTCCTAAAATATATGATAATATATTATACCTTTATAGTTAATTGTAAGCAAAATCAAAATAGATAAACTAAAAAATACTTATTGACTTAGAGTTTACTCTAAGGGGTATACTTATTAAAACAACGAAAATTACTTTAAAGACTAGCATCTAGGAGGAATTAATATGATATTAAATGTTTTAAATAAAATTGATGAACCAAAAGATTTAAAAGGACTTTGTAGTAATGACTTAAAAGTATTAGCTGACGAAATAAGGGAAATTTTAATAAAAAAAGTAAGTACAACAGGTGGCCACTTTGGTCCTAATTTAGGGATGGTTGAAGCAACTATAGCACTACACTATGTGTTTAATTCACCTATAGATAAGATAGTTTATGATGTTTCTCATCAATCATATACACATAAAATTTTGACGGGAAGAAAAAATGCATTTATAAATCCTGATAAATACAACAGTGTTACAGGATATACTTCACCTCAAGAAAGTGAACATGACTTCTTTACAATCGGACATACATCAACTTCAGTTAGTTTAGCATGTGGATTAGCAAAGGCTCGTGATTTAAAAGGTGGTAATGAAAATATTATAGCAGTTATAGGTGATGGTTCTTTAAGTGGTGGGCAAGCTTACGAAGGATTAAATAATGCAGCAGCATCAGGAAAAAATATAATAATAGTAGTTAATGATAATGATATGTCTATAGCTGAAAACCACGGAGGTCTTTATCAAAACTTAGCTTTACTTCGTAACACTAATGGAAAATCAGAAAATAACTTCTTTAAAGCATTAGGATTTGATTATCATTATATTAAGGATGGAAATAATATTGAGTCTTTAATTAAAACATTCTCAAAAGTTAAAGACACAAATCATCCAGTGGTAGTTCATATGCATACTATCAAAGGAAAGGGATATAAAGATTCAGAGGAAAATAAAGAAGCTTTCCATTGGGTAATGCCATTTGATTTGGAAACAAAAGAACCAAGATTTAAAAGTACAGGTGAATCTTATTCAGAGGTTGCAGGCGAATTTTTATCACAAAAGGCAAGAAAAGATAGTAGTATCGTAGCAATAACAGCTGCAACTCCTGGGCCAGTTGGTTTAGGTTCATTTAGACATGAATTTAAAGATCAATTTATAGATGTTGGAATAGCTGAGGAACATGCAATAGCACTTGCATCAGGTATAGCATCACAAGGTGGTAAACCCGTTGCATCTTTTGTTAGTTCATTTATACAAAGAACTTATGACCAATTATCTCAAGATCTTGCTATAAATAATAATCCTGCACTTATCATGGTTTATTGGGGAGGAATAACAGATAGTGATGTAACACATCTTGGATTATTTGATATACCGCTTATATCTAATATACCAAACATAGTATATCTTGCACCAACTAATAAAGAAGAATATATTGCAATGATGGAGTGGGGAATAGAGCAAGATAGACATCCAGTTGCAATACGTGTTCCTAATATGGAGGTAGTGTCAACAGGTGTTAAGGTAGAACCTAATTTTGATAACTTAAACACTTATGAAAAAGTTAAAGAAGGAAGTGAAGTAGCAATTATTGGACTTGGCTCATTCTACCATTTAGGAAATAGGGTACAAGAGATGCTAAAAGAATCAACAGGAATAAATGCTACATTAATAAATCCTAGATTCATAAGTGGAATAGATGAAAAATTATTAACTGAGCTATTGGATAACCATAGATTAGTAGTAACATTAGAAGATGGAATACTTGACGGTGGATTTGGTGAAAAGATATCGAGATTCTATGGGGATAAAGATATGAAAGTATTAAACTTTGGAGCATCAAAAGAATTTACAGATAGTGTATCATTAAAAGAATTATATGAGCGTTATCACCTAACTGAAGAGTTAATAATTTCAGATATAAAGGATGCTCTTAAATAAGATTAAAATTTGATTATAGATAGATTATAATCAACCTAATTATTGCGAATATTAAGAGGTAAGAATAGGAGTAGCTTTCACTATTAAGAGCCATATTGATGAATTTATCAATATGGTTTTTATTTATGTAAAAATAATTTATGTATAAATAAGGTACTGTATAACAAAGAACCACCTTAATTTAAATAAGGGTTTATATCAATTTGATATGAAGTTTAATGATAGATTTAACTTCTATTGTATAGTGTATATTTAAATTGATTAAAATTATTTTAAGAATATATTCTATTTTCTTAAAGATTATTGACAAATAAAAAAAATGAGATATACTTATAGATATTAATACCCCCTGGGGGTATAATGAAAATAGTATTCAAGCGGCTGAAATAAAAAATAGGGCTTATAAATATATAAAGTCTATAAAAAATATGAAAGGAGATTTAACATGAATAATATAGTAAAAAGAAGTTACAAAGTAACAGGAATGACATGTTCAGCCTGTGGTAAAGCTGCAGAAAGAGCTGTCAAAAAAATAGATGGCGTAGTCAGCCAAAGTGTAAATATGGCTACAGAAAAAATTAACATAGAATATGATAAAAATAAGGTTAGCTTTGAGGAATTGCAAAATGCAGTAAAAAAGGCAGGTTACAATTTATTAGAAGATGTTAGTTATAGCAAAATAGATTTTAAAATAGGTGGTATGACTTGCGCTTCTTGTGCAAAAGCAATAGAGAGAGCAGTCAATAAATTGGATGGAATACAAAGTATTAATGTAAATGTAGCTACCGAAAAAGCAACTATAAGTTATGATTCATCTAAGCTAAAATTAACCGCAATAAGAAATACTATTGAAAAAGCAGGATATAAAGTATTAGAAAAAAGTACAACTAGTAAATCAAACAATGTAGATGAAGATAAATTAAGAAAAGAAAAAGAAATGAAAACACTATTTATAAAGTTTTTAGTGGCAGTAGGATTTTCAATACCGCTATTTTATATAGCGATGGGACCTATGGTACCAAGTCCAATTGGACCGTGGCCAGTTCCAGATATTATAAACCCAATGACAAATTCTCTAAACTATGCTTTAATCCAAATAGTACTAGTAATACCAGTAATGATAGCTGGAAATAAATTCTACACTAATGGATTTAAAGCACTTATAAATAAAAGTCCAAATATGGATTCACTAGTAGCAATAGGAACATTAGCAGCATTTTTATATAGTTTATATACAACAGTCCAAATGGCTACTACAAATATGGTAGCAGGACATGAACATCACCAATTATATTATGAAAGTGCAGGTATAATAATAGCACTAATATTACTTGGTAAATATTTAGAATCGAGATCAAAAGGAAAAACAAGTGAAGCTATAAAAAAACTTATGGGTCTTCAACCTAAAACAGCAATAGTTATAAAAAGTGGAAAAGAAATAGAAATTCCAATAGAAGAAGTAGAAGTTGGAGATGTAATAATAGTTAAACCAGGAAGTAAGATACCAGTAGATGGTATAGTAATAGAAGGACATACTTCTGTAGATGAATCTATGCTTACAGGTGAAAGTATACCTGTAGAGAAAAGTGTAGGAGATAAAGTTACAGGAGCAAGTATAAATAAAAACGGTAGTATAAAGTTTAAAGCAGAAAAAGTTGGAGCAGATACAGCTTTATCTCAAATTATAAAATTAGTTGAAGATGCACAAGGTAAAAAAGCACCAATAGCAAAATTAGCAGATACTGTATCAGGATATTTTGTACCAACAGTTATAACAATAGCTGTAGTAACGGCATTACTTTGGTTTACAGTTGGAGGAAAAGGTGTAGAATTTGCACTTACAATATTTATATCAGTACTTGTAATAGCTTGCCCATGTGCACTAGGACTTGCAACACCTACAGCGATTATGGTAGGTACAGGTAAAGGTGCAGAAAATGGTATATTAATCAAAGGTGGAGAAGCATTAGAATTAGCACATAAGATAGATACTATAATATTTGATAAAACAGGAACAATAACAGAAGGGAAACCTAAAGTTACAGATATAGTAGTAGCTAACAATATTGATAAAGATTATTTATTAAAAATAGCAGCAAGTGCTGAAAAAGGTTCAGAACATCCACTAGGAGAAGCCATAGTAAGATTTGGTGAACAAAAAAATATTGGATTTATGAAAGTAGAGAAATTCAAAGCTATACCAGGTCATGGTATAGAGGTAACTATAGATAATAAAAATGTATTACTTGGAAATAAAAAGCTTATGGATGATAGAAAAATAAGCTTAGGAAATTTAAGTAATAAATCAGATGAATTAGCAATGCAAGGTAAAACACCTATGTATATAGCTTTAGGAAATGAATTAGGTGGAATAATAGCAGTAGCCGATGTAGTTAAAGAAAGTAGCAAAAGAGCAATAGATAAACTTCACAGCATGGGAATAAAAGTTGCTATGGTAACAGGAGACAACAAAAAAACTGCTGATGCAATAGCAAAAGAAGTTGGAATAGATATAGTACTTGCAGAAGTTTTACCACAAGATAAATCAAATGAAGTTAAAAAACTTCAACAACAAGGTAAATTCGTTGCAATGGTAGGAGATGGAATAAATGATGCTCCAGCATTAGCACAAGCAGATATAGGTATAGCAATAGGAAGTGGAACAGATGTAGCCATGGAATCTGCGGATATAGTTTTAATGAGAAGTGACTTAATGGATGTTCCAACAGCTATAAAATTAAGTAAAGAAACTATAAAAAATATAAAACAAAATCTATTCTGGGCATTTGCATACAACACAGTAGGAATACCAGTAGCAGCAGGTGTATTATATATGTTTGGTGGACCATTATTAAATCCAATGCTTGCAGCAGCGGCTATGAGTTTAAGCTCAGTATCTGTAATAACTAATGCACTTAGACTTAAAGGATTCAAAGCATATAAATAATATTCTAGTTAATATAAGTTGATTAGACAGATATAAAGTATGAACATTAAATTAACTTATGAAATACAAAATATTCTTTTACAAAATGAATTTACGTAAATATCCATAAAAGATGATTCCATAAATTTAAAGGTCAATGAAAAAAACTATAACTTTTATAATCATAAGGATAAAATGTATTTTTAATATAGTAAAAGATTAATAAATACCAAAGTGGTAAGATTATATCAAAATAAAATCATATATGGATTTTCAAGAGCTAGGGTAAAACCTAGCTCATTTTTATGTATAAATTTTTAAAAAATATTTTATAGAGAAAGCTTATCCAAGCATTTTACTATTTTATAATCTGTAAAATAGTAAAATGTTTGAATATATGCACCACTAAAATTAATTTATCGTAGATTTTCTTTTCTTAAATATATGCGATGATTTCTATATTCAAGTCCTTAATTATAGAAAATATCTATTTAACGTGGGAAAATTCCAATGTTATAATAATAACCAGAAAAAATAGGAGGGATATTATGAATAATATTGAACAAAAAGCAAAAGAAATAAGAAAAATAGGCGAAGGATACTTTGAAAGAGGAGAATTTTACTGTTCTGAAGCAGTAGTAAAAACTATAAATGACGCTTTAGGTAATCCTTTTAGTGATGATATAACTAAACTAGCATCAGGTTTTCCTATAGGAATAGGTAAAGCTGGATGTTTATGTGGAGCAGTAAGTGGTGGAGTAATGGCCCTAGGAATGGTATATGGTAGAAAACATGGAGAGCCTATGAATGAGGATATGTTTAAACGTTCATCTGGATTACATGACCACATAAAAGAACTTTACAAAAGCACTTGTTGTAGGGTTATGACTAGAAATTTTGAATTTGTATCAGAAGAAAGAAGACAACATTGTATAAAAATAACTGGTGAAGTTTGCGAATATGTAGCAAAAACTTTAATGGAAGATAATAAATTAAATAAATAGTCGAAGGATTTAGTTACTATGAAAGATAATTTTAAGAATATACCAATAGCATTATCAGCTATATCATTAGGTTTTATGGGATTGGGAACTGCCTTTGCAGGATTTAATATTTTATGGGTAAGACACATAGCAGTTTTATTTTCAGTAATTTGTTTAGGACTTATATTTTTAAAGTATGTTATGCACCCAAAAGTAGTTTTAGAAGAAATAAAACACCCTGTATTAGGAAGTGTTTATCCTACTGTCTGTATGACACTTATGGTTATAGCTGTCTATTTTAATGATTTTAATCATATGATAGGAAAAGGAACATGGGTATTTGCAATAGCTCTACATTTTATAATAAGTATATTTTTCTTTAAAGAAATGTTTAAAGAGTTTAAATTAGATAAAATGATACCAGGTTGGTTTATCCCTAGTGTAGGAATAGGAGTAGGAGCAGTTACCAGTGGTCCAATGAATATGCCTTTACTTTCGGACATTGTATTTTACTATGCATTAGCTATGTTTGTAATAATAACACCAGTTATGATTTATAGACTAAAAAAACATTCTAAATTACAAGGGCCTGCAAGATCTACAATAATGATATTTACAGCCCCAGCTAGTGTATGTTTAGCGGGTTGTTTAGCTACTAGCAGTATGGAAAATCAAATACTTGTAAGTATTCTTGCAATATTAACATACATATCTATTATTTATAGTTATGCATTATTACCACAACTTATAAGAGAAAAATCACTTCCACATTTAGCACCACTGACATTCCCATTATCTATAGGAGTTATAGCTTCTCAAAGATATGTAAAATATCTTGGAAATAAAAATTCAAATTTACAAGGGATATGCGAAGTATTATTATATGTTCAATGTGTAGTTGCCACTTTAGTTATAGCATATGTAGTAATTAAAGCTGTTTGTTTATTATTTAGTAAATTTAATAAAGTAGATGACAAAGGATTAAGTATATAAAGAAAGCAAGTGTAGTTTTTACACTTGTTTTTATCTGTCATTTTATATGAAAGAGTATAATTTGGATTTTGAATAAACGATTATTTATAGTCATTTTTATGTTAGTAAATAAATAAAAAACACATTTAATATTATAAAAATTTAAGGTAATAAAGATTTATTTAAGAATATAGAATTTCCATAGTTTAATTAAGTGTTTACTAGGTATAAATAAAATATACTTTAGCCTAGGGAGGTTTTACTATGAATAATGATAGAATATGTGGTTGCTGCAATGTGACTATTGAAGATATAATAAAAGCTAAAGAAAATGGATGCACAAGTGTTGAAGAGATAGTTAAAGAAACAAATGTAGGAAGAGCCTGTGGTAGATGCAAAGATAAAGCAGAGTTAATGATTTTAAAAGTACTTTTAAATAGACTTTATATAAAGTAATAATTGGCCATATTGATGAAAGATTCAATATGGTTTTTATTTTACAAAAAAATTATATTAGTTTTTAAGTATTAAATAATATATAATTTATGTGATATGATTGAAAAGAACACAATTAAGTAATTGAATAAAGTTTAAATAGGATTAAAGTGGGGGGCTTAAAGCTAATTAAATCATAGCTTTAAATTTTATATTGGGAGAATAATAATGATACTTAGAATAATTGTAAACATTATTTTGGCAGTAAATATATTTTTATATGGTATGGAAAATGATATATACTTCGACAAAGTAAGTTATCCAATATGTATAGCTTTAATTAGCATAAGCTTATCAGTTTATATGCTATACATAATCAAACTTAAAAATAAAAAAATACTATTAGGAAATATTTTATATATGATTATAGTAACCTACCTTTATCCTCCATCTTTAGTGATTTTGACATATATGATAACTGAATATATACAAGTTAAAGGCTATAAATGTAGGTATATTTTACTTTTTGTATATATAATGTTATCTATAAAGATAGGATTAAATTATAATGATATATTTATAGGAATAATTGCTAGTATTTTTACTTATGAAATTATGAGATATGAACAAAAAATCTTGAAAATAGAAAAAATTAACTATGATTTAAAAGAGAAAAACTATAACATTGAAGAAAGAAGAAAAAAAGAAAATCGTATAAGACATCAAAATGTTGAAGTTGTAAAAATCGAAGAAAGAAATATGATATCTCAAAAACTTCACGATAAGATAGGACATACTTTGGCAGGAAGTATAATGCAACTAGAAGCTTTAAAAATAGTAATTGTAAATGATAAAGAAAAAGGCAATGAAATGCTAGAAAGTATAATTACAAACTTAAGAAATGGTATGGATGATATAAGGCAAACTTTAAGAAAAATAAAGCCAGATCAATCGCAAGTTAATATAAATAATCTAAGGTTAATGTTAGAGGATTTTTCTAATAAATCTAATATAAATACTAAATTAAATATAGAAGGAGATTTAAATGAGATAAATTTAGTTTATTGGAAAGCTATAATAGAATGTTGTAGTGAAATATTGACAAACAGCATGAAATATTCCAATGGGGAATTAATTAACATTGACATTAGCGTATTAAATAAAATTATAAGATTACATATAAAAGATAATGGTTGTTATCAGGGTGAAATAAAAAAAGGAATGGGGTTATTAGGGATTGAAGAGAGAATCATCAATTTAGGTGGAGATATTTATTTTAATAATGAAGATGGATTTTCAAACCTAATAATACTTAAAAGGTGAGAAAATGATAAAATTAATTATAGTAGATGATGATGTTTTAATAAGAGAAAGTCTAAAAATAATAATAGGGATAGATAATGAAATTGAAGTAGTTAAAGCTTTGGAAAATGGGAAAGAATGTATAGATTTTTTAAGTGAAAATGAAGTAGATGTAGTACTTTTAGATATGAGAATGCCAGTGATGGATGGTGCAGAAGTGCTAGAGGAAATTAGCAAGAGGAATATAAAGGTTAAGGTATTAATACTTACAACTTTTGATGAAGAAAAACTAATAAGTAGTGCTATAAAGCATAAGACTAGTGGATATCTGCTAAAGAGTAGTAAGCCAGAGAAAATCATAAGTGGGATAAAATCTGTTTATCTTGGAAATGGTGTGTTTGAGTCTGATATAGTGTCAAAATTGGTAGTGGGTAGTAGTAATAAAAATGATAAGTCAGATGATGAGGGTTTAAATATTTATGGGTTAACAGATAGAGAAAAAGACATAGTAAGACTTATATCAAAAGGCTTATCAAATAAAGAAATTGCAAATAAGCTTTTTTTATCTGAAGGAACCATAAAAAATCATATAACATCTATTCTGTCTAAAATGGATTTGAAACATAGGACACAGATAGCTATAGAGTATTTAAATAGTAAAATACACTAATTACATAATTGATTTTGAAGGAAAACCACTTAGGTTTTCTTTTTTATTTAACAAGGAATTATTTTAAATGAAATTAGTAAATGATTAAGGTTATTTGATAATCATGAAATTTATGACTTTAGTCATGGTTAATCAATGACTATGTGTACTTAAGGAATTTATATATCTTTAATATAATTAAAATATAAACTAATGTAAATAAATGGGAGTGATATTTATGAAATATATTGAGATAAGTGGCTTATATAAACGTTTTGGGGATGTAAATGCTATAGAAAATTTAAATCTATATATAGAAAAGGGGGATATATTTGGCCTGCTTGGACCAAATGGAGCTGGAAAAAGTACAACAATAAATATACTTTGCCAACTACTAGAAAAAGATAGGGGAAGTATAAAAATATGTAATGAAGAGTTAAGAAGGAGTGATGCTAACATAAGAGGTAAGCTTGGGATAGTTCCTCAAGACTTAGCTATATTTGAAGATATGACAGCATTAGAAAATACAATGTTTTTTGGTAGCCTATATGGGCTAAGAGGAAAAGACTTAAAAGAAAAAGCATTAAAAGCTTTGGAATTTGTAGGATTAGAAGACACTAAAAAGTTAAGCAAGACTTTTTCAGGAGGAATGAAAAGAAGATTAAACATTGCTTGTGGAATAGTACACAATCCAGAGTTATTAATCTTAGATGAACCAACTGTTGGAATAGATCCACAATCAAGAAATCATATAATGAAATCTATAAAATTTCTAAATAAAAACGGATGCACAATAATATACACAACACATTATATGGAAGAAGTAGAAGCTATTTGCAATAATATCGCAATAATTGATAAAGGGAAGGTCATAGCAAGTGGAAGTAAGGAAAGCTTAAAATCAATTATTACAGATAAAAACAAGTTTGAAGTAATGGTTAATGATATTACAGAAATAAATGAAAAAGAGTTAATGGATATAAAAGGAATAGATAGTGTTGAATTTAAAGACAATAAAATTATTGTAAGTATAGATAGAGAAATTAATGGTTTAAATGAGTTCATACTTTATATAAGTAGTAAATCCATTAAAATTTTAGATATAAAAAGTAAGGCACTAACACTTGAAGATGTGTTCTTAAATCTCACAGGAAGAAAGCTTAGAGATTAAGGAGGAGGAAAAAATGAGTATAATACTATCTGCAATAAAAAGAAGTTTAAGAGATAAGAATACAATCATTGGTACTATATTTTTAGTTATAATGCTTCCTTATATATTCTCAATAATTTTTAGCTTTGATAGTGTAAAGGAAAGCCTTGATATAAGTATAGTAGGAAACAAAAATAGTGAAATAAACAAATCATATGTAAAAGCATTAGAAGAATTTGATAAAGAAAATGAGATGATAAGCTTAGATTATAAAATCTATAACAAAGAAGAACTTGATAAAAATATTGAAGAAGTAAATAAGAGTAATTTAACTGTAATTATAGATGATAAAAATAGGAATATAAAGTTTGAAGGAAGCAAAAAACTTAGTATGGGTGAAGAAGTTATTGAAGGGATTACAAAAGAATTTTTTAATTTAATGTCTGTATACGAATCAGTGGCCAAAGAAGGTGAAGTACCTAGTATAAGTAATAATTTAGTAAAGGTATCAGAATACAAAAGTGAAGGAAACAAAAACTTAATAGCAGAAGATATAGATTATGGTAAATACTTCAGTGTAGTCATGCTTCAAATGGCAATCCTTGCAGTAAGTGCTTGTTCTTTTAAAAATACCTTTTACATAAAAGAAAATATAGGAGAAAGGGCAAAGTCCTCTCCAATGAAAATATCTAAACTTATGTCACTAGAGTTAATAGGCTCATTCATAGTTATTTTTGGTCAAGGAATTATAATGTTACTTGCAATATCCATTTTATATGGTGTAAATATTACTAAACAAAATTTATTAGGAATGATAGCCTTGATAAGTGTACTTAGTATGCTTTCTGTTTGTATAGGACTATTTGCATCATCTATATGTAAGAAAAGAAGCGTTGGAGAAAATGTCTGCTCTATAATTGTAACTGTTATGGCTTTAGCTTCAGGCGAACTTATGCCGAAAATGGAACAATTTGCAAAAAATATTCCAATATTAAAGTTAAATCCATTTGTATGGATCAGTAAAGAATTTAATTCATTAGTAACTTTAAATTATAGTGAAAATTTATATACTGCATTAGGTGTTGGAATTATAGCATCTATTGTGTTAATGGCTATATCAATACTAATTTTAAGTAGAAAAGTGGTGAAATAATATGAAAAATATCATGATTATATTAAAGCATAATTTAAAATGTACTATGAAAGGGTGGTTTTGGTTAGTATTAATATTTCCAATAGCTATTAATATACTTGTTAGCGTGTTGGTTGATAAAGTAGACTCATCTCTAGAAGATTCAAATAATAGTTTTAATGTAGGGATATATACAAAAGACAATAGTGAAATAGTAGATGGTTTATTGCCACCAGATAAAGTAGGTAGTTTTTTTAAAGTTAGTAGTGTAAAAGAGCTTAAAGAAACTTTAGATAAAGGAGATATATCTGTTGGAGTCATAATAAATAGTAAAGATATATATAAAGATATAAAAACTAATAAAGAAGGAACAATAGAAGTCATTTCTCAAAGTAATTCAGGAAACAAAGAGTATATACTTAGCGTTATAAATACTGGAATTATGCAAATTCAATCTTTTGGAGATAACAAAGGTGAATACCTAAAATTATATAAAGAATATGAAAAGAATAGCTATAAATTTACTTATGAAAATAGTGATTTATCGTATGCTTTCCATTATATAATCATGTTTGGTTTATTTGAAATAGCATTTTTAATTATAGGAGGAAGATGTATAGCACCATTATTAAAAGAAAGGGAGCTCAAAATAGACAGGAGAATTTTAATGTCTAAGATAAGTAAGGTAGAATATACATTAGGACACATATTAGGATGCTTTGTATTATTGTTGTTTCAAGGTGTAACTTTAGTAGCTACTTTTTATATACTAAATCCACAGTTTGATATTAACTTAATATGGATGATGCTACTATCGTTTGCATTATCCATTGTAGGGATAGCAGTAGCTTTAGTAGTTTTAAGTATATCTAATAATTCAACAATGTATTATACACTACTTTCTGTAATAGTAACTCCAATGTGCTTATTAAGTGGTGGATTTCTTCCTATAGAATTTATGCCAGAATCAGTTCAACATTTTTCACTGATTTTACCACTAACTTGGATAAATTCAGCATTTAAAAAGATTATTATGGAGGGGAGTTATTTAAGTATAGGGTTAGATTTATTAGCAGCAGTATCAATATCATTAGTATTAATTATGCTATATTTAGTATTAGAACGTAAAAGGAAAAATAAATTAACTTGTTAAATAATATAATTAAGAATAGATAAGTTTTTATTTATATTAATTTAATATTAGATACCACTTTTTCATAAATAAACTGAAGCTAATATTTAAGACAGTTTATAATGGATAGGTGGTTTTTATTTTTGTAATAAAATATAATAAAAGATAGTTTTACTTAAAATAAATATAATTCTAAAGAGGAGACAAGGTGATTAATAATATAAATAGTAATTCATATAGCAATTTATCTAAAGCAGTATTAACAAATAGAAATAATCAAGCTAAGACAATACAAGATAAGTCAGCAATAAAAATAGATTTAGAGGCAGTATCAAAGGAACAATTTGCTAAATTAAATAAATCTCAAAAAGAAGAAGTAGCAAATTTATTAAAGCGAATTCAAGGAGAAATAGCAAAGGCAGAAATAATAGCAGTAAAAATAGTTAAGGGAGAGACATTAAATTTTGAAGAAAAAAAGTTTATAAAAGAAAAATATCCAGATTTAAAGCAAGTAGCAGAAGAATCTGCAAAAGAGGTAAAAGAATTAAAGCATGAAATAAAAAATTTAAAAAGTGAAGATCAAAAACAACAAGTAATATCAAAAGCAATAAATAATATAAAACTAATGAATAAAAAGGGAATACTTTCTGAGGTACAAACTAAAATTAAAATGTCAGGAATAGAAGAAGTTGAAAAGTTCATAAAGAATATTCAAAAAGAACTTAAAAAGTCAGAAATGATAGCAGTAAAAATAGTTAAAGGAGAGAGATTAAATTCTGAAGAAAAAAAGTTCATAAAAGAAAAATATCCAGATTTAAAGCAAGTAGCAAAAGAATCTGAAAAAGAAGTAAAAGAATTAAAGCATGAAATAAAAAACTTAAAAAGTGAAGAACAAAAACAACAAGCAATATCAAAAGCAATAAACAATATAAAACTAATGAATAAAAAAGGAATACTTTCTGAAGCACAAACTAGAATTAAAATGTCAGGAATAGAAGAAGTTGAAAAGTTCATAAAGAATATTCAAAAAGAACTTAAAAAGTCAGAAATAATAGCTATCAAAATGATTAAAAGTGAGAAATTAACTATTGAAGAAAAAAATTTTATAAATGAAAAGTACCCAGAGTTAAGACATGAAGTAGAAAAATATATAAAGAAAAGTAATAGCTTAAAGGAACAATTAAAGTTATGTAAAAATGAAGAAGAAAGGCAACAAATAGTATCAAAAGAAATTAAGAATATAGAAAATATGAGCAGTAAAGGCATTATTTCAGAAAGTGAATTAAAAATAAATATGGCAGCAATAGAAGAAGCTGTCATATTTATAAAAGATAGCAAATTAGAAATAAATAAAGAAGAAAGAGAAAATGATAAAGGTAAGTTATTAAAGTTTATTATAAATCCATATTTCTATGTAGGTACAGTTTCAGATAATCTATCAAGCATATTTATTATCATAGCAATAATAACAATTATTTATCTGTTTTTATAAACATGCTATTCATATTAAAGAAGAGTATTTTTATTTATAGCGTTACAAGAGTTTAGTTGCAATAGATGATTAATAATCCTATAGATTTATACATAAAAGACGTATATAGAATATATAGACATCAAAATAGTTAGTAGAGAAAATTGGAGGATTATAATGGGACTTTCAGAAAATACAAGCCAAACGAAAATACTTTTAGAGTCTGGCACTAATGAACTTGAGATTATGGAGTTTACAATTTCAGGTGAAGTATTTGGTATAAATGTAGCAAAAGTACGTGAAATTTTAATGGCTCAAGAAGTAAAGAAAATGCCAAATTCACATGACGTTGTAGAAGGTGTATTTAAGCCAAGAGATGAGATTATCACGGTTATAGACCTTGGAAAATATTTAAATCTTCCTAAGCCAAAAGATATAGGACATGATATATTTATCGTTACTCATTTTAACAAGTTAAACTTTGCATTCCGTGTAAATTCAGTAGTTGGGATTGATAGAGTTTCTTGGAAAGATATAAAAAAACCAGATAGAGTTATATATGGTGGAGATGAAGGCGCAGCAACAGGTATTGCAGAATACAAGGATAGACTTATAACTATATTAGATTTTGAAAAAATAATTGCAGAAATTAGTCCGGAATCAAGTATTCAATTTGAAGCTATAGAAAAATTAGGCGATCGTAAATGTAATGATAAAACTATTTTAATAGTAGAAGATTCAATGTTACTTTCAAAACTTATAATCGAGTGTTTACACAAAGCAGGCTATAAAAACACAGTTAAGGCAGATAATGGACAAGAAGCATGGGATTATTTATTAGAAGTAAAAACTTGTGGTGACCCAATTGAAAATCATGTTTCTTGTATAGTATCAGATATTGAAATGCCTCTAATGGATGGTCATAGGCTAACAAAACTTGTTAAAGAAGACAGTGTTTTAAAAGATATTCCACTAATACTATTCTCATCTTTAATAAGTGAAGAAATACGTATTAAAGGTCAGGCACTTGGAGCGGATGAACAGATAACTAAGCCAGAAATAGTTAATCTTGTTAGCATTATAGATAGATTAACAGAAAAATAATAAGGAAAAATTAAATAGGGTTAAGTAAAATACATTTTAAATATATCAAATATAAGAAAATATTATCATAAGCGTATGATAATATTTTTTTATTTATTTTAAAATATATAAAAAAATTTATAAAATAAAAATATATTGACTATAAAAAATTAGATGATATAATAATTATATAAATCAAGTGATAATAATTATTAATAACAAAAAATAATGATAATAATTACATAAATAACAACACGGAGGAATGACATGAAAAGATTAAAATCATTAGTAGTATTAGGTGTAACAATAGCTACTCTTGGAATTGTTACTGGTTGTTCGGGAAACAGTAACAATGAAGATAGTAATAAAAAAGAAGAAACAAGAGTAGTACAATCCGTAAAAGGGGAGGTAGAAATACCAGCAGATCCTAAAAGAATAGTTGATATATCTGGAAGTAGTGAGGAGCTAGTTTTACTAGGTCACACTCCAGTAGCTACAGCAAATGTAGATTCATATGAAACAGATAAAGTTCCATCATACGTAGAGGATAAGTTAGGAAAGTCAAAAGTAGTTGGTCACTCAATGATGGATACTATGGATATAGAAGCAATATTAGCATCTAATCCAGATTTAATAATAATGGCACCAAGACAAGAAAAGATATATGATCAATTAAAAGAAGTAGCTCCAGTAGTTATGCTAAAAGATGAAGCAAATGATTGGGAAGCTAAACTTAAAGATGTAGCTAAGTTATTTGGACAAGAAGAAGAAGCTCAAAAATGGTTAGATAGCTACTATACAAAAGCTAAAAAATTAGGTGATGAAATAAAGAAAGCTAATGGGGACAAAACATACTTAACAGTATTAGCTAGTCAAGGTCAATTTATGGTATTTACTGAAGGTGGTATAGGCACAATATTAAAAGATGATATGGGATTACCTCAACCTGCTAATATGCCTAAGCAAGATGGAATAACTTTACCAACTGTTACTATGGAAGGTTTAACAGAGATAGATGCAGACCATATAATAGTTATAGCTACAGATTCAGATAAAGCCGATTTAGAAAAAAGTACAGTATGGCCAGAAATTAGAGCTGTAAAAGAAGGTAACGTAACAATACTTGATGCAAGTCCATACTTTAGTCAAGCATACAATCCAATAGGAAGAGAATTATTATTACAATCAATAAAAGATGAAGTTGTAAAATAATATAAGTATATAAAGTAGGTGGTAAAAGGATATAACTTTTGTCACCTACTATTTAATTTATAGAGAATTAATTTCAATTAAAAAATAATTACAATTAAATTTTATGGGTATATTTAAAAGAGTATTTCAGTTAAATTTAATCTAAGGAGGAACTATGAAAAAATTAAGCAAAAAAACTTTAGCTTATTCATTTATGCTTATAGGAATAATATTGCTTATAGCTGGAATAGTTATGTCTATTTCACTAGGAGCAAAAGATATAGATTTTCAAACAATAATACATAGCATATTTACAAATAGTAATGATGTAAGTATTAAGATAGTTAGAGATGTTAGGATACCAAGAGCTATTTGTGCAGCTCTTGTTGGAGGATTCTTAGCAGTGGCTGGAGCTATAATGCAAGGTATAACTAGAAACCCTATTGCAGAGCCATCTGTAATGGGTATAACACAAGGTGCTACATTTATGATAGCAGTAGCTTTTGTATTACAAAGAATATACAAAAATTTAGTTATAGGAAGTTTTGGGTTGATGGTATTTGCATTTTTAGGTGCTAGTATAAGTGGACTTTTAGTTTATTTTATAAGCTCAAGGTCGGCAAGGAAAGTAGATCCAGTAAAGCTTGCTCTTGCAGGAACTGCATTAGGTACTTTACTTATATCATTAGCTATGGGAATCTCAATGTACTTCAACTTATCTCAACAGCTAAGCTTTTGGATTTCTGGAGGACTAGTTAGTGCTAAGTGGGAAGGTGTTAAACTACTAGCTATAGTAGGAGGAACTGCATTTATAGGGGCTATGTTTATGGCACCTAAGATAACTATTTTAAGTTTAGGAGAAGAAGTTGCCATAGGATTAGGACAAAGAACAAATGCAGTTAGGTTTGTGAGTTTAATAATAGTAATATTTTTAACTGGAGCATCTGTTTCTGTGGCTGGAAATATAGTATTTGTAGGATTAATAGTTCCTCAAATTGCTAAAAGAGTAGTAGGAGCGGACTATAAATATATAATACCTAGTTCAATGATATTAGGTTCAGTTTTACTTGTATATAGTGATATTATGGCTAGAATGATTAATCCTCCTTATGAAACACCGATAGGTTCTTTAACAGCATTATTAGGAGTTCCTATGTTTATATACCTTGTTAGAAAGGATACAAAATAGATTATGAATATAAAAAAGAATAAAAAATTTATTATGATTATAGGCATTTTAATGGTATTAATATTTGCTACATTTTTAGTTAGTTTAAATATGGGATCGCTGTCTATAGAGCCATTAGATGTTATAAAAACTTTAGTAGGACAAGGATCTAAAAGTCATGAAATTGCTATATTTAAACTACGATTACCTAGAATTGTGATTGGAATTCTAGTTGGAACAGCTTTGGCAATAGCAGGTACTATTTTACAAGGTGTTACTAAGAATGATTTGGCAGACTCAGGAATACTAGGAATAAATTCAGGAGCTGCATTATTCGTTGTCATATACATTTATATTATGAATGGAAATGTATATGATGGTATAAGTAATATGACTATATTTACAATGCCAATAGTTGCATTATCAGGAGCTATATTTGGAGCATTTTTAATTTATATACTTGCATGGAAAAACGGAATAAATTCATCTAGATTATTGTTAATAGGTATAGGTATAAATGTAGCATTTACATCATTACTTACGATATTCCAATTAAGATTTACAACACAAGAATTTAATAGAGTAATGGCGTGGACTTCAGGAAGTATATGGGGAGCAAGTTGGAAATATGTATTATCAGTTTTACCTTTTATATTAATATTTACTTTGCTTACAATATATAAATCTAGATATTTAGATGTACTAAATTTAGGAGATGAAGTGGCAACAGGGTTAGGTATAGAGGTTGAAAAAGAGAGAAGAAGATTAATAATATATGCTGTAATATTAGCAGGTGTAGCGACTTCTGTAGCAGGAAGTATAGGCTTTTTAGGATTAGTTGCACCGCATATAGCTAGAAAATTAGTTGGGCCTAAGCATAAAAAGTTAATTCCTACAGCTGCACTTGTGGGAAGTTTAATTTTACTAGTGTCTGACACTATAGCTAGAAATTTAATAGCACCTATGGAAATCCCTGTAGGAATAGTAGTAGCAATAATAGGTGTTCCATACTTTATTTATCTGATGCTATCAGAATAAATAATTTCATTTTAAATAATCGAAATAATTAACCAAAGGAGATAAAAATGAACTGTATAAATACTAAAGATTTAAATATTTCATATGGAAATTTAGATATAGTAAAAGATTTAAATTTAGACATACCAAAAGGAAAAATAACTACGATAATAGGGTCTAATGGATGTGGAAAATCAACTATATTAAAAACTATAGCTAGAATTATACAACCTAAAAGTGGTGACATATATATAAATGATAAAAATATAAAGGAACAAAGTCCAAAAGAATTAGCAAAAACTATGGCAGTTCTTCCACAAAGTCCTCAGGCTCCAAGTGGCCTTACTGTAGAGGAGTTAATAGCTTATGGAAGATTTCCTCATCAAAGGGGATTTGGTAAATTAAAAAAAGAAGACAATGATATAGTTACATGGGCATTAAAGTCAACGGGAATAGAGGAATTTAGAGATAGACCGATGGAAGCCTTATCTGGAGGTCAAAGACAAAGAGCTTGGATTGCCATGGCACTAGCTCAACAAACAGATATACTTATACTTGATGAGCCAACAACATATTTAGACTTAGCTCACCAATTAGAAGTATTAAAGTTATTAGAAGAATTAAACAGAAAACAGGGAACAACTATTGTTATGGTAATACATGAACTTAACAATGCAGCTAGGTTTGCAGACTATATGATAGGTGTTAAAAAGGGTAAAATAGCATGTCAAGGTAGTGCACATGAGGTTATGACAAAGGAAAATCTTAAAGAGTTATTTAATATAGATGCTGAGATTGTTGAAGATCCTAGAACTCAAAAACCAGTATGTATAACTTATGACATGGTGGTATAGGAGTAATTTATGGAAAGTCAACAAGCTTTAAAAGAAGATAAAATAGGAAGGTTACTACTTAAGTATTCAGTACCTGCTATATTAGCAATGATGGTAACATCTTTATATAATACAGTAGATAGAGCTTTTATAGGTTCTATTAAGGATGTAGGAGCACTTGCTATATCTGGACTTGGAGTGACAATGCCTTTATTTACAATACTAGGAGCATTTTGTGTAGGAATTGCTATTGGAGGAAGTACTAATATATCTATAAAGCTCGGTGAAGGTAATAAAGAAGAAGCTGAAAGGATATTAGGAAATACATTTGCTTTAGAAATAGTTGTTGCTATAGCAATAATGATAATAGGAGCATTCTTTTTAGATGATATACTTTATATGTTTGGAGCTAGTATTGATACTATTAAATACGCAAGAGATTATATGAGTGTAATATTCTTTGGTACATGGTTTAATTTGCCAGGGTTTGCACTTAATAGTGCTATAAGGGCAGAAGGAAGACCTAAGCTAGCTGCTACAATGATGATAATAAGTTGTATTCTTAATCTAATATTAGACCCTATATTTATATTTGGATTTGATATGGGAATAAAAGGTGCAGCTATAGGAACTATAATGTGTCAACAGTTAGTATTTATATGGTCTACCTATTATTTTACACTAGGAAAATCAAATCTTAAGCTAAAAATCAAAAATATTAGGCTAGAAAAAAGACTTTTAAAAGCTATTATATTAATAGCATTAACTCCATTTTTTATGGAACTAGCATCAGGTTCTATACATTTAGTAACAAACAGAGTACTGAAAATATACGGTGGAGACTTAGCAATAGGAGCTATGACAACCATAACATCTATATACTTGATTTTCTTAATGCCTGTATTTGGGCTAAGCCAAGGAATGCAAACTATAATTGCATATAATTATGGAGCTAAGCAATATGACCGTACTAAAAAGACATTGTTAATAGCTATGATAGTAGCAACAATAATATTAACTTTTGGTTTTATACTTATTAGACTATTCCCAGAGTTATTTATTAGTATATTTACAAAAGATAGTAAACTTACTGAATTAGCTATGAATGGAATAAGTATTTATACATTTACATTGCCAATAACAGCTATTACCATTTTAGGAGCAGTATATTTCCAATCAATTGGTAGTGCAAAGATATCTATGTTCCTAAGCTTATTAAGGCAAGTAATAATATTGATACCTGTTATACTTGTAGTACCTAGAATATACGGATTAAATGGAGTATGGTCATCACAACCGATAGCAGATATAATTGCTATGATTATAGTAGGTATATTTTTATTAAAAGAATTTAAAAAAGTAAAAAACATTTAAAAGTAAACACCCATATCAATATTTGATAGGGTGTTTTTATAACTACAATAAAATGGTAGTTACAAAAAAGTGCCTAATTGTTAATGTCAATTAAATTTGTTATATTAAACATATAAATATAATGAAAGGATTTTAAGTATTAAATGTACTTAGAAATAGGCATAAGATTATGACTGATAAATTAACTTACAAAATACAAAATTTACTTCTTACAAATGAATATACAGATATAAAAGTAAGCAGCAAAGTAAATGGTGAAGAAATGAATATAAAAGAGGCTAATATAAAATTTAGATATGAGCCTAAAGAAGATAAAGGATATCTAAGTTTTGGAGAATGTAAAAATACTACTGTATGTGAAGTAGAAGACAGTGCTATAGATGAGATAGTAGTATATGATGATTCTTTACGTATAGAAACAAAAGAAAAGACATATTACTGTTATAAAGATAGCGATAAGATGTATTTTTAATAATATAACGTTTAGTTAGGTAATGAATAAAATTTAATCTAAAAGTATTAAAGGTAAAAGAAGATGCTACCATAGTCTTATGATAATATCTTCTTTTATTTTTATTCGGAATCAAAAAACTCTAAAATCTCACTCTAAAAATAATAACTATGGACAAGTTAAATTATATTTTTAGCAAAAGGAATTTTATATAATTGTGATATTGTTTTAAGTTTAAATAATTTACAAATAAAATATTATATTATATAATATAATAAAATAATCAAGCTAATAATTAAAATGTGCTTATAAATTAAGATTATATGCTGGATAAGAAGTGAGCTTTAAGCTTGCAACTTATCCAGCTTTTTATATCATAAATAAGTTATTAACATAAGGAGGAAAGAGAATATGAGTGTTTTTGTGAAAGAAAAATCTTTTTATAAAGATGTACTAAAAATTAGCATACCGATAGCTATGCAGGGACTTATAAATGTTGGTGTAAGTATGACAGATACTATGATGTTAGGCTCTTTTGGGGAGATAACACTATCAGCAGCATCCTTAGCGAATCAATTTTGTTTTATATTTTTAATTATTAACTTTGGACTAGGTGGAGGAGCAGGTGTATTATCTGGTCAATTTTGGGGCAAGAAGGATATAAATTCCATTAACAAAGTATTATCAATATTGATAAGAGCTAGTATAGCTTTTGCTATAATTTTCTTAAGTTTATCACAGTTTATGCCAGATAAAATAATGTCTATATATACTAGTGAATTACCTGTGGCAGATCAAGGAGTAATGTACCTTAAGATAATATCATTATCATTTATATTCCAAGGAATATCTACTACAGTAAATATTTTGTTTAGAACAGTAGGGTCAGTTAAAGTTGCTTTATTTGCATCTTTAACATCTTTTGGATTTAATATTTTTCTAAATTGGGTTTTAATATTTGGTAAATTAGGCGCACCAGAACTTGGAATACAAGGAGCAGCAATAGCTACTCTTATAGCTAGAATTATAGAATTTACAGTGGTAGTTACTTACTTATTTAAGATAGATAAAAAACTTAACTTCAAATTAAAGTATTTACTTACTTTAGATAAAGAGCTACTTAAAAGTTATATAAAAATAGGTGGACCTGTTTTAGTAAGTGATCTTATACTTGCTCTTGGTCTTAACATGGTATCTGTAATAATGGGTAGAATGGGTTCAGACATGGTGGCAGCTAACAGTATATCTGCTGTTGTCCTACAGTTTACTAATGTATTTTTAATGGGTGTATCTAATGCAAGTGGAGTTATTACAGGCAATACTATAGGTAAAGGAGATTATGAATCAGCATATAAAAGAGCTGTTACGTTCTTGGCTATGGCTATTATATTAGGGGGATGTTCAGGAGTAGTTATATTTAGCCTTAAATATATTGTAATAGATTTTTATAATATATCAGATTATACTAAATCTATTGCCTATCAATTAATGAACTCAACGTCAGTTTTAGTAGTATTTATGTCTGTAGCAACACTTCTTACAAAAGGGGTACTTAGAGCTGGTGGAGATACTAAGTTTTTAATGATTGCGGATGTATTATTTTTATGGATTATATCTATTCCACTAGGATATGTAGCTGGGATTGTTTTAGAATTACCTCCAGGAATAGTTCTTATTGTATTAAAATCAGATGAGATTTTAAAGGGAATTTGGTGTGTGTTTAGATTATTTAGCAAAAAGTGGATTAGAGATATTGATTATAAAGAAAAAGATAATAAAAATCTAGAGGCTTGTGTTAACAATTAATATATAAAAAGATACTACAATAAATTATGTAGTATCTTTTTTGTATAAAGGATTATAGGAGATTTAGTCGAATATATTATCTACTAACACTAAGTCAAAGGGGATGACAAGTAAAATAATGAATAGAGTTGATGAAAGAGATACAATGTTTGCTAGATCAAACTATGAAAAGGGTAGTGAGGCTTATGTAGATTACTACTCGAGAAATCCTGAAAAAAAGGATATAGATGATAGCATAAGAACTAGACCTTATCTATGCAGTGAGGAAAGTATGACGTATAATCCAACAAATTCACCAATGGCTTTGTCTGCATTTGAATTTTTATCAGACATAAAGCACTTATGTGAAAACAAACCTAAACCAGAAAAGGTAAAAGTAAATAAAAAAATAATAACTAAGAAAATAAAGGGGTTTGCAAAACAGTATGGAGCTAAATTAGTAGGGATAACAGAATTAAAAGACTATCATTATTATACTCATAGAGGAAGACATGAAGAAAATTATGGTGAAGAAATAACTAATCATCACAAATATGGAATAGTATTTGCAGTAGAGATGGATAAAGATATGATAAATAGAGGACCTATGATAGCAGAAGTTATAGAAACTAGTAAGTGCTATGTAGATGCATCTATAGTTGGGATGGTACTTAGTTATTACATAAGAAACCTAGGCTATGAAGCTAGAAATCATATGGACTCGAATTATTTATTGATGCCAGTTAGGGTGGCAAAAGATGCTGGACTTGGACAGATAGGAAGAAATACTATTTTAACTACTAAAGAGTATGGCTCAAGAATAAGACTTGGAGTGGTAACTACAGATTTAGAATTAGATGTAGATGAGCAAATAGATTTTGGGCTAGATGACTTCTGTAAATTGTGCAACAAGTGTGCACATTTTTGTCCTTCGCAATCTTTATCCAATAAGCCAGATAAAGATTCTTGGGTAATAGAGCAAGAATCTTGTTACATAAAATGGTTGTATATGGGGACAGATTGTGGGATGTGTATATCAGTATGTCCATTTGCACAAGAGTTAGAAACTATAAAAGAAGTAAATACTTTTAAAGATAATCAAGAACTTATAAAAAAGGCTCTTGATGAATATAAAGAAAAGTTTGGTAAAAGACCTTTCGTTCCAGGAAATCCTGATTGGTTAAGGTAAACATATTGAATTAAAATAAGCTGTAGGTAAAGTTGTATTAAACAAACTTATCTACAGCTTTTATAAATTTATTTAATCATCAAAATCCTTATACAAAGAGTACTCATTACAATCTATAAAATAAATTTTTTCTATATCTTTTATATAAAGTTTATTTATGTCATCTGTATAAGAAAAGCTAACTCCAATACCACAGTTAGAGCTTAAATTTCTGGGAACTGGAGAAGACTCATTTTCCATACCACTTTTAGTTAAAAATCTAGAAAATTTAATAGCGCAAGAATGAGTAAACTTTTTATATTTTGACAAGCAGCATTATTATCTACCAAAACTTCTACACCTTAAGGATTTTCTTCTAAACCCTTCTTAGCCATGAGTACAGGTTGAAGACAAGAATATCCTCTAGCATCTATTTTTTTAGCCAATACTAACATCTACTTTTAATTTATTTTTTATATCTTTATCAGCCTTGCAACTGTAATATGAAATGATACCAAGTATAAAAAAGCATACAATCACAGCTATTTGACTATTAGATGTAGGTCCTTTTGAAGAAGATGCTAATTGGAAGTTGTGACAAAAAGCTGCTCCAACAAGCATACCAAATATAGTTATTACAGAGTCAATATTTCCCTCGCCAGATAAAATTAATTGTCTCATAGGACAACCACCTAATAATACAGAACCCCATTCTGCTAATACCATACCTAAAAAATTCCATAAACCATCTGTATGGGCTACTGGCTGATCAGTAAATCCAGGAGTGAAGAATCCAAAAGTTAAATTCCCTATAAAAGCAGCTACTAGCATAGCTAAAAATCCTAATAAAAAATAATAATCTTTAAACAATATTAAATCTCTAAATCCACTAACCATACACAATCTAGTTTTTTGACATATAACTCCAACAGCTAGCCCTATTGTTAAAGCTATAAAAGCTGGAGCATGCTGAGAACCAGGACCTTCTTTTGAGAATAATAATAAAGCAGAAGATGATATTAGCATAATGAATAATACAATATTTATAGCTGGGAATAAAAATCCTTCTAATTTAGTTTGTTTGTAACTTCTTTTGAGAGAGAATCCTTTTCGCAAGCAAACTATACCAATAAGTATACCTACTACAAAACCACCTATACCAAATAAAGCATTTAAATCTCCACCTGCAAGTCTAAGCACCATTCTAGTAGGACAACCTAAGAACATTAATGCTCCTATTATTACTATAAATCCTAGATAAAATCTTATAAATGGAGAAGAGCCACCACGAGACTTAAATTCACGACTACCAAGTGCTAAAATAAAAGAACACAGCACCATTCCTATAATTTCAGGTCTTATATATTGAACTATTTCAGTTCTGTGAAGACCTAATGAATCTGCAATATCCCTAATAAAGCAAGCTACACATATTCCCATATTCTTTGGATTTCCATAAAGTACGGATAAAACAGATATAATTCTAATTATAGCTCCACCGATAATGATGTTTCTTTTTTCCTTCATTAAAAATACCCCCATATGAAATTGTTAGATACAAAATACTTTTCCACGCAAAGTATAACATAGCCATTTTGTAGATAATTAGGTAAAAATGTAGTATAGAAAAATTCTAAAATACTCATGTAAAGATAGATAAAAACAGTATAGCAGTAATAAAAATGAATGATATATTAAACTTAAGATATATTTAATTAGGGGGAAAAATGGATAAGATACATTGTGATAATGGAGCAACATCATATCCAAAGACAACATTAAAGGGTGGAACTATGCTAGATTATATAAATAATGTAGGTTGTAATGTAAATAGAGGTGCATATTCATCATCCTATGAAGCGGAAAATGTTCTATATGAAACTAGAGAATTAATATGTGAATTATTCAATTTTGATAAACCTAAAAATGTTGTTTTCACACCTAATATTACAACTAGCTTAAATATAGTAATTAAAGGCTTACTAAAAAAGGTGACAATGTAATAGTTTCTTCTATGGAGCACAATGCAGTTATGAGACCGTTGAATTCTTTAAATGACATAACGATTACAAAAGTTAATTGTAACTTTTTAGGCGAAATCAAACTAAAAGATTTGTAGGTGGAATAAAAGGAATAGATAAAAGTTTGTTAGTTGGAAAGCTTGATACTAAAAATAGAACCTCGGTAGTTTCTCTTGATTTTAAAGAACTTGATAATGGGATAGTATGTCATATGTTAGATAAAAATTACGGTATATCAACTAGAAGCGGTCTTTATTGTGCACCTTCTGCTCATAAAACACTAGGAACTTTTCCTAATGGTACTGTTAGATTTAGTTTTGTGTACTTTAACACAGAAAAAGAAATAGATTATATTATTGATTGTGTGAAAAATATATGGATAAATAAATAATTCATGTTTTATAATATACTTTAAGAAAATGGATAATCATTTTTAAAATCAATTTACATTTAAAGATCTGAATAAGGGGAAGATATGAAAATAAAGGACATAAACTGGAAGGATATATCATACCTAAAAGAGGGGAATAATACTCAAAGAAAAAGTTATGAAATACTTAAAAGAATAAATATATTTGAAGTACTCAAGGATTACAACCCAATACTGATAGGAACTATTCCAATACAAATAAACATAGAAAGTAGTGATCTAGATATTGTATGTGAAGTAGAAAACTTCGTTACTTTTAAAGAAGTATTAGTCAATGAATTTGAAATAAGAAAAGGATTTAAAGTAATATAAAATAGTATAGAAAATATAATAGTATGTAACTTTTATGTGGATGATATAGAAATAGAGATATATGCGAGCAAAAATCATTCAGAGAAAACCAACGGATATAGACATATGGTGATAGAAGCTAGATTGATAGAGATTTTAGGAAAAGATTTTAAAAATGAAATAATAGCTTTAAAAAAGAGGGGATTAAAAACAGAGCCAGCTTTTGCTAAACAACTAGGATTAAAAGGTAATCCATATGAAAGTTTACTAGAATTAGAAGAATACTATGATGATGATTTAAAAAATTTAAAATAATATTAATATAGAAAAATATAAAGAAGTTATTATGCTTATTTTTAGTATAGTAACTTCTTTATTATATAAATATTATATAAAGTATTGTATATTAGATTATGAAATAACATATGCAAATTAACAAATGAGGTGTTTATATGAAAAATATTTTTTATTATGAAACAAAGCTGGGAAAGATAGGAATTGCTGAAGATGGAAAAGGAATAACAGATCTTTATCTAGCGGAGAAACTATCATCAGAAGATATGAATATTGAAGAAACACCATTAATTAAAGAAACAGCAAAGCAACTTCAGGAATACTTATTAGGACAAAGAATAGAATTTGATGTACCACTTTCTCTTAACGGTACAGAATTTCAAAAGCTAGTATGGAATGAACTTAAAGATGTACCATATGGCAAAACATATAGTTATAAAGAATTAGCTCAAAAAATAGGTAAGCCAACAGCAGCTAGAGCAGTGGGAATGGCAAATAATAAAAATCCTATATTAATAATAATTCCATGCCATAGAATTATAGGTGCTGATGGAAGTTTAGTTGGTTATGCTGCGGGTTTAGAGATAAAAAAACAATTATTAGATATGGAAAATAATAATTAAATAAAAGTATATTAACATTATATGGAGAAGGGATATATGAACGAAAAAATTAGAGAAGAACTTTTGAAATTATCAGAAGAAAAGTATAGAGAATTTTCTTCAAGGCTAATACCAGGAGTTGAGAATATACTAGGTGTTAGACTTTTGTGTTTAAGAAAAATAGCGAAGAGAATAGCTAAAAAAGACTGGAGAGAATATCTAAAAAATGCTAATGATACATATTTTGAAGAGGTTATGCTACAGGGAATGGTAATAGGATATGTTAAGGATAGTAATATAGAAGAAATATTAGTATATATAAAAAACTTTATTCCTAAAATAAATAACTGGTCTGTATGTGATAGTTTTTGTAGTGGGCTTAAAATAACCAATAAAAATAAAGAAATAGTATGGGAATTTCTAAAAAAATATAACACTAGAATATTTAAATAATAATAATCTTGATGATTTTACTTACAATAAATCTCTCCAGAAAATATGTGAATCTTTAAAGATTGACAAAGAAAGGAAAGTCTTAATAAAATCAATGAAGAGATAGTAAAAATGGGCTAATTTACCTTAACATAGCCCATTTCTATTTTTTTACATACAAGGATTTTATATTAAGAACAAAACTGTTGATAAATTATGGATATAAGATATATCAACAAGTTTGAAAATGTAGAAAAATATATTTTGAGCAACGGACGTAGTCGTTGGCGACATGAGCGAAGCGAATTTTTTATTTAGATTACTTCCAAGATATTTGTGCTTCTTTTCTTGGAGTTGTTCTTTGATATTTTACATCTGGATATCCGATAACCATGCAAGTTACAATTTTTTGATTTTCGTTCAGTCCTAAGAAGTCCATAATTTTTTTATTTCCTTCAGCAGATCTTGTAAAGAATCCACTAAAGAAAGTTCCAAGGCCTAGAGCATTAGTCATAAGTTCCATATTAGAGGAAGCTAAACTAGCATCTACAGGATTATCAGAAACTACAAGTATTACAGCAGGAGCATTGAAGAATAGACTATCCCTACCAGTAGGATTTGCTTTAAATTCTTCATACATTTTTACCCACATCTGGGCATATAGCTTTAAATTCATTGTTTCAGGTGTTAAGTTAGCAAGCATATATTTACCCATATCACTTAATCTTTCTAAAGACATTTCTTTTAAAGTTTCTATGCCATCTTTAACTACAATATAAGATACATCTTGTGCATTTCTTGCTGTTTGAGTAAATCTCCCTGCTTCTATGATTTTAGAAAGTTTTTCTATTTCTACATCCTGATTTTTAAAGTGTCTTACACTTCTTCTAAACTTGATAAAGTTTAGTAAATTATCTGCATCAATAGAGAAATCCTCTTTATTATAATCTTTAACTTCATTCATGTTATAATCATCAGTTGATACTGCATTTTTAGGGCATATTGCAATACAGTGACCACATTTAAAACAGGCTACATTTTTAATATGAGCCTTTTTATCTATAAGTTCAATATCTTTAACCATGCAATCTTTAACACATAGAGAACATCCTATACAAAGATCCTTATCTACTTTCATCATAAAAAACACTCCCTTTAATTTATATAATATCTTTCAATTTTAATTTATATGTCTTAATTATTTTGGTATACTAATAAGTAAAATTCATAAGAAAATACAAATATATTTATTAAGGATAATAGTGATTATAGCACTGTTATAACCACTATGTCTAATTTAAAATATTCATAAACATATAACTTTTAGTTATAGATTTGATAAATTATAAAAAGGAGTAGAAAATGAACCTACAACAACTAGAGTATTTCAAAACAGTCGCTGAAACCGAAAATTTTACTAAAGCTTCAAAGTTATTATTAGTTACTCAACCAGCATTAAGTAAATCAATAGCAAAGTTGGAAGGAGAACTAAAAGTCCCTTTATTTGAAAAGAGTGGCAGAAATGTCAAACTAACTAGGTTTGGGAAATTATTTTTAGTTCATGCAGAGAGAGCATTGGTAGAGATTGAAAAAGGGATAAAGGAATTAGATGAAATGGTTAGTGATACTACAGGGACAGTTTCTATTTCCTCTACATCTAGAGTAGGAGCTTATTTTATGAATTTTATAATAAGCGATTTCTTAAATGATAACCCTAATGTAAAGTTTCAATTTAACCAACAGTCTGTAACTGAAATAATAGAAGATTTAAAAAAAGGAAAAATTGATATTGGTTTCTATGATAATCATACAGAACCTATTTGGGATATTAATATAGAATCTATACCAATAAAAAAGCAAGAGTATATATTAATAGTACCAAAGAATCATAAATTAGCCGGTAGAGGAGAGGTATCTTTAAAGGAATTAGAAAATGAATCTTTTATAGCATTTTGTGAAGGTAGTAAAGATAGGATTCTTTCTTGTACTGATGCTTTAGGGTATACCCCTAAAATATCAATTCAGCCAAAAGGAGCTAATATAGGAAGTGTAATAGAAGGATTAGTATCTGCTGGAGCAGGGATTTCAGTAGTTCCTGATTCACCAACTATCAATACAAATACACTATCTAAAATAAATATTAAAGAAACTATTAAGGAAAGAATAATATATATGAGTTATTTAAAAAATTCATATATACCTCCAATAGCAAAGTTATTTAGAGATTATATATTAGAATATGTTGATAGAAATTATATAACTTCATCATAAAAAATGTAACTCCTAAGTTAAAGGAGTTACATTTTTTATGTTTATTAATTTAATTCAAGGATCTTTTTTTCTATATTATCTAAATTTTTATCTTCTCCATAAGTTAAATCAACCTTGTGAAGAGGGATAAGTTTAGTCTTGTGCTTAATTTTATAACCTATATATAAACTTAAAAATAGAGGTATACCTATATAAGAAGCTATTAAACCACTCCAGTCAATGCCATCTGGTTTAATACAAGAATAACCTTGACCTATTATTATAACTATACACATTATTAATGCTAGTATAGGTCCAAAAGGATACCATTTAGCAGTAAATTTTAAATCTTTTAAATTATTACCTTGATGAGTATATGCTTTTCTAAATCTATAATGGCATATTGCTATTCCAACCCATGCTATAAATCCAGCAAGGCCAGATGCAGCAACTAACCAAACATAAACAGTACTTTCGGCAAATACACCTGTTAAGAAACAAAAAGATGCAACTATAGTAGTTAATATTAAAGCATTTACAGGAACACCTCTTTTATTAGTCTTAGCAAATAGCTTTGGAGCAAGTCCATCCTTAGCCATAGAGTGAAGCATTCTGCTTGATGCATACATACCAGAATTTCCAGCAGATAATACAGATGTTAATATTACTGCATTCATAAGAGAAGCAGCTCCAGCTATACCTGCTTTCTCAAATACCATAGTAAATGGACTTTCAGAAACACCAGCCTGTGTAAAAGGTATTATAGCACCTAAAACTATTATCGTTCCTAAATAAAATATTAATATTCTCCAAAATATGGATTTTATAGCCCTAGGAATAGTTTTTTCTGGATTTTCACTTTCTCCAGCAGCAACTCCTATAAGTTCGGTTCCCTGAAATGAAAATCCTGCAACTAGAAAAATGGCAAAGATTGATTTTATTCCACCATGGAAAGGTCCATCTTTTATAAAATAATTATGAAATCCTATTTCATCAGAACCAATTATACCAACTATCATTAATACACCTATTATTAAAAATATAATTACAGTAACAACTTTAACACCAGCAAACCAATATTCAGACTCACCGTAGGCTTTTGATGATAGGAAGTTTAATCCGACAATTATTATTAAAAATAATAAACTCCAGTAAACTCCTGGTATGTTTGGGAACCAAAATTTCATAACTAAAGAACCTGCAACCATTTCGGCAGCTATTGTTATAGCCCAGTTGTACCAGTAATTCCATCCAAGTGCAAACCCAAGTGCTGGGTCAATAAATTTAGTAGCATAGGAACTGAAAGATCCAGAGATTGGCATAAAAGTAGCCATTTCACCTAAACTTGTTATTAAAAAATAAACCATAATGCCTACTAAAACATATGCAACTAATGCACCACCAGGTCCTGCTTGATAGATAGTATCTCCCATTGCAAGAAATATACCTGTTCCAATAGAACCACCTAGTGCTATCATGTTTAGATGTCTTGCTTTTAATCCTCTTTTTAATTCTTGATTTTGTTCACTCATTTGATTATCCTCCTTATGGTGTAAATTTTCCATAAGTAAGTAACTAAGATAATAAAATTTATCTAACAATAAAAATGCGCTTAGTTTATGTCGCTAACGACTTCGACGGTTACTCAGATATATTTTTATATTATTGAGTTATTGATATACCTTATATAAGTTATCAGTAATTTTAGGTTTACATAAGGTTTTTGTATACAAAAAAAGCCATGAGACTATACCCATGACAAAAATACGTAAATTATATACAAAAAATACAACGTACCGTACGTTTTCATTGAAAATAGCTCTCCACAAAAATGTGACAGTCTTATGCATATTTTACATAAGCCCAGTAAATAGTATCAAAGCCATTAACTATTTACTTCGGCGAAATTTCCTTTTGTATTATTTCATTGAGCTTACCTCCATAATACTACTCTTAAATTTCGCGCCTCTATCTCAGTTATCTACTTGTTGTTTTAAATTATAACCAAAACAAAAAATAAGTCAATAGAAAAGATTAGATTTTGTACAAAAACAATAAATAATAAGTTTACTAACAATAATTGCAAGTGTTAAAATAGAGTTAACATAGTTAGTAAAAATATAACAAGGAGCAAAAGCATTAAATAAAGAAAATTGAGGGGGAAAGCAAGTGACATTATTAAAAAAGAGCATAGCAAGCATAACAACACTATGTTTAATAACTATAAATCTAACTAGTTTGAGTTTTGCAAGTGAGGATATGCAAAAACAAGAATTAAAAAAAGCTATAGAAAAATCGGAACCATTTGTAGTAAGTGGTAATATAAAGGAAGAGAAAAAAGAAGGTATATCACCTCAACAAATCCTAATTAATTATTTAAGCAATGTAGAAAAAACTTCTACTTTCAAAGTCAAATCAAAAGAAGATGATAAAAATGATTCTCAGGTTATAGTAAGACTTCAACAGTATATAAATAATATACCTATCTATGGTTCAGATTTAGTAGGATGCGTAGATTATGACGGAAATATAAAATCAATTTCAGGATATATAGAGCCAACATCAAAGACATTAAAAGGATTTAACTATAATCCGACTTTAACTAAAGATGATGCACTTAAGATAGCAAAGGAAAAACTTGAACTAAAAAATGAATTAAATAAAAATGAAAAAGTAGAGTTATATTTATATAAAAGTAAAGAAGAATATAAACTTGCATACAAAGTAGATGTAAATATAATAGGAAAAACAATTTATAACAAAATTGTATTTATAGATGCTAACAGTGGAGATATAATAAATCAATACGAAAACACAAACAATATAATCAAATCAGAAAAAATTAAAGCAAAAGGTGTATTTGGAGATGAAAGAGAAATACAAGTAATACATAGACAAGGTGAAGCAGGCTTTAAAGACGGGTATTATTTTATAGATTTAAGTAGAGGATCAAAACCTATAAAAACTTTAGATATAAAAGGTCAATATTTTTATCAATATTATTATCAAAATAAAATTCCTTATGGCATGGATAATGATATAAAATATTTTAGCACAAAACTAGAAAAGAGCGATGGAAAGTTTGTAGATGCAAACTACCATGTAGGAAAAACTTACGATTTTTATTTAAATAAATACAATAGAGATGGGCTAGATGGAAAGGGAAGTAAGCCAGAATTACTTGTAAATGTAAATGAGCCAGGAAATGCATTTTCCAGTCTAGTAAATGGAGTTGATATACTAGTTTTTGGAAATGAAAACTCAACAACTTATGATTCTGCAGGATCATTAGATGTAATTGGACATGAATATACTCATTCAGTAGTAAGACATACTGCTAATTTAGATTATGTATCTCAATCAGGCGCTATAAACGAAGCATATGGAGATATTTTTGGTACTTTAGTAGAACATACTTATAAATCAAGCAAAAATTGGACTATAGGAGAAGATTTTTCAAAATATGGATACTTAAGAAGCATGAAAAACCCAGATATAGATAATGTAGATAATATGGAAATCTGTAGAAGGTCTCATGTACATAATGATAGCTGTGACAATGATTACGTACATGAAAATAGTGGTATAATAAATAAATTAGCTTACCTAATATCTGAAGGTGGAACACAATATGGTATTAATGTTAAAGGTATCGGAGAAGAAAAAATGGGTAAACTTTTCTATGATGCACTTACAGAAGGCTTATATTCTCAATCAGATTTTAATCATCTAGGAGAAGTATTATTATTAAAAGCTAAAACAGCAAGTGAAAAAGAAACAGTAGAAAATGCTCTAAAAGCTGTTGGGATAATGAAGGTAAGCTCAAATAATCCTAAAGTAGTTATAAGTAAAATGGTAGGAGAAACTAGATATGAAACATCTATAATGATAAGTCAAAAAGGTTGGGATACTTCTGATAATGTAGTATTAGTAAATTCAAGTTCTATAGCAGATGCTCTTTCAGCCACACCATTTGCAAAATCTATAAATGCTCCAATACTTCTAACACCAAATGACAGCTTATATTATAATATTGAACAAGAGATAAAGAGACTAAAAGCTAAAAATATATATATTATTGGAGGTACAAGTTCAGTATCGAATAATATAGTAAATGAGCTTGAATATGATGGATTTAAGGTAAATAGAATAAGTGGAATAGATAGATATGACACATCATTAGAAATAGCTAAAAGATTAGGTAACATATCAAATATAGCTGTTGTAAATGGAGTTAAAGGATTAGCAGATGCAGTTAGTATAGCACCTGTCGCAGCCAATAAGAATATGCCGATAATACTAACATCACAAAATGAAAATTTTGATAAAATTAATAAGTTTATTAAACAAAACAATATACAAACATCTTATGTTATAGGTGGACAAAGTACTATATCTAATGATATAACAACTAAATTACCTAACTATAAAAGAATAGGTGGAGATGATAGAAATGAAACCAATGCTTTAATTTTAGAGAACTTTTATAAAGAAAAAAATCTAGAAGACATACTTATAGCAAAAGATGGCATAAATAAACAAGATGATTTAATTGACGCCCTATCAGCAGGAGTATTAGCAGCTAAGAAAAACTCTCCAATTGTAATAGTTGGAAGTAATTTAAATTGGAAGCAAAAAGAAATTTTATCATCTAAAGAAACAAATGAAGTAACTCAAGTTGGTGGAAATGGAAATGAAAATTCATTTAGTCAAATAATTGATATATTAAACAAATAACTAAATTCTTTATAAAAAATACTAACAAGTAAAGTTAGTATTTTTTTGTTTAAAATCTAACTTATATGTTTTATATGTAAAAATATGGGAATAAAATTAATATATATGGATAGAAAGCTTAATTCAAGTAAAAAAGAAATTGAAGAATTTAAAGAATGTAGTTAGGAGATATTAAAATGAAGTTGGAAAAAGAAATAATATTAGAAGAAAGAGAAGCTAAAAAGATAGAAAGAAAATCTGAGAAATGTGATAAAAAGGAATTCGAAATTAACAGCGAAAGAAATTACAAAGAAGCACAAAAAGAAGCTAAAGCTCATCAAAAATCTATGAAAAAATTAGAAAAAGAAAAGTTTGAAGAAAAAAGGGAAGAAAGAAAAGTAAATAAATAAATTAAATAGGTATTTATAAAGGTATATAATTTAAGTATTATATGTTTATATAAGTATCTATTTAGATTATTTACTAAAACACTAACTTATTAAAGTTAGTGTTTTTTAATATATTTAAATAATAAATACAAAGATATAAAAAAAGTGGATTAATTAAAGGAATTTGTTTAAATTTGTAAAAGTATATTAATAAAGAGGTGAGTTCATATGTTTAACCAAAGTATTGTTTTAGAATTTGACAAAAGGTTAGTTTCAGAAGAAGAGATGATTGAGAATATAGATTATTATATTTCAAGGTCTAGTGAAGGTATGAAACTCATATCACAGGGAAAGCAAAAGGAGGCTATGAAAATATTAAAAGAAATTAAAACGTCATTAAAGAAAGAATACATATATTATAATAAAGAGAAGATTAAACCATATATACATAGAAATAATGTATATAGAACTTATCAATGGGGGATAGTTTTAGCTTATTCTAAATTATATAAAGTCTATTCTTATAAATATTTGTATGACAATTTATTTAATGTATGGGATAGTATCTCTAATCATGATTCTTGTTTATTTTTAGGATATAGAATATAAAGACACTTATATTATTTAATGATATAAGTGTCTTTTTAGTATAAAATAAATTTTATTTGTATAAAAATTTGGGTAAATATGATCTATAGCTACTTTTATATTTATTAGATTATTTACATCGAGATATTATAAAATTTTCAAAAAAATATAAAAAAATAAGGAAATTTACTGAAAAATATAAAATTTAAGCTAGAATTAGGTGGTATCAAGGGGTATAAGAAAAGTGAATATAAATAGCTTGAATATACACTATATATGGTATAAAATAGAGGTTGTGTTACTACATATAGTGCTTATGCAAAGTTAAGTAAAGTGCTGAAAAACAAAAAAGTCAATACTTTTTATTAAAAAAGTTATTGTTTTTTTATCTAGTAAGACTTGACAAACACATCAAGAAATATTAGGCAAAAGGAGAGTTTTATGACCAGAAAATTAAATATAATAAAAAGAAATGGAAAGGTTGCAGAGTTTGATAAAATAAAAATCGAAAATGCAATACTAAATGCTATGAAATATGGTAGCGGTATATATGAAGAAGAAATAGCTAAAAAAATAGCTAACGAAATAGAAGAAAATTGTTATGAAAAGTCACCTTCGCCGACAGTATATCAAATAGAAGATATGGTATATAAGAAGTTAATAGATTATAAACACGAATTGACTGCGAAAGCTTATGAAGGATATAGAGCGGTACAGTCATTTAAAAGAGAAGTGAATACAACTGACGAAAGTATATTAGGATTACTAGACAATAGTAATGAAGATGTTATAAATGAAAATTCAAATAAAAATGGATTATTAGCGTCTACTCAAAGAGACCTAATAGCTGGAGAAGTTTCAAAAGATATAGCAAGAAGAAAATTAATACCAGCACATATAGCGCATGCCCATGATGAAGGTGTACTTCACTATCACGATATGGACTATGCAATTCAACCAATTCATAACTGTATGCTTATAAACTTAGAAGATATGTTAAATAATGGTACAGTAATAAGTAATAAATTAGTAGAATCACCAAAATCATTTACAACAGCTTGTACAGTTACAACACAAATAATAGCTCAAATAGCAAGCGGTCAATATGGTGGAAACTCTATAACTATAAAGCATATAGCACCATTTTTAAGAGTATCGTATGATAAATATTTCAATAAATACAAAGAAAAGTATTCTGAAGAAATGGCTAAAGAATTAGCTGAAGAAAGAATGTTAGAGGAGCTAAAAGCAGGTATACAAACTATAAGATATCAATTATCAACGTTATATACAAGTAATGGTCAATCACCATTTTCAACTATATATTTAGAGATTGAAGAAGGTCATGAATATGAAAGGGAAATGGCTTTAATTTGCGAAGAAATGATAGCGCAAAGATTAGAAGGAATGAAAAACTACAAAGGACAAGAAGTAGGAGAAGAATTCCCTAAACTAGTTTATTTATTAGATGAACATAACTGCCTAGAAGGTGGTAAGTATGACTATATTACAAGGCTAGCAGCTAAATGTAATACGAAAAGATTAGTTCCAGATTATCAAAGTGCTAAAATAATGAGAAAGAATTATGAAGGAAATACTTTCCCACCTATGGGATGTAGAAGTCACTTATCTCCATGGAAAGATGAAAATGGAAATTATAAGTGGTATGGAAGATTCAATCAAGGTGTAATATCATTAAACTTAGTACAAGTTGCATTAACTGCAAATAAAGATATGGATAAATTCTGGGAGATATTAGATGAAAGATTAGAACTTTGTAAAGAAGCTTTAATGGTTAGACATGATTTATTAAAAGGAGTAAAATCAGATGTATCTCCAATACATTGGCAACATGGAGGAATAGCTAGACTTAAAAAAGGAGAGAAGATAGACGCTCTTTTAGAGGATGGATATTCAACTCTTTCTTTAGGATATGTTGGGGTATATGAAATGACTCAAGCAATGCTTGGTGTAAGTCATACAACTAAAGAAGGGGAAGCATTTGCATTAGAAGTTATGCACCATTTAAATGATGCTTGCCAAAGTTGGAAGGAAGAAACTGGTCTTGGATTTGGATTATACGGAACTCCTGGAGAAAGTTTAACTTCAAGATTCTGTAGAATAGATAAGCAAAAATTCGGAGAAATTAAAAATGTAACTGATAGAATGTATTATACAAACTCATACCATGTTCACGTAACTGAAGAAATAGATGCTTTTGAAAAATTAAAGTTTGAAAGTCAATTCCACGACATAAGTTTAGGTGGATGTATAAGTTATGTAGAAGTACCGGATATGAGTAAAAACCTACAAGCAGTAGAGCAAATAATAAATTACATCTATCACAATATACAATACGCAGAAATAAATACTAAGCCAGATATATGCTATAAATGTGGATACACAGGTGAAATAAAGCTTGATAAGGATTTAGAATGGTATTGTCCAAACTGCGGAAACAGAGATAAAGATGAAATGCAAGTTATGAGAAGAACTTGTGGATACATTGGGGCAAATATGTGGGGTAAAGGACGTACTCAAGAGATAGGTGAGAGAGTACTTCACTTATAGAATTTGGAGTGATAATATGAGATTTGCCAAAATAAAAGACAATGACATAGCTAATGGACTTGGAGTAACAATGTCTTTTTGGACACAAGGATGTCCCCACCACTGTAAAGGATGTTTCAATGGAGAAACATGGGATTTTAACGGAGGTCAAGAATTTACACAAGAAGATTTACAATATATTATTGATAATATAAATAAAAATAATATAGATAGAGACTTATCTATATTAGGAGGAGAGCCATTATGCCCTCAAAATGTAGAAGGTGTATTTAATTTATGCAAAGAATTTAAGAAACATTACCCAAATAAAATGATATACCTATGGAGTGGATATACACTAGAAAATTTTGATGAAAGTCAAAAGAAAGTATTAAAATATATAGATGTATTAATAGATGGTAAGTTTGAAGAAAACAATAGAAATCTAAGCCTAATGTTAAGAGGTTCATCAAATCAAAGAGTTATAGACGTAAAAAAGACATTATTAAGTAATAAAATAGTATTTTATGAGCTAGGTTAAGTATGTAGAATGCATCAAGATAAATATAAATTTTATCTTGATGCATTTTTTACATGTAAGTAAATTATATTAAGCACAAAAATGTTAACAACTCATGAAAGTAAAATATGTCAATAAGATTGAAAATGTAAAACGTGACATTTGAGGAACGGACAAAGTCGTTGGTGACATGAAGTGTAGCGCCCACGCAGTGGCTTAAGCGAAGCGAATTTTTTACAAAATAAAAAATTATTATGCTAGAAGAAGTAATTTCATAGAGTACTTTAACGTTTAGTTTCAAAAAATGAAATTAATAATTATTATCATTTACAAAAATGATTAATTATGATATACTTTAAATAAATAGAGAATTAATGAGTAATTTACTAGCAAGTGAACATAAAAGTGTAAATTATATCATAGCTTACATAAATTTTTTAAATCCGATGATCTTCAGCACGTTATTAGATTTAATACAGAAAGTATAATATTCCCCTATATGATAAATTACATTATAAATGTTATGCTAATTATACTCTTAATTTACTAATATAACTACACAACTTCTATATAAAGACCACGATTCATATCGTGGTTTTTATTTTAAAAAATGATAATGAAATTCATTTACAAAAAATAAAAATTATGATATATTAAAAATAGGCTTAAAATTATCGCGGCAAATTTCTGATTTTATAGGAGATGATAATTATGGCAAGAATGATGGGACCTAGATTTAAACAATGTAGAAGACTAGGGTTAAATGTATGTGGGCATCCAAAAGCAATGGATAGAGCTACAAAAGGAACGTCTAGAGCGGACAAAAAGCTTTCACCATATGGAGTACAGTTATTAGAAAAGCAAAGATTAAAGGCTTACTATGGTGTGTTAGAAAAGCAATTTTCTAACTATGTAAAAAAAGCGATGAAATCTAAAGACTCTACAGGTACAGCATTAGTACAAATGTTAGAATGTAGATTAGACAACTTAGTATATAGATTAGGGTTAGCAAGCTCTACAAGACAAGCTCGCCAAATGGTAGTTCATGGACATATACTAGTTAATGGGAAAAAAGTAGATATACCTTCTTATGGAGTGTCAGTAGGAGATGTTATATCTTTAAGAGAAAAATCTCAAAAAAATACAATGTTTAAAGATAGTTTTCAACAAAATGCTACTAGCCAATATCCTTACTTAACTAAGGATATAGAGAACTTTTCAGGTGTTCTTACTAGAAAGCCTGAAAGAAATGAAGTACCAATAGAAATTGACGATATTTTAGTTGTTGAGTACTACTCAAAATAATCTAAATATAAAATTACCATAAATCTTAGGGTTTATGGTAATTTTTTTATTTTAAGTATTTTATAAAGATAAAAATGGACAAAATGATAGTTATATTATAAGCTAATCTATATAAAATAATTAAAAGGAGGTCGTTAATGTATAGTTTGAACAATATCAAGCAAAATAATTGTCCATTAAAATTCATATCAAACATACTCGGAAAAAAATGGGTATGTGAAATAATATGGGAAATTGGTAATGATAAAAAAAGATTTGGAGAATTACAAAGGTGCATAGAAGGATGTAGCAAGAAGATGTTAATTCAACAATTAGAATTTTTAATCGAAAATGGAATAGTAATTAATGACAAAAAAGAATTAAAAAATAATATCCAATCAACATACTATTTAAGTGAATGTGGTGTTTCGTTACTTCCAATAATGGAAACTATGATACTTTGGAGTAACAAACATATTAAATGTGATTGTTAATTTTATATAGATATTAATCTGGTTACAAAAAAGTTACCAGTTGATACAAGAGCTCATACTTGTTATATTATAAAAAACAGGTATGAGCTCATTTACTTTATATAAAAATAATCGGAGGGAGGCAATACATGAATTATACGTTTTTTTCAGAATTTCTTATGGTCACGAATTATATGACTTTAATATCAATAGCAATTTTAATAGGAATGTTTTTTGTAATAAATAAATTAAGTAAAAAGATAAAATTTAATAAATTAATGATTTTATCAATAGTATTAGGGATTGGACTAGGAGTATTAGTCCATGCTATAGCAGGATTCCCAGAAGATCCTACTAAGGTAACTTGGTTAACAGAAGTATCTAAATGGTATGGGCTATTTGGATATGGTTTTATGGATTTATTAAAAATGTTAGTAGTTCCACTTGTGTTTGTTTCAATAGTAAGAGTAATAATGAACTTAAAGCAAGGTGAAAACCTAGGTAAATTAACAGGAAAGACTATTGTAATGTTATTAGGAACAACAGCGATAGCAGCAATAATAGGTATAGTAGTTGGAAATTTATTTAACTTAGGAGTAGGACACGAAGCGATAGTAAAAAGTGGAGAAATAAGAGAGGTTACACCAATAGTCGATACTATAAGAGGTTTATTACCATCAAATCCAGTAAATGCAATGGCACAAGCTAATGTAGTTGCAGTAGTAATATTTGCAGGATTTTTAGGTATAGCAGTAAAGAGACTTAATAAAAAGTATTCAGAAATAATAAAACCATTTGTAGATTTAGTAGAAGCATTTTATAAAATAATAATAAGTGTTTCTATAACAGTAATAAAACTAATGCCTTATGCAGTAGTTGCTTTAATGGCTACTACGATAATAGATAGAGGTGTAACATCAATATTAGATGTTATGGACTTTATAATAGCTCTTTATGTAAGTGTAGCAATAATGTTTATTGTACATTTAGTAATAATAACTTTAAGTGGGGTAAATCCTATAAAATACTTAAAAAATGTATCTAAACCACTTATATTAGCATTTACATCTAGATCAAGTTTAGGAACATTGCCTGTAACAATAGAAACACTTACAGATAATGTTAAAGTAGATCAAGGTATAGCAAGTTTTGTAGGAAGTTTAGGTTCTAATATGGGAATGAACGGTTGTGCAGGAATCTATCCAGCATTAATGGCAATTACTGTAGCTAATATGTCTGGTACTCCTATGAACTTTAGTTTTTATATCATGTTACTTATAGTAATAACTATAAGTTCGTTAGGAATAGCTGGGATACCAGGTACTGCAACAATGTCAGTTTCAGTAGTTATATCAGGTATGGGTATGGGAGCATATTTCCCGCTATTAGGTGGAATACTTGCTATAGATCCAATATTAGATATGGGACGTACAATGCTTAATGTTAATGGAACTATGGCTTCAGCAATAGCAGTTGCTAGTTCATTAGATAAAATTGAAAAAGATAAAATAAGTTAATAAAATCTATAAAAAACCTTCAAACAACTATTAATTATTTGAAGGTTTTTATTAGTTTTTTATATGAATATTTTTATTAAGAAATCTTTGAATTTATACATATACTATTTTCTTTAATTATTAGTTTGCCTAAAAAAGCTCCAATTAGTGCAGGAATAACCCAGTTAAATCCTATATTAGCAAATGGAAGATTGTTAATAAAAGGGATATTTATACCTAGATTACTAAGTACTGTAAGCAAGCTTGTTAATAATGTTGCATAAGCAGCACCCTTAAAAGCAGAATCTCTCTTAAATATTTTTCCAAACAAGCTCATTAGAACTAAAACTATTGAAACAGGATATAACACTGTTAGTATAGGAGCAGCAATAGCTATTATTTTATCTACGCCTAAATTAGAAAATATGGCACTAAATACACATATAAAGGTTACTATGTATTCATATTTTAGTTTTCTATTAGTTACATCTTCGAAATACTTAGCTGTAACAGAAGTTAATCCTATGGAAGTTGTTAAGCAAGCAAATGCAACAACTATACTTAATAATATAGTACCAGTATTTCCTAATAAAAGATTTGTTATATTAACTAGTAATTCTGTCTGAGAAATGCTAGCATCATACACCGTAGAAACTGTAGCTCCAAGATATGCTAGTCCACCATAAACTAGTGTAAGCCCAATACCTGCAATTAAAGATGCTTTTATCGTAAGGCTTATATTTTCTTTCTTATTTCTGTAACCTTTACTTAAGAAAGATGACATAACAAGTGCAGTTATACCACCTAATCCAAGGGCATCCATAGTTTGATAACCTTGAGTTACACCTCTCATAAATAGATTATCAGAAGAAATATTAGTATTTAACTCACCAATAGGAGATAATATCCCCTTGATTATTAAGATCGCTAACGCTGCTAAAAGTATAGGCGTTAAAAATTTACCTATAATATCCATAACCTTACTTGGTTTTATAGTTAATATAAACACTAGTGTAAAGAATAAAATTGAAAATATTATTGGATTAAATGAGTTATTTAGAGGAAGTATACTCATTTCAAATGTAGTTGCACCAGTTCTAGGAACTACTAATATTGGACCTAAGCACAACATCATTATTACTTCTAAAGTAAGCCCAAATCTTTTGCCAGCTTTTCCAATAACATCTTGGAATGAACCAGCCTTTGCTATTGCATTGATAGAAAGTAGTATTATACCAACATCTGCAATTATAAACCCTAAGAAACTCATTAGCCAATTGCTACCAGAGGTAACACCTATGTATGGTGGGAAAATCAAATTACCTGCTCCAAAGAACATTGAAAATAGTGCGAAACCAATAACAATAATATCAATATTTTTTTTCATAATAACACCTCTTTTTTTATTTTATATATAAAAAAGCCACATAGTATGTACCATGTGACTTTTATTTTGCCTAGGATAAATAAAAAAGCCACATAGTATTATCTATGTGGCTTTACATAACAAGTTAGCTTTCACCATCATAGATACAAACAAGTACCAGTTTGTATCTACGATTAATCTATCGTTCATAAATACAAACCAACTACAATAGCCAAAAGCTAAAATAAGATATATTTAATTGTTTATTGTTAGTTAGATTTGTATTAATTATCATATTTATATTCTCCTAAAAAATTTATATTTAAATTGATTATATATAGTTAAAGGGAATATGTCAATAATATTTTTCAGAAAATTTATACAAATTATTTTATAATTAAAGTAAAAAATATTTTATAAATATGCAGTAAATTATAAAGGCTTAAGTAATAGCAATTATAGAAAAAAATAAAAATTTAGTGTATATTAGTTAAATGCTAATATAAAAGTAATAAAATAAAAAGACAATCATAATACAATAAAACATTGAAATAAAATAAACATATTAGCCATATTCTATGATGGTTAATAAAACAATAATAGTAAAATTAGATAAGGTGGAATTAAATGAATAATAAATTTGAGAGTTTAAAATTAAATAAAGATATATTAAAAGCATTGTATAATTTAGGCTATAATTCACCATCGAAAGTTCAGAGTGAAGTTATACCAAGGTTATTAAGATATGAAAATATAATAGTCAAATCAAAAACTGGGAGTGGAAAAACTGCGAGCTTTGCTATACCAATATGTGAAACAGTAGAAGTGGATAATAACAATCTTCAAGCACTAATAGTTGTACCCACTAGAGAGTTAGCACTTCAAGTAAAAGAAGAGATATCTAATATAGGTAGATTGAAGAAAATAAGATGTAGTGCTATATTTGGAAAACAACCTATGAAAGATCAAATAAAGGAGTTAAAGCAAAGAGTTCATATTGTAGTAGCAACTCCAGGAAGAATAATTGATCATATAAGTAGGGGTACAATTAACCTTGAAAGTATAAGATATTTTATAATTGATGAAGCAGATAAAATGCTTAAAAAAGGGTTTGTAGAAGATATGGAGTTTATATTTAATAGTATACCTAAAAATAGCATTAAAGGACTATTCTCAGCGACTATAGATAAAGATATAAAAAATATTTGCTTAGAATATATGAAAGATGCAGAAATGGTAGAAGTAAAAAATGAAAATTTATTAAATAATAAACAAATATCAGAAAAGACAGTCAAAGTAGAGGATAAAAAAAAGTATGATACTTTAAAAAATATAATATATTCTCAGGCTCCAGTATCAGTTATGATATTTTGCAATACAAAAGAAACTGTTACAAAACTTTATAAAAATTTAAAGGAAGATAGGTTTTTAGTAACAGAACTTCATGGTGATATGTCTCAAGACAAAAGAAATTTTACGATAAAAGATTTTAAAAATGGTAAGTTTAATATACTAGTAAGTACAGATGTAGCTGGTAGAGGTATACATATAGATGACATATCTTTAGTTATAAATTTTAATGTGCCTAGAGATAAAGAAAACTATATACATAGAATAGGTAGGACAGGTAGAAAAAAAAGCTTTGGAAAATCTATAACTATGGTAAATCAAAAAGATGAAAAGTATATGGAAGAAATAGAACATTATATTGGATATAAAATAGAAGATCTAGATGACATAAAAAAAGAAGATATTGCTTTAGGAAAAGCTAAGTTTGAAGAAAATAATAAAAAAGTTTTAAAAAATAGAAAAAATAGAAATGAAGAAAAAAAGGTTCACAGTGAAGTAACGAGACTATACCTAAATGCTGGAAAGAAAAAGAAAATAAGAGTTATAGATATTGTTGGAGCTCTTAATAGTATAGAGGGAATAAATAATGAAGATATAGGTGTAATAGAGGTACAAGACCTTTGTTCTTATGTAGATATATTAAATCACAAAGGTGAAATTATATTAAAGAAGTATAAAGAGATTAGTGTAAAAAAGAAGATGGTAAAAATAAAAAAAGATAGTAGATAAAAAACCCCCTTAACTTCTATAATACACCAAAAAAATATATAATAATAGCCTTAAAATGTAATTGTTTTCCTGTTATTATTTAAATATACAAGATAACTTGTATATTTAAAAATGTAGTCCAGATACAGGAGGTACATACTATGAGCGTAAAAATAATTTCAAAGCATGTAAAAGTTACAGAGGCAATAAGAGAAAAAATTGAAAGTAAGTTTGAAAAGCTAGAAAAATATATTAATGATGATTTTGATGTACATGTTAAAATAGATGTAAAGAGAAAAAATCAAAGTATTGAAGCGACAGTATATACTAAACATGGAACTATCGTTAGAGCTGAAGAATGCCAAGAAGATTTATATTCAGCAATAGACTTATTATATGATAAGCTTTATAAACAGCTTAGAAAATACAAAACACAAATGATAAGAAGAAATAGAAAAAATGAAAGTATAAGATTTGATAATATAGAGGAATATGAAGAAATAGATTTAGATGACGATGTAATAAAAAGAAGAAAGAAATTTAAAATGGACAAGCCAATAACTCCAGAAGATGCAATTGTTCAAATGAATTTATTAGGACATCAATTCTTTTTATTTAGAAATATAGAGACAAATAAAACAAGTATTATATATAAAAGACATGATGGATATGGCCTTATAGAACAAGTGTAATACCATAAACATTTAATAATAAAAAACGTATTGAAAATTTCAATACGTTTTTTATTATTAAAAAATAGCTTATTATTATTAATATAACTTGAATTATTTAGATTTTAGTTTTATACATTTTTTTGATATATAAAATATAATAAAACCAGCTAGACAAGTTGCTAGAGCTATAATTATATGTAAATCCACATCATACTCAAATACATAAGAACAAGCATTATCTAAAGCATGAAATAATATACAAAGCCAAATGCTATTAGTTTCCATGTATATGTAAGTAAGTACAAAAGAAGAAGCAATACAACTAAGAGCAAATGGAATAAAACTAGTATGTTGTTGTGGTGTACCAACTACAAACCATAAAGGTAGATGCCATAAGGACCAAATAATACCTATTATTAGAGAACTTTTAAAAGGAGAATATTTCTTTAGTAATTTAGGAAGTAAAAAACCTCTCCATCCTATTTCCTCTAATCCTCCCCCAAATATCATTATAGGAGTTAACCAACTTAAAAATATTAATGGGGATTTTAGTAAGGCACCATAGCCTCTAAACATTTCAACTACTATATATGGAACGGTCCAAAGTATTAAAGCGGCGATAATAACATATAAATATTCCTTTAGACTCCTGTTTGCATTTACACAGTTCCTTAAAAATCTATCAAATTCATCTTTAGACAAAAACTTTTTAGCGGTAATTAATCCAGCTAAAGCAGGAGAATACCCTGAAAGTGCATAAAATAACATAAAAATAGGAGAACCATATATTAAAATATTGAGTTGTGTTGTAGATATAGTTACTGTAAATCCAATTATACAAAAAAGTATTAGTACTATAAAAAAGTACTTTGTATCTTTTGAAATCAATTTTTTTCGCCTCCGAATTTTTTATAAGAATTAATTTATAGAATAATTCAAAGTATATTGAAATTATTGAATAACTATATAATTATTATACATAAGAAATCTAACTAATTTAATAGGGAAATTAAATAAAATTCGTATAATAAATATATATATATAGTTTATTTATAAACTAATAATTTGTTGATTATGAAAATACATTGTGCTACACTCAACTTGTAAAAATAAATAAAAGCTAGGGGAGCTATGATTGGATAGCTGAGAAGTAAAGCCATAACTTTCAGACTCTAAGAACCTGATTAAGATAATTCTTACGTAGGGAAGCTCGTATATTTTAATGTACCTAGATTTTTAGTTAAATAAGGCGCTCTCTATAAAAAGAGAGTGCTTTTTTAATGCTATTAAAGTTAAATTTATATAATTATTTTTATATCTTATAAAAGATAATCCTTAAAAGGAGGAAATGTAAGTGAAGGTAAATGGGGAAGAGTTTGAATTTAAATCAGATATGACAATATCAAAGTTATTAGAAGATATTGGAGTAAAAAAAGATAGCGTAGTAGTAGAGATAAATTTAAACATAATTGAAAATAATCAATACGATAGCTATATACTAAGAGAAGAAGATGTTATAGAAGTCATAAGGTTTGTTGGAGGGGGATAAGATGCAACTTTTTATAAATGAGCTACTTGTAAATATTGATGAAGATATAGTTACAGTAGATAAAGTTAAAGAAAAATATAAAAAAGATGCAGATATAATAATACTAAATGGTCATCCAGTAGATGCATATGTAGATTTAGAATTATATGAAAATGATAGAGTTACATTAATAAAAAGGGGTGAAATTCCAAAATTTGAAGAATTAGAAAATCTTATGGTTAGCAGACATACTCCAAATGTTCACTACAAATTAAAAAATGGAAAAGTAGCAATATTAGGTATTGGTGGATTGGGTTCAAATATAGCTATATCTTTAGCTAGAATAGGCGTAGGAACATTAATACTAGCAGACTTTGATATAGTAGAACCATCTAATTTAAATAGACAACAATATTTTATAAATGATATAGGAAAATATAAAACCGAGGCACTTAAAAATAATATAGAAAATATTAATCCATTTATAGAAGTTGAAACTATAAACAAAATAATAGATTCATCAAATATACATGAATTTGGGAACGTAGATATAATAATAGAGGCTTTTGATAATCCAAAGTACAAAGCAGAAATTGCAAATAACATTTTAACTAAAATGAGAGATAAATATTTAATATCCTCATCTGGAGTGGCAGGATATTATGATTCTAACATAATAAAAACAAGAAAAATCAGAGATAAATTTTACATATGTGGAGATGAGATAAATGAAGCTAAAGAAGGTGATGGGCTTATGGCACCAAGGGTGGCTATATGTGCTAATCACATGGCTAATTTAGCAACAAAAATATTGATAGAAGACAAATAAGATTATGTGGGGGATAAAAATGGATAAATTAATATTAAACGGACATGAGTTTAATAGTAGACTTTTAATAGGAACGGGAAAATATAGTTCAAATGATATGTTACCAAGAGTAATAGAGTCAAGTAACAGTGAAATAATAACTATGGCACTAAGAAGAGTAGACTTAGACAATACAGAAGAAAATATACTATCACATATACCTAGCAATATGACAATACTTCCTAATACATCAGGAGCGACTAATCATATGGAAGCTGTTAGGATAGCAAGAATAGCTAGAAAAATGGGATGTGGAAACTTTATAAAAATAGAAGTAATAAGTGATACAAAATACTTATTACCCGATAATGAAGAAACTATAAAAGCAACTAAAATACTTGCTGATGAAGGATTTGTAGTTCTTCCATATATGAGTCCAGATCTATATGCAGGCAAAAGGCTAATAGAAGCAGGGGCAGCAGCAGTTATGCCACTTGGGGCACCAATAGGTTCTAATAGAGGGCTTAAAATGAAAGAAATGATAAAAATAATGATAGAAGAATTAGATATACCAATAATAGTAGATGCAGGAATTGGAAAACCATCTCAGGCTATGGAAGCTATGGAAATGGGGGCAGCAGCAGTACTTGTAAACACTGCAATAGCTAGTGCAGGCGACCCTATAAAAATGGCGAATGCTTTCAAATTAGCAGTTGAAGGTGGAAGAGAAGCATATTTAGCTAAAACAGGAAGAGTAAGCAATTTTGCAAATGCATCTTCACCTCTTACTGGATTTTTAAGTGAAGTAGGTGTTTAATTTGAGTTTTTATAATGTTATAGAAAAGTATAAAGATATTGATATAGATAAATATCTAGAAAATGTATCAAATTATGATGTTTTAAGAAGTTTAGAAAAGGATAATTTAGATGAATATGATTTATTAAATTTATTATCTAAAAAAGCCACTAAATACCTGGAAGAAATGGCACAAAAAGCACACGAGATAACTAATAGATATTTTGGAAAGACTATACTTTTGTATACTCCTATGTATATAGCAAACTATTGTGTAAATAAATGTCTATACTGTGGATATAATATAGATTCTGGAATAAGTAGAAAAAAGCTCAACATTAATGAAATTAAAATAGAAGGAAATGAAATATCTAAAGAGGGATTTAAGCATTTGTTGCTTTTAACTGGAGAAAGTAAGATTCATTCAGACGTAGAGTATATAGGTGAAGCTGTAGAAGTTCTTAAAGATAAATTTCCATCTATTACAATAGAAGTTTATCCAATGGATGAAGAAGAGTATAAATATTTAGTAGATAAAGGCGTTGAAGGGCTTACTGTATACCAAGAAGTATATGATGAAAATATTTATAAAGAGGTACATTTAAAAGGTCCAAAATCTAATTATAAATATAGATTAGACTCACCAGAAAGAGGAATAAAAGCTGGAATGAGAAGTGTATCAATAGGTTCGTTACTTGGTCTTAATGATTTTAGAAAAGAAACTTTTTTTACATTAATGCATGGAAGATATTTAAGAAAAAAATATCCACATGTAGACGTTTCATACTCAATACCTAGAATAAGACCATTTAAGGGATGTTATGAAAAAATAATTGATATCAATGATAATGATTTAGTACAAGCTATGGTTGTTATGAGATTATTTGATAATCAAGGTGGTATAAATTTATCGACTAGAGAAAGCTTATCATTGCGAAGAAATTTAATACCTTTGGGAGTTACAAAATTAAGTGCAGGTGTATCAACAAATGTAGGAGGGCATTCTCAAAATAGTAAAGATACATCTCAATTTAAAATTAGTGATGAAAGTAGTGTTAGTGATATAAAAGCCATGTTAAAAGATATTGGATACCAACAAATATTTAAAGATTGGGAAAGGTTTTAATGTATCTAATAACGAATAGGCATCTATGCAAATATGATAGGTATATTGAAGTTATAAAAGAAGCATCTTATTGTGGCGTTAAAAATATAATACTAAGAGAAAAAGATCTGAGTAATGATGAGCTAGAAAATTTATATCTTAAGATTAAAAAAAATATAAATAAAGATACTAAGATAATAATAAATAGCAATATAGAAGTATTTAAAAGAGTTGATGCCGACGGTATACATTTACCATTTGATAAGTTTATAGATATTTATGATGAAAAAAATAAAAAAGATACAAATGAGTATATAGATATCAAAAACTTTAATAAAATATTAGGAGTATCAACTCATAGTATAAAAGATATAGTAGAAGTACTAAAAAGAAATGCAGATTATATATTTTTATCACACATATATGAAACTAAATGTAAGGAAAACTTAAAACCTAAAGGAATTGAAATATTAAAAGAGGCCAATTCTTTACTTATTAATTCAAATATAAATTTAATTGCATTAGGTGGAATAACACCTAGCAATGTCAAATACATAGTAGATTATTGTGATGATATAGCTGTTATGTCTAACCTAATGAGTAGTAAAAATATAAAAAAAACAATAAATGAATATAATATAGATTAAAAGTTAGCGTCTAAAATAATTTTTATTATTTTAGACGCTAACTTTTATTATAAATAGGTATTTTTATGTATTTTACTATTTAAAATAGTTACAATCTTTGATCTAGTAAAGGATTAGAATTTAAAGTTAATACCATTTAAATCATGAGTTTTATTTAGATAAATTAACTTTTATTGAGATTTTTATTACATAATCATCATATTCTTGAACTGCTAAATCATCAAGTATTATATCTTCATAGAAATGACCTTGAACAGATAGATTATTTTCTTCTATAAACTTTAAAATCTTATTATAAGTAATGCTAGTGTTATAATAACTACCCCTATGATATGCAACAATGTACAATCCCTTAGCTTTAGTAAAATTAGAATATTCTTTATTAGGAAGTTTATTATATATATATTTATAATCTAAGTAATTACCATTAGCTATATCACTGTATTCAAGCATTTCACCTAAAAAATGGGGGTAAGCTATACCTCTATCTTCACAACGACCTATATGAGCAGAAAAAGCCTCATAAACTTCTTTATCTGTAGAACAATTAAAAACTTTTGAAATAAATATGTATTCTTCTTGTAATGGTAAAATGCTGACTTTATCTGTATAATTATTAATAAAATCTTTGGAGTATTCAATTTTTCTATCAATAAAGAGTTTTATCTGGTTTAACTTATCTATTTTATTGATTACATTTATACGTTCCTTTTCTAGTAAATTAATTAATTCATTGGGATTTCTCTTACTTAAGTATTCTTTTATTTCTTTTAAAGGCATACCAATATCCTTTAGCATTGTTATAGCTCCAAACGTTTCTATTTGTTGATAAGAATAATATCTATAATTATTATCTCCTTTTATTTCAGGAGAAAAAATTCCAACTTGATCGTAATGATAAAGAGTTTGCTTACTAGTTTTGCAAAGCTTAGCAAATTCTCCAGTAGTAAAATGTATATTCTTATTAATTTTCATATAAAACACTCCAGATAATATAATAGTTTAATTATAAATATAACACAAAATGTTTAAGATTAAACTAATTAGCATTAATTTATGATAGTCTCCAATTCAAAAGTAAATACTATAAAAATAATAAAATTTTTATAATAGGAAGATATGGAAAGTGTAAGGGAAGTTTTAACAAATGGAAATTTTACTTATTAGTAAAAATTAAATTAAAATTTTTTAAGGAAAATATAAGTATTTTATATCCACAAATGGATATTAATTAAAAAAAAGAAGATAAGTAGATTTTATTGCAAAAATTATGGTGTATTTGATTTTGTATAATGAACAAACTAATGTTAAATAGATTATAAAAAGGAGTGAAGGTAGTGGAAGATAATAATTCTTTTATGGATGGATTAAGAAATTTGGGAAAGCAACTACTTTACACAGAAAGTGAGAATACAAATACTGATAGAGAGAATATAACAGAAATAAACAGTAATGGGAATAAAAGATGTATAACTAGAGCAGGCGCAGGGCCTAAAAGTCATAATAGAGTAGGTAACCCAAATAATAAATTTAGATAAATAATAAAATAATATCATTATGGAGGTAGTAATATGAAAAAAGGATTAATACCAGTAGCTTTAGGAACAGTAGTAACAGCAACAGGATTGATGTTAGATGCTAAGCAAAATAAAAAAGAGAAGTTCAATAGAAAAGATTATAAAAATATGGCAGGTGCACTTCTAGTGGGAGCAGGAGTTGCTCATATTGCCTTAGGTGGAATAGACATAGCTAAATATTAAAATAAGAGGAGATTATTCATTCTCCTCTTATTTTATATTATATTTAGAAATCACTATTATTAGGTGCTTGTCATATAAATGAAAACAAGTCGTTAATATATGTAAGAGCTTATTTTTGTTTTTGAAGATAAAAATTTAAATTAATAATTATTAATAAATAAAAAAATATTGACAATGATAATAATTATCAATACAATAAAAGTAAGTTGAAAATTAATTTCAAGAGATATGTATTTTCATATAAGGTTATAGCTAGGAGGAAAGATGAAGAAAAGATACTTAGGAATAATATTGATAATATTATCTGCAATATCAGTATTTTTAGGAGTACATAACATAAAGATAGTAGATATATTAACTTTAAATGAAGAACAATTAAATATTTTATTAATAAGCAGATTGCCTAGATTAATAAGTATATTAGTTGCAGGAATAGGAATGAGTATATGTGGTCTTATAATGCAACAAATAAGTAGAAATAAATTTGTATCTCCAACAACAGGAGCTACTATTGATTCAGCTCAATTAGGACTGATATTTGCGATGCTAATTCTACCAAATGCAACTATGGGTAGCAAAATGATAACATCTTTTGTATTTGCTCTTGGTGGGACCTTTATATTCATGAAAATATTAAAAAGTTTAAAGTTTAAAAATGCTGTGTTTGTACCGTTAGTTGGTATAATGTTTGGAAATATAATAGGTTCAATGACGACTTTTATAGCATATAAATATGATTTAATGCAAGATATAACTTCTTGGATGCAAGGAAATTTCTCTATGATACTTAAAGGAAACTATGAAATATTATACATAACAATACCAATGATAATACTTGCATATATTTATGCAAATAAATTTACTATAGCTGGTATGGGTGAAGATTTTGCGACAAACCTAGGACTTAATTACAATAAAGTTGTGAACTTAGGGTTAATTATCGTAGCAATAGTTACAGTATGTGTAGTAACAACAGTAGGAAGTATACCTTTTATAGGATTAATAGTACCAAATATAGTATCAATTTATAAAGGTGATAATGTAAAAGATAGTATATGGCATACAGGGTTATTTGGAGCAATATTTGTGTTAACATGTGATATATTCTCAAGGATTGTAATATATCCTTATGAAATACCAATAGGATTAACAGTTGGTGTTATAGGAAGTATAGTTTTCCTTTATATGATATTAAGGAGGAAGTCATATGCAAGTTAGTAGTGTAAATAAATTACCTAGTAAAAATATAAATATTAGATTACAAAAAGAAAACAGGCAAAAAAGAATTATATATTTAATAGGATTAATGGTTATTGCATTTTCAGCACTATTCTTAATAGCAGGGGTAAATCCAGAACATATAGATTATGCTATGAGCCAAAGAATACCTAAGTTAATAGCAATAGTATTAACAGGTGGATGTATAGCTTTTTCATCCATGATTTTTCAAACCATAACTAATAATAATATACTTACACCAAGTGTATTAGGTTTAGATTCTTTATACATATTAGTTCAGACGCTTATAGTATTTATTGTTGGAATAGATAGCAAATTTATAGCAAGTAAAAGTCATAACTTTTTATTATCAGTAGTAATAATGGTTGTAGCATCTTTTGTTTTATATAAGAAACTTTTTGAAAAAAGTGGGAATAATATATTTTTCTTACTTCTTGTAGGGATGATATTTGGAACTTTGTTTAAAAGTATGTCTACTTTCATGCAAGTTGTAATAGACCCAAATGAGTATGCTACTCTTCAAAATAGCCTACATGCAAGTTTTGGGAATGTAAATACAGAAATACTTTTAATAGCATCCATAATTTTAATAGCAATAATACCATTTATATATGATAAACTTAAGTATTTAGATGTATTATGTTTAGGTAAAGATAATGCCATAAATTTAGGTGTGGATTATGATAAAGTTGTTAAAAAGATGATAATAGTAGTATCTATATTAGTATCAATATCTACAGCTTTAGTAGGTCCAATAACTTTCTTAGGACTATTAGTAGTAAATATAACAAAGCAACTGCTAAGCACATATAAGCACAGTTACTTAATAGTAGCATCGATTCTTATAAGTATATCAACATTAGTTGGTGGTCAATTCTTAGTAGAAAGAGTATTTAGCTTTAATACAACTCTAAGTGTAATTATAAACTTTGTAGGGGGAGTATATTTTATATACTTATTGCTAAAGGAGAGTAAAGCATAATGATAGTAGTAAAAGATATAATAAAAAAATATTCAAATAAGTCAGTAGTTGACAATGTTTCAATAAATATAGAAAAAGGAAAAATAACATCCTTTATAGGCCCAAATGGAGCTGGAAAAAGTACTGCCCTATCTATAATAACTAGGTTAATGAAAAAAGATGGTGGAGAAGTTATTATAGATGGAAAGAGATTAGAAGATTGGGATAATAAAGAATTATCTACTAAAATAGCTATATTAAAACAATCTAATCATATAAATCTAAAGCTTACAATAAGAGAGCTTGTTGCCTTTGGAAGGTTTCCACATAGTCAAGGAAGGCTTACAGAAGAAGATAATAAATATATAGATGAAGCAATAGAATATATGAAGCTTAAAAGTATAGAAGATAGATACTTAGATGAATTAAGTGGAGGACAAAGACAAAGAGCTTACATAGCAATGGTTATAGCTCAAAATACGGAATATGTATTTTTAGATGAACCACTTAATAATTTAGACATGAAGCACTCAGTTGAAATGATGAGGGTACTTAGAAATTTATGTGATGAGCTAGGAAAGACTGTAATTTTAGTTATGCATGATATAAATTATACATCTTGCTATTCAGATTATATAGTAGCACTTAAAGATGGAAAAATAGCAAAGCATGGAAAGACTGATGAGATAATAAATAAGGAAGTATTAGAAGCAATATATGAGATGAAATTTGATATTCAAGAGATAAATGGAGATAAAATTTGTATTTATTTCTAAAAAATTTAAGGTTTTAATGATAAAGATAATCAATATAAAATAATAGAAATTATTAGGAGGACTTATTATGAATAAAAAAGTAGCAGCTATATCAGGTTTGGTTATAGCAGGATTAATAGGAGGGGCATTAGTATTTTCAAATAAAGGAGATAAAGAAGTTGCATCTAAAGCAGATGAAACAGTTAAGGTAGAGCATGCCTTAGGAACTACGGAGGTAGGAGTTAATCCTAAGAGAGTGGTAGTGTTTGACTATGCAGCATTAGATGTAATGCAAAGTTTAGGTATAGATGGTGTAGTAGGAACTCCGCAATCATCTTCGATACCAGAATATTTAAGCGAATACAAAGGGTCTAAGTATGGAAATGTTGGAGGCTTAAAAGAACCAAATTTAGAAAAGGTAAATGAACTTAAGCCAGATTTAATAATAATAAATGGAAGACAACATAGTTTCTATGATAAGTTTACGGAAATAGCACCAACTATATCATTATCAAAAGAAGATGGGAAGTACATGGAATCTTTTACTCACAATATGGAGGTTATAGGAGATATATTTGATAAAGAAGATAAGGTAGATGCTGAGTTAGCTAAGATAAATAAAAAAGTAGAAGAAATAAATAAGAAAGTAACAGAAAAAGATTTAGATGCAACAACTTTAATGGTTAGTGATGGATCATTAAGTGTACTTGGATCAGAATCAAGATTTGGGATAATATATAAGAGTTTAGGATTTAAAGAGACAGATGAGAATGTGAAAAATTCTGATCATGGACAAGATGTTTCATTTGAATATATAGCAAGTCAAGATTCAGATTATATATTTGTTGTTGATAAGTCAGTTATATCTAGTGATGAAGGTCAAAAGCCAGCACAGGAAATATTAAATAATGAATTAATAAATAATACTAGGGCAGCTAAAGATGGAAATATAGTTTATTTAGATACTCATTCATGGTATTTAAGTGATGGTGGAATAATATCTACAAATACTATGCTAGATGAGGTAGATGAAGCAATAAGCAAATAATAATTCACGTATAATACAAATAAATGTAACTTACTAAAAGTTGTATGAGGATGGGTTTAATTCTTATACAACTTTTGTTCTTTAGTAACTATTATACAAGTTATATTATTTGTAAGAATAATATAGATATCATTTACTTATAGATAAATTAGAAATATAATTATGTGGAGTGCATAAAATCTTTGAAATATAAAATGGTTTTAAAATATTATATACAATGTATAAATATATTGAAAGATGGAGGTAGACAATGATAAAAGAATTCATAAAATATTACAAACCTTATAAAAAATTGTTTGTACTTGATTTACTAGCTGCTTTCACAGTGGCACTATGTGACTTAGTTTATCCAATGATAACTAGAAGTATAATGGATGATGTTGTACCAAATAAAGATACAAGAATGTTAGTTGTATTTGCAATATCTCTATTAGTTATATTTATTATAAAAGCAGGATTAAACTATTTTATGCAATACTGGGGGCATGTAGTAGGTGTAAGGATGCAAGCTGATATGAGAAGCTATGTATTTACTCATCTTCAAAAACTTCCAAGTTCTTATTTTAATAATAATAAAACAGGTGTTATAATGTCTAGAATAATAAATGACCTTATGGAGATATCTGAATTGGCTCATCATGGACCAGAAGACTTATTCATATCTATTGTCATGTTGGTTGGTTCATTCTTTATATTATTAGGAATAAATATAGAGCTTACACTAATAGTTTTTGCTATATTACCTATAATACTTTTATATGCTATAACTCAAAGAAAGAGAATGAATAAGGCATTTAAAGAAACTAGAGTAAAAACTGGTGATGTAAATGCTACTTTAGAAAATAGTATAGCAGGTATGAAAGTTACTAAATCATTCTGTACCCAAGAAGAAGAATTAGAAAAATTTAATAAATCTAATAACATATTTAAATACGCAAGAGAAAGTGCATATAAAGTTATGGCACAATATTTTTCGGGAATGTTTTTATTTATAGATTTATTAGAGTTAGTTGTTTTAATAGTAGCAGGATATTTTACTTATATGAATCGTATAACGTTAGGTGATTTCGCAGCATATCTTTTATATGTAAAAATGTTTATACAGCCAATTAGAAAATTAATAAACTTTACTGAGCAATACCAAAATGGTATGACAGGATTTGAAAGATTTATGGAAATAATAAATGAAGAAACAGAAAAGGAAGCTAAAAACCCAATAGAACTTAATGGTGTAAAAGGTAATATAGAAATAGAAAATGTATCTTTTACATATGAAGATGAAAATCAAGTTTTAGATAATTTAAATTTATCTATAGAAGCTGGAAAAACAATAGCCTTAGTTGGTCCATCAGGTGGAGGTAAAACAACTTTATGTAATCTTATACCTAGGTTTTTTGATTTTGATGAAGGTAGCATAAAGATAGATGGAATAAATATTAAAGACGTAAGCTTAGATTCCCTAAGAAAAAATATAGGGGTTGTAGCACAAGATGTATTTTTATTTACAGGAACTATAAGAGATAATATTGTAATAGGAAAAACTGGTGCTACTGATGAAGAAATAGTAGAGGCTTGTAAAAAGGCTAAAATACATGATTTTATACAAACTCTTCCTAAAGGTTATGATACATATATAGGAGAAAGAGGAGTTAAGTTATCAGGAGGACAAAAACAAAGAATTTCTATAGCTAGAATATTTTTAAAAAATCCTCCAATAATGATACTAGATGAGGCTACATCAGCACTTGATAATGTCACAGAATATGAAATACAAAAATCTTTAGAAGAGCTAAGTAAAGATAGAACAAATTTAGTTGTGGCACATAGATTATCAACTATAAAAAATGCAGATGAGATAGTAGTATTAACGGAAAAAGGTATAGAAGAGAGAGGAACTCATAAGGAACTTATAGAAAAAGGTGGAGTTTACTCAAAACTTCATAGAAAATAGTAAGTTATATAACAAAAAGATGATTCTAACTTTAGAATCATCTTTTGTTTTTATAAATCAACCCAAGTTGATTTACCTGTATATATAAACTCTGTATGTCTACACTTAGGACAGACGTAAATTTTAAACATTAAATGCTCCTCTACATCAAAGATAGCTTTAAAAAATCCACGGTCAGCCTCTTGAGAATCAAATCTATATTCTTTTAAAAATTCAAGACTTGTGTCACATCTTAAACAGTTCATAAAATATTCCCCCTTAATAAACAAGTAAGTAATATAATTGTAAGATATATTTAGACAAATTTGGTTGCAATATGGTTACATATACCTAAATTAGACAATAAGAAATATTAGAAAGTTATAGAATCTTACAAAAGTGTAATGAAAATGAAAGACAAATGAATATGTAGATTTTTGGATTTAGTATAAAATACATATATAAGAAATCTAAGGAGGTTATTAAATGAATAATATATTAAAAGTTGAAAATATAGAAAAATACTATGGAAATAAAGACAATATAACAAAGGCAATTGATAATATAAGTTTTAGAGTAGATGAAGGAGAATTTGTTGGTATAATGGGTCCTTCAGGAAGTGGTAAGACAACTCTACTAAACTGTATATCGACAATAGACAATGTATCTACAGGAAATATAATAATAAATGGTCAAAATATAACGAATTTAAAATCAAAAAAACTAGATAAGTTTAGACAAAATGAATTAGGATTTATATTTCAGGACTTTAATCTTTTAGATACTTTAACAAATTATGAAAATATAGCATTAGCTCTTACTATAAAAGGAGAGAAGCCATCTAATATAGACTCTAAAGTAAAAGAAGTAGCAAAATATCTAGAAATAGAAAAAGCATTAAATAAATATCCATACCAAATATCAGGAGGACAAAAGCAAAGAGTAGCATCAGCAAGAGCGATTGTTACAAATCCATCACTTGTACTTGCAGATGAACCTACAGGAGCATTAGATTCAAAATCAGCAAGATTATTACTTGAAAGATTTGAAAGTTTAAATGAAGACTTAAAAACAACAATACTTATGGTTACACATGATGCCTTTACTGCAAGTTATGCTCATAGAATCTTATTTATAAAAGATGGAAAAATATTTAGTGAGTTAGTAAGAGGTAGTGATACTAGAAAAGAATTTTTCAACAGAATAATAGAAGTTATAACTCTTCTTGGAGGTGATGACAACGATGTATTCTAAGATAGCAATAGGAAATGTAAAAAAGAGTTTTAAAGATTATGCTATATATTTTTTAACACTAACTTTAGCTGTAAGTATATTCTATAGTTTTAACTCAATAGAATCTCAAAAAGCTATTTTAGAGATGAACAATTCAACAATGGGATTTGTAGATACACTATCTAAGATTATAGGTGGAATATCTGTATTTGTATCATTTATATTAGGTAGTTTAATAGTATATGCAAATAATTTTTTAATCAAAAAACGTAAAAAAGAGCTTGGAATATATATGACTTTAGGTATGGGTAAAGGAAAAATATCTAAAATACTAATTTTAGAAACACTTATAGTTGGGGTAATATCATTAGCAAGTGGGCTTATATTAGGACTAATAATGAGTCAAGGGTTATCATTATTTACATCTAAATTATTTGAAGTAAATATGAGTGAGTATAAATTTATTTTTTCTACAAGTGCAATAATCAAAACCATAATATACTTTGGAATAATATTTTTAATTGTTATGGCATTTAATGTAATTGTAATATCTAGATACAAGATAATAGATTTATTAACTGCAGGGAAAAAGAATGAAAATATAAGATTTAAAAATCCAATTATATACCTAATAACATTTATCTTATGCTTAATTTCAATAGGAACTGCATATAAGTTAATATTAGATGTTAAACTTAATATTGAAGATATAAGATTTTCAATGTCAATAGGACTTGGTGTGGTTGGTACATTCTTATTTTTCTATAGTTTAGCTGGATTTGGATTATATATATTTAAAAATAGTAAAAATATTTATTTTAGAGGATTAAATATTTTTATAACAAAGCAAATAAATAGCAAAGTTAATACAAACTTTATATCAATGTCTATTGTATGTCTAATGTTATTTTTAACTATGGGAATGTTATCAACTGGAATAGGGTTTAAAAATGCATTAGAAAAAGGACTTGAGAAAACAACACCATTTGATGCTAGTGCGAGAGTATTTGCAAATGAAGATGATAAAATTAAAAGTATAAAAGATGCTTTAAATAATTTAGGATTTAAATTTAATGATAAAGACAAATATTTATACTATAATACATATGACTCAGGATTTGAGATAAAGAATCTAAATAAAGGTTTAGATAAGGAAAATCAAAAGAATTTAAACAAGATAGAGGACATAGGTGCTGATTTTATAAAAATATCAGAATACAATGACATAAGAAAGCTAGAGGGTAAAAAAAGTATAAGCTTAGGTAAGAATGAAGTTTTAATTATGTCAAATAATAATATGGCTAGCAAAATAATAAATAACTTTTTAGAAAATAATAAAGAGATAAAAATAGATAAAAAAAATTATAAGGTTAAAAATGAAAAGGCTATAGAGGACTCTCTTCATACAACTGCTTTAGCTGACAATATGTTTACTATAGTAGTTAATGATGATTTAACAAACAAACTTCAAGTTAGAGAATCTTATTTAAATGTGAATTTTGGAGAAAATAGCAAGAACTCAGAAGAAAAACTATCTAAATTATTTGATGATTTTAAAAATGGTAAGATTGACTATAAAAATTCAGCATTTATCTACGGAGAAACTAAGGTTCAAGTATATGCAGAAAGTAAAGGTATGACAACAATTATGTTATTTATAGGTATATACCTAGGAATAATATTCTTAATATCTAGTATGGCAGTATTAGCATTACAACAGTTATCAGAAGCAAGTGATAGTATAGAAAGATATAAATCACTAAGAAGAATAGGTGCAAATGATAAAATGATAAATAAGAGTATATTTATACAAACATTAATATATTTTAGTTTACCAATAGTACTTGCATTTATACATTCTATAGTTGGTATAAAAGTATCAAATGAGTTTATAGCTATGTATGGTAAGCCAGATATAGGATTATCATCTTTAGTAACTGCGTTAATATTTGTGTTTATATATGTTGGATATTTCTATGCAACTTATACTGGATATAAAAATATAGTCAAAAATTCATAATATAAAAATAAGCTAGATACAATATATGTATCTAGCTTGTTTTGTATATTAAAAAAGTATTTGTTTAATGTGGAACTTGTAGTAACTTAAAATATTAAACTAAAAAAGGAGCTATTAGAAATCTAATATAGCTCCTTTTTTAATTATTTACTTTAATCTTTCATCATCTTCATCTACATATTCTAATATGTCTCCAGGTTGACAGTTTAGTATTTTACATATTGAATCTAATGTAGTAAATCTTACAGCTTTGGCTTTATTATTTTTTAATATAGATAGATTAGCCATAGTTATACCAAGTTCCTTTGAAAGTTCGGTAGAACTAATCTTTCTTTTAGCCATCATAACATCTAAATTTACAAGAATTGGCATAAAATATTCCTCACTAAATTGTTTTATCATTTTCATTTTTTATCTTTGTAGCTGTCTCAAATAATTGAGATAAAGTAAGACATAATAATCCTATAACTAGGCAGATAAAAGTAACTACTATAATTGCTGGAATTATAAGAGTGTCATTAAATGGACTTACAAAGTATTTTAGATACAACATGCATACAGCAAATATAATAATCTCACTAAAAGAACATATAGATATAGTTTTTAGAGCTTTTGAGCTGGCCATAGTAAAAGGTATATTCTTTATAATTAATCTACAAAGCTTTTTTAATTTAAATAAAGATATCATATAAGGTATAAAACATAAGTATACGCAAATTGATACATTAATCATTATTGGGTTAAGTTCTGACACAGGTACTTGTGTTTTACATAAAGCTATACTTATCATTGGTGTAGCTAGGAGTAAAACACCTGTAATAAATATTCCTATTAATATAATAACATTTAATATTTTAGAATTTAAGCTTTTTATCATTTTTATTTACCTCTCTTAAAAAATATATATTATACACCTATAATAAATATGTAATTATCGTTTGTCAATAAAAAAACATAATATTACAATAATGTAATGTACAAAAAAACTGTAGATAGCAAAAGGCTTTTCTACAGCTTTGATTTTATTCTATATTTTCTCCGAAATTTTCGCTTATTATTCGCGTATAACTTATAGATTTTGATATTCTGTCTAATATTTCTTCTTTTTTATCTAATACTATATCTTTTCTATCATTCCAAAGTGTATCAAATAAATTATTACACATATTTTTGAAATCATTATCACTTATTATAAAGTAATCATTTTGTCCTGAATTAGGATGTACTTTTGTAAACTTTAAATTCTTAGATAAATATAAAGATGGATTTTCTTTTTCTCTAAAATCATCAACAAAATCTCCATCAACTAATCGTATTTCAACATCATTAGATTCCATTAATATTTTTTCTATATATTCAATATGTCTTTCCCTTTCTTTGAATGTAAGAGTTACTGGTATATTGAAAAAGTGTAAGCAACCTGAAGACATATACTTTCTAAGTTCTGATTCATATATAAGTACTTTAAGATTAGATTTATAAGTAACATTATGAAGGAATACATTTATTTTTTTTAGCTCATTTATAATTTTTTTATTATCTCCAAAAACTCTTTCGGCAATCTCCATGAATAAATCCGGAGGCATAAAGAATTCATTAATAGAACCTAAAAGACATCTTAAATCATTGTTCATTATATATTGTATATAAGTTTGATTTTCTATCATAGAGGTACAATCTCTTTTGTCGTATAAAAGTTTTCCTTTATTTTTTAAAGTATACTTTATATTTGCATAAAAATCTTCTACTAATTTTCTGTCTTTAGAGGTTGTGGTAAACATACATTCACCTTCTTCAAAGAATAGATTTGTAGATAAGAATTTATTTTTAATTGCAAATATTGCAGTATTGGAATTTATACTACAGTTGTATAACTTAAAATTAAGTGAAGTAGATGTTGAAATTAAGTTTATAGCAAGGAGTGTATTAATAACGTCCTCATCTTCATAGTCATTAAGACCGATTAAAAAACTCGCTTTAACATTAACTTTTTTACTTAATTCATTTAAAAAAGCTTTCAAATTAGATAGTGTTAATTTATCTTTATGGTTTAGATAAAGTAAATTTACAGAAATCAGTACTTCTAAATCTTCATCTTTATCAGCATAAAAGCTCAATTCTTTAAAAAAGGTTTTATAAATTATGCCTGGATTAACTAAAGAAGTACTATTATAATATTCCTCTGAATGCGTAGTTTTAGGCATGGATTTTACCTGAGTATTGTTTACATTGACAGTATCCATATAAACTTCTTTGAGCTTAGTTTCTATATATTCTCCAATGAATTCATTACTGCTATCAGAAGATATTTCAAAATAATCTATTAAATTATCTAATGTATCGTCATTTAAAGACTCCATAATAAAGTCTGATATATTTTTACATATTTCATTTATTCTTTTTGAGCTTGGAAGATGTTTAGAAAGAATCCACTTATTTACATAAGAAACATCATAGCCTACATACTTTGCCAAACTACTTTTCTTTTGATTTGATAAGTATAGTAGATTCTCTAATAAACTTCCAAAAGTAATGGTTTTCAAGTTATATTCCCCCTAATAATTCGTTTTATGTCAGCTTTTAAATTATATTATATCACTTACTAAGGTATATTATAAGAGTTCGAAATAGATTGAAATATAATAAAATAGAAGCAATTTGAAGAAAGTTTTTTCAATGAAAAATGCAGAGGCATATAAAAAATGCCTTATATCCTTAAGTTTCGTTATTATTCGTAAAAGTAAGTAGATGATACGTGTTATTATATAAGCATAGACAATGAAAAATACGTTTTCTCAACAAGGGAATACGAAATATACTAAAATTACGGTAAGGAAAAACTAGAAAATTTCTAGGCAATAAATTAGGAGGATATATGGGCAATTTAAAGAGTAACAAAATAGCAAAGGGATGGATGATAGTAATAGCATGTATGCTTATACAAGCAATACCATTTGGTGTAGCATCAAATATTCAGCCATTATTTATACATCCAGTAACAACAGATAAGGGGTTTAGCTTAAGTTCATTCTCATTAATATTTACAATAGGGACAATAGTATCAGCGGTAGCATCTCCATTTATAGGTGCGCTTTACGGGAAGGTAAATGCTAAATTAATATATATAGTAGGATGTTTATTATCTGGTGGAGGATTTATGTTATTCTCTATGTGTACAGAGTTATGGCAATTCTACTTAGTAGCAGGAATAGTTAATATAGGAACATCGGCTATATCAGCTATAGGAGTTCCACTTTTAATAAACTCATGGTTTGATGAAAGTACAAAAGGAAAGGCAATGGGAATTGCTTTTGCTGGAGGATCTATAGGTAATATATTCCTTCAACAAATGGCTATATACTCAATAGCATCTAATGGATATTCTAGAGCTTATTTCTTATTTGGAGTATTATCTTTAGCTGTTGGTATACCAGTAGCATTATTAATGATAAGAATGCCTAAAAATAAAGATGAGATAGTAGTAGGAAATAAAAAATCAGATAAGGCAGAAGATAAAAAGGAAGAAAAAGTAGATTTAGCATATACATTAAAAGAAGTACAGAAAATAAAATATTTCTGGATGATGGCAATAGGATTCTTATTTGTAGGAATATATGTGTCTGCATATTCAGTACAATATGCTGCATATTTCCAAGGAGAGTTAAAGTTAGATCCTAGTGTTGTAGCAATGTCAGGTTCAATATTTGCAATTACATCATTATGTGGAAACGTAGTTGGTGGTATATTATTTGATAAAATAGGTGTTATGAAGTGTTTAGTAATATCATCAGTAGCAGTATTTGTATCAGGAATATTCTTGACTATGTCTGGAACATCTCCAATATTTGCATATGCATTCTCTGCTATAAAAGGTATAGCTGTTTATATGTATATGATGGGACCAGCATATCTTACAGGTTCATTCTTTGGAAGAAAAGAATATGGTAGTATACTAGGTATGATAAACTTGGTATTTGCACTTGGATTCTCAGGAGGATCAGCTATATTTGGTTTATTTACAGATAAGTTTGGTTATAACACTGCATGGATGGGAATATTAGCTTGTGTTGCAGCAGCATACATATTACTTATAATAGCATCTAGAGGAATGAATAATCTAAACAAAGATAGAAGACAAAGACTAGAAGCTGAAAAGGAAATTAAAATAGCTTAATAAAAAGTCGCCTTTAATTAAAGGCGGCTTTTTAATTTATTTTATTAGAAGTGCATATTCTCAAAGAAAATTTACAAAATGAAGGAATAGAGATAAGTGTGTAAGGTAAATATTAAAAAATGACTATACATGATGGTGTTATGCAAAAAGAGTTTGAATTAATCTAATATATATAATAATATCTTAATGTGGACATAAAAATATGAGATGATAGGTGTGAATAAATGGAAGAACTAATAAAATCAATTGATGAAATAACTAAAGATGAAGTTATTAAAGTAGTTATAAGTAATAAAAAAAATAAAGATATAGAATACAATAAAATAAATATAGTTTTAAAAGAAAAAAACAATAAAGAATACTATCAAATAGAAAAGTATACAGATAAACAAGTTTTTCATGAGAACATAGAAAAAGATGAGTTAAATACTAAATTATTAGAGTATATAGGCGATAACTATAAACAATTAGCAGCATGGACTATATCTAAAACTTTTGATCTAAAAGTATCTAAAAAAGGTAAAATATTTTTAGGAAAAAAGAATAGTGATAACTCAAATATGGTAAACAAGAGCCATAATAAAGAGAAAAACTATATATTAAAAGAAGGAATGATAATACAACCACTTATAGACTTAGGAGTATTTACCAAGGAAGGGAAGGTTGTTAAATCAAAATATGATAAATATAAGCAAATAAATAGATTTATAGAGATTATTGATGATGAAATTAAGAAGAATAACTATAAAGAACTTACTATATTAGACTTTGGATGTGGAAAATCTTATTTAACATTTGTCTTATATTATTATTTTGTAGAGATAAAAAAAATAAACGTAAAAATGATAGGTCTAGATTTAAAAGCTGATGTTATTAAAAAGTGTAATGATATAGCTAAAAAGTACAATTATGATAATTTAAGCTTTGAATTAGGAGATATAAATGGATATAGATTTACAGATAAGGTAGATATGGTAATAACACTTCATGCATGTGATACGGCTACTGATTATGCTCTATATAATGCTATAAAGTGGAATACAAAGATGATATTCTCAGTTCCTTGTTGTCAACACGAGTTTAATAGTCAAATGAAGTCAGATGAATTTTCACTACTTACAAAGTATGGGATAATCCAAGAAAGAATGGCTGCACTTATGACAGATGCTGTAAGAGCAAATTTACTTGAAAGTATAGGGTATAAAACTCAATTATTAGAATTTATAGATATAGCCCACTCACCTAAGAATATATTAATAAGAGCGGCTAAGGGAAAAGTGTCTAAAGAGAAGAGAGAAAAAGCATTAAATGAAGTAAATAATTTAATAAGTGAATTTAACTTTAAGCCAACATTATACAAACTTCTAAAAGATGATAAGTTAATATAATAAATCTTTATAATTATAAGGGTTATTTATATGTGTGACAAAGTCACAGAAATATGTAGTAAAGTATGGTAACATATATTCATGAACTAAAGTACTTAAGGAGTGATAGTATGATAAGACCATCAGAATACCATAGTCAAAGGTATACTTGTGCAGAAGCATTAATAAAAGCATATAACGAAGAACATAATACAGACATACCTGTTGCACTAGGTAGTGGTATGGGAGTTGGTATGACAGTAGGAAGTGTATGTGGTGCTGTAAATGCAGGTATAGTAGTTATAGGATTTATAAAAGGAAGAGAAAATAATACAGAGGCTAATATAGCTAGAAAATATTCAAATAAGTTGATGAAAAAAGTTAGAGAAAAATATAATTCAGAAATATGTGTAGACTTAAAGAAAAATAAAGTTGGATGCGATGAAATAATAAACTTTACTTATGATGCTATAAATGAGCTACTTGCAGAGGAAATGTAAAAATACAAATTAATAACTATTAAATATAAATAAATTTTGCCAAGATATAAATTTTTGAAAAATTGATTTAACGGTTATTAAAGGTAATAAATATACTATTAATATATTTTACACTAGAAATAGTATGTATTAAATTAATAAGAATTAAAGAGGAAATTTTGGAGGAGAAAAATGTCAAAAATAATTGATAGCACTAATTTTGAACAAGAAGTGAATGATGGAGTTGTAGTGGTTGATTTCTTTGCTACTTGGTGTGGACCTTGTAAAATGCTAGCTCCTATATTTGAGCAACTTAGCGTTGAAATGAAAGATGACGCTAAATTTGTTAAGGTAGACATAGATAAAAGTCTTGAAATAGCTAGAAAATATATGATATCTAGTGTTCCTACAATGATGATTTTTAAAGATGGAAAGCCTGTAGATACTATGGTTGGATTTATGCCAAAGGAATCTATAAAGAGCAAAGTAGAATCACATATATAATAAAAATGGATGCCTAAAAGTTTAGGTATCCATTTTTATTGTATTAAGAAATTGATTAAATAAAACAAATATATAAATTATATTATAAAAATGAGAAAAATATAAAATCTATTTTATAGGATGTTTAAAAATAATTAATTGAAAAATACATAAAAATAAAATTTTACATAAAAAAGAAATTATAATATGGTAAAAAATGTAGAAATATATTATATTATTAATAGTCACCGACAGGAACGGACATAGAAGGACACAACCACAATTTATATCATAAGAATAAATTAATTTACTCAGACTATTTTTAAATGATGAATAATATAAGAGTAAATCTAATGACATGGAAAATACTATCCCCCCTGAATAGTATTAAAAATCTTAAGACTGCATATGCAGTCTATTTTTTTACAAAAAATTAGCTTGCATATTGAGAGAATATATATAGGAAGCTAAGATAAAAGAGTTAGTAACATACAGAAAATGGTATTGATTTAATTAAAACAATACCATTTTTAATTTATTGATATTTACAGATATACTATTATATATGTAGTGCAGGTATTTTCTATAATGATTAGCTATTAAATATAAATAGTTTTTATAAAATTTATTAAATATTGTAATTAAATGAACTAATAAGATTATCTAGCTTGAATTTAGGATATATAGGTTTTGAATTGCACATAGAACGTAATATTAAGTAATGCTTATACTCACTACTATCAGATTTAAAATATTTATTTATAGATATTTCTAACATGTCTTCTTTATCACCAAAATTCATATATTTTAAATAAGAGTCCTTTAAATTAGGATGATCTAAAGTAAGAGAATAAAACTTTCTTTCTACTATTTTTAAATCTTCTATAAGTTTTTGTGTTCGATTAGCTATTTCTTGATTTAAAAAATCATAGTCTCTAGAACTATTAGTTAAATCTGACATAATTTCATATTGAATATGCTTGATTTTTTTATTTAACATAAGGGATAAGCAAAATAGTTCACCTAGTTCTTTTTCTTCTTCAAACTCTCCTTTTAACAAAAGTCTTATAGATGGCAAATCTTTTTTTGAAAATATTTTAAGTTGTCTTCCTTTACCAAATACTATTTTTAATGGAAATTTTAAATTATCGGAATTTACTGACTGAGTTAAAATTCCATCTTCTACAATATAAAATTCTTCCCCTTGGTAAATAGCAAAGTTTTTACTGTAATTGTAATAAAGTGTTTTTGTTGGGACTTGATCTCCAAAATCAAACTCTTTTAAATTTATGTTAGATCTTATGACTTTACCATCGTCATTTACTGTAGGATAATAAAAACAATCAAATCTCATAAAATTTATTCCCCCTAATACATAAATTATATATCTATAATAATTATAGTCCTTATATGATGTTTTGTAATTAAGTAATGTAAAATATTTAAATAAATACAACTGTATAGTAAATACAATAATATAGGTAATAATATCTACTTATGTAGAAATATGTAAAATTATGTAATATAATGAAAGAGTTAAAAAATACAGATAAAGAGAGGTCAATATGACATATATAAAGAAGTTAAATATTTTTAAAGTGTTAGTAGTATTAATAATGATATTATCTATAAATACTAATAAGATATTTGCTCAAACAAGTCTGAAATTTAGAAATATCACGATTGAGCAGGGACTGTCGCAAGGTACTATAGAAGATTTGTATCAAGATAGTAAGGGATACATATGGATAGGAACCCAAGATGGTTTAAATAGGTACAATGGATATGAGTTTAAACAATATAGACATAATGAAAAATCTAAAAACTCAATAGTAAGCAATAATATTATAAAGATAAAGGAAGATAAGGACAATAATATATGGGTAGGAACTATAGATGGAGTAAGTAAAATTTCTAAAAATGGAAAGATAAAAAATTACAAGCAGGGTAGTAAAAATGGAAATCTTTCTGATGGCAATGTTTGTGATATATTAGTAACTTCTGATGGAAAAGTTTTAGTCGGTACTACAAATGGACTAAATATATACAATAAAGACAAGGATAAATTTGAAAGAATATTATCGAAAGAATCTGATTTAACAAACCAATTTATTTATTGCTTAGGTGAAGATAAGAATAAAAATATATGGATAGGTACTAGTGATGGATTAAATAAAATAAATACAAAATATAAAAATGTAGATAAGATATATTTGACAAAGGATAAGAAACCTAATGAAAAAGATACTATATATGGACTTTATATGGATAAAGAAGGATATGTATGGATAGGAACTATGAAAAATGGTCTATTAAAAATAGATATTAATACAAATAAGATAAAGTTGCATAAAGTAAGTAAACAAAATAAAGAATTAGACTTTGTAAAAAATATATTAAAGGATAGTGAAGGAAATATATGGGTATGTACTGATGATGGATTATTAGAGCTATCTGAGGATGGAAATCATGAAGAATTGTATAAAAATAAACCTTATGATAGTCATAGTTTAATTAGCAATAGTACAAGGTGTATTATGCAAGATAAAAATGGTTTAATTTGGGTAGGTACATACACAGGTATAAGCATATTTGATCCTAAAAATAGAGTGACTCAGTATCAAAGTGATCCTTATGACAAAAACTCTTTGAGTAGCAGTGTAATTCATGGAATATATGAAGATAAAGACGGCTTAATTTGGGTAGGTACAAGATCTGAAGGCGCAAATATAATTAATAGAAAAAAAGGCATAATAAGGCAAATAGAAAAAGGAATATTAACTGATGATAGAATTAGATATATAACAGGTAAAGATGATGATATATGGATTGGAACAAATAGTGGATTAAATAGGATAAATAAAAAAACAAAGAAAATAAAGTATTACACTTTAGATAATGGATTATTAGATAATTATATAAGAACCATTTATATCGATGGAGAATATGTATTTGTAGCTACAAGGGGTGGAGTTAATGTAATTAATTCTAAAACCAATGAAATAAGTAATATAAATGATTTGCTAGAAATATATAAAATTCCTAAAGACTATATATCTTGTATTTATAAAGATAGGGAAGGTATTTATTGGTTAGGTACATCCACTGAAGGCGGTTTAATAAGCATAAATTCTAAAACTAAAAAAGTAAAAATATACAACAAAAAAGATGGATTAAGCACTAATGAAATAAGGAATGTAGTTGAAGATAATAAAAAGAATTTATGGATAGCCACTAATTATGGTTTAAATAAATTAAACAAAGAGACTGGAAAAATAATACATTTTACAGAACAAGAAGGCTTGCCTAATAATACGATATATGGTGTAGTTCTTGATTATGAAAATAATCCTTGGATGAGTACAAATAATGGGATTTCTAAATTCGATGTAAAAAATAATAAATTTATAAATTTAAATGTTACAGATGGACTTCAAGGTAATGAGTTTAATGCTAATGCTTGCTTTAAAAACTCTAAAGGAGAGATCTTATTTGGAGGGATTAATGGATTAAATATAATTAATCCAAAAAATTTAGTAACATCAAAAGATATATCTAGAGTAATGATTGATGATATATCAGTTAATGGAGTTGTGTTTGAAGAGGGAAAAAATTTAAACTTTAAAAGTGATGAAAATACTATAGAGATAAAATTCTTCTTACCAGATTATAAAAATACTCAAAGAATACAATATGTATATAAGTTAGAAGGGAGTAAGGATAGTTGGCATACCATAAAGGATAATAAAGTAACATATACAAATTTAAGTCCAGGAGATTATAAGTTTGTGGTAAAAGCTATAAATAATGATGGTGTAATGAGCGAAAAAACTAGTATAAACTTTAAGATAAATCCACCATGGTGGAGAAGTAAAGAAGCAATAGTTATTTATGCACTTATTATAATAGCCATTATTGTCCACAATCAAAGAAAAATGAAAAGGCTAGACAAATTAGTAGGAGAAAGAACAGAAGAACTACGAGAAGAGATGGAAAAAAATAAAGTTCTTTTTGATAAGGTTATTGAACTTGAAAAAAATAAAAATAATTATTTTATAAACTTATCTCATGAATTAAGAACACCATTAAATCTTATACGTAGCACAGAGCAGCTAATAACAGGGCTTAATAATCGTGGAAAGCAAATATCAAGTGAAAAAATAGAATATTATATGAGTATTTTAAGAAAAAATTCAAATCGATTATTAAGGCTTATTAATAATATTATTGATACATCAAAAATAGAAAATGGGAACTATATACTTAATATAAACGAGCATGATATAGTCTACTTAGTAGAGGAAAGTGCATTAAGCTTGAGCAATTTAGCTAATGATAAGGGAATTGAATTGATAGTAGACCCTTATATAGAAGAAAAAACAATACTATGTGATTCATATGATATTGATAGATGTATAGTAAACTTAGTAAATAATGCTATAAAGTTTACAGATGAAGGTGGAAAGGTAGAAGTTATAATTAAAGAAGTTGGAACAAACGTACAGATAGAAATATCTGATACAGGAGTAGGAATAGAAGAAAAATATCATCATTCTATATTTAATAGATTTAACCAAGTGATAGATGAATATGGTGAATCAAAACAAGGTAGTGGACTAGGTCTTACTATAACAAAACATATTATCAATTTACATAAAGGTGAAATATATGTAGAAAGTGAATTAGGGAAAGGAACTAAATTTACAATAATATTACCAGAAAATATGTACAAAAATAACTAGCTTATAGCTAGTTATTTTTGTTACATAGATTGATTAAATACCATAAGAAATGTCAAAGATAGTATTAACAATTAATTTAGGGGGTATATAGAATGGTTTTAAGTAGAGAGAATATAATAGAGGGGCTAATAGATTTAAAAAATGAAAGAGAAAATGAAAGTAAAAAAATAATAATAAACATAAAGGAAATAGTAGAGAGTCAAAATATAGATGATATGGAAAAGTTAAAGTTGATTAATAATGAATTAGGTAAAATGCTAGTTATATAATAAAACTATACACAAAAATAATTTAATATAGTTAGCATTATAGTAAGCTAAATTAGTTTATATACAAATTTTTTTATTATTATATAGGAGACTTAGAATTGATACTAGCTTAATAAAAGTTATATAAATACAAAGTAAATTTAATATTATAAGAATATATTATTAATAACACACGAATAAGCATAAAATGTTAAGGAGTAATTATATATTTAAGAAATTTTTCTAAAATTGTTAGTTAAATTTTCCACTATATTTATGTTAATTTGTGGATAGATTATTATATTTTTTAAATAATTACATATGTTTAGATACTAGTGTAACATTAAAATTAGGTTAATATATTTATTTAAATCAATAAATAAATTATAATAAATAAAAAGATATATGGAGGGGAATCTATGAATTTTAAATTTTGCCACAATAACTTTAATGTATTAAATCTTGAGAAAAGTCTTGAGTTTTATGAAAAAGCATTAGGTCTTAAAGAAGTAAGAAGAAAAGAAGCTGAAGACGGAAGTTTCATATTAGTTTATTTAGGTGATGGAGAAAGTGATTATACGCTAGAATTAACTTGGTTAAGAGATTGGGATAGACCGTATAATTTAGGAGATAATGAATTCCATCTAGCTCTTAGAGTAGATGACTTTGATAAAGCTCACAAATTACATAAGGATATGGGATGTATATGTTTTGAGAATGAAGCTATGGGAATTTATTTTATAGCAGATCCAGATAATTACTGGATAGAAATACTTCCTCAAAATATGTAATTTGTTTAACTAGTTAAATAACATTTGAAACAGTATATAAAAAGTATTGTAGCTAATATAGCTAACAATACTTTTTTTATTAGAGTGTACTTGTATCAAATAAAAAACTATATTGATTTATATAGGACGGTTTATTTATAAGATTAATATTGACTCAGAGAATAATAAAATATAATAATATAAAGATAGATTATAAAATAGAGAGGTATTAGATATGAAGAATATAGTAGTTATATGTGAAAATTTACAAAGTGCTGAAGCAATAAAGTTAGCAGGAAAAGAATTAGGGATAAATGTAGTTTGTGAAATACAAGAAAATTGCAAAATACAAAATGAAATAAGTGAAGCTGAAATTAGAAAAGCATGTGCAGTATTATTTGTAATAAGCTTTGAAGTGGAAGATATAGAAAAGATAGAAAGATTTATAGATTGTGAATACTATGAAGTAGAGCCTAAGTATGTTATAAATGATGCAAAATCAGTAATTAAAGAGATAATGGAAGAAATAAATTAGTAGGTTAAGTAATAGAAATTAAAGTATTATATCATTAAATGTAAATTAAGAGAATATATTAATGCAAGCGGTGATATAATTGAAAATATTTAATAAAGAAAGTCTATTATTTAATATATTTGGAAATGTAAGAAAAGTAATTGCGTTGTTGCTTACATTAGTATTTTGTTATCTAAGTATTAGTGGAACCATAACACAATAACAATTTATATCTGTCTTTAGTATGGTTTTAGGATATTATTTTGGTAAGTCAACAGCACTAGATGTTCCAGATAAATTAAGAAAAAAAGAAAATACTATCACTAAAGAGATTAGTGAAGCAGATAAAAACATATTTGATTAAAATAAAAGCTCAGACTTAATTGTCTGAGCTTATTTCCATTAATACCTCTTTTAAATTCTCAAGAGATGTATTTAATTTATTAAGTTGGTCGTCTGGAATAGTTGAAAGCCTATTTTTTAAAGTATCTTTCATAAGATTAAACTTATCTTTTAAATATTGATCTCCTTTATCAGTTAAGCTAATATTAACTATTCTACGATCTTTTGTATCATGAGCTCTTTCAACCATTCCTTCATTTATAAGTTTATTAAGAAGTTTTGTCATATTTGGTGTTGAAATTAACAGCTTTTTAGCAACTTCAGAAATTGGTTGAGTACCCTTACGTCTAAGAACTTCCATTATTTGGAAGTGAGAATGATTGAATGTATCATTTCTAAAACCACATTCATTCCTAATTATTTTCTTTTGAAATAATGGCATTATCTTTACAAAATTTTGAACTATAGATTCTAATTTATCATCAGCCATAATAATACCTCCATAAAAATTTATTTTAACACAAATTTTACCCATAAAAATTATTTCATACTATATACAACATTAAATTTATTTTCACACTGTAGGGAAACACAATATATATAAAATATTGACTTTTTTTTAAAATACTATATACTTAAAAAATATAATAGTTAAAAAGTATAACTATTAACTAGTATAAGTAGTTTAATATTATTATACATCAAAAACTATAAATTGTGTAAAAAGACTAAAATTAAATGGAGGGAATTTTAAGCTATGTTTAAGATTTTTAAATACTCAAAACCGTTTATTGTGTCAATTATTATGGCGGTTATGCTTTTAGTAGTTCAAGCAATGTGTGATTTATCATTGCCTGATTATACTTCAAACATAGTAAACGTAGGAATTCAACAAAGTGGTATAGAAAATGCAGTACCAGTTGTTATAAGAGAAACAGAATTTAAGAAGTTAAAAATATTTATGAACGACACTGAAAAAGAAAAGGTTGAAAAATATTATAACTTGATAGACAAAGAAGACTTAAGTGACAAGGAGTATAACAAAGAAGTTGAAAAGTATCCTGCACTTAAGAATGAACCTTTATACCAATTAAATACTAAAGATAAAGATGTTATAGATAGCTTAAACAAGATAATGTCTGACTCTATGATGAGAGTAGCAGCTATAAATATGGCTAGTGATAAAGGCGATATACCAAATGTACCAAAGGGTACTGATATATGGCCTATGATAGAAAATATGCCAAAGGCTCAATTAGATACTATGATGAAGCCTATTGATGAAAAAATAGATGATTTAGATCCTAGCATGCTTACTCAATCAGCTATTTATGCAGTTAAAACTGAATATGAAAAAATAGGCATGGACTTAACTAAGTTACAAAACAATTATATATTCAAAACAGGAGCGATAATGATAGTAATAGCTCTTGTAGGTATGGCAGCTACAATATCAGTAGTTTATATAGCTGGTAGAGTTGGTGCAGGTGTAGGAAGAAATATACGTAAAGATGTATTTAGAAAAGTTGTAGGATTTTCTAATGTAGAATTTAACAAATTTTCTACAGCATCACTTATAACTCGTAGTACAAATGATATACAACAGATACAAGTATTTACTGCGATGTTTATAAAGATGGTATTTTATGCTCCAATACTAGGGATAGGTGGGGTATTAAAAGTACTAGATACAGATACTTCTATGTCTTGGATAATAGGAGTGGCTATTGGTGCAATACTAATAGTTGTTACAGTATTATTTAGTTTAGCTATACCGAAGTTTAATAGAGTTCAAAAGCTTATAGATAAATTAAATCTAGTAACACGTGAATCATTAACAGGAATGTTAGTTATAAGAGCTTTTAGTACTCAAAAAATAGAAGAAGAAAGATTTGATGAAACAAATACTCTTTTAAGAAAAACAAATACATTTGTAAATCGTATAATGACTATGATGATGCCGACTATGATGCTTATTATGAATATAACAACTGTACTAATAGTATGGGTTGGGGCTAAGCAAATAGATGCAGGTGCGATGCAAGTCGGGGATATGATGGCATTTATACAATACTCTATGCAAATAATAATGGCATTCTTAATGATATCAATGTTATCAGTAATACTTCCAAGAGCAGCTGTATCAGCTAAGCGTATAATGGAAGTACTAGGTACAGAAGTATCTATAAAAGATGTTGAAAACACTAAAATATTTGATGATTCAAAAGATGGAGAAGTTGAATTTAAAAACGTATCATTTAAATACCCTAATGCAGAAGATAATGTATTAAGTGATATAAGTTTTGTTGCTAAGCCAGGTCAAACAACTGCATTTATAGGAAGTACAGGAAGTGGTAAATCAACTCTAATAAACCTTATACCTCGTTTCTTTGATGCTACTGAGGGAGAAGTTTTAGTAAATGGAGTTAATATAAAGGACGTAAGCCAACACGATCTTAGAGAAAAAATAGGATATGTACCTCAAAAAGGAGTTTTATTCTCTGGAACAATAGATAGTAATATAAAATATGGTGCAAGAGATATAAGTAAGGAAGAAGTTGAAAGAGCAGCACAAACAGCTCAAGCAATGGAGTTTATATCTACTAAGCCAGAAAAATTCGAAACTGAAATATCTCAAGGTGGTACGAATGTATCTGGAGGTCAAAAGCAAAGACTTTCTATCGCTCGTGCTTTAGCTAAAAAGCCTAAGATATTTATATTTGATGATAGTTTCTCAGCTTTAGATTTAAAAACAGATGCAAAACTTAGAAAAGAACTGAAAAATCAAACTGGAGATTCAACAGTTTTAATAGTAGCTCAAAGAATCAGTACTATAATGAATGCAGAGCAAATAATAGTGCTTGATGAAGGAAAGATGGTAGGTAAAGGAACTCATCAAGAGCTAATAGAAAACTGTGACGTATATAAGCAAATTGCACTATCTCAGTTATCAAAGGAGGAGTTAGTCAATGAGTGTTAAGAAAAGCAAAAGACCTATGAGAATGGGTGGAGGACCTTCTATGATGGCAGGTTCAGAAAAAGCAAAAGACTTTAAAGGGACTATGAAAAAATTACTTAATCGTTTAAGTCCATATAAAGTGTCATTAATATTTGTTGTATTATTTGCTATAGGTAGTGCGGTATTTACTATAGTGGGACCTAAAATATTAGGTAATGCAACAACAGAAATATTTGAAGGATTAGTAAGCAAAGTAAGTGGAAGCGGAAGCGGAATAGATTTTACTAGCATATCAAAAACACTAGCTATGCTAGTTGGATTATATGTTATAAGTGCACTGTTTTCATTTGTTCAGACATTTGTTACATCTGATATATCACAAAAGGTATCTTATAATTTAAGAAAAGAGATATCAGAAAAAATAAACAAATTACCTCTTAAATACTTTGATGGAACAACAAACGGAGAAGTATTATCGAGAGTTACTAACGATGTAGATGCAATAAGTCAAAACTTAAACCAAATACTATCACAGATGATAACTGCAGCGACAGTACTTATAGGTGTACTAGTGATGATGTTATCAATAAGTGTAAGTATGACTTTAGTAACTTTAGTAATAATACCTTTAGCATTAGTATTTATAAGTATTGTTGTTAAAAAATCTCAAAAACACTTTAAAGATCAACAAGAGTACTTAGGTCACACTAATGGTCACATAGAGGAAATATATAGTGGGCACAATATAATGAAAGCATTTAATGGTGAAGAAAAAGCTATTGAAGAATTTAATGAGCTAAACAATACATTATATAATTCTGCTTGGAAATCTCAAGCATTATCTGGAATGATGATGCCTATAATGACTTTTATAGGAAACTTAGGATATGTAATGGTAGCTATAATGGGTGGATATCTTACAATAAAGAAAAAAATAGAAGTTGGGGATATACTATCATTTATTCAATATGTAAGATCATTTATGCAACCAATAGCACAAACAGCTCAAATTGCCAATGTAATGCAACAAACGGCAGCTGCTGCTGAAAGAGTATTTGAATTCTTAAGTGAAGATGAAGAAATGGAAGAAACTAAAACACCTGTATCAACTGAAAATATTAAAGGTGAAGTTGAATTTGAAAATGTAAACTTTGGATACAGTGATGATAAAATAATAATAAATGATTTCTCAATAAAAATAAAACCAGGTCAAAAAGTAGCGATAGTAGGTCCTACAGGAGCAGGTAAAACTACAATAGTAAAACTTCTTATGAGATTCTATGAGTTAAATAGTGGAAAGATATTAATAGATGGACACGATATAAAAGAATTTACAAGAAGAGATTTAAGAAATCTATTTGGTATGGTTTTACAAGATACTTGGTTATTTAATGGAAGTATAATGGATAATATACGTTATGGAAACCTTAAAGTGAGTGATGAAGAGGTTATAAAAGCAGCAAAACTTGCGCATGCAGATCACTTTATAAAGACATTAAGTGATGGATATAATATGGAAATAAATGAAGAGGCTAACAATATATCTCAAGGTCAAAAACAATTACTAACAATAGCAAGAGCTATACTTGCAGACCCAAAAATATTAATATTAGATGAAGCAACAAGCTCTGTTGATACTCGTACAGAAGTATTAATACAACAAGCTATGGAAAATCTTATGGAAGGTAGAACAAGCTTTATAATAGCTCATAGATTATCTACTATAAGAAATGCTGATTTAATATTAGTAATGAAAGATGGGGACATAGTAGAACAAGGTAGTCATGATGAATTACTAAAAGAAGGCGGATTCTATTCTGAATTATACAATAGTCAGTTTGAAGAAGTAGAAGCCTGTTAATAAAATAAAAAGCGATTCTTAAGTTTAATAACTTATGAATCGCTTTTTATTTTATTAAAATATTGTATTTTAAATTACAGAGAAAAGAGTTTTCGTATATATAATTACACATATTTTTATATGAATCTAGAATATAAAAGTACAAATCATAAACACAAAATTACAAATACACAGATTGAAAAAGTTACTACAATTAAAGTAAGTAATATAATTTTATAAAACATAACAAATAATATCAAAATTTAAGGAGTGGGGGATTATGCCAAATATAGTATTAACAAGAATCGATAACAGATTGATACATGGTCAAGTAGCGACAATGTGGTCTTCAAGTGTAGGAGCAAATTTATTATTAGTTGCAAATGATGAGGTATGTGCTAATGAATTTAGACAAGGTCTTATGGATATGGCAGCACCAAGCTTTGCGCAAACTAGATATTTTAGTATAGAAAAAACTATAAATATAATAGACAAAGCAAGTGATGCTCAACATATAGCAATAATATGTGAAACTCCACAAGATGTAGTGAGATTAGTAGAAGGTGGAGTACCAATAAAAGAAGTTAATATAGGAAATATGCATATGGCAGAAGGGAAAAGACAAGTATCTAAAGCTGTATGCGTAGATGATGATGACGTCAAAGCATTTAGACGTCTTCAAGAACTTGGTGTGAAGCTAGAAATCAGAAGGGTTCCAAGTGAATCTGCTGAGAGTCTAGATGAACTATTTAAATAAAATTCAATAAGGGGGTAAGTTTATGGAATTAAGTTTTATTCAAATTGGTCTTATATTAATAGTTACAATGATAGCAGCAATAGACCAATTTAACTTCTTAGAGTCCTTTTATAGACCGATAGTAATTGGTCCTATAATAGGAGCTATAATGGGAGATTTACAAACAGGACTTATAGTTGGTGGTTCATATGAACTTATGATGATAGGAGCAATGCCAGTAGGAGGAGCACAACCTCCAAATGCAGTTATAGGTGGAATAATGGCTACAGTATTTGCTATTCAATCAGGATTAGATACTTCAGCTGCACTACCTCTTGCAATACCATTTGCATTACTTGGTCAATATGCAGTAACAGCTTTATTTACAGTAATGTCTCCATTAATGGGACTATGTGATAAGGCAGCAGATGAGGCTAATCCAAAAGGTATAGATAGAGTCAATTATATGGCTATGGGAATATTAGCAGTATCATTTGCATTGATAGTTTTAGCTGGATTATTATCAGGTCAGGCAATAGGAGAAACTTTAACAAAAGTATTACCACAATGGGTTTGGGATGGACTAACTGCAGCAGGTAAGATGATGCCAGCACTAGGATTTGCAATGTTACTTAAAGTTATGTTAAGTAAAGAATATGCATTATTTATGATGTTAGGATTTGTTTTAGTAGCATATGGTAAATTACCACTTTTAGCTATAGCTATAGTAGGTATAGCTGCAGCAGTTTATGACTTCCATGTAAGTATGAAAACTAAAAATACAGGAGGAGGTATAGGCGATGGCATCTAATACAGAAGCATTAAAAAGTCAAAGAGAGTATATCGATAAAACAGAAGGCGAAACTCTTGACAATAAAACATTAAATCAAATGGCTTGGAGATCAATGTTTTTACAAGCATCATTTAACTATGAAAGAATGCAAGCTGGAGGATGGTTATACTCTATACTTCCAGGGCTTAAAAAAATACACAAAAACAAAGAAGATTTATCAACATCAATGAAACATAATATGGAGTTTTTCAACTGCCATCCGTTTTTAATAACATTTGTTATGGGGATAATATTATCTCTTGAACAAAAAAAGGCAGATGTTCAAACTATACGTGCTCTAAGAGTTGCAGCAATGGGACCTTTAGGTGGTATAGGAGATGCAATATTCTGGTTTACATTATTACCAATATCTGCAGGTATAGGAGCGAATCTTTCTTTACAAGGAAGTATATTAGGACCAATTATATTCTTTGTGTTATTTAATATAGTACATTTAGGATTGAGATTTGGTCTTATGCATTGGTCATATAAAGTTGGTGTTGAAGGTATAACTAAGCTTACTAAAAATGCTAAAGAATTTACTAGATCAGCTACAGTACTTGGTATGATAGTAGTAGGAGCATTAATAGCATCATATGTAAATATAAATATAGTTACTCCAGAATACTTAAGTATGTCTGGAACTATAGACTTACAAAAGATACTAGATTCTATAATGCCATGTTTATTACCTCTTGGATTAACATTTGGAATGTATGGATTAGTTAAGAAAAATGTTTCTCCGTTAGTTAATATATTAGTATTAGTAGTAATAGGATTAATAGGAGCATTCTTAGGTATACTCTAGGAGGATAAAATGATAATAATAACAGGACATGGGAATTTTGGAAGTGGACTTAAAAGTAGTTTGGATTTAATTGCAGGAAAATATGATTTTATAAAAACTGTTGATTTTACAGAAAATAAATCATCAGATGATTTAAAAGAAGAAATAAGAAACATAGTTAAAGATACTTATAATAAAGTATATATATTTACAGATTTACCTGGAGGAACTCCTTTTAAGGTTAGTAGTGAATTAACATTAGAACATTCGAATATAGAAGTTTTTTGTGGAACTAATCTGCCAATGCTAGTTGAATCTACTATGATGGTGTCTCTAGGATTTGAGATTGATAGTGAGGCTATAAAGACAGCTGGAATAAACAGTATAAAACCGCCAATAAGAAAAGTTGTGTTGGCTGAAGATGGAATATAAATTATAAAAAAGGAGGATGCAAAATTGCATTCTTCTTTTTTTATAATTTATTTAAGCTTTTTATAATAAAAAATAATATTATGGAAAAATTAAATATAATTATGCTATTTCTTACAGGAGGAAGTAATATGGACAATATAAGAGAAACTAGATATAAAAGAGAAGATGGAACATATGATATATCTTTAGAAGTTAAAGATTCTGCATACTTTAATGTATTTGATAACGCAGACACAACATCAGGTAAAGAATTTCTAAGAGATTATTTAAAAAGTAATGCAGATGATGCTAGATATGCGGATATTTCTGTAAATCATAATAAGGGTAGACGTATAGTAAGCATAAAAGCTAAACTAGATTATGAAGGTAATATGCACACATCATATGATAACAGAAGAAAATTATATTAAATAAAAAATAATATACATATTGTACTAGTTAAAATTAATTATAAAAATAAAGATAAGAAAAAATTAACTAGTACAATATATTTAAAACTAAGTGAATATAAGTAATTTATTGATATTAATATTAAATAATAAATATAAAAATAAAAAAGTTTATAAAAAGTATTGACGATATAAAATTATGGTGATATAGTATTACTTGTCCTTAAGAAAAGGGCAAAGCAAAAAAGTAAGCGCCGACACAGTCGCTTAAAATGAACTTTGAAAATTAAACAGTAGGTTAATTTATATAACTGATTCTTAAAGAATCGAAAACAAACCAAGCCAGATATTCAGATAATGATAGTCTGAGCAGGTAGTCAAATTTATTTTAGCAACGGATGTTGTTGAACGGATGTGAAACAATATCGTTGGCGATATAAATTCAAAGAATTTATTTTGAGAGTTTGATCCTGGCTCAGGATGAACGCTGGCGGCGTGCCTAACACATGCAAGTCGAGCGATTTACTTCGAGTAAAGAGCGGCGGACGGGTGAGTAACGCGTGGGTAACCTGCCCTGTACACACGGATAACATACCGAAAGGTATGCTAATACGAGATAACATGAGAGAGTCGCATGGCTTTCTTATCAAAGCTTTTGCGGTACAGGATGGACCCGCGTCTGATTAGCTAGTTGGTAAGGTAA
>NZ_JADNAJ010000003.1:0-326864 GCF_015550185.1 Romboutsia sp. 1001285H_161024_C4 | reverse complement strand
AAAGATATAGATGAAGAAAAGTTATGGGAAAATCTTGAATACTTTATAAAAGAAATAATACCAGTAGCTGAAGAAAGTAACGTAAAAATGGCAATACATCCAGATGATCCACCATGGGGAATATTTGGACTTCCAAGAATAATAACAAATTTTGAAAATCTAGAAAGATTTGTAAATCTTTATGATAGTGAATACAATGGTATAACTTTATGTACAGGATCATTAGGATGCACAAGTACTAATGATGTAGTAAAAATGGTTGAATACTTTGGTAAAGAAAAAAATAGAATAAACTTTGCACACTTAAGAAACGTATTAATAACAGGAGAAAGTAGTTTCAATGAAGTAGCTCATTTATCTGAGTGTGGATCGCTTGATTTTTATGAAATAGTAAAAGCATACTGCGACTATGACTTTAAAGGACCATATAGACCAGACCACGGTAGAATGATATGGGGAGAAACAGGAAGACCAGGATACGGATTATATGATAGAGCTTTAGGAGCAGTTTATATAAATGGATTAATAGAGGCTATAAATAAGAATAAATAATGAAAATAAAAGTAGTGTTTTGAAATAAATTTTATTTCGAAACACTCTTTATAAAAAATAGTATAAAAGGTAAAATAATGAAATATATTAGAAAATATTAAGATGCATGTTAATATTTAATGTAGTAAGAAAACGATATTAAAAATATTAATTTAGGAGAAAGTTATGAAAAAGTTTATGGATCAAGATTTTATATTATCAAATGAGATAGCTAAAATCTTATATCATAATAATGCTTCAAAAATGCCGATATTTGATTACCACTGCCACTTGCCAGCAGTTGAAATAGCAGAAGATAAAGAATATGAAAATATAACTCAAATGTGGTTATACCATGATCATTATAAGTGGAGAGCCATGAGAAGTTTTGGAATAGATGAAAAATATATAACTGGTGATGCTAGTGATTTTGAAAAATTCTATGAATTTGCAAATATGATGCCTTATTTAATAGGAAATCCTATATATCATTGGTCACATCTAGAACTTAAAAGATACTTTAATGTTGAAGATACTTTAAGTGCAAAGACTGCAAAAGACATTTGGGAAAAATGCAATAATGCTATAGTAAAAAAGAATTTAACTGCCAGAAAATTAATAAGTATATCTAATGTAGTTTATATAGGAACTACAGATGATCCAGTTGATGATTTAAAATATCATAAAGAAATTAATGCTGATGATAGTTTTGAGTGTGAGGTAAGACCTACATTTAGACCAGATAGAGCATTAAAGATACAAAATAAAGATTTTTGTGATTACATAAAGTTATTAGGGAAAACAGAAGATACAGAAATTAAAGATTATGATAAATTAATAGAAATATTAGAAAAAAGGTTAAATTACTTTGTAGACAATGGTTGCAATATAACAGACCATAGTTTAGAAAGAGTTTATTTTAAACCTACTAACAAAGAGGAAGTTGCAAGCATATTTGTTAAAGTTTTAGCGGGAGAAGAAATAAGCATAGAAGATGCTCAAAAATACACAACATTTACATTAATAGAATTAGGGAAAATGTATAGTGAAAGAAATATGGTAATGCAACTTCATATAGGTGCACTTAGAAATAATAATACTAGAATGTTTAATTCTGTTGGAGCGGATGCAGGATTTGATAGTATTGACGATGGGGAAATCGCTTATTCTTTATCAAGGTTATTAGATAGCTTAGATGTAGAAGATAAGCTACCTAAAACTATTCTTTATTGTTTAAATCCAAAAGATAATGAAGTATTAGGAACTATGATTGGAAACTTCCAAGGTGGACAAGTTGCAGGGAAAATCCAATTTGGTTCTGGATGGTGGTTTAATGACCAAAAGGATGGAATGGAAAGACAGCTTATAGCACTTTCACAATTAGGTTTAGTTAGTAAATTTGTAGGAATGCTTACAGATTCAAGAAGTTTCTTATCATTTACAAGACATGAGTATTTTAGAAGAATTCTTTGCAATTATTTAGGAAAGTTAGTTGAAAATGGAGAATATCCATATGATTTAGAAATATTAGGCAACATAGTAGAAGATATATGTTACAACAACGCTAAAAAATATTTTATAAAATAATCCTAGGGGGAATTTATATATGAATAAAAGGATTAAAGTTATTTTACTTGCAGCTATAGCTAGTTTATCGGTAGTTGGATGTAGTTCAAGTAAAGGTAATGAAGCAAGGGTTATGAGGGTTGCTCACAACCAAGGTGAGGAACATCCAATACACTTAGCACTAAAAGAGTTTGAAAAAATTGTAGAAGATAAAACTAATAATGAAATAGATATACAAGTATACCCAAATGAGTTATTAGGTGGACAGCGTGAGTCGGTAGAACTTACTCAAACGGGAGCTATAGATATAGCTGTTGGAAGTATAAGTTTGCTTGAAAGTTTTAATAAATCATATAGCGTATTCAACCTTCCATACTTATTTAATAGTAAAGAACATTATCATTCTGTAATGAATGACAAAGATATAATGGGCGATATATATGAATCAACTAGAGAATCTGGATTTGTTGGTCTTACATGGTTTGATGCAGGTTCAAGAAATATGTACACAACAGATAAGCCTGTAATGAAGCCAGAAGATTTAAAAGGGAAGAAAATAAGAGTACAACAAAGTCAAACAAACATAAGGATGATGGAATTATTAGGTGGTTCAGCTACACCAATGAGTTTCGGAGAAGTTTATACTGCTCTTCAACAAAAGGTTATAGATGGAGCTGAAAATAATGAATTAGCACTTACTAATAATAAGCATGGAGAAGTTGCAAAATATTATTCATATAACCAACATGGTATGATTCCAGACATATTAATAATGAATGCTAAGTTATTAGATAATTTAAGTGAAGAACATAGAAATATAATATTAGATGCGGCTAATGAAATAAATAAATTCCAAGTTGATGCTTGGGAAGATAAAGTAAGTGAAGCAGTAGAACAATCAAAAAAGATGGGGGTTAAATTCTACTACCCAGATACAGAACCATTTAAAGAAAAAGTTTTACCACTTCATAGAGAAATGACTGAAAATGACAAAGAAGTAAAAGTTATATACGATAAAATACAAGCAAAAGCACCAACAAGTAAATAAATACTAGTAGGGGGAACGAAGATGAATAAGTTAAGAAAAATGTTAAACAAAGTAATAGAAGTCATATGTATGACACTACTAGCATTTATGGTAGTTTTAGGTACTTGGCAAATAATAACTCGTTATGTTCTAAATAATCCAAGTACAGTATCAGAAGATTTACTAATATATTCATTTGTATGGATGGCTTTATTAGGTTCAGCTTATGTATTTGGTAAAAAAGATCATATGACTATGGTGTTTTTTAGACAAAAACTTGAATCAAAAAGTCCTAAAGTAAAAATGATATTAAATGTAATGACAGAATTGGTAGTAATGGTATTCTCAGCATTAGTTTTAGTATTAGGTGGAGTTCAAATAAGTATGTTAGCTATGGGGCAAGTATCACCATCACTAGGAATATCTATGGGATATATATATTTAGCATTACCATTATCAGGAGTAATAACGATTATTTACAATATATTAAACTTAATTGATTTAAAGCAAGAGATGGCTCAATCAGACAGAGAGGTAACTAAATCAAACAGAAAGAATGAAAAGGTTGCGTAGAAATAAAAAATATAATTAATCCAAGGGAGATAAGATTATGGAATTAGCATTTCAAGCAGGTTCAGCTATAGCTATTGCATTTCCTATACTGCTTTTATTAGGAATACCAATATCTGTAACTATAGGTGTAGCATCTATATTTGGAATATTAACTACATTATCATGGGATGTAGCAGTACTAACTGGGGCACAAAGAATATTTACGGGAATAAGTAGTTTTTCATTATTAGCAATACCATTTTTCGTATTAGCAGGGATAATAATGAACAACGGTGGTATCGCATTAAAATTAGTAAACTTTGCAAAAGTATTAAGTGGTAAATTACCAGGATCTTTAGCACATACAAATGTAGTAGGAAACATGCTATTTGGGGCAGTAAGTGGTTCTTCAGTTGCAGCAGCTGCTGCAATCGGTGGAACAATGTCTCCACTTCAAGAAAAAGAAGGTTATAATAAAAACTATAGTGCGGCAGTTAATATAGCATCTGCACCAACTGGGCTTTTAATTCCTCCAAGTAACTCACTTATAATATATTCATTAGTAAGTGGAGGAACATCAGTAGCAGCACTATTTATGGCTGGATATATACCAGGAATATTATGGGGATTATCAGTAATGGTAGTAGCATTTATACTTGCGAAAAAGTATAAGTATTCAACTAAATATAAGATAAGCTTTGGTGAAGCTATGAAAATATTTATAGATGCACTTCCTAGTTTAGCCTTAATATTTGTAATAATAGGTGGTATAGTAGGTGGTATATTCACAGCTACAGAAGGAGCAGCTGTTGCAGTTGTATATTCTTTCATATTATCATTCTTTTTCTACAAATCTATAAAAGTAAAAGATATGCCTAGAATACTACTAGAAACAGTTGAAATGACAGGGATAATAATATTCTTAATAGGGGTATCATCAATAATGTCTTGGGTTATGGCATTTACAAATATTCCAAGTGCAATAACAGAATTATTATTAGGAATATCTTCAAATCCAGTTGTAATATTACTAATAATGAACTTAATATTATTAATAGTTGGTACATTTATGGACTTAACTCCAGCAATATTAATATTTACACCAATATTTTTACCAATAGCTAAAAACTTTGGAATGGACTCTGTCCAATTTGGTATAATGCTTATATTTAACTTATGTATAGGTAATATAACACCGCCAGTTGGAAATACACTGTTTATTGGATGTAAAGTAGGTAAAACAAAACTAGAAGATGTAATAAAATATTTATTACCATTCTATGTAGGTATATTGGTTGTACTTATGTTAGTAACATTTATACCAGAAATAAGTTTATTTATACCAAAACTTATGAAAATGATTTAGACCCATCATAAAAACCTCGACAATACATAAATGTCTTGTCGAGGTTTTTTATTTATAAATATTAAATTACTTATTTAATTTTATATTTTGCTACTCTGCTGTCATTTATAACTCCATTAAAATCAAGGCCATATGCAAACTTATATACATTTCCTAATTCATCTTCATAACACTTCATATCATGAGGAACATCTTCACATTGCGCCTCTACAGTTCCCATATTAGCAGGCATATTAAATGGTAACAATCCACTTGGATTTACATTTCCACTAATTATATCCATTATAGCTTGTGTTTGTGCTCCAAAGTCTGTGATTATTCCATCTACATATTGCTCAAATTCTCCTACTATAGTTGGATTTGTCATATTTAAAGATACTATTACAGGTTTTTTACCAATAGCTTTTCTTGTTTCTAGTATTATATCTAAATCTGATTCATTACTAGCAAAGTTAGTTTTTCCTAAGTAAGATCTATTAGTTGATGATTCTAATGGGTCACCTCCTGCAATACTTGTTTCTCTTGCATTTACTGCAGTGTATGGTCTATATTGTAAACTTATTGGTAAGTATCCTTCTTCTTTTGTATATCCAACAGTTTTAGGAGATTCTATAAATACTATTGAAAAATCAGCATCTTTTGCATCATCTACAACATTAAAGTATTTTTCTACTATAACTTTACTAACAGGATCAATTTCTCTAGCAGGTATTACATTACCAAACCAGTCCTTACTTTCTTTTATTTTTCTTTTTGGAATATATACTTTTTTTCTTTCATTTATTGGAAGTACGTTATTTTTATTTTTTAACATAATTAATGATTTTAATTGTGCATCATATCCAGCTTGCATAAATTCAGGATTACCTACTAATTCTTGAGACTTATCTACATCTACATATGGATTTTCAAATAATCCTGTTCTGAAAATATTAAGTAATAACCTTGCTGCTGATTTTTCAAATCTAGCACGCATAAATTCTTCTCCATGTTCCTTAACACCCATTTCATATGCATTAAGTACTGGTTTAACTTCATTATTTCCTCCAAATTGGTCAACACCAGCCATAAGTGCTTTGTAATGTCTTTCATCTTCTGAAAGAGTCTCAACACCCCAACACTTTCCTGATATGAATGCGTCAACTACGTGATTATCTTTAGTAATCATCCAGTCTGTACATACAACTCCATCGTATTTATATTCATCTCTTAATAAATCATTTATTATATATTTGTTATATGAATTACCTACATTTTCACCATTTTTCTTATCTTGATTATAAGATATAGTGTAGTATGGCATTACGGCAGAAGCTTTTTTAGTTTTTCCTTTTAATTTAAAGGCACCTTCTGTAAAAGGTATTAGATGGTCATCAAAATTATTTCCTGGATATACAGCAAACTTACCATAAGCATAGTGAGCATCTCTACCACCTTCTCCACTACCTCCACCTGGCCAATGTTTAACCATTGCATTTACACTATCATATCCCCAACCATCATTTATCTCATTTTCACCATATGAAGTTTGGAAGCCATCACAATATGCCTCACCTAAATCTCTTGATAAAATTGGGTCTTCTCCAAGAGTACCATTAAATCTCATCCATCTTGGTTCTGTTGCTATATCTACCTGTGGAGATAAAGCTGTAGCTATTCCTAAAGCTCTATATTCTTTAGCTGCGATATGCCCAAAATTTCTAACTAATTCACTATCAAAAGTAGCAGCAAGACCTAGTGGCTCTGGCCATTTTGAAATATCACCACCTGCACCTGCATTAAATTCTGTATCTGCACTTGCACCATGTCTTGGGTCACTACTTGTATTTACTGGTATTCCTAATCCTGTTTTTTCTACAAAAGCTTGTACATTGTTATTCCACACAGCAGAAGTCTTAGCATCGTCTACTACTGTTATTAATACATGTCTTAAGTTATCATTTAACAAGAAATTTTTTTGTTGATCAGTTAAATCAGTTATTTTAGCATCACATTCCTCTAGTTTTTTACCATTATATGTACCTGCAAATGCCTTAGAGAAAAAGTCATCTTTAGTTGAAATAGATTGATGTGCACTATAAAGCATTAGCCCTGCTATTTGCTCTATACTCATTTTTGATGCTAAATCTTTAGCTCTTTCTTCTACTGGTAATCTCCAGTCTTCATATTTTTCTAATTTTCCACTTTTACTTAAGTTTTTAAAAGCATATCCATCTTCTTCAATTATTTTAACTCCTGAGTTAGGTGAATAAGCTATATTTTGACCACCTTCATTTAGGATAATATTATAGCCATGTTTTTTAATTTCTTTCCATTTTTTCATAGTCATAATTCCCCTTTTTATTTTGATTTACCTTATTGATGATTATTTTAAATATCACTATCAAGTATGACTTGATTGTTTAGTTATATATAATATATTATCAATAATAATAGTATAATTTTTGTATTATTTTTGCTTTTTTATTATTATTTTGACTAAAGGGGATTTTTTATGATTTTAAAAACAGAAATGTGTAATGATATAAATTTTATTTGTAATATTATATTTGATACTTTAAAAATACCTTTATATTTTTTTAGTAAAGATGGCTCATTGAAATACTCTACAAAGGGTAAGAATAATTTAGATATAATTGATGATAGATTAATAAAATCTATTTCAAAAAACTTTAACTTAAATACGTTTACACCTGTTCCTGTGATTAAATCTACAGAGTATATGGAAAATTTTATATCTATTGGACTTTGTATTGATAATGAATTTATTGGTACTTTTATTATTGGACCTTGCCTTTATGAGCACATTGAATTTGATAATATAGATAATATTTTTCTACATAAGATAACTCTTGAAGAAAAGAATATTTTATTAAAATATTATAATTCTTTACCAATTATAGATTTTAATACATTTATAAATACAAGTATTCTATCTTATTATCTAATTTACAATAAAAAGATAAGTTTTGATGATGTTATAAAAACAAACTCTTATAACAACGATATAATCAGTAATATTTCTAGCAATTTTGAAAATATAGCCACTTTAGCTAGACAAAATGATGTTTTTCATCATCCGTTTATGTATGAAGAGACAATTATGGACTGTATAAGAACTGGAAACAAAGAGAAGCTAATTAAAGTTTTGAGCGATCCCGTAAGTGGTAACTATGGTGTTTTAGCTAAGAATAATTCAATAAGATCATTTAAAAATTTGTTAATTACCACTGCTACTTTAGTAACTCGTGCTGCAATTGCTGGCGGAATGAATACGGAAGTTGCATATACACTTAGTGACTCTTATATTCAACATATTGAAGAACTTAATACACTCAATGATTTAAATAATTTGAGAACGACTATGGCTTGTGATTTTGCAGATAGAGTTCGTATTTTGAAGAATAAAAATTTTTCAAGCCCAATACTAGCTTGCATTTCTTTTATATATCAAAATTTATATAGTAATATATCTTTAGAGGATATCTGTGAGCATATTAATTTTAACACTAGCTATATATCTAGGCTTTTTAAAAAAGAGGTGGGTATTACTATAAGTGAATATATTTTGAAAGAAAAAATTGAAGAGGCAAAAAGATTGCTTTTATTAGCTGATTATTCAATTTTAGAAATATCTGTATTGCTACATTTTAATGATCAAAGCTATTTTACTAAAATATTTAAAAGGTTTACAGGGGTAACTCCAAAAAAGTTTAGAGATTCTGCTAGACTATAGTAAATTATGTAAATGTAAATTATAATAGAAATTAATTAAATAACTGAACTTAGATAATTTAAATATATTTTTTTAGAAGTTTTAGAGTGGAGATTATTATGAATAATGTTATATATGAAAAAATAAACCTAAATCCTAATTTACCAGCCTTATTAGGATATTTTGGAAAAGAAAATACTGATGTGAAAAGACATTACTATATTCATTCTCATTGGCATAGAAGTATTGAAATTAATTTTGTAACTGAAGGGGAATTAATGGGTTTTATTAATGGCAAAAGTATTAGTGCAAAGAGTGGAGATTTCGTTCTTGTAAATAGTGGAGATGTTCATGAATTTGAGAAATATCAAGAACGATTATGTGGGGTTGTTATTTTAGTTTTATCTTATGACTTTATAAAAAAAGTATATCCAAATATTGATAATATACAGTTTGATATTATGAATTCAAATTGTAAAAAGGATAGATTACAGGAGATTTTCTTAGAAATAAAAGAATTTTCTTTAAATAAAAATGAATTAGACTATATTAAGATAAACTCATATATTTATGAAATTTTATATATTTTATTAACTAATTATAGGATTCAAAAAGAAGATAATTATACAAATAATTATTTTAAGTATAAAGAAAGGCAAAAAGAAATTTTAATTTATATAAGTGAAAATTATAAGAAAGAATTAACTTTAGAACATATTTCTAAGCATTTTTATATGAGTAGTGAATATTTTTCAAGAAAATTTCATAAGTGGTTTGGAGTTACATATAAAGCTTATTTAAATAACTTTAGGCTTTCTAAAGCTTATGAAGATATAATTAATAGTGATGACAACATCCAAGATATTGCATCTTTTCATGGATTTTCAAATATAAAGTCTTTTATAAGTGTGTTTAAACAAAAGTATAATATGACTCCACTTAAATACCGTAAGTATTTTAAAGCGTCAAAAAATAACCAAAAAGAGAACAAAAAATGGAAACAATAACTTAATAAGAAATGATAAAATTTTAATGAGTAAAATAAACGCATATATTTGAATATAAACAAATTATGGGTTTATTTTTTTATAATACATGAAAACGTTTAGTAAAATGGACATTAAAAAAATATAATCAATAAAAAGGGGAGCGTAAAGATGAGTAGAAAATATTCAAAAGAATTATTAGATAATATTGTAAAAAAACAAGAAATAGTCGATATTAAAGGTGCAAAAGTTTTAGTGAAGAACTTACCTGATAGTGATGAAAGAGGGGCAATGGATCCTCGTCTTTATAATGATATGAAAAAACAACTAAAAATAATGAAACTTATGCCTAAAAGCATGTTGAATATGGATGCATCTTTAAAATCAATTGGTAGATTAAGAAATATGTTTGGTGAGATTAAGAGTATTCCGATTGTTGAAAAAAATATTGATATTATAAATGAACATGTTGAAGCTAATGATGGATATAAAATACCAGTACGTATATATAAATCTGAAACTATGAAGGAAAATGCTCCAGTTCTTTACTTTATTCATGGTGGTGGATTCTTTGGAGGCTCACCTGATGTTGTTGAGGAGTTAGTAAAGTTAATTGTTGAAAAAACAGACATACTAGCTTTTTCAGTTGATTACCGTTTAGCACCAGAAAATCCATATCCAACTGGTCATGAAGATTGTTATTCTGTGTTAAAGTGGATTTATGATAATGCAGAAAGTCTAGGTGGAGATAAGAATAATATATTTGTAGCAGGAGATAGTGCTGGTGGAAACCTAACTCAATATTGTACTACTAAAGATTTTGAAGCTAACTTAGGTATGGTAAAAGGACAATTATTACTTTACCCTACTGTAAATATGGCTAATGAAGAAGATGAATTCTTTAAATGGAGTAAGGATGAATATGAAATGTCTCCTAAACATAAATCAGGCATAGAGTTTATGCTAAACATGTTTGATGGATTATCAGGTGGGTTAAAAGATATATTAGGTACAGATGAAATTAAAAATGGATATTTGAGTCCGTATATTAGAGATCTAAAAGGATTACCTCCTACATTTATTACAGTTGGAGAACATGATTTTTTAAAGGTAGAATGTTTAGCTTATGCTGCAAAGCTTGTTAAAGCTGGTGTTGACACTACAACAGTACTGTATAAAGGATTTGGTCATGCATATGGAGATAATATAGGCGTTTATCCACAAAGTGAAGATTGTGCAATTGAAATGGGGAACTTTATTTTAAAGTATAGTAAATAAACTAGGATTATGAAAATAATATAAAATAGATTTTATTACCACCTTGATTAATATTAAGGTGGTTTTACTTATACATAAATTTATTAAAATATAATGCGTAGTGATGAAAATTATAAATACATCAAAAAATAAAACACTACAACAAAAATAATATAAATATATACACTCACCATAAAAATATATTATCATAATTATAACAAATGCATTTTAACTAGGGGGATCAAAATTGTACAATAAACAAGAAAATATATCATGGGGGATAAAAATGAAATCAAAAGGTAAAAAATAATCATAGGAATAGCATTAACAGTATTAGTTGGAATTAAAGTTACAGGTTATCAATATTCAGGGATAGATAAGAACGCAATACTTACAACAGAAGATATTAAAGAATAATATTAATAAATTACGAAATAACTCTATCTTAGTATACTCAACATTTCAATGACTAAGATAGAGTTATTTTAAATTGATATTTATAACAAAGTTAGCTAACATAGCCTTTATTCTAAATAACTAAGCTTCCTTCTTTTGAGCTATTTTTTCTGTCGTTCTTTGGTCTATTTCTTCCTTTAGCTCTTTTAAATAAGGAGAAAATTTCACCTTATCTGCACCATAAGTAAACTGTAAGTCATATTCTAGTGGAATCCAAGTACTAATATCCGCTTCGTTATGCTGAATGACTGCTTCTAAATTATCTAATGCTTTGTAAAGCTTTGCTTCATCAGTATTTAGTTCATTCATTTCATTTAAAAGTTCTGTGAATTCTTCAATATAAGGAGTAGGAAAAGTTTTTATCCATTTGAAAAGTTCCTCATCTTCTTTTTTACTATCTTCTTCTTTCTTTTCAAAAGCAGGAATATCACCAGTAAAGGCTTACCCTAAATCATGAATTAAACACATACGAATTACCTTGTCCATATCAATTTCTGGAAATTCATCACGCATTAATAATGCCATTAATGCAATACGCCAGCTATGTTCTGCTACACTTTCATGGCGTCCGCTCGATGTCCATGAATGTCTCGTATTACATTTTAGTTTTTCTGCTACTGCTAATATATCTAGAAATGTTGCTGTATTCATACTAAGTTCCCCCTAGAATTTTTATTTATGAAATTTTATAATAAATTCATATTTATCTATATGATATCTAAAATATCTTTATTTCGCATTATATATCAATTACGAACTTTGATTATATTATATACAATATTCAATTATTTTCCAATTAAAAAATAGTTTCATTAAATTTAAAGTGAAATATATTATCTTAAGTAAGTTCAATAAATCAATTTCTAATAGTATTTATTGTAATATAGGTATGTTTATAGCCATTATTTAAAATATAAAGGGACATATGTCCTTTTACTTTTGTAAAACAATGATAAAATAAAATAAAAGTTAAATAGTTAGGAGAAATTTAAAATATGCAAGATGGCGTATTCTCTAATTATATAGAAGACAAATATACAAAAGAATTTATAAGTAAAATACCTAATAACATAAAAAACAAATGCGAAATTTTAAAAATTGAAAAGGAAAAAACAGTAGCATTAAAGGGTGAAAATATAAAAGACATATACATAAGTCTTAATGGAAAAATGCAAGTTAGAAATGAATTTGAAAATGGATTTGTATATAGTTTTGCCGATGTAGATTCTATAGCATATATAGGTGTTATGGAAATTATGGCAAATAAACAAGCTTATTCATCAACACTTAAAACTATAACAGATTGTATAATGCTTAAAATATCTACAAGTGATTTTATAAAATGGATTAAACTAGACCAAGATTTAACATTAAAAGTATTACACTTTGTATCAAAAAGCATGTATGAACAATCTTTAAACAAAGGGGAAGTTCTTGCATACCCAGCAGTATATTCACTAATAAATTACTTAATAGATATATTTGAAAGTGAAGAAAAAGATGTTGTTTATATATATAAAACAAGAGAAGAAATAGGATCAGTATTAGGATTTTCTATAAGAACAATAAATAGAAATTTAAAAGAATTAAAAGAAGAAAATTTAATTTGTGTAAGTAGAAAATATATATCAATAAATAAAGAGCAGTTTTATAAATTATTAAATAAACTAGATTCAATTAAAAGGAAATAATTAATATAAATTATAGGGGGAAAATATATGAATCAAGCACTAAACATTATAAAAAATGAAACTTTAACTTATAATCAGCAAGTACTACAGCTAGCAGGTCAAGGAGAAAGTACTCTTAATGTATTAAATATAGATGATAAAACAAAGACTTTGCTAGAAAAAAATATAATATGCACAATGTTTGAAGGTAATGCTCCTTATAGACCAAGATATGTTATACCAGATTATGAAAAACTAATGAAAGAAGGATGTAAGTTTTTAGAACTTGATATACCTACTGATATATGGGAAGCAACTAATAACTTATTAATATTTTACAAGCATGTTCCATCAATAACATCATATCCAGTATATTTAGGGAATATAGATGACCTTTTAGAACCTTTTGTAAAAGATGAAGAAGAAGCTTATAAGGCTATAAAATTATACTTAAAACACATAGACAGAACGCTTACTGATTCATTTGTTCATGCAAATATAGGTCCAATAGATACTAAAGCTGGTAGGCTTATACTTAAAGCTATGAGAGAGTTACAGTGTGCAGTACCAAATTTAACTGTTAAATATGATAAAGACTTAACATCAAAAGAATTTATAACATTATGTGCACAAACGTCATTATCTACAGCTAAGCCAAGTTTTGCAAATCATAAAATGGATGTTGTTGATTTTAAAACTGAAAAATATGCACTTGCAAGTTGTTACAATGGATTTTTAATAGGTGGAGGGGGATATACCCTAGTTAGACTTGTTCTTAGTAGATTAGCAGAAGAATCAAGTTCTGTAGACGATTTTTTAGAAAATAAAATACCTTTTGTTACACAAAAGATGCTTGAGTATATAGATGAAAGAATAAGATTTTTAGTAGAAGAAGCAGCATTCTTTAAATCAAATTTCCTTGTTTTAGAAGGATTTATTAAAAAAGATTTATTCTCAGGAATGTTTGGTATAGTTGGACTTGCTGAGGCTGTAAACCATTTATTAAATGCAACTAATCAGGAGGACAGATTTGGATATTCAAAAGAAGCCAATGAATTAGGATTAAGAATAATAGAAAATATTAATTCTATAGTAACTTCACATAAATCAAAGTATACAGGATGTTTTGATGGTCAACACTTAATGCACGCTCAAGTTGGTATAGATACAGATACAGGAATATCTCCAGGATGTAGAATTCCAGTAGGAGAAGAGCCTGAATTATTTAAACATATTATACAATCAGCACCATATCATAAATACTTCTTCAATGGAATAGGTGATATATTTGTGTTTGAAGATACATATAAAGATAACCCAGAAGCTATAGTTAATGTTATAGATGGGGCATTTAAAACTGGAATAAGATATATATCAGCTTATTCAGATAGTAGTGATGTTGTTCGTGTTACAGGATATTTAGTTAAAAAATCAGAAGTTAATCAACTTGAAAATAAAAAGGCAGTTAAAAACAATGCAACAGTATTTGGTATGAATGCAAAACATGGTTCTAAAGCTTTTGATAGAAAGCGTAGGGCTTAATTATGGCACTAGTCAATAAGATTATTCCTTTTTCTTGTATAGATGGACCGGGAAATAGAACAGCTATATTTTTTCAAGGTTGTAATTTTAAATGTACTTACTGTCATAATCCAGAAACTATAAATAAGTGTATAAATTGTGGTAAGTGTATTTTAACTTGTAAAGCAGATGCATTATTTAAGATAGATAATAAAGTGGTTTGGGATGAAAAAAAATGTATAGGATGTGACGATTGCATTAAAGCATGTGATAATTTATCAAGCCCTAAAACTAAAGATTATTCAGTAGATAAACTTTTTGAAGAAATTAAAGAAATAAGTCCATTTATTCAAGGGATAACTGTAAGTGGTGGTGAATGTACTCTTAACTCAGATTTTTTAGTAAAATTATTTAAAAAAGTCAAAGATGAATTAAACCTTACTTGTTTTATAGATACTAATGGAAGCATAGACTTAACAGAGCATAAAGAACTTGTTGATTTAACTGATAAATTTATGTTAGATGTTAAAAGTATTGATGAAGACGAGCATATTAAATTAGCAGGAGTAAGTAATGATATAGTGTTAAGAAATTTAAAATATCTTTTAAGTATAGATAAAATTTACGAAGTTAGAACTGTTATAGCTCCTAATTTAAATAATGAAGAAACTGTAAGGGAAGTTTCAAAAATTATTAAAAATAAGTGTAAGTACAAGTTTAATGCATATAGAAAATATGGAGTTAGAAAAGAAGGATTAGATTTTCATGGTAAAGTAGGACCTAGTGAAGAAGAAATAAATCAATATATAGAACTTAAAAATAAGTATTGTAAATAATTTATAAATAAATCATTTAAATATAGGACACCCATATACATTGTATACGAGTGTTTTTATATATATAATATAAATATACGAGTAAATAGGAGGAAAATTATGTTATCTAAAGAAATAGTAACCAAAGTATTAGAAAAGTGCCTAATAACAGGTGCTGACTTTGCTGAGATATTTGAAGAAGACACTATAACTAACTCTATAGGTTTAATAGATGAAAAAATAGAAAATGCACTAGGGGGAAGAAGTTACGGTATAGGAATTAGAATATTTAAAGGATTAAAAAGTGTATATGCTTATACTAATGACAATAGCTTAAACTCACTAATTGATACAGCTTATAAGGCAGCTTTAGCATTAGGTAGTTTAAAGGAAAATATAAGCATAACTTTAAATAATACTAAAATTTTAATAGATATAAATCCTATAAAGATACATCCAAATTCTGTAGGATATAACAAAAAGATAGACGTTATGAAAAGGGCATATAAAAGTGCAAAATCATATGATAGTTCAATATCTCAAGTAAGTGTTGGATACTTAGATAAAGACCAACAAGTGTTAATAGCAAACACAGAAGGCCTATACGTAGAAGATAGAAGAATAAGAACTAGACTATCTATAAATTCAGTAGCATCTAATGAAACTGAAAATCAAACAGGTTTTGAGGGTCCTGGTGCGAGCATGGGATTTGAATTATTTGAAAAAATAGACCCAGAATACTACGGAAAAGAAGCATCTCGTGTGGCAGTAACAATGCTAAATGCTAAAAACTGCCCAGCAGGTAAAATGACAGTAGCAATAGATAATGGATTTGGTGGAGTTATATTTCATGAGGCCTGTGGTCATTCACTAGAGGCTACTTCTGTTGCTAAAGGAAATTCTGTATTTTCAAATAAATTAGGAGAGCAAATTGCATCAACTAAGGTAACTGCAATAGATGATGGAACATTAACTAATCATTGGGGTTCAGCAAATATTGATGATGAAGGAAATCCTACTAAAAAGAATGTACTAATAGAAAATGGAATACTAAAATCATATATGATAGATAAACTAAACGGTAGAAGAATGAATATGAAAGCTACTGGAAGTAGTAGACGTCAAAGTTATAAATTTGCGCCTACTTCAAGAATGACTAATACTTATATAGCAAATGGTACTGATGACCCTAAAGATATAATAAAATCTATAGACAATGGATTATATGCAAAAAAAATGGGGGGAGGATCAGTAAACCCTGTTACTGGTGAATTTAACTTTGCAGTATCAGAAGGGTATCTAGTTAAAAATGGTGAAATAGTAGAACCTGTAAGAGGTGCTAGCTTAATAGGAAAAGGTAGCGATGTTTTAATGAATATAGATATGGTTGGAAATAACCTAAAGCAAGCACAAGGTATGTGTGGTTCATCTTCTGGAAGTATACCAACTAATGTAGGTCAGCCAATGATAAGAGTAAAAGAAATAACAGTTGGTGGAAGAGAGGAGAATTAGTCATGGAATTTAATGCTTTTAGAAAAATATTGCTTAAAAAAGGGTTAGAAGCTGGGTTTAGTGAATGTGAAATATATTATACACAAGGAGAAAGCTTAAGTATAAGTGTTTATAAAGGTGAAGTTGAAAAGTACAATTTAGAAAAATCTAAAGGACTTTCTTTTAGAGGATTAATAAATGGTAAAATGGGATATTCTTTTACTGAAATACTAGACTTTGACGCTTTAAACATGCTTATAAAAAATGCTAAGGAAAGTGCTTTAAATGTAGAGTGTGATGATATTCAGTTTATATATAAAGGTGATAAAAATTATAGTAAAGTTAAAACTTACAGTGAAGATTTAGAAAATATAGATCCATCTAAAATGATAGACTTAGTACTTAATATAGAAAAAGAAGCTAAGTCTAATGATAAGGTCGCTAATATAAATGGTTGTAAAATATCATATAGCTCATCTAGTCACAGTATATACAACACTAATGGATTAGAGCTTAATAATAAAAGTAATATATTAATGGCTTATGTTGTACCTGTTGTTGAGGATAATGGTCAAAAGCAAGATGGTATAGGGTATTTAATAGTTGATTCTATAGATAAATTAAATCCAAAACAAATAGCTAAAGATGGTATTAATGAAGCTATGAGTAAATTAAATGGAAGTAGTATAGAATCTAAAAAATATAAAACTATACTATATAAAGATGCTATGGCATCACTTCTTGAAACTTTCTCAAATACATTTAGTGCAGATGCTGCACAAAAGGGATTATCTCTTCTTAAGGATAAAGAAGGTGAGATTATAGGAAGTGAAGTTTTAACTATAGTTGATAACCCACTTTTAAATAATGGATTAGCATCAACTCCTTTTGATGATGAAGGTGTGGCTACTTATAAAAAAGAATTAGTATCAAGTGGTAGATTAAATACATTACTTCACAACTTAAAAACTGCTCATAAAGCAAACACTAAGAGTACTGGTAATGGATTTAAAGCATCATTTGCATCTAGCATAGGTGTTGAGTGTAGCAACTTATATATTGAAGCTGGTGATAAAGATTTAGACGAACTTATGAAGATAGTTGATGAAGGAATAATGATAACTGACTTAGCAGGGCTTCACTCTGGAGCTAACTCAATAAGTGGAGATTTTTCATTAGCTGCTAAAGGATTTTATATAAAAGATGGAGTTAAGACTCATCCTATAGAACAAATAACTGTTGCAGGAAATTACTTTGACTTGTTAAAGAATATAGAAGTAGTTGGAAGTGATTTAAAATTCCCTATGAGTAATGTTGGATCTCCTTCTGTTATAGTTAAGGAACTATCAGTAGCTGGTAAATAAATAATAAAATATAATAATTCATATTAATACAAAAAGAATCGATAGAAGCTATCTTATTAAAATTAAAATAAATAAGAGAAAAACTTAGGCTATGGAGCAATCTCCATAGCCTATATTTATTTATGATATAAAAATATGTAAACTAATGATGAAAATTTAGCATAATTTTTATTAATAATAAGATATACATTTTGTTTTTTGGGGTATATAATCTTAAAAAGAATATGTTTATAATATTATCTCAAATTAATTTATAGAACTTGAAATAAAAAATTAAATATGTAGTTTTTTACAACAATTTAGGAGGAAATTATATGATAGACAAAATAGGAAAAATAACTATATATGTTAACAATCAAGAAGAGGCTAAAGAGTTTTGGATCAACAAAATGAACTTTATAGTTAAATTAGAAAAACAAATGGGACCTTCTATGAAATGGCTAGAAGTTGGACCAAGTAAAGAAGAATTTACTACATTTGTTATATATGATAAAAATATGATGTTATCTCAAAATCCAAAAGCAAATGTTAATCATCCTAATATAATTTTAAGTACTAGGGACATAGAAAATACTTACAATAAAATGAAATCAAATGAAGTTGAAGTAGGAGAATTAATGATAATGCCTTATGGAAAAATATTCTCATTCAAAGACCAAGATGGTAATGATTATCTAGTTAGAGAAGATATATACTAAAGATTTGTGCCTAGAGAGGAAAATATGATCTATGAGTTTGAAGCAATAATACAGAAAGTACCAGATAAAGATGCTACATTCATTGAAATACCATTTGATGTTGAAACAGAATTTAATGCAAAAAGGATAAAAGTAAAAGCTAAATTTGATGGAGTCAAATATAGAGGATCTATAGTAAATATGGGCCTAGGATGTTATATAATAGGGATAACTAAAGCCATAAGAAAAGAAATAGGTAAAGAAGCTTTAGATAAAGTATTTGTTGAAATTGAAAAAGATGAAGAGGAAAGGGTAATTGAATTACCAGGTGATTTTAAAAATGCTATTAACGAAAATGAAGAAGCTATGAAATTTTATGAAAGTCTACCTTACTCTTCAAAGAAAAAATACTATCAATGGATAACAGGTGCCAAAAAACAAGAAACTAGAAAAAAAAGAATAGCAGAAGCAGTTTTAAAATTAAAATCAAACACTAAATTATAAATAGTAAACTTATAACCACCTTAATGGTGGTTTTTTTACATAGTTTACTAAACATAGATCATTTATTAAGAAAATTTATGATAAATTATAAATTTTAAAAAATTTAATATAATAAATAAAGACTTTAAATTAGTAATGGAGGGCAAAATGAACATAAGTATATTCCTTGGAGCAGGAGCATCTGCTGCTGAAAATTTACCAATACAAAGTGACCTTTTTGTAGATTACTTTAAAAGTTTAAAAGATAATGATTTTGAAAGTGACATGAATAAAGAACTATATAAATTCTTTAAACAAATGTTTGATATAGATATAACAAAAGATAATATAGATAAAGTAAACTTTCCAACCTTTGAAGAAGTATTAGGACTTCTTGATTTGGCAGAAAAAAGAGGAGAAGCTTTTAAAAACTTTGGGATGGAAAATTTAAGTAACAAAAGTGATAGCATAAGATTTTTAAGACAATATTTAATTTTATTAATGGCAAAGGCAATACATGAAAGTGAAAATAGAAATAACAAATACCATAAGCTATTAGTAGATAATTTATCTAAAGTAAACTTAATAGAAAAGACAACATTTATAAGTGCAAACTATGATATACATGTAGATAACACTATAGCATCTTTATATAGTGAAGAAAAAAATCATATAATGCTAGATTATGGAGTTGATTTTACTAATTTTTATGTAAAAGATGGATGGAGAAAACCATTTGGAAAAACTATAAAGTTATATAAAATACATGGATCGCTAAACTGGCTATATTGTCCTATATGCAACAGTTTAACATTAACTCCTTATGAAGGAGGGGTTATGAGATTATTGTATAATATAGAAGATGCTAAATGCTTAGAGTGTGGTGAAACTACTATACCTATAATAATACCACCTACATATTTTAAAGATATGTCAAATGTTTATATATCTAATGTTTGGAGAGAAGTAGAAAAGAATTTAAGAAATGCAGATATACTTGTATTTTGTGGATATTCTTTTCCTGACTCTGATATACATATAAAGTATATGTTAAAAAGAGTTCAAGGGAGTAGAAAAAAATCTCCTTTAAAGATTATGGTACTTAATAATCATGAAGGGAAAAAAGATTACTCTATGAGAAAGGAAGAAGAAAGATATAAAAGATTTTTAGGAAAAGATGTGATATATACAGAAGGCTCTTTTCAAGATTTTTCTAGAAATCCATTAAAGTACTTACAAGAAATTAATAATATTTAGTATAATTAAATATAAATATATAATCACAAAAGATATAAGGAGAAATATATGAACATAGAGACTAAAGTATATCAAATATTAGATGATTTAAATGTTGAGTATGAAGTATTTGAACATGAACCAATATACACAGCAGAGCAGTTAGAGCTTATAAAGGATGTAGCTAAGGGAAATCATTGTAAAAATTTATTTTTAAAAAATTCTAAAGGAGATAGATATTATCTAGTAGTAGTTAGAGATGATAAAAAAGCAGACTTAAAGATATTAAAAGAACAATTAGGAAGTACTAGATTATCTTTTGCATCAGCAGAAAGGCTATATGACACATTAAAACTTACACCAGGTAGTGTTAATCCATTTTCTATAATAAATGATGAAGAGAAAAAAGTAACCTTATGTATAGATAAAGATGTATTAGATGGACAAAATTTAAACTTTCATCCTAATATAAATACAAAGATGGTTAATTTATCCTCAGAAGGTCTGAAAAAGTTTGTACATAGTATGGGATATGATTTAATACCTGTAGAAGTTTAAACTATATAAAATGGAGGTAAATAATATTATTTAAGGGATAAATTTTAGGATTAAAATATTGGGGGGATATTATGATAGGAACTATTGTAAATAGTATATCTATTGTTTTAGGTTGTATAATAGGAATTATTGTCAAGGGAAGACTAAGTGAAAAAATAAGTACAACTGTAATGAATGGTTTAGCACTTTGTGTTATATATATAGGAATAGAGGGAGCATTTAAAGGAGAAAATACACTTTTGACTATAGTTTGTATAGCTTTAGGGGCTTTATTAGGGGAAATTATAGATATAGACAAATGGCTAAATAAATTAGGGGATTATTTAGAAGTAAAGTTTAATAAAGATAAAGAAAAAGAAGCTGTATCTATATCTGAAGGATTTGTGTCTGCTAGTTTATTGTTTTGTGTTGGAGCTATGGCTATAGTTGGCAGTCTTCAAAGTGGGCTAAGTGTAAATCATGAAACATTATTTGCTAAGTCTATATTGGATGGTGTTAGTGCTATTATATTTACATCAACTCTTGGTATAGGTGTTTTATTTTCAGCAGTATCTGTATTTTTATATCAAGGTATTATAACAATACTTTCATCTAGTTTGTCGGGAATACTTTCAACCCCTGTTATAAATTCTATGACTGCCATAGGTAGTTTACTTATAATAGGTCTTGGACTTAATATGTTAAAGGTTACTAATATAAAGGTAGCTAATTTACTTATAGCAGTATTTTTACCTATTTTAGCAGGGATGATTAATATTATATAAATAGTATTAAGTAAAAAGAGTGAATTATCTAAGATATAAGGTAATTCATTTTTTTGTTTTTGAAAAATATTATTAATGGTTTTAATAAAAAATCGAATTTTGTATATAATGCTATCAAAATTTTACCAAAGACCTCTTATTAATATAAAATAACACCATATATTTAAATAGAAAAAATAAAACGTTAGACAAATTACGTATTTAAAAGGAAAATAAATTTTAAAATCAAATATTAGAAGTATAGAAGGTTTTATATTGATAGGAGGAAATTAAATGGTTACATTTGATATAAATGGGGCAGTTGTAGAGTTTGATGAAAAAATGGATAATTACAATAAGATAAGACGATTATTTAAGCTATATGCTATAGAAGTTAGTGAAAGTTTTTATAATGAAGGAATTAAACATATTCAAAATATAAATAATCTTCAAGGGTACTGCAAAAATGATGGTTTTAAACATATAGAAGAAGGTCTAAAAAAGGCTATAGAAACTATAATAAGCTTTGATGTAATAACAATAGACATAGATGTATTTAAAAAAAGTTATTGTGAAAAATACTTAAACTATGAAAGAATGTGCAATAATTTATTTAAAGGTAAAGGTAAGAGAAACAACTTTAAAAATAATGAAGCTAAATCAACACTAGAATCATTATCTCATCATTTATATAATGATTGCTTTAACATACATATGGCAGTTGTAGATGCACTTGTAGAAAATAAAGTAGATAATATTGGCTTTTTTATAGATGAAGAAAGCAAGCAAAAATCTAATGCACTATTTAATAATTACAAAGATGGATTTATAACTAGATTAGATGAAGCTCAAATAGTTAAACAAATAATACATTTAAATCCATATAGAGAAGAGGTATATAAGTTTTTAATAAAAGAAGATGGAGATTTTAATAAAGAAATAGAACGATTAACAATTTACTTAGGGTATGACATAAGTGATTATAAAGATTATTTAATGGATAATTATGTTAAAAAGTTATTAAAAGAACATTCTTATAATCTTGAAATAGATAAGGAAAAAATAGAAAAATATGCAAAGTATGTAGGTTGTACTAATTCATCTATATATACAGCTAGGATAGATGCTATATATACTTTTGAAAATGCATAAGAAAAGGGCTAGGTAATCCTAGTCCTTTTTATATCAATAATACAAGATATCATCTTTTTCAAATCCATAATTTGTGTTAGGAATACTATTTGTATAGTAGTCATATTCTTCAAAGTATTCATCATCATATGATAAAACATCATTATCATAAGTAAACTCATTGAAGTTTAGTAGGTTTAATACACTACTTTTTTTAGATGATTTAAAAGATAATCTCATAATAAGCACCTCGTAATTCAAAGTTAGATATTAACACATCCAACTTATTATATTCTTATAATTAGTATTAATACATATATAGATAAATATTCATATAAAAAAATTTTAAAATGGATATAAATTATTTTACAACACACCTTCTAAATTAATTTAAATTTTAAGAACAATAATATCTTATTTAAAAATATAAGCACATAATTACAAAATAATAAAAATATACTTTATACTGAAAGAATTTAAAGTTAATAATCATAAATAATCTATATTAAAGGGAGTATTTTATGAATAATGATAAAGCTATGCATATAAAAGAACATAATAAATTAAAAATATACAACCAACATATAAAGTCCTTTATGTATTGTACTAACAATATATATATATATTCTGTGAGTGAAGATGTTAATTTAGCTAATAAAATATATAAATATATTGATAAAAGTACTAAGAAAATAAAGCTAAACCATAGAATAAACATAAGTATAAGTGAATCTTGTAGTGATAATTTTGATATTAATGAATATGACTTAGCTATATTAATAAAGAAAGGTGTAAGTATGCATAAAGGTATGTGCTTTTACTGCAAAACTTGTCCATCTATAAGAAATTGCAAAAGTAGGGCAATGCAAAGAATTTGTAAGGATGTTTGTATAGATAAAGAAAAATGTATAGGATGTGGAGAATGCATTAAAAGATGTTATTTTAAAATAATAGAAAGAGATAAACCAAATTATAGGATATATATAAAGAGCAAATTAATAGTTGAAGTAAGTACACAAAAGGAACTACTTGAAGTTATAGAAATTTTAGTAGATGTTTATAAAGATATTTATGATAAATATGAAAGTTTTACTCAGATGATTAATGGCATAGGAATTAATTATATTACAGATGCATTAAATAAAAAATTTATTGTAAATAAGTATTAAAAATAAATCCCTTAAGTGAGGTTGATTTATTAGAATGTAACAATTTTAATGAAGAAATAATATTATATATCAGTAGTTAAATCTCAACATGGGGGGATATTATGTTTAAAAAAGCTGTTACACTTATAAGTTCATTAGCAGTTGGTTTATTATGCATAACAGGTTGCAGCCAAGATGTTAGTGAAGGAGGAAAAACTGATGAGAAAAAGCTAGATAAAGTAACAATAGCTGAGGTTGCTCATTCAGTATTTTATGCACCTCAATATGCAGCTATAACTCAAGGATTCTTTGAAGAAGAAGGTATAGACATAGACCTTATAAATGCTCAAGGAGCAGATAAAACTATGGCAGCATTAATATCTGGAGAAGCACAAGTAGGTCTTATGGGACCTGAAGCATCTATTTATGTTTATAATCAAGGAGAAGAAAACTATGCAATAAATTTTGCACAACTTACTAAAAGAGATGGAAGTTTTATAATTGCTAGAGAAGAAATGCCAGATTTTAAATATGAAGATTTAAAAGGAAAAGAAATACTAGGTGGAAGAAAAGGTGGCGTACCTTTAATGACACTAGAATATGTATTAAAACAAAATGGACTTACAATAGGTGAAAATACAAAAGCTGGTGAAACAAATGTAAGAACAGATGTGCAGTTTGGAGTAATGACTGGAGCTTTTGCTGGTGGAGAAGCTGATTTTACAACTGCTTTTGAGCCAACAGGTACAGCTATGGAAAAAGAAGGCACTGGTTATATAGTAGCATCAGTAGGTCAAGATTCTGGTGAAATTCCATATACTGCATATTGTGCTACTAAGTCTTTTATGAGCGAAAATAAAGATTTAATACAAAGATTTACTAATGCAGTATATAAAGGACAATTATGGGTTCAAAGTGCATCATCAGAAGAGATTGCTAAATCTATGCAACCATTCTTTGATGATATGAGCTTAGATGATTTAATATCAGTTGCTGATAGATATAAAGAAATAGATGCATGGTGTCAAGAACCTACATTAAAAGAAGAAAGTTTAAATAAACTAATGGAAGTTATGACTGAAGCTGGTGAGTTAGATAAAAAACCTCTATATAGTGACATAGTAACTACTGACTTTGCAGATAAAGCTATAAAAAGTATTGATTAATTAAAATAATTAACATAAATAAAAAAAACCTATAAGTAAACATATTTAAATTTATGTTTATCGTTATAGGTTTTTTTATTTAAATATTTAAATAAAAAATATTTTCAAAATTAAAATATTAAAAATATAAATAAAAATATTGTAAGAAAATGTTTTATATTGTATAATTTAATAAAATTGAAAAATATGAAATTTATGAAAAAAATTAAATTTCTGAAAATTTAATTTAGATAATTAGGGAGGAATAAAAATGATAAAACTAATAGGTGTTTTGATAGTTGTAATTGGATTTTTATTCAAAATAGAAACACTATTTACCGTATTAGTAGCAGGAATTGTTACAGGACTAGTATCTGGGTTAGATATAAACCAAATACTAACTATATTAGGAGATTCCTTTGTAGCTAACAGAGCAGTATCACTGTTTATATTAACATTACCAGTAATAGGTATACTAGAAAGATACGGGCTAAAGCAAAGGGCTATATATCTAATAGAAAAGATTGGAAAGATTACAGCTGGAGGGGTACTAAGCATATATATGTTTGCAAGACAAATAGCAGGTGCTTTATCAATAAGAATGAGTGGTCATCCTCAATTTGTTAGACCTTTAGTAAACCCAATGGCTCAAGCTGCTGCTATAAACAAAAACAATAAAATAAATGAAGAAGATGAAGAGGCTATAAAAGCATTATCAGCTGCTTCGGAAAACTATGGTAACTTCTATGGACAAAACTTATTTGCAGGAAGTAGTGGAGTATTACTTATAGCGTCAACTTTATCAGAACAAGGGTTTAATGTTACAGAATTAGAAATAGTTAAAGCTAGTATAATAATGGCTGTAGTTGCATTTTTAGTATCTGCACTTCAAAACTACTTATTTGATAGAAAACTAAATAAAAAATACAGACAAAATAATTAAATAAGGAGGAAAATTAAGTGCAAAATTTTATAAATATATCTTTAGAAATTTTTTACGCCCTTATGGGGATTTTAATGATAGTTATAGCGATAAAATCGTATAAAACAATAGATAGCAATAAAAGATTTGGAACAGCTTTATTTTGGGTATTAATATCTATACCATTTATATTTGGGAAATTGATACCATCAAATGTAATAGGGCTAATATTAGTAGCTTCAAGTTTACTAACACTTACAAAGCAAGTTGTATTTGCTAAATATGAAACTCCAAGTGAAGAATTTGGACAAAAGCAGTCAGAAAAACTTGGTAATAAAATATTTATGCCATCATTAGTATTAGCACTTGTAGCAGTTTTAGTTGCAATGGCTTTAAAAGACTTTGGTAGTTCATCGCAATTTGCAATAGGAGCTGGTTCGGTAGTTGCATTAATAGCAGCATTTATATTAACAAAAGCAAAACCATCTACAACAGTAACAGATAGTGCAAGACTTTTACAACAGATGGGTCCTGCAAGTATGTTACCACAACTTTTAGTTGCATTAGGTGCATTATTTACTCAAGCTGGAGTAGGTGAAGTTATATCTAATATAATATCTGGAGTAGTTCCGGTAGATAATAGATTCCTAGGAGTAGTAGCATATGTACTAGGAATGGCAATATTCACTATGATAATGGGAAATGCATTTGCTGCATTTGCAGTTATAACAGCAGGTATAGGTGTTCCATTTGTATTAAGTCAAGGAGCAGATCCGGCTATAGTTGGTGCCCTTGCACTAACAGCAGGATATTGTGGTACACTGTTAACTCCAATGGCTGCAAACTTTAACATAGTACCAGCAGCATTACTTGATATGAAAAAGCAATATGATGTTATAAAGTATCAAGCACCAGTAGCTATAATATTATTAGTAATTCATATATTTGCAATGTACTTCTTAGCATTTTAATTTGAAGTAAAGAATTAATATAAAGATAGGAGACGGTGAGTATGAAAGTTTTATTAACAGGATTTGATCCATTTGGTGGAGAAAAAGTAAACCCAGCTGAGGAAGCTGTAAAAATGGTAAAAGAAAATATAAATGGAGCTACCGTTATAAAGTTAACGATACCAACAGTTAGACATAAATCAGTAAAAGCTATAGAGGAAGCTATAGAAAAACACAATCCAGACATAGTTATATCTATAGGACAAGCTGGAGGAAGATATGATATAACTCCTGAAAGAGTTGCTATAAATATGGATGATTTTAGAATAAAGGACAATGAAGGAAATCAACCAACAGATGAGATAATAGAAGAAGATGGACAAGCTGCATATTTTTCAAACTTGCCAATAAAAGCTATGGTTAAACATATGAATGAAAATAAAATACCTGCTACAGTATCAAATACAGCTGGTACATTTGTATGCAATCATGTAATGTATGGAATAATGTACATGATAGATAAGAAATATCCAAATATAAAAGGTGGGTTTATACATATACCATATATGACTTCTCAAGTTATAGACAAGAAAAATACTCCATATATGTCTTTAGAAGAAATAGTAAAGGGTCTAGAATTAGCAATAGAGGCATGTACATTATATGATAAAGATATAAAAGCTGTAGGTGGAGAAATATGTTAATAGATAAAATATTTGTATATGGTAGTTTAAGAAGTGATATGTTCAATTATGAAAAACTTCTAAAAGGTAAGGTATCAAAAACTTGTAAAGCAACAATAAATGGAAATTTATTTCATTTAGATAATAAGGGATATCCAGCTGTTGTACCAGGGGATGGTACTATTATAGGTGAGCTAATGGAGCTTAAAGACTTTGATAAAAGCCTAAAAGAATTAGATGATTTAGAAAACTATAGTGAAGATAATAATATAAATTGTGAGTATTTAAGGAAAGAAATAGAAGTTATTCTAAAAGATGGAATAAAAGAAATAGCATATTACTATGAATATAATACAAAAGCTTTAAATAATTCAGAAGATAAATTAATTGAGATACCTCATGGAGATTGGAAAGAATATATTATAAGTAAAATTTAATATAAAAGAGATGTATAAAAGAGCGCAGATGGTAATCTGTGCTTTTTTAATTATTAAGATATTGCACTTATTTAGAAATAGTAAAAGATCTATAGGTTAAAGTTATAGCAAAATATTTACTTAAGTAAAAATAATTTTTTGATAACGGAATATGTAGTTGACTATATAAATTACATTGATAAAGTGAAGTGAATTTTTTATGTTATATAAATATTTTTATGATATAATAATTAAGGTTTAAAATAAAAACTTAAGGAGTAAATATGGACAAGATAAAAATGAGAAAGATATTATTTATAAATTTTATAACCATGGCGACCTTTAATATGGCACATCCTGTAACACCATCTCTTATAAACGCACTAAGCCTACCTACATATATGTTTGGTGTACTATACTCAACTATGGCAGTATCTCATTTTGTAATGTCACCTATATGGGGAAGTTTGTCTGACCAAAGAGGAAGAAAGAGATTTTTAGTTATTGGGGTAATTGGTTATGGTATTAGCCAACTAGGATTTGGATTTATAGAAAGTACACCACTTATACTTATGTTTAGAATAACTGGTGGAGCTATGTCAGTAGCATTTATAACTACTTGTATAGCTTATGTTAGTGATATATCTTCGAAAGAAGAAAGAACAAAATATATGTCATATCATACAGCAACTACATCAATAGCAAGTTCTGTAGGAGCTCTTATGGGTGGATTTAGTGGAAATTTAGGTTATAAATTTGCATTTTTTACTCAGTTTATATTATGTTTATTAGTTGCAGGAGTTATATACTTTGTTTTAGATGAAACTATTGATAAAAAGCTTGGTAAAATAGAGATTTATACTAAACATCTTAAAAAAGGAAGTAAGTCAACTTCATTAAATCCTACTGTAAGTATTATGATGATAGTTATGACTTTAATAACTATAGCAACAACTTCATATAATTCGACTATAAACTATTATATAGAATCAGTGTTAAATATGCCAACTACAGTTAATGGTATTGTTATGGCATTTGCTGGGGTTGTAGCTTTAATTATGAACTTATGTATAAATCCATATCTAAGTAAAAAATATAATGAAAAATACACTTTAATAGTAGCTTGTATGATAGCTGGAATAAGTATGATATTAGCATCATTATTTAACAACATATTAATTAGCTTTATGTTTATAATGGTATTCGTTGGAAGTAGTGCTTTAGTTACTCCTATACAACAAAGTATAGTATCAAAACTTGCAAAAGAAAATTATGGTGAAATAATGGGTATACAAGGATCATACAAAGCTATTGGTATGATTGTAGGATCTTTAGCATCTGGATTTATATTTGATATAGGTAATAAATTACCATTTATATTAAGTGGGATATGCTGTATGATAGTATGCTTACTTGTGCCAAGAGTGTGTTTAGAAGAAAAAACTGAAAAAGTTATTGCATAGATTAAAATTGCTAAATAAAATAACTTATATAAAATGCTAAATATTAATAAAAGCCATGAGTATGGAAGTCTATTCTATACACATGGCTTTTATTAATTAAAAAATAATTTAATTTAAGTGAAACTTATTATATATCTATTGCGTCTAATGAATGTAATACAAACAAAAGGAGAGGGATATGGGACAATTATTAATGTTAAGAAGGAGTAAAAATAAAGTTAGTGATGAGGATATAATAAAAAAAGCTATAAAGGGAGACAAAGATTCAATTAATGCAATTATAAATGAAAACAAAGAATACTTATATAAAACAGCTTTTTTGTATATAAAAGATGAAGAAGAGGCAGTAGAAGTATGCCAAGAAACAGTATATAAAGCAATTATAAATATACATAAATTAAAAAATCCAAAATACTTTAAAACTTGGATTACAAGAATACTTATCAATAATGTAAATGATAGAAATAGAAGTCAAAGTAAGGTTATATATGACATAAAAGCATTAGAAGAAGTTGAGGATATATCATATGAGAAATTGGAAGAGAAAATAGATTTATATAATGCTATAGATATATTAGAAGAAAAATTTAAAACTCCTATAATACTTCAATACTTTCAAGATATGACTATAAAGGAAATAGCAGACGTACTTGAATGCAATGAAAATACTATTAAAACTTACATAAAAAGAGGAAAAAAGAAATTATATAAGATATTAATGGAGGGGAAATAAATGAGCAAATTAGATAATATAAAGATACCAGATAACTTTGATTCTTCTATAGAGGTTGTTATAAATAAGGCTTTAAAGGATAAACAAAAAATAAAATTAAAAAAGAAAAAGCTTATAATAGCTGGATCAAGCATCATTCTTTTAGGAACTATGGCATTAAATAGTAAAACTACATGGGCTTATATAGAGAATATAACAAAACAAATAGAAGTTTTACTAGGAAGAGAAGAAAATGAATTTGATAAGTACAAGTTTGAAGGGAATCAAACTATTGAATCTAATGGGCTAAAAATTAGTCTAGGTGAAGTTATGTTAGATGATAGACAGCTAATAATTAGTATGAGTGTTGATTATTCCAATTTTAATGATAATTTAAATATAGAAACTTTATCACCATTATATCCAACAATTATTATTGATGACCTTGTATTTGAGGGACAGAGTAATTCTTGTGAAGTTGAAAAAGTAATAGGAGAAAAAAAAGGGAATATATTGTTTAAAACTAGTTTACTATCAATAGATACTGATGGAGATGGTGCATCTGACACTCCTTATGAAATATTAGATAAGATAGAAGGAAACAAAGATTATGACTTAAAGATTATTTTTAATGAAATGCATAACTATAGAAATGAAGAATTTGAAGCTATTAGGGGCAATTGGGAATTTAATACTATAATAAATGCATCAAATATATTAAATGATACTAAAGTACATAAAATAAATAAAACTTTTAAAATAGATGAAAATGTATATAAAGGAAATTTCACTATAGAGGAAATTAGGGTATCTCCTGTATCTGTTAAGATTAAATATAATTATGACTTATACACAGAACTTAGTGTTAATAAAAGAAGAGAACCAGTATTAATCGCAAAGGACGAAAATAATAATGAATTAATACATGGACCTGGAACTGGAGGAGAGTTAATTGATGGTAATTTATATATAGGTGATGAATTTGAACTAAAAGGAAATGAAAAAAAGATTAGTGTAATACCTTGTATATATATTGATGATAATCCTAAGATATTTAAAGATGCTATTGTTTATATAGATATAAATTAGAGAATTTAAATGTTGTATATTAACGTATAGAAAAAATAAATAATACCAATATTAAGTATTTAAATTTTGTATAAATATTGGAGATTTATATGAATTATGATAAAATTATCGAGGTCAAATTTCAGTAAATTCAAATCTTTTAGATTTGTTTTTAAGGTATCAATTTTTATATGGGTTTAAATAATTGAGGGTGATATTAAGGTTAGCTATAAATACTCTCATTTTAAGAAAATGATAAAAAGTAACGGAGGACAATTATGAAAAGAAAATTAATTAGTGCACTAGTTGGTATCACAATGGTAGCCACAATGGCGGTAGGATGTAGTAGTCCTTCAAATGATTCTCAAAAAACAACAGAAACGAAATTAAATATAAAGGCAGAAAAGGTAGATACACAAAAAGTCTTTGTATCACCTAAGTGGGTACAAAGTGTAATAGATGGAAATCAACCAGAGTCTAAAAATTATACTATATTAGAAGTTTCGTGGGGAACTTATAAAGACAGTCCAACTTATACAAAAGGACATCTTCCAGGAGCTTTACATGTGGATACTTCAAGTGTTGAATCAGAACCGATTTGGAATATATCAGATCCTAAGGTAGTTGAAAAAGGTATGTTAGATTTAGGAGTTACAAAAGATAAAACTGTTATTTTATATGGAACAGATATTTCAGCAGTAAGTAGAGTAGCATATGCATATCTTTGGGCAGGTGTTGATAATGTAAAAGTTCTAGATGGTGGACTTGATGCATGGAAAAAAGCAGGGTATCAAATAGAAACTAAAGTAGAAAAAGCAACACCAGCAAAAGACTTTGGAACAACTGTTCCAGCACATCCAGAATATTGGATGTCTATAGAACAAGTTCAAGATAAATTAAAAAATGACCAAAACTTCCGTCTAGTAAGTATAAGAAGTAAAGATGAATTTGATGGTAAAACAAGTGGATACACTTATATTGATAGAGCTGGTGAGCCTAAAGGCGCAGTTTGGGGACATGCAGGAAGCAATCCATACAATATGGAAGATTATACACATAAAGATGGAACTGTTATAACTGCTGAAGAAATGGAAAAATTATGGTCAGATTCTGATATAAATAAAAATAATGAACTTTCATTTTACTGTGGAACAGGTTGGAGAGCATCAGTTCCTTGGTTAATTGCTTATGATGCAGGATGGGATAAGATGACTGTTTATGATGGTGGATGGAATGAATGGCAAATGCATAATAATCTTCCTGTACAAGTAGGAGATCCAAATAGTGGTAATTGTGAATATACTACAGTGGGTAAACTACCAACAAACAAAGCTGCAAAATAAATAATTTAAAATAATCACTAAACTAATTGTAGTGATTATTTTAAATTTCAGATAATGAGGTTGATATTTATATGGAAAAAATAAAAAAGATTTTTTATGTACTGACTACAATACTAGAAATTCTGCTCTTAGTCGGAGCGTATATGGTGAACTATTTTACACACAAAAAGATGGGAATGTTACGACATGTCGTACATAAAAATTATGTTTGGGAAGATAAATATCCTATTCAAACTATACAATATATTGCCATAATAGCATTGATAACATTAATGCTATTAGTATTAATACTATACATGAAAAGAAAAGTAAGGTTAAAAAAAATAGTAACTACTATGAGTATTACTATGGTTATACTTGTACTTTTCTTTATAGGATTTATATTGATATATTCAGCAGAAGAAATAAGAGCATTTTATTATATAAGCGTTATGCTTGGGTTAATGACATTAATACAGATTATTAAGACTTTTATAGGAGTTATTTGGTATAAGAATTAAAAATAAATGGTATGCTAAGTATCTTTATAAGAATTAAAAATAATTATATTCTATATATCAACAAAAAGGTATTGATGAACTCATCAATACTTTTTTATTTACCAAGGGAATTTATTTGATTGTAAATTGTTGTTAATCTATGAATTAAAGTTATAGTAACATATTTGGAAAAAGTAAAGGTATTCGCCTACACAGTAGCTCAAAAAAGAATTTTTGATTAGCGGACGAAGTCGTTTGAGTAACATGAGCGAATCAAATTTTTTAAATACATATAAAAAATAAAAAATAGATATATAACATAAGATAATATTGATAAAAAATAAAATAATACAAAAGGAGATAAATATGAAATTTAAAAGAAAGATAATAGGTGCTTTAAGTATAATTATGACCATAAGTTTAATTGGATGCTCAAAACCATCTAAAAAACCAGAAGAAGTAAATGTTTCAGATAAAAAATATGAACAATTATTAGAAGAAGCTAAAGGGACTACTGTTAATTTCTATGGTTATGGTGGTAACGAAGTAATGAATAAATGGTTTGATACTTACATAATACCTCAAATGAAAGAAAAGTATGATATAACTTTAAAAAGAGTAGGTATGAATATAGATGAAATATTAAACAGTTTATTATCAGATAAACAAGCAAACAATTTAAAAGGAAATATGGATGTAGTTTGGATAAATGGAGAGAACTTTAAAACTGCAAAAGATAGTAATTTGTTATTAGGAAAATTTACTGAAAAACTTCCAAACTTTAATAAATATGTAGACACAGCTTCAAAAGATATAACTACAGACTTTGGGACAACAGTAGAGAATATGGAAGCACCTTGGGGTAAAGCACAATTTACAATAGTAGAAAATGCTTCTAAAGTAGATAAAGAAATTAAAAATACTAATGATTTAAAAGAAGTAATAATGAAAAATCCAGGTAAATTTACATATCCAGCACCTCCTGACTTTACGGGTAGTGCTTTTGTAAGAAACGTAATATACGATATAGTAGGATATGAAAATGTAAAAGATTTACCAGCAGATGAAACAAAGGTAAAAAAAGTAATTCAACCTGCTATTAACTATTTAAAAGAGATAAAACCATATTTATGGAATAAAGGTAAAACTTATCCTTCAACAACTTCACAATTAGATAATATGTATTCAGATGAAGAAGTTTATTTTACAATGACATATTCACCAAATGTAATACCATCTAAAATAGAAAGTAAAGAATTTAGTCCTGATACTAAGATAATAGAATTTGAAAAAGGAAATATAAGCAATACTCATTTCTTAACAGTACCATTTAATACTCAAAATCAAGCTGGTGCTATGGTTTTAATAGATTACTTAATGAGTATAGATGCACAAGGTTCTAAAACATTTAGCAAAAACTGGGGAGATTCAACAATATTAGATATGAACAAAATACCTAAAAGTGAAAAAGGTAAATTTAGTGATGAAATGATAGTAATAGAAAATGCTGTTCCAGAATTAAGAGCAGATCTTGTTCCAATAATAGAAAAAATATGGACAAAAGAGGTTTTAGAAAGTGAACAATAAAATAAAACCATATATACTCATAGCACCAACAGCTATACTTTTGTTATTTATAATGGGGTGTGGAATAATAAATTGTATATTACAAAGTTTAGGATACTTTCCACAAATAGGTTTTAATGAAATAAATTTTAGTTATTATAAAGAGATTTTAAGAGAGACTTCTTTTTTGAAGTCTCTTCTATTTAGTTTAAATACATCATTAATATCAAGCTTAATATCTGTAATACTTGGTGTTTTCTTAGCCTATTTACTAGCTCAAGATAAGTATTCAAACTTTAGAAATACCATACTAAACTTGCCAATGATAATTCCACATATAGTAGTAGTATTTTTTATGGTAACAATATTTTCTCAATCTGGAATAATATCAAGACTTTTATATAATTTAGGTATAATATCTGATTCATCACAATTTATAAATTTAATATCTGATAAAAATGGTATAGGAATAATACTTGTATATTTATACAAAGGAATACCTTTTGTAGCTATAACTACTTATAATATACTAAAAAATATAAATGAGAAGCTAGAGGTAGTAGCACTAAATTTGGGTGCTAGTAAATTACAAAGTTTTAGATACATAACTTTGCCACTTGCTATGCCATCTATAATATCTTCATTTATAATATTATTTACCTTTGCTTTTGGGTCATATGAAGTACCATTTTTAATAGGACCAACTACACCTAAAGCATTATCAGTATTAGCTTACAATAATTATATAAGCACGGATTTTAACCAAAAGGCATTATCTATGGTTATAAATATTATATTATCAGGCATAAGTTTTGTTTTATTAATAATATATAACAAAGTTTTTTCGAAGATGTATAAGTATAAATTATAGGTGAAATTATGAAAAGTAAAAAATTAATTTTATATATATTATTAATAGTACTTATAATACCAATTTCAATACTATTAATATGGACAATAACTAGTAGGTGGACTTATCCAAAGCTAATACCTACAGACTATTCTTTAAGAGGATTTGAATATATATTAAATACTTATAATATAAAAATATTAATTAACAGTATATTAATATCAATAATAGTGATATTAATAACAATTATAATAAGCATACCAGCAGCTAAGGCTATATCAATATATGAATTTAGAGGAAAAAAATTATTTGAAATTTTAGTGCTATCACCAATAATTGTACCTATGATATCTATAGCTATGGGGGTTCACATTACTTTTTTAAGAAATGGTCTAGCAAATAATATAATAGGAGTAATAATAATAAATATACTTCCTTGTATTCCTTATGCAGTAAAAATGATAGCGGATATATATAATTTAGTAGGAGACAAATTAGAAATACAAGCAAAGCTTTTAGGAGCAAATTCAATAAACACATTTAGATACATAACATTACCTTTAATATTTCCAGGAGTAATAGGTGCATCTAGTATGTGTTTTATAATTTCATTTAGTCAATACTTCTTAACTATGCTAATAGGAGGAGGTAATATAATTACATATCCTATGGTTATGTTTCCATATATACAAAGCGGAGATAGAACAGTAGCAGCACTATACAGTCTAGTATTTTTAATTGTAAGTATAGTAGTACTAATACTTGTAGAAGGAAAAATAAAAAAGTATTATTTAAATAATGAAAACAATTACTTTTTAGGATAAACCAATTTAAGGAGAATACAATGTCAAGTGTTAAAATAGTTAACTTAAATAAAAGTTTTAATAATATAAATGTGTTAAAAAGTATAAATTTATCAATAAATGAAGGCGAAATAATTTCTTTACTAGGACCATCAGGATGTGGTAAAAGCACTACATTAAATATAATAGCAGGAATACTTGATTTTGATAAAGGAGATATATTATTTGATGGAAATAGTATAAAAAATATACCCACAGGAAAACGAGACGTAGCCATAGTATTTCAAGATTATTTTTTATTTCCTCATATGAATGTATTTGAAAATATCGAGTTTGGACTTAAAATGAAAAAAATTAAAAAATGCGAACGTAATAAAAAAGTACAAGAATTAATAGACTTAGTAAAACTTAATGGATACGAAAAAAAGTACCCATCACAAATTTCGGGAGGTCAAAAACAAAGAGTAGCCATAGCAAGAAGTTTAGCGATAAATCCAAAGGTGCTGCTTTTAGATGAACCTTTTTCAAATTTAGATATAAACTTAAGACAAGAAATGAGAGAGTTTGTATTAAATTTACAAAAAAAATTAAAAATAACTACAATACTAGTAACTCATGATAAAGAAGAAGCTTTGATGATGAGTGATAAAATAGCAGTTATGGTAAATGGAGAAATAAAACAATTTGATACTCCAAAAAACTTATATGAAAAACCAAATAGTAAAGTAGTTGCGAATATATTTGGAGAAAGAAATTATATAAGTGGGAAAATATATAATGGATTATTTGAAAATGAATATGTTAAGCTAAGCTTAGATATTGATAAAAATGAAAGTTTAGATAATGTAGAACTTATGATATCTAAAGAAAATATAGAAATTAATAATGAAAATTATCCAAATGGAGTTATAGGAAAAATTAAAAAGAAAACATATTTAGGTGAAAATACAATTTATGAAATAGATATAAAAGACTTTATACTCAAGGTTAGTTCAAATAAGCATTTTTATGAAGTTAACCAAAATGTAAAAATAAACTTTAATTTAGAAAATGTAGTTTACTTTACTCAATAAAACTTGTTTATTATATATTAATATTGGATATAAATATAATGTAATTATAATATTAAATAATTATAAAGTTAATATATTAATAAATAAATTTAAAGGTTAGGAGAAATACATATGAAACTAGATATGGATAAATATTTACAAGTTAGAAAGGCTCAAGCACAGGGAGCTAGAACTATTGAAGAGCTTAAAAAGATGTCTGATATAAATATTGAAAACGAAGAAGAGCTTAAGGAAGTAGAGGCTCTTATAAAAAATGCATGTAAATGTAAGAATGTATCAATAGATACAATCGTAGAAGCAGTAAAAAATGGAGCTGACACTGTTGAAAAAGTTGGAGAAGTTACTAAAGCAGGTACTGGATGTGGAAGATGTAAAGGTATTATATCAAATATAATAGAAAATAAAAGATAACTAGTTTATAGTTATAAAAGGGGATATGTCTTAAGACATATCCCTTTTTAACTTAAATTATCTTAAAAAATTAAATTCATGAAATCTCTTGATCTAATGTAAGCACTTGAAATTAAGTTACTATAATATTATAATAATATAAAATACATATAGAGGTGATTAGATAAAATGAACAATTAATCTTATTCAAAATAACAATAATATAGTTTAATTAGGTTTTAAAACATCAAAAATAGATGTTTTATTAAGCTACCCTATAAACTACTTAAAGTTAAGAATAAGATTAAATGTTATAACTAAATTACTCAAATAAAAGCAATCATTGCTTTTATTTGCATGTCATAATATTTAAATATAATAACTTTCTTATCTTTTAAGTAGTAAAAAATACTATTTAAGTTGAGGAAGTTTTTTTATTTCCTCAACAAAGGAGAGGACAATTATGGCACAAATTAAAATAAATAATTTAAGTTTTCAATATGATAACCATGGAGATGATATATTTAAAAATGTATCCATAAATATAGATACAGACTGGAAGTTAGGATTAATAGGTAGAAATGGTCGAGGGAAAACAACTTTTTTAAAATTATTAAAAGGAGAATATAAATATAGTGGGCAAATAATAAGTCCAGTAAGCTTTGATTATTTTCCTATGAATGTAGAGAATGACAATCAAGTAGCTTTAGAAGTTATGAGAGAAGCAATAGCACCGTTCACTAAATGGGAAAAAGAACTAAAAGAATATTCAAGTGATATTAAATATATAAAAGAATATGGAGAAGTGTTAGATAAATTTATAAGCTATGATGGATATATTATTAATGAAATGATAGAAAAAGAAGTAAGAAAAATAGGATTAGGACCAGAAATACTAGATAGAAATTTTAAAACATTAAGTTCTGGTGAGCGTACAAAACTATTATTATCAGCATTATTTCTTAGAAAAAATAACTTTTTACTTATTGATGAACCTACTAACCATTTAGATTCAGAAGGTAGAGAATGTGTAGCAAAATATTTAAATAAGAAGAAGGGATTTATATTAGTTTCACATGATAGAAACTTTTTAGATGAAGTAATTAATCATGTTTTATCTATTAATAAAAGTAATATAGATATCCAAAAAGGTAATTACACTACATGGCAAGTAAATAATGATAGGCGAGATGAGTTTGAAAAATCAGAAAATGAAAAATTACTTAAAAACATTAAAAGACTTAAAATAGCAGCTAAACAAAAATCTAGTTGGTCTGATAAATTAGAGTCCACTAAAATAGGAGGTGGTCCTGTAGATAGAGGATATATTGGGCATAAAGCATCAAAGATGATGAAAAGAGCTAAATGCTTAGAAAAGCGTCAAAATAAAGCTATAGAGGAAAAATCTAAATTGCTAAAAAATATAGAACAGGTAGAAAAACTCAAAATAGGGAATATAGAGACAAACTCAGATAAGTTGTTAGAGGTAGTAGACTTACAAATAGTATATCAAAAGGAAATATTTAAAAAACCAATAAGTTTTAAAATTAAACCAGGAGATCGTATTTGGATAAGAGGTAAAAATGGGTGTGGTAAATCAAGTTTAATAAAGCTATTAATGGGAGAAGAAATTAATTATACAGGCTATGTAGAAAAAGTAAGTAAGATATCATATGTTTCTCAAGAAACAAATTTTTTAAAAGGAAAAATTGAAGAGTTTTCAGCAGAAAAAGGAATAAATATACAGCATTTAAAAAGTAGCTTGAATCAAGTAGGTGTTACAAATATTCAATTTGAAAAGAATATAGAACAGTGGAGTGAAGGTCAAAAGAAAAAATTACTTATTGCTGCAAGTTTATGTGAAAAATCTCAACTTTATATTTGGGACGAACCCCTTAATTTTATTGATGTAATTTCGCGTATACAAATAGAAAATATGATTCTTGAAGAAAAACCTACTATGCTTTTTGTAGAGCATGATAAATGTTTTGGAGAGAAAATAGCTACTAAAATTATAGATATAATATAAAAAGAATATATTTTAAATATATTTAGTGTTGTATCATTTAATGGTAAATAAAATTAAATTATCAATAATTAAAAAAGATAGTGTTGTACTTTTGGGCACTATCTTTTTTATAATAATAAACTATTAAGAGGAACAAAATGTTCCTCTTAATATAACGGGTTTAATTATTTTTAATAATGAAAAGTATTTTTTTAATATTTGAAAATATTTAAAGGTACTAATGATTTTAAAGTATAAAAATTTTGCTTTATATATCTAAATAGAAGTGATATAATTAATTTCTAATAAAAATAATATGTAAATGAGGGGGTCAACTATGGCAGAAAGTATTAATTATAAATACAAAAAGGATGTCTTGAGATTAGCCACATTTATAGGGCAATTAATGCTTAGTAATGGAGCAGAAACTTATAGAGTAGACGATACTGTAAAACGGATTTGCAAATCTAGAGGATTTTCTCATATAAATGTGTTTATGGCACCCAATACCATTATAGTTTCTGATGATAGATTTGATGGATATACATTTATGAAAGTAATAGAAAATAGGTGTATAAATTTAAATAAAATTGACTTACTAAATGAGTTTTCAAGAAAATTTGTTAACGATATAGATATGTCAATAGATGATGCAATAGCAGAATTAAAAAACTTAGAAGATAAATCACCGCATACACAAAGTGAGATAAATATATGGACTGCAATAGGTTCTTCTAGTTTTGCAGTATTAGTTGGAGGAGATAACGTAATAACATTTATGCTAACTCTTATAACATCGGTAATAGCTATGATTACTTATAATAAGGTAAAAAAAATAACACATATACCTGTTTTTGCAACACTAGTTTCATCTATAATTATAGGATTTTGTGGAATAGGTCTTGTAGAACTTGGTATATTAGATACACCAAAGATGTTAATAGTAGGATCTATAATGCCACTTTTACCAGGCGTACCTTTTATAAAAGCTATAAGGGATTTAGTATCAGGGGAGTTAATGTCAGGAGTAGGAAGAGCAATTGATGCAGGAGTTATTGCCACAGCTATTGCAGTTGGTGTTGGTATGTCAATGAATATATATGTAAAATGGGGAGGATTATTATAATGATTTGGATGCCAATGTATATACATATAATATTTTCATACTTAGCAGCAGTTGGTTTTGCAGTATTTTTAAATGCACCTAAAAAAACACTATACATATCTGGTTCTATAGGAATGATATCATGGACTATATATATAATTTTAATGAGAATCAATTTTGATATGATGAGTGCAAACTTTATAGCAGCGTCAATTGCAGCATTATTATGTGAAATATTAGCAAGAAAGATGAAAAAACCTACTATATTATTTGTAGTTCCAGGAATAATAACTTTAATTCCAGGTCTTGGATTATATAATACAATGTATTATGTTATAGAAGGAAATTTCCAAGAATCATTCACTACAGGAGCTAATGTTTTATTTGCAAGTGGTTCTATAGCCCTTGGTGTTATAGTAGTTTCTTCTTTATTTAGGACATATTATAAAAACTTAAGGAAAAATGAAAAAGTAGAGATTCATAAGGTTTCACAAATTAGCCAACAATAAAAATAGAATTAGTACTTTAAAGGTAATTAATTTGATATAATATTACTAAATATTAGTAAGACTATTGGAGGAAACAAATGTTTTTTATAATGGGTGTAAGTCAAGAAGAGAAAAAACTAGACTTTGATGAATTTACTATATGTAAATGCTGTGGAAAGTATGGACATGTAGAAGTATATATATCATATTGGTATTTTATGTTTTTCTTCATACCTCTTTTTAAATGGAACAAAACATACTTTGTCAAAATGACTTGCTGTAACAAAATAGGAAAGTTAAATAATGAAATTGGAAGAAAAATCGAAAAGAAAGAAAAAGTATCTTTAGATTTAGATAATATAGAATTTATTGATTTAGAAGATAGAAATTATTTTAATTATGATAAATCTGAAGAAATTAACAAATCTATAGAAGATTTAGAATTTGAGAAAAAGAAGATAGAACAAGGAAAAAAAGAAAAGGCTATAGAAATAGCAAAGGAATTATTAGATGTATTACCTATTGAAGTGATAGCACAAAAAACTGGACTTACTATAGAAGAAATAAAAAACTTAAAAAAATAAAGAAGATGGCATTGTGAAATATGATGCCATCTTTTTATTATTTAAGTTTTTATATTTTATTATAACTGTTAATAAATATACTAATTTAAGGGGTAAATTATATAATTTATTCTAAAGCCAGATTATCGTTACATGTTTTTTTAGATTTTTTCTTATTATCTTTTACATATATTATTGCAATTATTAATCCGATTACTACTAATATAGTAGCAATTCTAAATGCAGCATCCATTCCTTTTATATCAGCAAGAACTTGAGACGTATTTAAACTACTATTTGATACATGTGTCATTATAGATATAAGCATAGATGCGCCTATTGCCCCAGAAACTTGTCTAAGTGTAGAGCTTATAGCACTACCATCTGCCAGTTCAGATTGTTTAAGTGAATTAAGTCCCCAAGTTGTAACTGGCATTAATAAAAATGTTATTCCGAGCATTCTAAACGAATACATAATAGTTAATGTTAAAATAGACGTTGTTTCACTTAAGTTTGAAAATGCAAATGTACCTATTCCCAAACATAAAAATCCTGATAAAACTGGGATTCTTGCTCCATATTTATCAAGCATACGTCCTGATACTGGACTTAATATAGACATAAGTATTGAACCTGGAAGCATCATTAATCCTGGTATCATTGCGGACATTTTTCTTGCTGATTGTATATATAAAGATAATATCATAGTTGCAGATGTAAATGCTCCATAAGTAATCATTAGCAATATAACTGATACTACAAACTGTTTACTTTTAAATACTCTAAGGTTTAAAAGTGGTACATCAACCTTGTATTGTCTTATTGTAAATAATATAAGTGATATAATTCCAATTACTATTGGTACATATGTTATAGGATTTAATATTCCATATGATCCAACATTAGAAACTCCTGTTAATAATCCTCCAAACCCGAAAGTTGATAATATTAGTGATATGAATTCAAGTTTAGATTTTTTAATTTCTGTAATATTTTTTAATGTAAAGTGTGCAAATATCATATCTAATACTGCAATAAAAGCTAGAACATAAAATAAAACTCTCCATCCAAAGTTATCTATTACATACCCAGCTAATGTTGGTCCTATTGCTGGAGCAACACCAACAACAAAACCATACATACCCATGGCAGCTCCTCTTTCTTCCTTAGGGTATAGGTTTAGCATTGCAACTTGAACTAATTGCATTATTATTCCGGAAGCCATCGCTTGAAAGACTCTAGACACAACTAGCAATGAAAAGTTTTTTGTAAATATAGATATCGTACATCCAATAGAAAATAGCAACATAGCACTAATATATAGCTTTTTAGTTGAGAAATTACTTATTAAATATGCAGTTGAGGGTATCATAATACCTAAAACAAGCATATAAATTGATGTTAGCCATTGAGCTGTATCTGCATTTACAGAAAAATCATGCATTATACTAGGTAGTGCTGAAGTTAGTACAGTTTGATTAAGCCCTGTTAAAAATGAACCTAGCATTAGCGCTGAAACTATTAAATTCCTTAATCTTTTATTCTCCATTTATTATTTCATCTCCTAACTTAGATATCAATCTATTTAATTTAGCTGCATATTCTTTTAGAGAATCTTGCTTTTCTAAGTATGCTATCATAGCATGCATAGTCAATGAATTATAATTACCTAAATTAAATTCTTCTTCTATTTTTGTAATTGCTTCAGATAGTTTTTCGTTTTCATTTAATTTAATACATTCTTTTATAGAATATACTACATTTAAAAAAACATCTTTTAGAGAATCTTTATAATTGCTTTCACCAATTTCATCTATAGAGTAAAATATATTTTCATTTATAATACTTTTGTTGTATCTTAGATTTTTTATATTTAAATCTATTTGTCTAGTTATAAATTCAAAAATATATTCTTCACTAATATTTCTTTTATTCATTTTCATTACAAGATTAAATTCATGAATTAAGCTATCTATAACAAATAATAACTCCCATATAAAAGGAGTTATTTCTTCACCATAAATTAATATTAAAGGGGTCTTATAACAGTTTATTATATTAGATCTTAAGTTATTTCTTATCTCTATTAAAGAATTACCCTTAATTTCTGAAAATTCTCCTAGAATGTGTGCATTAAAAGAATAGTTATATTTAAGATAATCAGATACAAGTTTTATTTTTTCTTTTAATTTTTCATGTGGTGTTTTTGTATTATCTGTGTCTATCAATATAGATGCATTAGAAAATTTTTTATTAGAATAGATTAACATTTCCCAAACTAAATCTTCTTTAGTCGCAAAATACTTATAAAATGTAGATTTAGATATCTTACATTCTTTTACAATATCATCTATTGATGTATATTTTAATCCTTGTTTATTAAAACATTTTTGAGCCACTTGCATAATAACTTCTTGTTTACTACTCATAAATCACCTCTTAGAAACTAATAGTACTGATTAGTACTTATTGATACTTTATAGTACTATTATGTATATTTTTATTATTTTTGTCAAGTAACAGGGCCAATATTCTTAAGGAGTTAATCTTATATACATAGCAATCGGGAGTGGAATAGATGAAATTAATTATAAAATAAACAACTAAAAAATTAGTTATACTACTACTTAAATATACAAATAACGATATAGCATATAAGATTACCAGCCAAAGGATAAATAATGGATAATACTAGACCTACAAGTATGCCTTAATTTAAGTAAAACGTATGGTAAAGTGAATTAAAAGAAAATATTTATCTATAGCAGTGAATAAAGACAAATTTATAGATGGTATTTTAAAGGATATAGGAAAATATGAATGCAATTGTTGATACAACCCCATAGAATGCACACCACTAGTACAAAATGAAGAATCACAAGAATCAAATGGAATCTAGGTAGACATAAGTATAGTATTGAAGAAATATAAAAATATAAAAGGTATATTCCTAGTAGATATAAAATACTTAAATTTTTAACACATGATTATCACAGAAATTCGCTCGTAAATTTATATTATTATTAATATTTAATTATATAAAAATTAATAATAATAATTTATTACCATAATCTTATTATGTTAACTACTATTTAAATTAGAAATAAAAAATAAAAGTGTTTTAAATTAATATATAGGAGTATAATTACAAGTAAGAATAATACATAAATAATAGTTATTAAAAGTATAAATATATATATAATTATTGAAGAAAGAAGGTCTAAAATTGACTAAAGAGGAATTAAAAATACTTCAAATGTTTGAAAATCCAACTATATATGAGGTTAAAATAATTATAGAAGAAACTAATATAGATTTAGAAACTATAATAGCCTATTATAGAGGTGGACTAGATGAAAGTTTATTATGTGAGAATATACATAGACAAAAAAGAAGTAGAAATAGTTAATGTAAAATATATAATAATTATGATTAAAATATCCCATATAAGTTTTGCTTATATGGGATATTTTAAAGTGCATCTAACATTAAAAAACTTAAATAACAAATATGGATATATAAAGAGAAATTTGTATACAAATCTTAAAAAATGAAATTTTTATATGATATAATAAATATATGGTAAAATATGTAAAATAGGGGGGTGAAATTATGGTTAATGCTAGTTTTAGGCAATTAGAAATAGGGCAAAGGATAAAAATAAAATCTAATGTATATAAAATAATTTCTTATATAGTATACAAAGATGAAGAAGGTTCAACTTTTATAGAATACGAAATTTTAAGCGATAATAATAGCGTATTATGGTTAAGTGTTGGAATAAGTTATGATTATTTATATTTATTTAAAGAAACCCATCAAAAATCAGAAAACACATTATACAAGTCGGGATACAAATTAAAAGAAGACTTAAAAGCAGAAGTTACAAACTTTTATAAAGCAGATGTAGATTTATATGAAAAAGTAGTATTTAAAGAATATGAACATAAAGAATCTAAAAAAATATTTTCAGTAGAAATTTGGGAGGATGAAGTTACCTATTGTGAAAGCATTGAAGTAGATAATATAGAAATACTACAAGATGATTACATAGAAGAAAACAATCCTAAAAAAGAACAGAAAAAAGTGCAATATCTAAAATATGCTTTATTACTTTCAATACCTATAATTATATTAATAGTATATATGTTTATAAGTGATAAAAATTTTATACAAAACTACCTTAAAAATAACTCATCAAAATATACTTATTACACATCTATAACTTCAGATGCTAATAGTAAACTAAAAGCAGATGTATATTATACATCTATGTCCATGGATGAATCAGCAAAAGATATAATAGATAAAGCAACAACTTTAATAGAAGAAGTTCAAAGTAGTGATGATGAGTATAGTGTGGCTATACTTACAAAGGATGAATATGCTGTAGTTTATATAGGGATGGATGATAAGACATATATACAAGTATGTCCTAGAGAATATATGTATGTTAGCAACAATGATCTATATAATACAAGTCACTCTTCATCAAATGTATATTATAGAGATTTTTATTATACATTTGGATATAGAAATGACTACAGCAAATACAAAAGAAGAATATCTCCATTTAATACTTATAAAGGAAACATAGTCTCTCAAGATTTTAATAATAAATACAGAGAACTACAAACTTCAAATCAAAGTGTTAAAAGAGGTAGTGTATTTTCAAGAACATCATCTGGTGGTGGACTTAGTAGTGGTAAATAATAGGAGGAATATATGGAAGGTATTTTAGGAACGATAATCTATTCAGTAATAGGTTTTATACTTATGTTAGTTGGAAACTTTTTAGTAGACTTGGCTATACCTTGTCACTTTCCAACAGAAATAAAAAGAGGAAATAAAGCAGTAGGATATATAAGTGCAGCATCATCAATAGCAGTAGGAATACTTTTAAGAAGTGTTATAGCATCTCCAGTTAATCAAAATACAAATACAACAATACTACAAGATTTAACTTCAACAGTTATATACTTTGTACTTGGAATAGTACTTTGTATATTAGGTTACTTATCAATGTTAGTATTTAATAAAAAATATAACCTAAATGAAGAAATTGGAAATGGAAATAGTGCAGCAGGACTTATGGTTTCAGGAATATTTATAGGTCTTGCTATACTAATTAGTGGTGCTATACAGTAATGGTAAATAATAAATTTAATTACAAGATTTTAATGCTTACAACACTTATAATATCAGGCTGTTCGATAGTGTATGAACTTTTAATAAGTGCTGTAGGCTCATACTTATTAGGAGATAGTATAAAGCAGTTTTCTATAACAATAGGGCTTTATATGTGTGCTATGGGAGTAGGTTCTCATATTTCAAAATATGTTAAAAAGAACCTATTTGACTTTTTTGTATTTGTTGAAATAGCTGTCGGTATACTAGGAGGAATATCTTCATTAATACTATTTTTATCCAATGTATATATAGCTTCTAGTGAATTTATTATGTATATACAGATAGTTCTAATAGGAACTTTAGTAGGACTTGAAATTCCTATACTTACAAGAATTATAGAGGAAAATTGTGATAATTTAAGAGTAACTTTATCAAATGTATTTAGCTTTGATTATATAGGAGGACTTATCGGCTCACTTTTATTCCCATTATTTTTACTTCCTACTTTAGGGTATTTTGCTACATCTTTTTTAGTGGGAACGATAAACATAGTAATAGCTATAGTTATAATTCATAATTATAAAAGTTATATAAAAAATATTGAAACGTTTAAGATAGTCTCATATATATCATTAGTATTTATGTTTTTAGGAGTATTATATTCTGAAAATATATCTCAAAGTATTGAAAATTCACTATATCGTGATAGAGTTGTATTATCAAATCAAACGCAGTATCAAAAGATTGTTATGACAAGACACAAGGATGATTTAAGGTTATATTTAAATGGGAACATACAGTTTTCATCTAAAGATGAATATAGATATCATGAAGCATTAGTTCATATACCTATGGGAATAGTTAAAAATCATGAAAATGTATTGATACTAGGCGGAGGAGATGGACTTGCAGTTCGTGAGTTATTAAAGTATGATGATATTAAAAATATTACTTTAGTTGACATAGATAAAGAGATGGTAGATTTGTGTAAAACAAACCCACTTATAACTGAGATTAATAAAAACTCTTTATCTAGTGAAAAAGTAAATTTGGTATATGAAGATGCTTTTGAATTTTTAGAAAATACTAAAGAGGTTTATGATGTTATAATAGTTGATTTGCCAGACCCTAACAATGATAGTTTAAATAAATTATATACTAATATATTTTATAGACTATGTAAAAATGCATTAACTCAAAATGGAGTAATGACCGTTCAATCCACTAGCCCATATTACGCTAGAAAAGCATTTTGGAGTATAAATAAAACTTTAAAATCTGAGGATTTTAATGTATATCCATATCATGTGCAAGTGCCATCTTTTGGAGAATGGGGATTTAATCTTTCTTCAAAACAAGAGTTGAATTTGGATGATATTAAGGTTAATGTAAGTACCAAGTATTTAAACAAGGGTTCTATTGAGAGTATGTTCAATTTTGCACAGGATGAAGTTATCGATATTGAAAGTATTGATACTAATACTTTATCTCATCCTAAACTTATAAATTATTACGAAGAATCGGTTAAAAATTGGAAATAGTACGGGAGGAGTTTATGTCTATTACATATGAATTTTTTTCCAAGTATTTAATATATTAATATGGATATTAATTCCTATTGCTATATATAAATTTATAAAAAAATATAAAGAAAAGAAAGTATTAATAAATAGTAAAATTTCTAATTTAGAGAAAAGAGTTAATGAATTAGAAAATAAATAGTATAAGTTTAATCATATAAAAATACCATTAGCATAAATTTATGTTGATGGTATTTTTTTTATTCTAAGTATATAGAAAACATAAGTTAATTAATTTTATAAAAATAAAAAGTTGCTATAAATATATTTAAAATTTTTACCTTATATTATGTATTATTATTTTAGTAAAAGTTAAGATGGTATTCTTTTGAATTACTTCATATTTATTCGAGATAAAAGAATATACAGCAATCCAAAAGAATATATAGGAATAGAGTGAGAGTTAAAAATATTAGAAACTATAAAAGATAATTAGAAATATATATTTAATATCTTCAAACATTAAGACTATAAGGGGAGGGAGAATATTGCCTGGTAAGAAACTTGTGCTAAACGAAAAGTGGTGCAAAAGTTGTGGAATCTGTGTGGAATTTTGTCCGAAAGATGTATTAAAACTAGAAAATAGTAAGGTACAAATACAAAAAGAAAAAGATTGTATTTTTTGTGGATTATGTGAACTTAGATGCCCAGATTATGCTATATATATAGCACAAACTTCTGAGGATTAAAGAGGTGAGAATATGTCTAGGAAAGTAAAGTTATTACAAGGAAATGAAGCTTGTGTACATGGGGCACTTTATGCAGGTATGAAATTTTTTGCAGGGTACCCTATAACACCATCTACTGAAATAGCAGAAATTTCATCGTTTATGCTTCCAAGAGTAGGAGGTAAGTTTATTCAAATGGAAGATGAAATAGCATCTATGGCTGCAACTATAGGAGGATCAATTGCAGGACTAAAATCAATGACAGCTACTAGTGGACCAGGTTTTTCTCTAAAGCAAGAAAATATAGGGTATGCATGTTTAGCTGAAGTACCATGTGTTATTGTTGATGTTCAAAGATGTGGTCCAAGTACAGGGCTTCCAACATCTCCAGCGCAAGGTGATTTAATGCAAGCTAAGTGGGGAACTCATGGTGACCATCCAATAATAGTATTATCTCCAATAAGCGTTAAAGACACATTTGATATGACAGTAAAAGCATTTAACTTTTCAGAAAAATACCGTACCCCAGTTATATTACTTTTAGATGAAGTTATAGGACATATGAGAGAAAAGGTAGAAATACCAGAAATAAATGAATTAGAAGTGATAGATAGAATAAAAGTTACAGCATCTAAAAAAGACTATAAGGCTTATGATTCAAATTGCTTGGTACCTCCTATGGCAAATTTTACAGATGGTTATAAATATCATGTAACAGGACTTATGCATGATGACGTAGGGTTTCCAACTAACAGCATAGAGAAAACAAAAATATTAATGGATAGACTTATAAGAAAGATAGAATGTAACTTAGATGACATATTAATATATGAGGAATATAAAACAAAAGATTGTGAAGAACTTATAGTTACTTTTGGATGTATGAGTAGATGTAGCAAAGATGCAGTAAATATACTAAGAGAAGAAGGCATAAAAGCTGGACTTTTAAGTATAAAGACGGTATGGCCATTTCCTGAAGAAAAGATGAGAGAAATAAGTAAGCAAGTTCAAAATATATATGTACCTGAATTAAATAGTGGACAAATAAGGTTAGAAGTAGAAAGGGTAAGTTCAAAAGACTGTAATATTTATGGAATCAACAAATATAATGGAGATATTATAACTCCAGAAGAAATTGTAGATAAAATATTGGAGGTAAAAAGATGCCTAGTACAGTCATAGAAAATAATTTTAGAATGGATAGACTGCCACATATATGGTGTCCTGGATGTGGTCATGGGATATTAATGAGATCTATAGCTGTAGCTATAGAAGAGTTAGGTCTTATTAAGGAAAATGTTTGTATAGTATCTGGTATTGGATGTTCATCAAGGGCATCTGGATATTTAAACTTTAATACACTTCATACTACTCACGGTAGAGCATTGCCATTTGCAACAGGTGTAAAATTTGCAAGTCCTAATATGCATGTTGTAGTTATAACTGGTGATGGTGACTGTAGTGCAATAGGAGGAAATCATTTAATACATGCTTGTAGAAGAAATATAGATATAACAGCAATAGTATTTAATAATAATATATACGGAATGACAGGCGGTCAATACTCTCCAACTACTAACACTAATGATTTATCCACAACATCACCATATGGAAATATTGACAGACCTTTTGATATATGTGAGCTAGCAATAGGAGCAGGAGCTACATTTGTTGCAAGGGCTACAGCATATCATGCAAAGCAAATGATAGATTATATTAAAAAAGGAATAAATCATAAAGGATTTTCTTTAATAGAAGGAATGAGTTTGTGTCCAACATACTATGGAAGAAAAAATAAGAAAGGGTCAGCAGTATCCTTAATGAATTTATTAAAAGAAAATTATTTAGATGTATCTATTAAAGATAAATTACCCAAAGAAAAATTAGAGAATAAATCATTTTATGGAGTATTTAAAGATAGTATTATGCCAGAGTATACTGAGGAATATGAAAAAATTTTAAATAAATTCAAGTAAGTATAAGGAGATTATATTATGAGAAAAGAAGTTAGGCTTAGTGGTTCTGGTGGTCAAGGACTTATTCTAGCAGGTGTTATACTTGCAGAAGGCTCTATACTTTCAAATCTAAATGCAGTACAAACCCAATCATATGGGCCTGAAGCTAGAGGGGGAGCTAGTAAGGCTGAAGTAATAGTAAGTGATGAAGAGATAAATTTTCCAAAGGTAAGAAAAGCTGACATGCTATTATGTTTAACACAAAAGGCATTTGATGAATATTATCACACAGTAAAAAATAATGGAATTATAATTTTAGATTCTTCTATTGATGAGAAAGATATAATTAATGATGATAAAATTAAGGTATTAAAATTACCTATTATATATACAAGCAAGTATGAATTAAAAAAAGAAATGGTAGCTAATATGGTAGCACTTGGAGTAATATGCAATATGATACCAGAAATAGATACAGAACAAGTAAAAAAATCTATGTTAAGTAGAGTTCCAAAAGGAACAGAAGAATTAAATGAAAAAGCTTTTGAAAGAGGAATTTCACTATCAAAATAAATTAAAAGTTTAATAAAATATTAAAATATTTTAATTTTATTAATTAGGTATAGGGGGGGAAGCTTATGACAAATAACAAAAATGAGATACAAGTAAACTTAAAAAAATGGGAAGAAAATAAGGTTAATAAGAGTTTAAGTAAATTTTCAGAAAGAAAAGAAATATTTACATTTGATACAGGAGAAGAAGTAAAAAGACTATATACACCAATTGATGTAAATATGGACTATGAAAAAGATTTAGGTTATCCAGGGCAATATCCATTTACAAGAGGTGTTCAACCTACAATGTATAGAAGTAAGTTTTGGACTATGAGAATGTATGCTGGATTTGCAACTGCTGAAGAATCAAACAAAAGATACAAATATTTAATAGAACAAGGTTCTATGGGACTTTCAGTAGCATTTGATTTACCAACTCAAATGGGATATGACTCAGATGATGATATATCTGAAGGTGAAGTAGGCAAAGTTGGAGTTTGTATAGATTCATTAGCTGATATGGAAATATTATTTGACTCAATACCACTAGATAAAGTATCAACATCGATGACTATAAATGCACCAGCATCAGTTCTTCTTGCAATGTATATAGCAGTAGCCAAAAAGCAAGGTGTAAGTGCTGATAAGTTAAGAGGAACTATTCAAAACGACATATTAAAAGAATATGTAGCAAGAGGAACTTATATATTCCCTGTAAAGCCTTCTATGAGGCTAATAACTGATATATTTGAGTATTGTTCAAAAGAGGTACCAAAATGGAACACTATAAGTATATCAGGGTATCATATAAGAGAAGCTGGAGCAAATGCAGTTCAGGAAGTAGCATTTACTTTAGCTGATGGTATAGCTTATGTTAATTCTGCTATAGAAGCAGGACTTAATGTTGATGATTTTGCGCCAAGATTATCATTTTTCTTTAATGCACATAATAATTTATTAGAAGAGGTTGCAAAGTTTAGGGCAGCAAGGAGATTATGGGCAAAAATAATGAAAGAAAGATTTAATGCACAAAATCCAAAATCATGGTCGCTTAAATTTCACACCCAAACGGCAGGTTGTACACTAACTGCACAACAACCAGAAAATAATATAGTAAGAGTAGCAATTCAAACATTAGCAGCAGTTCTTGGAGGAACACAATCACTTCATACTAATTCAAAAGATGAGGCATTAGCTCTACCAACAGAAGATTCAGTAAGAGTAGCACTTAGAACGCAACAAATAGTGGCAAATGAAAGTGGAGTAGCAGATAGCATAGACCCACTAGCTGGTTCTTATTATGTAGAAAGCTTAACTAATAATATAGAACAAAAGGCTTTAGAATTAATAAATAAAATAGACAACTTAGGAGGAGCACCACAAGCCATAGAAAAAGGATTTATTCAACAAGAAATAATGGATAGTGCATATAGATATCAAAAAGAAATAGAAAATAATGAAAGAATAATAGTTGGAGTAAATAAATTCCAGATAGAAGAAGAAGCTCCAAAGGGACTTCTCAAGGTTGATCCTATGGTTGGTGAAAGACAAAAAGAAAAGATAAGAAAATTAAAAGAGAGTAGAGATAATGAAAAAGTACAAAAAAACTTAGAAGCTTTAAGAAAAGCTTGTAACTCCAATGAAAATATAATGCCATATATACTAGATGCAGTAGAAAGTTATGCCACATTAGGGGAAATATGCAAAGTTATGAGAGCTGAATTTGGTGAATATAAACAAACGGTAATGATATAGTGATTTAAGGAGGAATACAAATGAGACCAATAAGAGTATTAGTTGCAAAACCAGGCTTAGATGGACATGACAGGGGAGCTAAAGTAATAGCTAGAGCACTAAGAGATGCAGGGATGGAAGTTATATACACAGGCCTTCGTCAAACTCCATATCAAATAGTTCAAGCTGCAATCCAGGAAGATGTAGATGTTGTGGCTATGAGCATACTATCTGGTGCACATAATCATTTATTACCAAAGGTCGTAGAATTATTAAGATCTGAAGAGGCAGACGATATTTTGGTAATAGGTGGAGGCGTTATTCCAGAAGAAGATATACCTTTTTTAAAAGAAAAAGGTATAGCACAAATTTTTACACCAGGAACTCCAACAACAGTTACTATAGAGTTTATAAAAGAAAATCTCAAAAGAGAATTATAATAAAGGTGAAATTATGAGTGATATAGTAAAAAAAGTTATAGAAGGTAAAAAAAGGGATTGTGCTAGGCTTATTACTATTGTAGAAAATGAAATAAATGGATATGAAAAGTACCTAAAAGAAATATATAAATATACTGGAAGGGCTTATATAGTGGGAATAACAGGCCCTCCCGGTGCAGGAAAATCTACAATGACGGATAAGTTAGTAAAACACATAAGAAGTAAAGGAAACAAAGTCGGTATAATTGCAATAGACCCAACAAGCCCTTTTACAAAAGGAGCAATACTTGGAGATAGAGTAAGAATGAATGATTTAAGCTTAGACAAAGGTGTATTTATAAGGTCTATGGGGACAAGGGGTAGCCTAGGTGGTCTATCAAATGCAACACAATCTGCTGTAAAAATACTTGATGCTTATGGGTGTGACTTTATATTTATAGAAACTGTAGGAGTTGGGCAATCGGAAATCGATATAGTAAAAAACTCTGACACTACACTTATGATTATGGTTCCAGGTCTTGGAGACGATATACAAGCAATAAAAGCTGGTGTTATGGAAATTGGAGATGTATTTGTTATAAATAAGGCTGATAAGGATGGAGCGAAAAAAACAGCCTTAGAAATAGAAATGATGCTTGATTTTAAAAAAGATTGGAAATTTAGACCACCGGTAAACTTATGTGTAGCAGAAACTGGAGAAGGTATAGATACTACTTTTAAAAATATAATAAAGCATAAAAATTATTTAGAAAGTAGTGGCGAACTAACTAAAAAAAGATTTGAGCGAAACAAATTAGAAGTAAAAGAATTAGTACAAAGAAAGATTTCAAAGCTCGTTAAAGAACTAGAATATACAAACGAAGTCAATGAGCTTTTAGATAAAACTATAACTAAGGAAATAGATATATATTCGCTTAGCGATATATTAGTTGAAAAGATAATTAATGATTAGGAGGAAACTATGGAAATATTAAAAGTAGATCATGTGGGGATAGCTGTAAATAACCTAGAAGAAAGTTTAAAATTTTATGAAGATGTATTAGGAATAAATTGTGAAGGTACAGAAATTATAAATGAACAAAAAGTCAGAGTAGCATTTTTACCAGTTGGAGATACTGAACTTGAATTACTAGAATCAACTACTGAAGATGGACCTATAGCTAAATTTATAGATAAAAATAATGGACGCGGTGGAATACAACACGTAGCAATAAGAGTAGATAATATAGAAAAAGCAATAGAAGAAGTTAAAGCTAAAGGGTATAAAATGATAGATGAAGTACCGAGATATGGAGCAGGAAATGCAAAAATAGCTTTCTGTCATCCAAAAGGAACTGATGGAGTGTTACTTGAGCTAAGCGAAAGAAAATAAAATTTGCTTTACCATTTAATACATTAACTAAAGTTTTGGGGGTGGTTTTGTGTCACAAGAAAAGTTAAATCTACTTTATGAAAAAAGAAGTAAGATAGAACTAGGAGGTGGGCAAAAGAGAATAGATAAACAACATGCATCAGGAAAATTAACTGCAAGAGAAAGATTAAATTTATTATTTGATGAAAATACTTTTGTTGAATTAGATGCATTTGTAAAACATAGATGTTCAAATTTTGGTATGGAAAAACAAGAAGTACCAGGTGAAGGTGTAATATGCGGATATGGTAAAGTTGAGGGGAGATTAGTTTGTGCATTTGCACAAGATTTTACAGTACTTGGTGGGTCTTTAGGTGAGATGCATGCTAAAAAAATAGGCAAAGTTATGGATATGGCACTTAAAGTTGGAGCTCCAGTAGTAGGGCTTAACGATTCAGGAGGAGCTAGAATACAAGAAGGCGTTGATGCATTAGCTGGATACGGAGAGATATTTTATAAAAACACAATAGCATCGGGGGTAGTACCACAAATATCTGCAATTATGGGTCCTTGTGCAGGAGGTGCAGTATATTCACCGGCACTGACAGATTTTATATATATGGTAGATAAAACTAGTCAAATGTTTATAACAGGTCCACAGGTTATAAAAACAGTAACAGGTGAAGAAGTTAGTGCTGAAAGTTTAGGTGGAGCATCTACTCATAATACTACTTCTGGAGTAGCTCACTTTATAGCAAATAACGATGAGGATTGTATACAACAAATAAGAAAACTGCTTAGTTTTTTACCATCAAACAACTCAGAGAAAGCTCCAATAATAGATACAATAGATGATGCCAATAGAAAAAATGATATATTAAACAGCATAATTCCAGATGATGCCAAAAATCCATATGATATGAAAGAAATAATATATGAAATAGTAGATGAGTGTGATTTCTATGAAGTCCAACCATATTTTGCACAAAATATGATAACTGGATTTGCAAGAGTAAACGGAGAAAGTATTGGTATAATTGCAAATCAACCAAAAGTTATGGCAGGATCACTTGATATAAATGCATCAGATAAAAGTGCAAGGTTTATAAGAACTTGCGATGCTTTTAATATTCCGATAATTACATTAGTAGATGTACCAGGATTTTTACCAGGAACATCTCAAGAGTATGGAGGGATAATAAGACATGGTGCAAAAATGCTTTATGCATATAGTGAAGCTACAGTACCAAAAATAACTTTAATAACTAGAAAAGCTTATGGTGGTTCATATCTTGCTATGTGTTCAAAAGATCTGGGAGCAGATATGGTACTTGCTTGGCCAAGTGCTGAAGTTGCAGTTATGGGACCAAGTGGTGCAGCAAATATAATATTTAAAAATGATATAAAAAATGCCCAAAATCCTAAAGAAATGAGAGAAGTTAAGATAAATGAATATAGTGATGAGTTTGCAACTCCATACAAAGCAGCAGAAAGAGGATATTTAGATGATGTAATAGAACCTGCATACTCAAGAGTAAGAATAGCTGATGCACTTGATACATTATCATCTAAAAGAGAAGAAAGACCGCCTAAAAAACATGGAAATATACCTTTATAGGAAGGTGGTAATATATGAATATTAGTCAATTATTAGAAACTTTAAAAGATCCTACAATAACATTATCAATAGGAGAAACATTATTAGCAGGTGTTAGTGTAGCATTACTGTCTATGAGCGTAGTTTTTATAATTTTATTAGTTATAACAGCTATAATAAAGTTACTTCAAAGTGAAAAATCACAAGCTAAGCTTAAGGATAGTACTGAGAAAGAAACTATGACAGAAAGTAATGAATTTAAAAAAGATGAAAGTATAGAAGAATTAGTATCCGTAATAACTGCAGCAATAGCAGCTTCAACTGGAAATAGTACAAATAATATAATAGTAAGAAAAATATCTAGGACTAATAACTCAAAAACAAATTGGGAAAGAATGACTAAAAGTACTACTAAATAAAGTAGCAGGGGGAGTTTAATAATGATAAAAAAATATAATATAACAGTTAATGGAAATACATATGAAGTAGAAGTAGAAGAACTAAGTAGCGTAGCGAGTCATATTTCAAAAGTACCACAAGCACAAAGTACACACCAAATAGATAAAGCATCTAAAGTACAAAATAAAGCTCAATCATCACCTAAAGCCTCAAATAGTTCTGGTCAAGTAAATGCTCCAATGCCAGGAACTATATGCGATGTTAAAGTCAAAGAAGGAGATAGTGTAAAAAAAGGTCAAGTTTTATTAATACTTGAAGCTATGAAAATGGAAAATGAAATAATGGCAGATTCTGACGGAACAGTTACATCTGTTAATGTTTCAAAAGGAGCATCTGTAAGTGTTGGAGATATACTTTTATCTATAAAATAGTACTTTAGATTATAATAAAACTACAAATACTTTATATTACATATAATTTGAGCAAAAGATTAAGATAGAGGAGAGTTTTTATAGTACGTAAAATCAAACTTATCAGAATAGGGAAAATTACAATTTCCTAGAATAGAAAAAGGGGGACTTACCCGTGATAGAAGTTATAAATAATTTTATTTCATCTATGGGGATTGTTAATATATCATGGCAACAAATAATTATGATTTTTATTGCTTGTATTTTATTATATTTAGCAATAGCAAAAGAATTTGAACCATTATTATTAGTACCCATAGCTTTTGGTATGTTACTTACAAACCTTCCGTTGGCAGGTGTTATGAATGGGCCAATATCATCAATTAGTAATTTAGAATTAACAAATGAAGCTATAAATGGAACTATAAATACTAAATCACCAGGAGGACTTTTACATTATTTATATCAAGGTGCAAAGCTTGGAATATTTCCACCACTAATATTTCTAGGTGTAGGAGCATGCACAGACTTTGGGCCATTAATAGCAAATCCTAAAACCATGTTACTAGGAGCAGCAGCTCAATTTGGGATATTCTTTACATTTATAGGAGCATTACTCTTAGGGTTTACTGGGCTTGAAGCATCATCAATAGGAATAATTGGTGGAGCTGATGGACCTACTGCAATATACTTAACGACAAAGTTAGCATCTCACTTATTAGCACCTATAGCAGTTGCTGCATATTCTTATATGGCACTAGTACCAATTATTCAACCACCGATTATGAAAGCTTTAACAACTAAAGAAGAAAGAAGTATAGTTATGACACAATCAAAGTTGGTGTCTAAAAAAACAAAAATAATATTTCCAATAGCAGTAACAATAGTAGTATCACTATTATTGCCATCAGCAGCTACATTGATAGGACTTCTTATGTTTGGAAATTTACTTAAAGAGTGTATGGTTACAGATAGATTATCAGATACTGCAAGTAATGCTTTAATGAATATGATAACTATATTTTTAGGATTAGCAGTTGGAGCATCAGCAGAGGCAGAAATATTTTTAAGCATGCAAACTATAAAAATATTTGTACTTGGTATAATAGCATTTAGTATAGGAACTGGATCAGGTGTATTATTTGCAAAATTAATGAATAAATTTAGCAAAGATAAAGTAAATCCACTTATAGGAGCAGCAGGAGTATCAGCAGTTCCTATGGCTGCAAGGGTTGCTCATAAAGTAGCACAAGAAGAAAATCCAGGCAATTTCATACTTATGTATGCGATGGGACCAAATGTTGCTGGAGTTATAGGTTCAGCAGTAGCGGCAGGAATACTTCTTAGTTTATTTGGATAAATATATTTAGTAGACGAAGGATATCTCTAAAAGTTTTAAGAATTAAAAGAGATATCCTTTTTTAGTTAAAATATGGTATTTATATTTAATTGTATAAATTTAAAAAATTTGATGAGAAAAATTATAGGAATTGTTAGTAATTATAATAGAGGAGGGAGATATATGGATATATTAAAATATAATAGTAATGCTTGGGATAATGAGGTTAAAAAAGGAAATAAGTGGACAATGCCTGTAAGTAGTGAAGATGTAGATAAAGCAAGAAATGGAGAATATAAACTATTATTAACACCAACAAAATTAGTACCTAAAGAGTGGATAGGGAACATAAAGGATAAAAAGGTACTTTGCCTAGCATGTGGTGGAGGACAACAAGGACCAATTTTTTCTGCACTAGGGTCAAATGTAACCGTATTTGATAATAGCAAAGAACAGCTATTAAAAGATGAGCTTGTAAGTAAAAGAGATAATCTTAAAATAGATTTAGAACAAGGTGATATGAGAGATTTATCAAGATTTGAGGATGAAAGCTTTGATTTTATATTTCATCCAGTATCAAACACATTTATAGATAATATAGAAAAGACTTGGAAAGAGTGCTACAGAGTACTTACAAAGGGTGGTGTGCTAATAGCTGGATTTACAAATCCTATAGTATATATATTCGATTTATATGAATGGGAAAAAGGTAATTTAGCAGTAGCAAACACTATACCTTATTCAGATATAAAGCAACTGCCAAAAGAAAAACTAGAAGAATTTATAAAAAATAAAGAACCTTTAGAGTTTGGGCATACACTTTATAGTCAAATAGGAGGTCAAATTGAAGCAGGTTTTGTAATAGGTGGATTTTATGAAGATAAGATAGAAGATGATATATTAGGAAAATATATAGATACTTATATAGCTACGAAGGCAATAAAATTATAAATAATATATATAATATATATAATATAGATTAGAAATCTAATTACTTGCAAATTGTACCATAATATAGTAAATTTAAATATATTAAATAGGACATTATATAGCTCAGGAGGAAATTTATGAAATTTAGTAAAGAAAATTTTATATATGAATTTACTAGAAACCAAGCCACCAATGAGGAGATACATGAAAACATATTAGAAGGAATGAATGTACACGGTGCAAACTTTATAATACTAATATGTGCAATAATAATAGCATCTGTTGGACTTAATATGAACTCTACTGCAGTAATAATAGGTGCTATGCTTATATCACCACTTATGGGTTCTATTATAGGTATAGGCTATGGTGTAGGTACTTATAATTTAAAGTTATTAAAAGAAGCTTTTAAAATACTAACAATATCAGTTTTTATAAGTATAATAACATCTACATTATATTTTTCAATAACACCAATAACAACAGCAGGTAGTGAAATATTAGCAAGGACTAGTCCAACTATATGGGACGTTATAATAGCTTTTGTTGGTGGTATAGCAGGAATGGTTGGACTAACTCGTAATAAAATTAGTAACGTAATACCGGGAGTTGCTATAGCTACTGCACTTATGCCACCACTTTGTACAGCAGGATATGGACTTGCTACTAAAAATTATCATATATTTCTTGGTGCAGGATATTTATTTTTTATTAATTGCTTTTTTATAATAACGTCAACTTTTATAGTTACAAAAGCATTAAATTTACCAGCTAGAACTAATTTAGATGATGAAAAACAACATAGGGTAAAAAGAATTATATTAATTACAGCTGTAATAGTTATGATACCTAGCGTATTTTCTGCACTTAATATGATACAAGAAACAATAGATGAAAGTAATTTAGATGCTTTTATTAATACAGAATTAAAAGATCAATATGTAATAGAAAAAAACATAAATACAAAAAATAACACTATAACTTTAGCATTAATTGGAGAAAAAATATCAAGAAATGAATTTAAAATTTTAGAAAAAAATTTACATAATTATGGATTTAAAGATATGGATTTAATAATAAAGCAAGATGAAGGAAGCATATCTGATATAGAAAAGTATATATCTGATATAAAAAATCAAAGTAATATATTTATAAAGGATAATAATGTATCTAATAAGACAGGTGATATAAAAGAAGATACAAATGTGCAAGAAATATCAAAAGAAATAAAAGTTATTTATCCTCAGATAAAAGAAGTATATTTAGGATATGTAACTAGTGATACTAATAGTTCAAAAGAAGTACCGGTACTTATACTATATACAAATGATGAAACCTTAAGCAAAAGTATACCTACTATAGAAAACTGGTTTAAAGCTAGAACTAAAGAAGATGGAGTTAAAGTTTATGTGCAAATGATTTCTACAGAAAAAGAAACTAAAACTGATAATGAATATAAAAAATAAGACACTAATAATAAGTTAATCAACATGTAAAAAAGCACTAAAAATTATAATTATGATTTTTAGTGCTTTTTTACATGTTACAAAAGTAGTATTTTTTACAAATTAATATATAGTTGTTTATGTAATATATATCTAAGTCTATTTCATAGTATTTAGTAAAGGTTAAAAATTAAATTAAGGAAGGGGACAAGTAAATGAAGTCTTTAATAAGAGTTAGGATAGGGACAAATGATGCTAACTATGGCAAAAATGTAGTAGATAGTTCAAAGATACTTAAATTATTTAAAGATGCGGCCACAGAAATACTTATAAAGCATGATGGAGATGAAGGCTTATTTAGATCTTATGACAATATAGAGTTTTTAGCACCTGTATATGCAGGAGACTATATTGAGGTTAGTGGAGAATTAATATCTTTTGGAACCACATCTAGAAAAATGAATTTTGAAGCGAGAAAGGTTATACAATCAGCATCAGATATAAGCGATTCAGCAGGAGAGGTATTACTAAGACCTATAGTTGTATGTAAAGCTACTGGAACTTGTGTAGTTCCTAAAGATAAACAAAGGAAATAGATAAAAATATGAATTATTAAGTTAAATATTATAAAAGTTATAAATATAGAATTTATAGAGTTTATTATACATGAATATATTAAAAATAACTAAAGAATTGGTATAATTTTCAGAAAATTTAATATAGATTAATAAAATATAAAAATAAGGGGGGAATATTTTGAAAGCAAAACCAAAAACCCAGAGAAAGGCAACTCTTATAGAATCTATAATACCATTAATACTTTTAGTTATAGTATTAGCATATTCACTGATAAAACTCGATGCGGATCCACATATACCACTTATAATAGGTTCACTTGTGGTAGGTTGTGTTGGAATATTTAGGCTAGGGTTTAGCTGGAAAGAGTTAGAAGTAACAATACTTGAAACTATAAAGATGGCAATGCAGGCGATACTTATACTTATGATAGTAGGTACACTTATAGGAACATGGATACTAAGTGGAACAGTACCATCAATGATTTATTGGGGGCTTGAAATATTATCACCAGCAATATTCCTACCAGCAACTACAATAATATGTGCAATAGTATCACTTGCTACTGGATCATCTTGGACTACAGCAGGAACTGTTGGTATTGCACTTATTGGTATCGGGCAAGGCCTTGGAATGCCAGCTCCACTTGTAGCAGGAGCTATAATATCTGGGGCATACTTTGGAGATAAAATGTCACCACTTTCGGATACTACAAACTTAGCACCAGCAATGGCAGGATCAGAGCTATTTGAACATATAAAACATATGATATACACTACTGGACCAGCACTTATAATAGCACTTATACTTTATGGAATAATAGGTATGAAATATGCAGGCAAAGAACTTGATATGGCAAATATTGAACTTATAAGAAGTACACTTAGTGATTCATATAATACTTTATCACCGATACTATTTATCCCACCTATTTTAGTAATAATACTTGTCATATGTAAAGTACCAGCGATACCAGGATTATTAATAGGAACACTACTAGGTGGAATATTTGCATATTTCTGTCAAGGATCTAATTTAACTGATATAGTAGGAGCTGCTCATTATGGATATGTATCAGAAACAGGAGTAGCTGATGTTGATGCACTATTAAGTCGTGGTGGTCTTGATTCTATGATGTGGACAGTTTCACTTATATTATGTGCACTTAGTTTAGGAGGATTACTTGAAAAAACGGGAATGCTAGAGGCACTATCAAGTGCACTTTTGAGATTTGCAAAAGGTTCTTTTGGATTAGTTTTAGCTACTATAGTATCTTGTATAGGAGTAAATTTAGCGACTGGAGACCAATATCTATCAATAGTTTTACCAGGAAGAATGTATAAAAATGAATTTAGAAAAAGAGGATATCATCCAAAAAATTTATCAAGGGCACTAGAAGATAGTGGAACACTAACATCACCACTTATCCCATGGAATACATGTGGGGCTTATATGTGGGTAACTTTAGGAATTCACCCATTTGCTTATTTACCATTTGCATTTTTAAACTTAATAAATCCTATAATATCTTTAATATACGCAGCTACTGGTATAACTATAGAAAAATTACCTCCTGAAGAAATGGGAAAAGTTAAAGAAGAAATAGAAAAAGGTATACTATAAATAAGAAAGAGGCTATCTTAATTAAAGATTAGCCTCTTTCTTATTTATAGAAAATTTTCAAAAAAAGTCTATTTTCAAACTTTATATGACAAATTTTTATAAAAAAGAAGGAGTATAAGAGAAAGCGAAGAATATTTATATATAAAAAATAATATATATAAAATTTATTAATAAATATTAGGATAAAAATTTTTAATTAATAACAAATGATGCTTATTAATAATTATAAGTATATGTAATACTGACTTATATATAAAAAAAATAATATACAAAAAATGTAAAATATAAAGAGGTAATATGAAGAATAAAGTAGAATATTATATATTATAAAAAGAAAATGTAAAAAAATAAAAATAAAAGAAGGAATATAGAAATAAATACAGAATATAATACATAAGAAAATATTTATCCTAAAATTTTAGCTACAAATTAAAAATGTAAAAAAATAAAAATAAAAGAAGGAATATGAAAATAAATGCAGAATATTAAGAACATGAGGAAAAATTTGGTTCAAAGCTGTAATTATAAATCACTAAATTACTAAATTGCTAAGAGAGGAAATAGGACATCTGTGTTACTATTAGTAAATAGGATATAAGGATGGAAAAAATATGTTTAAAAATTTAATTTGCACTAAAGAGGGGAATATATACATAATTAATATAGCTAGGGAAGAATATTTGAATTCTTTAAATGAAGAAGTATTAAAAGAATTAGATATGGCTATTGATATCATCAAAAAAGATGAGGAAATTTATGTAGGTATAATAACAGGTCAAGGAAGAGCTTTCGTAGCAGGGGCAGATATAGAAGCTATGAAAGATATGAATTTTGAAGAAGCGAGAAGATTTTCAAAAACTGGAAATGACTTGTTTAGAAAAATAGAAAACTGCGAGAAGCCTATAATAGCGGGGATAAATGGATTTTGCCTAGGTGGAGGATTAGAGATTGCTATGAGTTGTGATATTAGAATAGCAAGCACAAAAGCAAAATTTGGACAAGTAGAAGTCAATCTTGGTATATTACCTGGATTTGGGGGAACTCAAAGGTTATCTAGAATAGTTGGAATAGGGAAAGCTAAAGAACTTATATACAGTGCCAAAATAATAAAAGCAGAAGATGCACTAAACATAAATCTAGTAAATAAAGTTACATCGCATGAAACTTTACTAGAAGAATGTATAGATATGGCAAAGCTTATTGCATCTAAAGGTCAACTTGCCGTAAGGTATGCTAAAAATGCTATAAATAAAGGGTATGAAATAGATATAGATAATGCTATAAATCTAGAAAGCTATCTATTTGGGCTATGTTTTGCAAGTTATGACCAAGAAGAAGGTATGAGTGCCTTTTTAGAAAAAAGAGATCCAAAATTTAATATACATTGTGATAAAAAAGTAAGCAGTTCATTATAGGGGGAAATATCATGAAAATAATGGTAATAGGAAGCGGTACTATGGGAAGTGGTATTGCAGAAGTACTTATATCTAATGGACATCAAGTAATACTTAGAGATTTAAACAATGACAGTATAGAAAAAGGGATTAAGTTAATAACAAAAAGTTTAGAAAGAAAAGTAGCAAAAGAAAAGATAAAAAAAGAAGAAAAAAATGAAATATTAAACAGACTTAATTCAACTATAGAATTAGAAGAAGCAAAAGATTGTGATTTAGTAATAGAGGCTATAGTTGAAAATATACAAATCAAAAAACAATTACTTAAAGAACTAGATGGAATATGTAAAGAAGAAACAATATTTGCAACAAATACATCATCATTGTCGATAACAGACCTATCAATAAGCACTAATAGACCTGAAAAAGTAATAGGAATGCACTTTTTCAACCCAGCACCAGTTATGAAATTAATAGAAGTAATAGATGGTATGCTAACATCAAAAGAAACCCACAATACGATATTTGAATTATGTAAACAATTAAATAAAACTCCTGTAAGTGTATCTGAAGCACCAGGATTTGTAGTTAATAGAATCTTAGTACCTATGATAAATGAAGCAATAGGAATATTTGCAGAAGGTATTGCAAGTGCAGAAGATATAGATAATGCAATGAAGTTAGGAGCAAATCATCCAATAGGACCATTAGCATTAGGTGATCTTATAGGTCTAGACGTATGCCTAAATATAATGGAAGTACTATATAGTGAATTTGGGGATTCAAAATATAGACCATATCCACTTCTTAAAAAAATGGTTAGAGGTGGCATGTTAGGAAGAAAAGTTAAAAAAGGATTTTATGATTATCAATAACTAATTATAAAATTCATTAAATAAATAAAAATAATTGATATTGTCAAGGGAGGAAGAATATGAGAGAAGTTGTTATAGTATCAGCAGTTAGAACTCCTATAGGTTCTTTAGGTGGGGCACTTAAAGATGTAAGCTCTGTAGAATTAGGAAGTATAGCGGCTAAAGAAGCAATAAAAAGAGCTAATATAAATCCTGAAATAATAGATGAGGTGTTAATAGGTAATGTATTAAGTGCAGGTCTTGGACAAAATGTAGCAAGACAAGTTGCTATAAAAGCTAATATCCCAGTAGAAACTCCAGCACTTGCTATAAATAAAGTCTGTGGTTCTGGCCTTAGAGCAGTTAGTATGGCAGCACAGTTTATAGCTCTTGGAGATTGTGATGTAGTACTTGCTGGTGGATGTGAAAGTATGAGTAATGCACCATATTTATTAAATAGAGGTAGATATGGATATGGACTAGGGGATAATAAAATAGTTGACTCTTTAGTAAATGATGGCTTAACAGATGCCTTTAATAATTACCACATGGGGATAACTGCAGAAAATTTAGCAGAAAAGTTTGGTATAACTAGAGAAGAACAAGATAAATTTGCTCTTTTAAGTCAGGAAAAAGCTAAACAGGCTCAATTAAACAATAGATTTAAGGATGAAATAGTTGAAGTTTTAATACCACAAAGAAAAGGTGATCCTATTGTATTTGATACTGATGAGCATCCAAAGCATAACACTACTATAGAAAGATTATCTAAATTAAGACCAGCATTTAAAAAAGATGGAACTGTTAGTGCAGGAAATGCATCAGGAATAAATGATGGTAGTGCTATGGTTATACTTATGAGTAGAGAAAAGTGTGATGAATTAGGATTAAAACCATTAGCAAGTATAGTTTCTTATGCTTCAGCAGGGGTTGATCCATCTATAATGGGTTATGGTCCAGTTCCATCAACAGAAAAAGCTCTTCAAAAAGCAAACTTAAACCTAGATGATATAGATTTAATAGAAGCAAATGAAGCTTTTGCAGTACAAGCTTTATCAGTATCAAAAGGATTAGACTTTGATATGGAAAAAGTAAATGTAAATGGTGGTGCAATAGCGCTTGGGCATCCAGTAGGAGCTAGTGGATGTAGAATATTAGTTTCTTTAATACATGAAATGCAAAAAAGAGAAGATGCTAACCTAGGACTTGCTACACTTTGTATAGGTGGTGGACAAGGCACTAGTTTAATAATAAAAAAATGCTAAAATAGTGTATTCAAAAGAGGGGAGAAATTTATGGAAAAATATGAATTATTAAAACAAATGTATAGAGAGTTTACAGTAAATGAGGTAGCTCCTATAGCTCATGAGATAGATGAAGAAGAAAAATTCCCATATGCAACAGTTGATAAGATGGCTGAATGTGGAATGTTAGGAATACCTTTTCCGAAAGAGTATGGTGGAGAAGGAGGAGATTATTTAGGATACACATTAGCTGTTGAAGAACTTTCAAAAGCTTGTGGAACTACAGGGGTAATATTATCTGCTCATACTTCATTAGGTGCTAATCCAATATATGAATTTGGTACAGAAGAACAAAAGCAAAAGTTTTTAGTACCACTTGCAAAAGGTGAAAAATTAGGTGCTTTTGGCTTAACTGAACCTAATGCAGGTACAGATGCATCAGCTCAACAAACTACTGCAGTTTTAGATGGAGATAATTATATATTAAATGGAACTAAGATATTTATAACTAATGCAGGTCCTGCTGATATATATATAGTTATGGCTATGACTGATAAATCAAAAGGAACTCGTGGAATATCAGCTTTCATAGTTGAAAAAGGAACAGAAGGATTTACAATAGGTAAAAAAGAGAAAAAACTTGGTATAAGAGGTTCTGCAACTTGTGAACTTATATTTGAAAACTGTGTAATACCTAAAGAAAACTTATTAGGTAAAGTTGGACAAGGATTTAAAATAGCTATGAAGACACTAGATGGTGGTCGTATAGGAATAGCTGCACAGGCATTAGGAATTGCACAAGGTGCATTAGATGTTACAGTTGATTATGTAAAAGAAAGAAAGCAATTTGGTAGAAGCTTATCGGCATTTCAAAATACTCAATTTGAACTTGCTAATATGAAAACTAAAATAGAAGCTGCAAGACTTTTAGTATATAAGGCTGCAAGCAAAAAAGATGCAGGTAAACCATATAGTGTAGATGCTGCTATGGCAAAACTTTATGCATCTGAAGTAGCGATGGAAGTTACAACTAAAGCAGTTCAACTTCACGGAGGATACGGATACACTCGTGAATATGATATAGAAAGAATGATGAGAGATGCAAAAATAACTGAAATATACGAAGGAACAAGTGAAGTACAAAGAATGGTTATAAGTGCAGACTTACTTAAATAGCAAATTTTTAGGAGGAAAGAATATGAATATATTAGTTTGTGTAAAGCAAGTACCAGATACAACAGAAGTAAAATTAGATCCTAAAACTGGTACATTAATAAGAGATGGTGTACCAAGTATTATAAACCCTGATGATAAAGCAGGTATAGAAGAAGCAGTAAATTTAAAAGAAAAAATGGGTGCAACAGTTACAGTGTTAACAATGGGACCACCACAAGCTAAAAATGCATTAAAAGAAGCAATAGCAATGGGTGCTGATAAAGCAATACTTCTTACAGATAGAGCTTTTGCAGGAGCTGATACATTAGCTACTTCAAAAACTATAGCAGGAGCTATAAAGAAGTTAGACTATGATTTAATAATAGCAGGAAGACAAGCAATAGATGGAGATACAGCACAAGTTGGACCTCAAATAGCAAATCATCTTGATATACCATCTATAACTTATGTTGAAAAGTTAGAAGTAGAAGGTGAGAATGTAATAGTAAATAGAGCTTTTGAAGATGGATATCAAGTTATAAAGGCTAAAATGCCACTTCTTATAACTACTTTAAAAGAGATGAACACTCCAAGATATATGAGAGTTTCTAGAATATATGATTGTATGAGAGAAGAAAAAATAGAAACTTGGACTTTAAAAGATATAGATGTTTGTTTAGAAGAGATAGGACTAAAAGGTTCTCCAACAAAAGTTAAAAAATCATTTACTAAGGGTGTTAAAGCAAAAGGAACACTTTATGATGTAGATGAAAAAGAAGGAGCATCAATAATAGTAAATGCTCTTAAAGAAAAGTTTATAATAACTGAAGCTAAGGCTTAAAAACTAAACAATTTGACGAAATATTTCTCAAAGAGTAGTGATTATAGGAGGAAAAATAATGAGTGTAATGGTTTTTGTTGAGCAAAGAAGCGGTGAGATCCAAAATGTTTCTTTGGAATTAATAGGAAGAGGTAAAGAGTTAGCAGATAAATTAAATAGTAAAGTAAGTGCAGTGCTTCTTGGACATAATGTTAAAAGTTTAAGTGAAGAGCTTATACAATATGGTGCAGATGAAGTAATTTGTGTAGATGATGAAAACTTAGATGTATATGTTACTAATACATACACTAAAGCACTTTGTGATGTTATAAATAAAAAAGATCCAGAAATAGTTTTAGTAGGAGCAACTACAATAGGTAGAGATTTAGCACCAAGAGTTAGTGCAACTATTGGAACAGGGCTTACAGCAGACTGTACATCACTTGAAATAGATGATGAAACTAGTGGCCTTTTAATGACTAGACCTGCATTTGGTGGGAATATAATGGCGACTATAATATGTCCAAATCATAGACCACAAATGAGCACTGTAAGACCAGGAGTTATGAAAAAGTTAAAAAAAGATGCTACAAGAACTGGAAATGTTGAAAATTTTGCAGTAGATTTTAGTGAAAATGGTAAAAATGTAGAAGTATTAGAATATGTAAAAGAAACTATAAAGAAGGTTAACATAGAAGATGCTAATATACTTATATCAGCAGGAAGAGGAATAGGTTCTAAAGAAAATATGGATGCTTTATATGAATTAGCAGACATATTAGGGGCTGAAGTAAGTGCTTCTCGTGCTGTAGTTGATGCAGGATGGGTTGATAAATCTCGTCAAGTAGGACAAACTGGTAAAACTGTAAGACCAGACCTTTACCTTGCTTGTGGTATATCAGGAGCTATACAACACTTAGCTGGAATGGAAGAATCTGAATTTATAGTGGCTATAAATAAAAATAGTGAAGCACCTATATTTGAAGTTGCAGATGTTTCTATAGTAGGAGATGTTAATAAAGTTATTAAAAATTTAATACAAGAATTAGCATAATAAATTTAAATTTACTAATTGGTGTAGGTCTAGTAAAAAGGCCTATCCCAGTTACTAAATATACAAACAAACATAAAGGGGGATTTTCACATGAAAGCAATGATAAGAATAAGAATGGGAAGTAATGACGCTCATTATGGTGGAAATTTAGTAGATGGTGCTAAAATGCTTCAATTATTTGGAGATGTAGCTACTGAATTACTAATACAAAATGATGGTGATGAAGGATTATTTAAAGCATATGATAGTGTAGAGTTTTTAGCTCCAGTATATGCTGGTGATTATATAGAAGCAGTTGGTGAAATAGTTAATGTAGGAAATAGCTCAAGAAAGATGGTATTTGAAGCTAGAAAAGTTATAGTACCAAGAACTGATATAAATGAATCAGCAGCAGAAGTTTTAGAAAATCCAATAGTAGTATGTAAAGCTAGTGGAACTTGTGTAGTGCCTAAAGATAAACAAAGATTATAGTTACTTAGGGGGAGACTTTAATATGCAAAAGGTTATAATAACTGCAGCTATATGTGGTGCAGAGGTAACAAAAGAACATAATCCAAATGTTCCATATACTGTTGAAGAAATAGTAAGAGAAGCAAAGTCTGCTTATGATGCTGGAGCAAGTATAATACATCTTCATGTAAGAAAAGATGATGGAACTCCAACACAAGATATAAATAGATTTAAAGAATGTATAGACGCTATAAAGGTTGCTTGCCCTGATGCAATTGTTCAACCTTCAACTGGAGGAGCAGTTGGAATGAGTAATGAAGAAAGAATTCAACCAGTAAATTTATCTCCAGAAATGGCAACTCTAGACTGTGGAACTTGTAACTTTGGTGGAGATGAAATCTTTGTGAACACTGAAAATACTATAAAAGAGTTCGGAAAGAAAATGATAGAATTAAATGTTAAGCCAGAAATAGAAGTATTTGATAAGGGTATGATAGATATGGCTCTTAGACTTAACAAAAAAGGATTTATAAATGATAATATGCACTTTAACTTTGTAATGGGAGTTAATGGAGGTATAAGTGCTACTTATAGAGATTTAATGTTTATGAGAGAAAGTATACCTGAGAATGCTACATTTACAGTAAGTGGAATAGGAAGATCTCAATTTGATATGGTGGCTTTAAGCATATTATTAGGTGGACATATTCGAGTAGGATTTGAAGATAATGTATATATGAAAAAAGGAGTCCTAGCATCATCAAATGGAGAATTAGTTAAAAAAGCTGCAAATATAGTAAAAGAGCTTGGAAGAGAAGTAGCAACACCTAAAGAAGCTCGTGAAATACTAGGTTTGAAAGCAAATATATTAAGCACACAAGAAGCTTAAACAATTTAGGGGGAAGCTAAAATGAGTAAAGTTGTATCTTTAGAAACACTAAAGAATCTTTTTAAAGATGATATGACTATCATGATAGGTGGATTTTTAGGCTGTGGAACAGGGGAAATCCTTATAGATTCACTTATAGAATCTGGTGCTAAAAATTTAACTATAATAGGAAATGATACTTCTTTTGTTGATAAGGGAATTGGAAGGCTGATAGTAAATAATCAAGTTAAAAAGGTTATAGCATCTCATATAGGAACAAATGCGGAAACTGGAAGGTTAATGAATGAAGGTAAACTAGAAGTTGAATTATCTCCACAAGGAACTCTTATAGAAAGAGTAAGAGCAGGTGGATTTGGTCTTGGTGGAATATTAACTCCAACAGGAGTTGGAACTTTAGTTGAAGAAAATAAAGAAAAAATAACGGTAAATGACAAAGAATATTTATTAGAATTACCATTAAGAGCAGATATAGCGCTTGTAAAAGGTAGCCTAGTAGATACATTTGGAAATACAGTTTATAAAGGAACTACTAAAAACTTTAACCCAATGATAGCTATGGCAAGTGACCTAGTAATAGTTGAGGCTGAAGAAGTAGTAGAAGCAGGAAGTTTAGATAAAGAGATGATAATGACTCCAGGTGTAGTAGTAGATTACATAATAAAGGAGGCAAAATAAATGAATCCTAAAGAGATTATAGCTAAAAGAGTGGCTAAAGAATTTGAAAATAATCAATTAGTAAATTTAGGGATAGGACTTCCAACATTAACTGCAAACTACATAGAAGAAGGCATAAATGTAATTTTCCAATCAGAAAATGGAATGGTTGGTATGGGTAGAGTTGCTAATGAAGATGAAGTAGATCCATATATAACTAATGCAGGTGGTCAATTTGTAACTATAAATGAAGAAGGAGCTTTCTTTGATTCATCAATGTCTTTTGGTCTTATAAGAGGAGGACATGTGGATGTAACAGTTCTAGGAGCTTTAGAAGTAGATCAACATGGAAATCTAGCTAACTGGATAGTACCTGGAAAAATGGTTCCAGGTATGGGTGGAGCTATGGATTTAGTAGTTGGAGCTAAAAAGGTTATAGTTGCAATGCTACACACTGTAAAAGGTAAATCTAAGATACTTAAAGAGTGTACTCTTCCATTAACTGCAAAAGGTGTAGTTGATATGATAATAACTGAACTTGCTGTTATGGAAGTAACAAAAGAAGGTTTAGTTGTAAAAGAGATAAGTGAAGATGTAACAATTGAAGAATTAAGAGAAATGACAGATGCAGATTTAATAATATCTGATGATTTAGTATATATGCAAGCACAAACAGTATAATAAGGGGGATTAGTCATGAAAGGATGTAAATACGGAACACACAGAGTTATAGGGGAAAATGTACTTCCACAACCAGCTAAAAAAATAAACAATGATATGAATATTTATGATAATGAAATATTAATAGATGTTCAAGCTTTAAACATAGATTCAGCAAGTTTTACTCAAATAGAAGAAGAGTGTAACCATGATGTAGAAAAAATAAAGTCAAGAATATTAGAAATAGTAGAAGAAAAAGGGAAAATGCAAAACCCAGTTACTGGTTCTGGTGGAATGTTAATAGGGACAATAGAAAAAATAGGATCTGATTTAGTAGGAAAAACAGATTTACAAATAGGAGATAAGATAGCTACGCTTGTATCATTATCATTAACTCCATTAAAAATAGATGAAATAATAGACATAAAAGCAGATATAGATAGAGTTGAAATAAAAGGAAAAGCTATATTATTTGAAAGTGGTATATATGCAAAATTACCAACAGATATGGAAGAAAACCTAGCATTAGCTGCTCTTGATGTTGCTGGTGCTCCGGCTCAAACACAAAAGTTAGTTAAAGAAGGGGATAGTGTTTTAATACTTGGAGCTGCTGGTAAATCTGGAATGCTTTGCTGTTATGAGGCTAAAAAGAAAGCTGGAAAAAATGGTAGAGTAATAGGACTTGTTAGAGATGAAAAACAAAAAGCATTCTTAAAAGAAAATAACCTTGTAGATGAAGTTATAGCTGTAGATGCACAAAATCCTAATGAAGTACTTAAGAATGTATTAGAAGTTAATGAAGGAAAAGAGGTAGATTTAGCTATAAACTGTGTAAATGTTCAAAATACAGAAATGAGTACAATACTACCTGTTAGAGACGGTGGAGTAGTATACTTCTTCTCAATGGCAACAGCATTTACAAAGGCAGCACTTGGAGCTGAGGGTGTAGGTAAAGATGTAGATATGATAATAGGAAATGGATACACTAAAGGTCATGCAGATGTTACAATAGCAGCTTTAAGAGAAAGTGAAACAATAAGAAATATATTCAAAAAATTATATGTATAAAATATAAGGGGTGGAGATTATGGAAAGAAAAATATTTACAGACGTTAGTAATGAATTATGGAATGATTGGACTTGGCAAGTAAAAAATAGAATAACAACAGTTGAAGAATTAAAAAAATATATACCACTTACAGAAAGTGAAGAAGAAGGGGTTAAGGAGTGCCTTAAAACTCTTAGAATGAGTATAACTCCATACTACTTATCATTAATAGATCCAACTAATGCAAATGATCCAATAAGAAAGCAAGCTATACCAGTTGCAAGTGAACTTAAAGTATCAGATGCTGATTTAGATGATCCACTTCATGAAGATGGAGATTCACCAGTGCCAGGACTTACTCATAGATATCCAGATAGAGCATTACTTTTAATAACAGACCAATGTGCAATGTATTGTAGACACTGTACAAGAAGAAGATTTGCTGGACAAAATGATGGAGCTCAACCAGTTGATAGAATAGATAAAGCTATAGAATATATAAGAAATACTCCAGTTATAAGAGATGTATTATTATCAGGTGGAGATGCACTTTTAATGAGTGACGAGAGATTAGAGTATATAATAAGCAAATTAAGAGAGATACCACATGTTGAAATAATAAGAATAGGAAGTAGAACTCCAGTAGTTATGCCACAAAGAATAACTGATAATTTAGTAAATATGCTTAAGAAATATCATCCAGTATGGTTAAACACTCACTTTAATCATCCAAATGAAATAACTAAAGAATCTATAGAAGCTTGTAAGAAGATGGCAGATGCAGGTATACCTCTAGGAAACCAAAGTGTTTTACTACGTGGGGTAAACGATTGCATGCACGTAATGAAGAAATTAGTTAATGATTTAGTAAAAATAAGAGTTAGACCATATTACATATATCAATGTGATTTATCTAATGGAATAGAGCACTTTAGAACTCCAGTATCTAAAGGTATAGAAATAATAGAAGGATTAAGAGGACATACATCAGGATACTGTGTACCAACATTTGTTGTAGATGCACCAGGTGGTGGAGGTAAAACTCCAGTTATGCCAAATTATGTAATATCTCAAAGCTACGATAAAGTAATACTTAGAAACTTTGAAGGTGTTATAACTACTTATACAGAGCCAACAAACTACAATCATACATGTGAATGTGAAGTTTGCAAAGGTGAAAAAGAAGTTCATAAGGTAGGGGTAGCAGGTCTTTTAAATAATGAAAGAATGGTACTTGAGCCAACTGAATTAGATAGAAAGAAAAGAGAGCTAAGTACTCAATTAGGTTAGTAAAAATTAACATTAAAAGATATTATAGGTAATATTACCTATAATATCTTTTAAAAAAATCATTAAAATCTACATCGCTTAGATTAAATTTTTAAGGATATAATTATGGATATATTAAATGAAATTTTAAAATATAAGAGTATGTCTATTATAGGAAATTACAAGAATGTAGGTAAAACTACTACTTTAAATTATATATTAAAAGAATGTATAAATAAAAATATAATACTAGGACTTACATCAATTGGGGTAGATGGAGAAGGTGTAGATGTTGTTACTAAAACTGATAAACCTAGGATATATGTAAATAGAAATACTATAATAGCTACAGCTAATAGTTTGGCTTTAAATAGTGATATAACCAAAGAAATTCTAGAACTTACAAATATAACAACACCACTAGGGAATATAGTTATATTTAGATCCTTAAGCGATGGATATATAGAACTTGCAGGTCCATCTATAAACACTCAAATAAAGTACATATGTGAAAGATTAAATCACTTTGGTGCAGACTTAAGTATAGTTGATGGGGCTTTATCTAGAAAGACATTGGGCTCACCATCTATAACAGATTCTACAATATTTTGTAGTGGAGCTGTAATAAATAAAGATATAAATAAGGCAATAGAAAAAATAATATATGAAGCTAATATACTAAATCTTGATAAATTAAATGATGATAAATTCTATGAAATTTATGAAAATATAAAAGAATATAAGATTAGCTTAGTAAATAAGGATTATTCATACAAATGCCTAAATATAAATACAACTCTAAACTCTTCTAAAGAAATTATAGATAGTGTAGATGAAAATACTAAGTATATAGTTGTAAATGGAATAGTTACTAATAATTTTATAAACAACTTTATAAAAAGTGGTAGTAACTATAAAAATATAACTATATTGGTCAGCGATAGTACAAAGATATTTTTAGATAAGGAAATATTTGATAAGTTTATAAAGCTTAAAGGAAGTATTAAGGTTGTAAATAAAGTTAATCTAATTGGATTAAGTATAAATCCAACATCAATAGAAGGATATATCTTTGATGATAAATATTTTATAGATAGTATACAAAGTAAAACTAATATAAAAGTATTTAATGTTATGAATGTTTAGAAATTAAGCTTTTATAAACAAGAAGGTGATTATATTAAGTCATTTATAATAAACGAAGTAAATACAATTACACCATATGGAGAGAAAGAAAAAGCTAATATAAAAATATATAAAAAAGAAAATAGTGAAAAATTAATAAAAGAACTTAATTATATAGAGAATATGATTAATAGCTTAAAAGAAAATGACATGGTGTATGATAATATACAATATGAGTTTTGTAAAATTAAAAATATAACAAATACTCTAAATCGGTTAAAACAGAAAAATGCATTAGACGAAATAGAACTGTTTGAAATAAAAAACTTTGCTATAAATACTAATGAAATAATAAAAAATTATTTAAAATTGAATATTAATATAGATTATATAAACTTTAAAAACTTAGATGCAGTTGTAAAGATGTTAGATCCAGATGAATTAAATTTAACTACATTTCAAATATATGGTGCATATAGTAAAAAGTTATTGCATATTAGACAAAATAAGTTAAATATTGAAAAGAAAATATTTAGTGAAACTGATAAAGATAATATAGAAAAATTAAAACAAGAAAGACTAGAGATTGTTGTAAATGAGGAACAAGAAGAGTTAAGAATAAGAAAAGCACTAAGTGAAAAGTTGTATAACTATTTAAATGATATAAATGAAAATATAAAATCTATAGGGAAGTTAGATTTACTTATTGCTAAAGCAAATTTAGCACTTAAGTATAATGCTATAAAACCTAATATAAATAGAGAAAATAAAATTTTCTTTAAAGATCTTATAAATCCGAGTCTTCAGACAATTTTAAGTTCACAAAATAAGGAATATATTCCAATAACCATAGATATAGATAAAAAAATTACTATAATAAGTGGTGCTAATATGGGTGGAAAAAGTGTAAGTATGAAAACTATAGCACTTAACCTATATTTATTCCAATGTGGATTTTATGTATTTGCCAAAGAGGCTAACTTATGTGTATTAGACTTTATATACATAATAAGTGATGATATGCAAGATATAAACAAAGGTCTAAGTACATTTGGAGCAGAGATCCTAAAGTTAAAAGAAATAACAAAACTTATGAAGTTAAGGGATGGATTTATTGCATTAGATGAATTTGCAAGGGGAACCAATCCGATAGAGGGAAGGTTACTACTAAAAGCAATATGTGAATATTTTAAAAAGTACAATTCTATAAGCTTAATATCTACACATCTAGATGATATAAATATAGATGATGTTACTTATTACCAAGTAGTAGGTCTTAAAAATGTAGATTTTGATGGTTTAAAACGTCAAATAGATTTAAAGATTGGAGTAGGTAAAAGTTCAAAAGGTGTACAAATACTTCAAGAATACATGGATTACAGATTAGAGAAAGTAAGTAAAGAAACTAAAGTTCCAAAAGATGCTATAAATATATGTAGATTATTAGGATTAGATAATGAAATAGTAGATATAGCTGATAAGCTAAGTAAATAAAGCTTGTAGATATAGCTGACAAACTAAGTAAATAAAGCTTAAGGGGGATTAATATGAGTAAGTTAAATTTAGATTTTAGTATAGTGGAAAAAGCTCGTGAATCAGCGCGTAATATAGTGTTAGATACACAAGAATTTATAAACAAACACACTACAGTAACAGTTGAAAGAAGTATACTTAGACTATTTGGCGTAGATGGAGTAGATGAATTTGGTGTGCCACTTCCAAACGTAGTTGTAGATAGCATTAAAAACTCAAACAATGGCTCTTTAGGTATGGGGGTTGCTTATTATATAGGTAATGCTATGATAAATACAGGACTTACTCCACAAGAGATAGCACAAAAAGTATCTCAAGGAGAATTAGATCTATGTTCCCTTAAAGAGCATGATGTATTTGATGTTAAGCTTAAAATAAATGAAATAGCTAAACAAAGTGTAGATCAAATAAAGGCAAATAGAAATAAAAGAGAAGAATTCTTAAATGAGTATGGAGATAAAAGTGGACCATACTTATATGTAATAGTAGCTACAGGAAATATATACGAAGATATAACTCAAGCTGTAGCAGCTGCAAAGCAAGGAGCGGATATAATCGCAGTTATAAGAACAACTGGACAAAGTTTACTTGACTATGTTCCATATGGTGCTACGACTGAAGGATTTGGAGGAACTTATGCAACAGGTGAAAACTTCAGATTAATGAGAGAAGCACTTGATGAGGTTGGAGCTGAACTTGGAAGATACATAAGACTTTGCAACTACTGTTCAGGATTATGTATGCCAGAAATAGCAGCACTAGGAGCACAAAATAGATTAGACGTTATGCTAAATGATGCTTTATATGGAATATTATTTAGAGATATAAATATGAAAAGAACAATGATAGACCAATACTTCTCAAGAATAATAAATGGATTTGCCGGAGTCATAATAAACACTGGTGAAGATAACTACTTAACAACAGCAGATGCAGTAGAAGAAGCACATACTGTACTTGCATCTCAATTTATAAATGAGCAATTTGCATTAGTTGCAGGATTACCTGAAGAACAAATGGGACTTGGACATGCATTTGAAATAAGCCCTGATGTTGAAAATGGATTCTTATATGAATTAGCTCAAGCTCAAATGGCTAGAGAAATATTCCCTAAAGCACCTCTTAAGTATATGCCACCAACTAAGTTTATGACTGGTGATATATTTAAAGGTCAAGTACAAGATGCATTATTTAATATGGTAACTATAATGACAGATCAAAAATTACACTTATTAGGAATGCTTACAGAAGCAATTCATACTCCGTTTATATCAGATAGAGCACTTTCAATAGACAATGCTAAGTATATATTTAATACTATGAAAGATCTAGGAAGTGAAATAGAATTTAAAAAAGATGGAATAATGTGTAATAGAGTTAATGAAGTTTTAAACAATGCATATGAATTAATTTCTCAGATAGAAAAAGATGGATTATTTAAAACATTAGAACAAGGTAAATTTGCAGGTATAAAAAGACCAATAGATGGTGGAAAAGGTCTTGATGGAGTTGTTATGAAAGAAGCTATGTACTTCAATCCATTTGTAGAACTAATGTTAGAAAAAGAGTTAGTGTTAGGGGGGAATTGTTAATGAGCGGACTATATTCTATGGAAAGTAAGGAATATGATAAAAACCTTGATTTAAAAAATTTAAAGCCTTATGGAGATACATTAAACGATGCTAAAGTACAAGTAAGTTTTACATTACCAATAAAAGATGATGAAAAAGGTATAGAAGCTGCAAAACTTACAGCTAAAAATATGGGACTTGGTGATATAAATGTAGCACATCATAAAGCACTTGATAGTGAATTTACTTTCTATGTTGTATATGGAAGTTTAGAAAAAGGTGTAAACTATGAAGATATACATGTAGAAGTAGCACAAGAAGATACTATGGATAAATATGAAATAGAAGACTATATAAAAGAAAATATAAAAAGAGATGTAGTAGTAGTAGGTGCAAGTACAGGAACTGATGCACATACAGTTGGAATAGATGCAATAATGAATATGAAAGGTTATGCAGGAAACTATGGATTAGAAAGATATGAAGGTATAGAAGCTTATAACTTAGGAAGTCAAGTTCCTAATGAAGAGTTTATAAAAAAAGCAGTAGAGCTTAAAGCTGATGTATTATTAGTTTCCCAAACTGTAACTCAAAAAAATGTTCATATAGAAAACTTAACTAATTTAGTAGAATTATTAGAAGCTGAAGGTTTACGTGATAAAGTAGTACTTCTTTGTGGTGGACCAAGAATAAGTCATGAACTTGCAAAAGAATTAGGTTATGATGCAGGATTTGGACCAGGCAAATTTGCACAAGATGTAGGAAGTTTCTTTGTAACTGAGTTAGTAAATAGAAACTTAGTATAATAAAGATCAGAGATTTATAAATCAACCGAGGAAATTGTTATACTACAGCATCTGATGAAAATAATTAAAAATTTATAGAAATATTATATAAAATTAAACAAAAACTGACATAACATAATGACAATTAGAATAAGTATAATGTTTATTTATAGGATGTAACAATATTTTTTTAATAACCAAAATTTAAGTAGTGCTTTATGGTTAAAATCAACAGACTTATGCATTATGACAGTGCATAAGTCTGAAAAGTTACTGGATAGTGTTAGGTTTAACCTAAATTAAATACATTATCAATTATACATTATATCAAGGGGGCTCATTTTATGGGGTTTTGGATTGGACTATTAAAATTTTCACCAGTATTTATGCTGGCAGGTCTAATGATTTCGGGTATGGACTGCTTAATAGCAGCTCCAATAGCTACAATATATGCATTTATTGTAGCATCAATAACAGACAAGCTTAAATTTAATGATTTAGTTGACTGTGCAGTTGACAATGTAAAACATTTAAACTTAGTTTTCTTTATACTAATGCTTGCTTACGCTATGGCAGAAGCATTTATGGCTACAGGGGTTGGGGCTTCAATAGTTAATATAGCACTTTCTCTAGGCGTAACAGGTAGAACTGTTGCAGTTGTTGCATTTATAGTTACTGGTATACTTTCAGTGGCTACTGGAACTTCATGGGGAACTTTTGCTGCATGTGCTCCAATATTTTTATGGTTAAACCATATGGTTGGTGGTAGTATATTATTAACAACTGCATCTATAGCTGGGGGAGCTTGTTTTGGAGACAATATAGGGCTTATATCAGATACAACAGTTGTAAGTTCTGGTATGCAAGGTGTTGAAGTAATAGATAGAATTAAATCTCAAGGGCCATGGTCTATAGTATGTTTAATAATATCTATAGTACTTATATATGGACTAAGTATGTCTATGGGATTACCAACAGATGCTGCAAATGCTGCATTAGCAATAGATCAAATACCAGCACAAGTAATGACTGATTTAGAAGTTGCAAGACCATCAGCAGTAGAGCTTTTAAATCAAGTAAAAACAGGAGTACCATATTATATGGCAATACCATTATTACTTGTTTTAGGAGTAGCTATTAAAGGTTTACCTACATTAGCGTGTTTATCTGTTGGTATAGTATCATCATTTATATTTGGAATTTTTGCAGGAACTGTAGATTCTTTAAAAGGCTTTTTAGATTTAATGATGAGTGGATTTGCAGATGCAGGTTCTTGGGTTATAGTAATGATGATGTGGGTTGGAGCGTTCGGTGGAATAATGTCTAAGATGAAAGCTTTCGAACCATTATCAAATTTAGTTATGTTCCTTGCTAGAAATGTAAAACAATTAATGTTTATGAATGGTTTATTATGCTTAGTAGGAAATGCTGCACTTGCAGATGAAATGGCACAAATTGTTACAGTAGGTCCTATAACTAAAGAATTAGTTGAAAATAATGTGGAGGGTAGTGAAGAAGATTTATACCAACTACGTTTAAGAAATGCTACTTTCTCTAGTTCTCTAGGGGTATTTGGTTCTCAATTAATACCATGGCATGTTTATATAGGGTTCTATTTAGGAATATTAACAGCTGTGTATCCACTTCATCAATTCGTGGCATTTGATATAATAAAATACAATGTTATGGCATACGTTACAGTTGGATCTATACTTATATTAACATTAACTGGACTTGATAAATTTATTCCTAAGTTTGGTTTACCAAGTGAGCCAAATATTAGATTAAAGAAGAAACAAAAAGAAGAAAAAGAAAGTGTGACTGTATATTCATAAGTTAAATATATGAAAATATAAAATACCCACTAGGTTATATAACCTAGTGGGTATTTTATATTTTCATTTGTTAATGTAAAGATAAAAAGCGTACTATATAAAAGAAATTATGCATAAAAAACAAAATATTAGCAAATTTAGATGAAAAATGTTTACTAAATATTAAAAATGTTATACTATATAATTAAATATTACACAAATAATTTGAATATTAAATTATTAAAAATATGTAAAAAAGGGTAAAAGTATTTAAAGTTTATGGTAATTAAAATAAAAATTTAATATAAGTCTACCTTATATAATTAAGTTTTATTATAAACTATTAAAATATTTATATAGTTTATATAATATATAATCATATATCTTGGGGAGGATAAAATGAGTAAAAAACTAAATTTAAGAAAAGTGACATCATTAGCATTAGTACTAGGATTATCAATACCAATGTTATATCCATCAGAAGTAAGGGCATTAGAAGAAAATAAAAAAATAACAATACTTCATACTAATGACATACATGGTAGATTTGTTAAAAATGATAAGACAATAGGAGTAGATGTATTATCAAGTATAAAAAAACAAACTCCAAATTCATTGTTATTAGATGCAGGAGATACAATCCATGGTTTACCATTTGTAACATTAAATAAAGGTCAAGATGCAGTTGATTTAATGAATATAGCAGGATATGATTTTATGACACCAGGAAATCATGACTTTAACTATGGTTATGAGAGATTATTAGAACTTGTTAAAAAACTTGAATTAACAAATGGACAACAAAAGATGAGGGTTTTATCATCAAACGTAACTAAAGATGGTAAAAGTGTATTTACACCAAATGCTATAAAAGAAATAAATGGAGTTAAAGTAGGTATCTTTGGATTATCATCTCCAGAAACTGCATACAAAACAAACCCTAATAATGTTAAAGGATTAAAATTTGAAAATCCAGTTCAAATGGCAAAAAAACAAGTTGAAGAATTAGAAAAAAATGGTGCAGAAGTAATAGTAGGACTTGCACATGTTGGAATAGATGAATCAAGCGATCCAACAACTATAGATATCGCAAATGAAGTAAATGGTATAGATGTTATAGTAGATGGACATAGTCATTCAAATTTACCAAATGGCAAAAAAGTAAAGGATACTTTAATAGTTAGTACTGGAGAATATATGCAGAATATAGGCAAAGTAGAGTTAGAGGTATCTAGTGTAAATGGAAAGCATGAAGTTGTTAATGCAAATGCAAGTCATATTACTAAAGAACAAGCAAGTAAGATAGCTTCAGATAGTGTTGTTGAAAATAAAATAAAAGAAATAGAAGAAGCTCAAGATAAGATATTATCTGTAAATGTAGGGAATACGGATGTTCATTTAGAGGGAAGAAGAGAAAATGTTAGAACTAAAGAAACTAACTTAGGAAACCTTATAACAGATGCGATGATTTCAGAAACTAATGCAGATGTAGCTATAACTAATGGTGGAGGAATAAGAGATAGTATAAATATAGGAGATATAACTAAAGGAGAAGTAATAAAAGTTCTTCCTTTTGGAAACTACATAGTAACAAAAGAATTAACTGGAGCTCAAATAAAAAAAGTATTAGAACACGGGGTTAAAGACTACGTAACACCAGCAGGTTCATTTACACATATAGGCGGAATGAAAATAGTAGTAGATCCTAGAAATGAAGTGGGAAATAAAGTAATAGATATAACTATAAACAATAAAAAAATAGATATGAATAAAAAATATACAGTAGCTACTAACGATTTCATGGCAGTTGGTGGAGATGATTATCCATGTTTTAACGATGAGTCAATAATAAACGAATACAGTGGCTTAGATGAAGCTTTAATAAAATATTTAGAAAAAACTGGTACTGTATCACCTAAAGTTGAAGGTAGGATAACATCAGTAATAGAAAAATTAGTTGGAGACAATAGATATCATACTGCAACTAAAATAAGCTTAAGTGGATTTGAAAAGGCAGACAATGTTGTATTAGTAAATTCAAATGCTATGTCAGATGCACTTAGCGCAACACCATTTGCAAAACTTAAGGATGCTCCAGTATTATTAACAGAAAGTTCTAAGTTAAGCAACGAAACTAAAGCTGAAATACAAAGATTAGGTGCTAAAAATGTATACATAGTAGGTGGAGATAGCGTTGTTAATGAAAATGTTGTTAATGAACTTAAAACTATGAATTTAACTACTGAAAGAATAAGTGGAAAAGATAGATATGAAACTTCATTAAAAATAGCTAAAAAACTAGGTGATGTAAGTGAAGTAGTAGTAGTAAATGGGGTAAGAGGACTTAGTGATGCAGTAAGTATAGCACCAGTTGCAGCAAATAAAAATATGCCTATATTACTAGCATCTGATACTAATGGAACTAAAGTATTTGATGAATTTATAAAGGATGAAAAAATAACAAAATCTTATGTAATAGGAAAAGAAGGATCTATATCAGAAGAGGTAGCTAAAACACTTCCAAATTCACAAAGAATAGGTGGAATAGACAGAGATGAAACTAATGCTATGATAATAGATAACTTCTATAAAGATATAGAAATAAAAAATTTATTTGTAGCCAAAAATGGAATGAATAGAGAACAAGATTTAGTAGATGCACTAGCATTAGGGGTTGTTGCATCTAAAGAAAATTCTCCTATATTAATAGGTAGTGATAAATTAAATGATAAACAAAAAGAAGTATTAGGAAATAAAACTATAAAATCTCTAACTCAGGTTGGAGGAAATGGAAATGAAGGTATAGTTAAAGAAGTTTCTAATATGATAAAAAGATAAAAATATGCTTTAAACAATTTTATACTAAAATATAAAAACACCTCCGTTTCGTTTTGAAACGAGGTGTTTTTGTAATAGGTATATTTAAACATGATTATTTATCTTCTGGAATTATAAAACTTTTCTATAAGATTTAAAATAGCATACATAATCCAAGCGCAAAAAGCAAGTACAAATACTCCCATCATAACCAAATCTAACTTAAATACCTGGCTTCCATAAACTATTAAATAACCAATACCAGCTCTTGATACTAAGAACTCACCAACTATAACACCAACCCAAGCCATACCTATATTTATCTTAGTAAGGTTTATTAAATTACCAATATTAGAAGGAATTATAAGTTTAAATAATATTTGTGATTTAGTAGCACCAAAACTTCTTAACATTTTAATTTTTTCTTCATCAACATTTATAAAATAATTATAAGCAGAGAGTATAGTAACAACAACAGATATAGTAACAGCAGTAACTACAATACCTTCAATACCAGCACCTGCCCAAACTATAATAATAGGAGCTAGAGCTGTTTTAGGAAGAGCATTTAATATAACTAAAAATGGGTCTAAAATTTTTGATAATTTTTCAGACCACCAAAGTGCTATTGCAACTAATATTCCAAGCACTGTACCTATAATTAAACCAAGTAGAGTTTCATATACTGATATTCCAACATGAGTTAGAAGTTGACCATTTTGAACATAGCTTATAAAAAGCGAGTATATATCACTAGGTTTGCTAAATAAGAATGTGTTTATTATATTTAGATTAGCAAGTACTTCCCAAAGAATTAAAAATCCTGCAAATATTAATATCTGATATAAAAGAATTTTAGTTTTTTCTTTTTTAACGTTTTTTAGATAATTTTTATATCCATCTGAATCTTTACTTAATCTCATCACTATCTAGCTCCTTCCATAGTATGTCAAAGTATTTTTGAAAATCAGGAACTTTTCTGGTTTGAAGAGGTGTTAAATCTTCATTTTGTCTTAGGTCTATGTTGTATACATTTTTAACAGTTGCAGGTCGTTTAGATAGTGCTACTACTTTGTCTGACATCGATATAGCTTCACTTATATCATGAGTTACTAATATAGCAGACTTATTCTCATTTTTAATTATTTTATAAACATCATCACTAACTAAAATCCTTGTTTGGTAATCAAGGGCTGAAAAAGGTTCGTCTAAAAGTAATATATCTGGATTTACAGATAGAGTACGAATAAGAGACACCCTTTGCCTCATTCCTCCTGAAAGTTCTTTTGGATACATATATCTATATTCCCAAAGACCATAAGTTTTTAATAAATTTTCAATACGAGATATATTTTTATCAGTTTTTATATTTTGGATTTCAAGTCCAATTGTTATATTATCGATTATATTTCTCCACTCAAGTAAATGGTCTTTTTGAAACATATATCCTATATTTCCATTTATATTAATATCCCCACTAGTAGGTTTTAAAAGTTTTGTTAATATATTAAGTATAGTTGATTTTCCAGAACCACTAGGTCCAAGTAGAGTTAGAATTTGTCCTTCGTTTAGGGAGAAACTTATATCTTTTAGAACTTCTAGTTCTCCGTCTTTTGTGTAAAAGGTTTGACACAGGTCGCTAACTTTTACAATTTCATTCATGTAATTCACCCCTAAAGTAGATTTTTGGTATATATTATATTATTAAAGTATGAGTGGATTTGTACCTATTTTAAAATATTTATATCTTATATAAGCATAAACATATATAAGATATAACTAGTAAATTAGTGAGTATAGCAAAGTCAAAAAAATAATTTTATGACTTCTTAGTAGATATAGTTTAATAGATAAAAAAGATAGCGTGATAATTACCACGCTATCTTTTTTATCTATTAATAGTTTTTATTAATTAATCTTCAATCTCGTCATAGGTATCAGAAGATCCACAATTACATGGTTTTGAATCGTGACAACCATGGTGATTATCACAACAATCATTATCACCAGGTTGTGAAATATCGCAATCGCATTCTATATCAAGAGTTCCTTTTACACCTATTACATCTTTTATTATAGTATATACAGTTTCTTTAGGTCTAAAGCATAATACTATATCAGCTTTAAATTTATATTTATTAGGACCAGATTTAAGGTTTACTAATTCACTAGAACCAGATTCAGAGTTTTCTGATTCACCAGAATCAGACTCAGAGTTTTCTAAACTAGAAGAACTATATACAGGGTATAATTCACTAGCTCTAGTAACACAATCTACCTTAAATCTACCATCGAATTTTTTGTATATTAAAGAATCTCTTTCAAAAGGAACACATAGGTTTCCGTAGAAATAAGGAGATGGAAGTCCTAAACCTGTTTCTTTAAGATTATTAAGATTTATACAATCACTTAACTTTGTAATTCCAGGGATTTCAAACACACCTAAAAACTCTTTATCTGGGCAATCTTTTAACTGAGCTTTTACTATTACCTTAAAATCACATACGTAATATTCTACATCATTATGATATATTTTTATCTTAATTCCTTCTGATTCATCATCGCAACCTTTAGTATTGCAAATATCATCTAAACAATAGTGCTTTTGAAATTTTTCTTTTGATATATACTCGTTGTATAATTTTTTAGAATAACCACTAGAATCTTTACAAGAGCAAATAGGTCCACTAATAGGTTTAAAACATAAATCTTCATCGTCTAAACACTCTTTAAGGATAGCATCAGGGTGCTTTGGATCATCGCTATAATTATTTCTTAAACCTAAGCATTTATATTTAACACCTACTACTTCTTTTATACATACTTTTTCACCAGCTAAACCATAAGTCAAAGGTGTTACTACTTTAAATGTAGCATTTCTTAAAATTGTTGATAGTGTCGCACTTTTTAAAATTGCGCAGCTAAATATTCTATTAGTTAATATTGGGTAGCATAATGTATCCTTACAATCCCATTTTAAACCTTTACAGCATCCGTCAGAACAATAATCTGATGGCACAAATTTTTTTGTTGTCAAACCTCTAAAGTCATCCATCTATAAATATCCTCCCAATTATATTAATTTATAAAAAGATTTTAATCTTCTTACCCATATGATATGAAATAAAAGGACAATTGTTACAGCTTGTATTTAAATAAAATATTTTTTAACAAGGTATAAATATTATCTATATGAATATATTGTAGTATTATTAAGGAGGGGGTAGGATGACATTTATACAAAATACTGAAATACTAATAAGAAAATCAGATAAGTGTATATCAAAGATATTTTTTAAGAATGGAATTAATATAGCAAATTTTGATTCAAACTTCGAGTTAATATCTTCAAGTAAAGTAATTGATAATATAAAAGGAAGTACAGATATATGGTTTGATATAGATGAACAAGATAACATATATGGAATATATGATGATAAGCAGGGAAGCTTAATTAAAATAGACATAAATAATGACAAAATAAATAAAGCTAGTATTATTAGTTATGATAATTCTAAACATACAATAAGTTTTCCATATATAAGTAAGATAGGTAAAGATATTCATATCATATATTATTTAAAGGATAATAAAAGTAAATTATACAAATTAATTCATAATATAAAAAGAGATAAAGAAGATATAATGTCAATTATAGATATAGTCGGATATGAAGATATAAATAATTTTACTGTAATATGTGATAATACCAATATAAGTGTGTTTTACTTTAAAGTAGTAAAAGGATACGAGGAAGTATTTATGTGTACCTTAAATCATGAAAACTCAATTTGGTATAATCCAATACAAATAACCAATTCAAACAAAGAAAAAATCCATTTATCAGTTACAAAAGGAACAAACAATACGTACCATATAGCCTATTCAGAAAACAATTCTAGTAAATACCAACCAATCTATAAAAGAGTCGATTTAAATAAAGAAGGCATATCGATAAGTGACAGTGTATATGTAAATAAATCCTCAGCTTGTAATATCCCTCATATAATAGAACATAAAAATATTTTACATATGCAATGGATAGAATATGGAAATTTAAATATAAGTAAATCTTCTGATTTTGGTAAATCATGGGGCACACCTATTATAGATGATGATAGCATAGAGTATCCATTTATAAGATATTACTATAAATCAAATTGTGAGGCAGATAAAGAATATAAGGTATCAAATGTATATGGCTGCAGAAACTATATAAATATACTTGGAATATAAAAGGAATTAATGTATTTAGAATATAAAAAATAAGTATAAATATAAAATATTAATACTTGTTTTAGTAATATTTTAAGAATTTAAGATTATATTTATAGCATATAAATTATAGTGGTAGAAAGATATTATAATTAAGAGTAGGCAAGGGGGAGAGCGTGTTGGATAAATATAAAAGATATGCTTCAAAATCAAAATCATCTAAAAATGATATAGAATGCGATAACTCCAAAGTTATAGAGCGTACGTATGATAAATATAAAAGAGAAACAGTAGGAAGGGGAGCGAAAGGAGAACAAGGTCCTCAAGGTAAGATAGGACCACAGGGACCAAGAGGAGAGAAAGGAGAGCAAGGACCTGAAGGGAAGGTAGGACCACAGGGACCAAGAGGAGAGAAAGGAGAGCAAGGACCTGAAGGTAAGATAGGACCACAGGGACCAAGAGGAGAAAAAGGGGAGCAAGGACCTGAAGGTAAGATAGGACCACAGGGACCAAGAGGAGAAAAAGGGGAGCAAGGACCTGAAGGGAAGGTAGGACCACAGGGACCAAAAGGAGAACAAGGGCTTCAAGGTAAGATAGGGCCACAGGGACCAAGAGGAGAGAAAGGAGAGCAAGGACCTGAAGGTAAGATAGGACCACAGGGACCAAGAGGAGAAAAAGGGGAGCAAGGACCTGAAGGGAAGGTAGGACCACAGGGGCCAAGAGGAGAACAAGGGCTTCAAGGTAAGATAGGGCCACAAGGGCCAAGAGGAGAAAAGGGAGAACCAGGACTTGAAGGTAAAACAGGGCCACAAGGGCCAAGAGGAGAAAAAGGAGAACAAGGGCTTCAAGGTAAGATTGGACCACAGGGACCAAGAGGAGAAAAAGGAAATTCAACAGTTCAAAATAATGCTTATCTAGTTCAGTCAGAATCAGTAAGTATTAGCCCAACATCAAGATTTGTATTTAATTCTAGTTTTATAAATGGTACAGATATAAGTGTTAAAAATGATGGCATGACTGTAGTTTTATCTCCAAATGCCACATATTATATTAAGTATACAGTAACAGGAAATTCGTATAATACTTATATAGTTGGACTTAGAGTAAATGAAGCTTTAATCAAAGGGTCACTAGCATACTGTGAAGAAGGTATTAAAAATTCAATTAGTAATGGAGCTATATATACTACTGGAAATTGTGAAGAGGAGCTTGACTTATATAATTTTTCTAACAGAAATATAAAAACAATACCAAATTCAGTTAATATGCAAATAATAAGAATTAATTAACTTTATAAATAAGATTAATTAAAAATAACAAAAAGCTATCTTACAAATTAAGATAGCTTTTTGTTTATGTATTTATAATGGTTTATTTGTATATTTAAGCTCAATATTTATAATAATTATGTATTTTAATGGGAAATATACTATATCATGGACAAATTAAATTAAGGAGAAATGAAATGAATGAATCTTATTGGATTTTAAGCTCTAAGCATAGTGAGTTAGGTAACTTAGAAAAAAATATAAAAACAAATATTTTAATAGTTGGTGGAGGAATAGTAGGAGTTACAACAGCTTATTTATTAGCTAAAAATGGTTTAAAATCTACTATTGTTGATGCTAATAAAATAGGTTATGGAGGTTCTGGGAGAAATACTGGAAAGATAACTTCACAACATGGAATAATATATTCAAAGCTAAACCAAAAGTACGGAATAGAAGATGCTAAATTATACTATGAAGGTAATAATCAGGCACTTAATTTAATTGAAAAAATAACAAAAGAACACAATATAGACTGTAATTTAAAAAGAGAAGACTCATATATACTTGCACAAAATGAAAATTACTTAGAAGAATTAAAAGAGGAATATGAGATTTGTAAAAAAATAGGGATTGATTGCGAGTACCATAAAAGTTTAGATTTACCAGTAGATGTGAAGGGAGCTATTAGTTTTAAAAATCAATGTCAATTTAATCCTAAAAAGTATATAGATGGATTACTAAAAGAATGTATAAACTTAGGGGTTAAAGTTTATGAAAATACACCTATAGTTGACTTTAATAAAGGAGAAGTTTGTGAATTAAGAACCAACAAAAATAATAAAATTTTTGCAGATATAGTTGTAATAGCATCACATATGCCTTGGTATGATGGTAAAAACCTTTACTTTGCAAAAGAAAAGGGAGGAAGGTCTTATTTAATAGCTGGCAAACTAGAAAAAGACATAATCCCAGGAATGTTTTTAGGAGTTGAGGAACAAGGGATAACATTTAGAACTTATAATGAAGGTAACAGAAAACTATTAATATTTGGTGGTGGAGATCATAAAGTTGGTCAGTGTAAAAATGAAGAAGAAATGTATGAAAAACTAAAAAATTATGCAAAAGATAAATTTAAAATTAAAGAATTTAAATATCAATGGTCAGCTCAAGATTATATGAGTTATGACTACCTACCTTATATAGGTTATATAAACAAAAAACAAGACAATGTATATGTAGCTACAGGATTTTCTAAGTGGGGAATGAGTAATGGAACTTTATCAGCAATAATAATAAGTGATCTTATAGCTAAAAAAGAATCTATATATGAAAATCTATTTAATCCATCTAGAAAAAGTAGCTATTTAACAACAGATTTTTATAAAGAAAATTTAAATATGACAATAGAGTATATAAAAGGGAAATTTAATATAGGAAAAGAAGAATTATATATAGAAAAAGGAGAAGGGCAGATTGTAACTATTGATGGAAAAAGATATGGGGCTTATAGACATCTTAATGATGAACTTTATATAGTTGATATAACTTGTACTCATCTAGGTTGCGAACTTAGATTTAATTCAGCAGAAAAAACTTGGGACTGCCCATGCCATGCTTCTAGATATGATTATAAAGGAAATGTATTAGAAGGACCTACTGTAAAACCTTTAAAAAGATACGGAGAAGGAAAAAATCATATTCATATAAACTTGAATTAAGGTATATATAATATATTTAAAGACAGAATATAGCTTAAAATTTACGAATTTTAAATTTATATAAAACGAGGAGCTATCAAAATGATTGCTCCTCATTTTATATCTTACAGTTGTATATTATTAATTAAATAAAACGTATATGCTTTGAATGTTAAATAATAATATTAAGATTACTTGAATATACTAAAGTGGACAGAAACTTTACAAAAACAATCTGCTCATACTTAGGAGGTAGATATGAGTATAAAAAACAATGTTCTCTTTCAAAAGCTAGAACTTAGACAATTTTGTACTTATAGATTTATATTTGGAATAAGTTATAGCTTTATGATTCCTATAATACCACTTTTCCTTGATTCAATTGGAATAACTACAGTTATGATTGGTACTATAATGTCTTTATATGGAGTAAGCAAAACACTAGCACAGATTCTATTTGGGAGAGTATCTGATTATATAGGAGATAAAAAACTTTAGTATTTGCTTTGATACTAATGACCTTTGTTCCATTTTGTTATACCATAACAAATAAGCATATAATAGCAGAAAGCTTATACATAATACAAGGAGCAGTACTTGGTATGTTAGCACCTGCTACTTATTCTATATTATCAAGATCCGTAGAAGTAACTAGAAGAGGAGAAAGTACAGGATTAGCAGCAGCAGTTTTTACATTCGGTGGAGGAATAGGTGCTGCTATTGCTGGATACATTTTATCAAATACTGGTAGTTATGATATTGTATTTTATTTATCTTCAGGAGGGATATTGCTTACACTTATATATGTAATATTTAAGATAGAAAAAGGCAAATTGGATCATTCTAAGTGTAGTAGCAAAAAGAAAGCTATAAAAGAAGAAATTAAAAGATATAGTTTAAAATATAAAATAATTATGTTATGCGCTATTGCATTTTTAGGAGACTATATATATGGATGTGTAGTTGCTTTATTCCATTTTTATGGACAGGAAGTGCTGGGAGCTACTACATCGTACACTTCATCAATTATATCAATATACTTATTTGAATTTGGGTTAGGAGCACCTATTGCATGGTGGGTAAGTGATAAGATAGGAAATAAAAGACAATTATTTTTATTTTTTTGTGTTATTAATATAACCTTACTTGGATTATCCTTTACAAGAAGCATATCTATATTTACCACTATAATAATAGTATATTTTCTTGGAGCAACTTTTTTAAATGCTTCACTTCAAAGTCTTTTATCAGAGTTTGGGGAAAATCCTAAAATAAAGGGTAGCGTATTTGGTATAGTTGGAGCATCTGAATCTTTTGGATATGCACTTGGGCCAATGTTATCTGCACATGTATATAATTTTAATAAGTCTTGGTTATTTTTAAGTCTATTATTAGTTTCAATGATAGTTTCAATTATTTATTTACTATTATATAAAAAAGCTAAAATATAAAATTTAATAAAATAACCCATACGTCAAAACTTAAGACATAGGGGTATTTTTACATGTATGAAACACTTAATGCTATACAACATTGTGCAATGTAATAAACTAAAAGATTAAGACCTGCCATAAATTTTGGACAATCTCTATAAAAATATACAAAAGACAATATTAAATCAGAAACTATAAATAATAATGCTCCAATTATAACTAAAAATACTCCAAAATTATTAAATCCTACTAAATATAAAGATATTGATTTTATAAACATAAAGCTAATAAGTACAGCATAAAAGGCTATATATCTAAATACTCCTTTAAAATCAAAGTTTTTAATAGACTTTAGTATAGATAAAGAACCTATGGAAAGTATAGCAGTAAATAAAATATCATAAACAGTTAAAGAAGTAATAGATACAAAACATAAGGAAAAGAATATATGAGTTATACTAAAGCTTAAAAGACCATGAATAAAAGCATTACCCATAGAGTTTTTACTTCCATTCTCAAATATAAGAAATATATCTCCAAATAGTGAAAATATAAGCCCCATAAGTATAAGTATAAAATAAGTAAAATTATTACTAGAACTATATCCATTTATACATATTCCTATAAATAATAAGCTAGTTACAGTTTTTAAAATAGGCCTTAAATTTTTAAAAGGTTTATATGTAAAATAAATAAGGCTTATTAAAGATAAAGTCATAAAAAAAAATAATAAATAGACCATAACAACCTCCTCAATATACAATAAATAATATATAATTATAATAATACAATATATGTAAATTCACAGAAAAGAGATGAGAGATTGATAAAAGATATATTAAATAATCAAAGGTTATACTTTGAAAGCAATAAGACTAAAGATATAAACTTTAGATTAGATAAATTAAAAACTCTTAAAAAAGCTATAGTAGAAAATGAAGAGGCTATACTTAATGCACTTTATAAAGATTTAGGAAAATCACATTTTGAAGGATATGAAACAGAAATTGGTATAGTATTAGAGGAGATAAACTACGCTATAAAACATTTAAAAAGTTGGAGCAAAAATAAGAAAGTATCAACTCCTATAACTCAATTTCCTGCTAAAAGTTATATAGTAAGTGAACCTTATGGAGTAGTACTTATAATGGCGCCTTGGAATTATCCCTTCCAATTAACTATATCTCCGCTTATAGGTGCTATAGCTGGTGGAAATTGCTCAATACTTAAGCCATCGGAGTTTTCAGTTCATACTTCTAAGGTAATAGTTGATATTATAAATAAGTACTTTGAAAGAGGATATATAAACGTAATAGAAGGTGGAATAGGAGTTAATCAACAGATATTAGAAGAAAGATTTGATTATATATTCTTTACAGGTAGTGTAAATGTAGGAAAGATAGTAATGAATAAAGCATCTAAATATTTAACACCAGTAACCCTTGAACTAGGAGGTAAAAGCCCTTGTATAGTAGAAAAGTCAGCAAATGTAGACCTAAGTGCTAAAAGAATAGTATGGGGGAAATTTTTAAATGCGGGTCAAACCTGTGTAGCACCTGATTATATTATAGTGCACAAAGATATTAAAAAAGATTTAATAGATAATATGAAAAAATATATAATAAAGTTTTATGGAAATAATCCTATTGAAAGTGTGGACTATCCTAAAATAATAAATAAAACACACTTTGATAGATTAAATAATCTTATGAAAAACACAGATGTAATTATAGGTGGAAATATAGATAAATCTAAATTAAAAATAGCACCGACCATTATAGATAATATAGACCATACTTATCCTATAATGGATGAAGAAATATTTGGACCACTACTTCCTATAATAACTTATAAAGATTATAAAGATATAATAGAAATAGTAAAAAAACATCCAAATCCACTAGCACTATATTTATTTACTAAAAATAAAGATATTGAAAAATACATAACAAATAATATAGCTTTTGGAGGAGGGTGTATAAATGATACTATAATCCATCTAGCCACTTCAAATCTTCCATTTGGAGGTAGAGGAACTAGTGGAATGGGATCTTATCATGGTAAGAAAAGCTTTGATACTTTTACACATAAAAAGAGTATACTTAAAAAGTCAAATTTAATAGATATACCAGTTAGATATGCACCTTATAAGGGCAAATTAAAATTACTTAAAAAGATATTAAAATAAATATATTAATTTATAGATAAAATATTTAAAGTAGATTATAAATAAAGGTTTTGATATAATTAAATTAAAGTATATAATACTTGAATGTATAAAATTTAATAAATATAAAGTGCTTGGTGTCAAGTAGACTTAATAGGGAATTAGATGAAAATTCTAAGCTACCCCAGTAACCGTAAAACTGACGAAATCTTAAAAAGCCACTGATAATTCGGGAAGGCAAGAAAGTAGGAAGAAGTTGAGCCGGGATACCTGCCAGTACTTTTTAATCTATTGCCTTCTGAGGGTAGGGTATATAATTAATTTGAATAATTTAGCATACTCTAAGAGTGTGCTTTTTGTATTTAATTTATATAAATATCATTTCAGCTAATAACACTGCAGTTAAATATAGAAATAAGTGTTAAATCAAAATATTCTTATCTTTATATAACTTAAATAATAAGATATGTTTAAAAATAATAAAGTATAAATGTACTTCATTTGACATTAAAATGACACATTTTGACACAATATAATGATAAACTAAGATTAAAGATTACATAATCCTTAGTAAAATGATAATTTGTATCTATAAAACTATAAATATTTAAAAGAAAGGAGGAGTAAGTTCAAGGATATGTCATTTAATAATAACTAAAAATTAATTAGATTAATGCATAGACATGAAAGACAAAACAATGAAGTAGATGAGTTAAAATTTAAATTTGTAAATACCCCTTCAGGATGCTTCTATGTTGAATTAAATAAAGACAACGACATAGAATAAAAAACTTATAAGGAAAATTTAAAAATAAGGAGTAAAATATGAAAAAGAAAGTATTAAGTATAATAATGGCTGTAACCTTGGTAATGCTTACAGTAGTTGGATGTTCAAGTAAAGAAGTGGTTATAAAAGACAGAGAAGGCAGAGAGATTAAAGTACCAAATAAAATAGATAGAATAATATCAACAGCACCATCTAATACTGAAGTATTAGTAGAACTTGGACTTGCTGATAAGCTAGTAGCAGTAGATAAGTATTCAGCAGATGTCGCTGGTATACCAGATAATGTAGAATTAATAGATTTTTCCAAGCCAGATGCAGAAAAAATAATAGGATTAGAGCCTGACATAATAGTAGCATCAGGGCATAATAAAACTGGTTCAACTGAAGATCCATTTAAGATAGTTGAAGAATCTGGAATAAGTGTAGCTTACATACCAAGTAGTAATAGTATACAAGGGATATATGACGATATAACTTTTATATCTGAAGTAACTAACACTAAGGAAAAAGGCAAGAAAATAGTAGAAAATACGAAATCTCAAATTGAGGATATAGCTAAAAAAGGTAAAGATATAAAAAATAAGAAAAAAGTTTATTTTGAAATAGGACCAGCTCCAAATCTTTATAGCTTTGGTAACTCGACATTCTTAAATGAAATGATAGAATTAATAGGAGCTGAAAATATACTTAAAGATGAAAATGCTTGGATATCACCAAGTGCAGAAACTATAATAGATAAAAATCCAGATGTTATATTAACTAATGTTAATTACATAGAAAATCCAACTGATGAAATAAAAGGTCGTGAAGGTTGGGAAAATATAAATGCAGTAAAAAATAATCAAGTTTATCAAATAGATACAAATTCATCATCTCGTCCATCTCAACATATAATAAAAGCCCTAAATGAGATGGCAAAGGCAATATATCCAAATGTATACAACAACTAGAAAGTGGGCATTACTTTCTATCCCAATAGTATTTATAATATTTTGTATTGGAACTTCTATTGGAAGTTCCAATATTAATATAATAGACACTGCACAGATACTTTTTTACAAATTATTTAATCTATCACTAGGAGATAATATAAATCCTAAAGATGTATCTATAATATGGGCCCTTAGAGTACCAAGAGTATTACTAGCATTTTTAGTTGGTGGTTCACTTGCTGTAAGTGGATCAGTAGTCCAATCTATTTTAAAAAATGAACTAGCATCTCCATATACCCTAGGAGTATCATCAGGTGCATCACTAGGTGCAGGTCTAGTTATAATACTTGGGGTAAACATACCTTTTTTAGGAAATTTAACTCTACCTTTAATAGGTTTTTTATTTGGGCTTTTTACAGTATATGGAGTTATAGTATTTTCCTCTAAAATAGATAAAACAATGTCAAATAACACCATAATACTTGCGGGTATGGTATTTTCTTTATTTGTAAATGCGCTTTTAACAACTATAACGGCGTTATTTAGTGAAGATTTAAAAAGTATAAGTCTATGGCAAATGGGAAGTTTTGCTATGAAAGGATTCTCAGCAGTTAAAGCTATAATACCATTTTGTGTAATAGGTATAGTTGGTATTTTAATATATACAAAAGAAATGGATATATTAACTTTTGGTGAAGAACAAGCTAAAGCTGTCGGAGTAAATACTACTAAAGTGAAAAAAAGACTATTTATATTTTCAGCAATACTTACAGGAAGTGCGGTAGCATTAAGTGGGACTATAGGATTTGTAGACTTGATAGCACCTCATATAGTTAGACGTATATTTGGTTCTAAGCACTCTTACGTAATACCAATGTCATTTGTATTTGGTGGGAGCTTAATGGTAATAACAGACTTAATAGCAAGAACTGTAGTAACACCAGCAGAACTACCAGTAGGTGCTGTGACGGCTATAATTGGTGCGCCATTTTTTGCTTATGTATATTTTAGTAAAGGTAAGAGGTCATAATATGTTAGAAGTTAAAAATCTTTTTTGTAGTTATGATAATGTAGATATAATAAAAAATGTAAGTTTTAAAGTAGAAAAGGGTAAAAATTTATGTATAGTAGGTCCAAATGGATGTGGTAAAAGTACATTACTAAAGTCCATTGCAAATATTATAGATTATAGAGGCAGCATAAAAATAGACAATGATGAAGTAAATACTTTAAGTAGAAAACAATTAGCTACTAAAATAGCCCTTATGAGCCAAATAAGTCAAATATACTTTCCATATAGTATATATGAAACAGTTTCACTTGGAAGATATGCACACTCTAGTGGTATATTTAACTCTTTAAATAAAAAAGATAAAGAGTTAATATTAGATTCAATAGATAAAGTAGGATTATTAGACATTAAAGATAAGCCTATTACTGAATTATCAGGAGGTCAGCTTCAAAGGGTATTTTTAGCTAGAACATTTGCTCAGGATCCAGATGTAATACTTCTTGATGAACCAACTAACCACTTAGATTTAAAGTATCAAATAGAGTTACTAAAGCATCTATCTACTTGGGCTAAAGAAAAAAATAAAATAGTAATTGGAGTACTTCATGACTTAAATTTAGTACATTTTTTTAGTGATGATGTATGTTTAGTTAACAATGGAGAAATAGTAGCATATGGAAAGTCAAGAGATGTATTTAAAGGAGACAATTTAAAAGAAATATATAAGATAGATGTAGCTAAATTTATGATAGAAGTATTAGAAAAATGGAAATAAAAAACTATAGTGATAACTATAGTTTTTTTTATTTTTATAAATGATTTGATTAAAAAAATTATATAAAATAGCAATGTATTTTTAATTATACAAAGAATAATAATAGTTGTACTGTAGATAATATAAATATACAACAACTTAGTAAAAGGAGAATTTTAATGAAAAATAAGCCCACTAAAGTAATATTAACTATAGCTAGTATACTACTTTGTTTAGGTATTTTTACAAACAAAATATATGCTATTGAAAATAAAATAAGCACAGTGCCTGTAGTAGTACAAGACCTGCAAGACAAGGAAGCTCTTGCTAATATATTTAGAGAAATCAAAATGATAAGAGACAATATGAGAACTATAGATATAAATACTCAAAGTATAAAGGAAAAAAGTGGGATACTAAAACCACAAATAACATCATATATGAATCAATTACAAGGGGTATCTAATAATCTAGAAAGACATAAAAGTATATATAAAGATTCTCAGCCAGATATATTTGTTGCAGATCAACTGCAAATACTATCATCTGTATATCAAGCACTTTTACGAGATCAATTAATATTGATAGATGGACTTTTAAAAGATGATCCAGAATCAAGCAAATTAGTTTTTTCTGATTATTTATACACTATATACTATTATGTGACATTAGGTGATCAAATGCTTAACTATATAAATGAAAACTACGGATTTTAAAATCATATTTTATAACATAAAATGAGCTATCTTTATATAAAGATAGCTCACTTTTATATAGAAATTTTAATTATCAACCTCATGAAATATATTATCAAAATGAATTTTAATATCTTGAATTCTTCTATTTTCAACTTTTAGAATAGTAAACTTAATATCATTTATTAAAAGCTCTGTATTTTCATCAGGAATTTCATCTAAATTAGTTATTAAATAACCATTTAAAGTATCATAATCTCCTTCATCTAAATCAAGTTCAAATTCTTCATTAAAATCATTTATAGATAGAGAACCTTTGACTATATAATTATTATCATCAATTTTTTTTATAGGTTTTTCTTCTAAATCATATTCATCTTCTATATCACCGACAATTTCTTCTATTAAGTCTTCTAATGTAACTATTCCACTAAAGCCTCCATACTCATCAAATAATAAAGAAAGATGTATTTTTTTTTCTTTTAAAACCTTAAATAGTTCATTAGTTCTTTTAATTTCTGGAACAAAATAAGGTTCATGAAGAAGGTTTTCTAATTTAACATTTTCAAATCCTACTTTTCTGGCTTCATTAAATAGATCTTTAATATACAATACACCTACTATATTATCTATATCATCTTTGAAAACTGGTATCCTTGAATAATTAAGATCACATATTTCATCTAATATAGTATTTATATCATCATCTATATCTATTAAAAAAGTATCACTTCTTGGAGTCATTATTTCTTTAGCCAACTTATCATTAAAGTCAAATACTTTATATATCATTTGCTTTTCATCATATTCTATACAGCCATCTTCTTGAGATTGTATTATAAGTGACCTTAATTCTTCTTCAGATATTTTTTCTTCTATATCAACGTCATTATTTTTAGTTAACTTTAAAACTAGAGAAGTGGACATAGAAAGTATTTTTATAAAGGGTTTAGCGATTATAGATATAAGATAAACTGGCTTTACAGAAAATAGTGCTATACTTTCAGCTTTTTTAAGAGCTATTCTCTTAGGTACTAATTCACCAAAAACTAGTGTAAAGTATGATAATAATAAAGTTATACTTATCATAGATATTTCACTAGTATATGGAAGGTTTAATGGAATTAATACTGTCTCTAAATAGCTAGATAACCCAGTAGCAGCAGATGCACTTGAGAAAAAACCAGCTAGTGTTATACCAATTTGTATAGTAGATAAGAAGTTACTAGGTTCTGCTATAAGCCTTTGAAGTAAGATTGCTTTTTTATTACCTTCATCGCTTAAAGATTTGATTTTTGATTTGTTAACAGAAACTATAGCCATTTCTGCTGAAGCAAAGAATGCATTAATACTTGTAAGTATTACTATTAAAACTAATTGTGGGATCAAGTTCCCGGGGTCTGAATCTAAATTACTCATTTTTTCCTCCTAAACATTTTAAATTTAATACATTATTTTAATTAATGAGATTTGTTAGATACTATATATGTAGTATATAATATAAGTTTGTCTAAGGTTATAAACCTTAGACAAATAATTTATTTAAAACATCTTGCTTAACTATACAATAGATAGACTTATAGACAAAAAGGGTAGTTGTTTATTAAGCAAGATATAGTAAGCTATTTTTTCGTTATAAATTTAGTTCCTTCCATTAGCAATGTACTAATAATTGCTAATACTAAACAAGTTATAAAGCTTGTAAAGTTGTAATTATTTGGTATTGAGAAAATATCTCTCATAAATGGAAGTAGTGTAAGTGAAAACATACCTAAGCAAGTAACAACAGCACCTAATGCATATTTATTAGATTTAAATCCGATCTTAAATATAGTTTCAGTGTTTGATCTTGATGCAAAAGTCTGTATTATTCTAGATAATGTTAAAGTTGAGAAGGCCATAGCTACTCCCATTTCAGGTGAAGTTTTAAGACCAATATATTGAGCTATTATAGTAACTAGACCAATAATAGAACCTCTAGTTAATACAGATTTTAAAGTATCTTTTGATAATATTTTTTCATTAATATCTCTTGGAGGATTTTTCATAACAGACTTTTCAGGCTGTTCAAGTCCAAGAGCAATTGCTGGTAGGGAATCTGTAACTAAGTTTATAAATAGTAATTGTATAGTTGTAAATGGATTAGGTAAGTTAGCAAATACAGAAAATAGTATAGCTATTATTCCACCTAGATTACCTGAAAATAAATAAGTTATAGATTTTTTTATGTTAGTATAAACTGTTCTACCAACTTCAACAGCATTTACGATACTAGCAAAGTTATCATCAACTAACACCATAGCAGATGCATCTTTAGCAACTTCAGTACCACTACCCATACCTATACCTATATCTGCTTGCTTAAGTGCAGGAGCATCATTAACGCCATCACCAGTCATAGCACATACTTTACCTTTTCTTTGCCATGCTTTTACTATTCTTATTTTATTTTCTGGTGAAACTCTAGCATAAACTGATATATGTTCTAATTTTTCATCTAACTCTTTATCACTTAATAAATCAAGCTCTTTACCAGTTAAAGCTATATCATCAGCCTCCATTATGCCAATATCTTTAGCAATGGCAGCAGCAGTAGTTTTATGGTCTCCTGTTATCATAACAGTTTTTATACCAGAATTTTTAGCATTTTTAACTGCATCATAAACTTCTTCTCTAGGAGGGTCTATCATTGCAGTAAGACCTATTAAAGTAAGATTATTTTCATCACTTATATCTAAATTAGTATCATTAACTTTCTTAGTTGCAAAAGCTAAAACTCTAAGAGCTTTATTTGAAAACTCTTCATTTTTTTTCTTATAATCTTCTATTATTTCATCAGTTATAGAAACTACCTCTCCATCTTCAAGTGAATAATTACATCTACTAAACACAATATCAGGGGCACCTTTAGTAAACATTACTAAGTCACCATCTATTTTATTAATAGTAGACATTAATTTTCTATCACTATCAAAAGGTAATTCTCCAACTCTTTCGTATTTTTCTCTTATAGATTTGTAGTCAAATTCATTTTTATTAGCATAGTTCATAAGTGCTATTTCTGTTGGGTCACCAATTTCAACACCTTCGCTAGTTATATCTGAATCGTTACAAAGACTTGCGCAAAGTATTAAAGAAGACTCATTAAGTGAAATATTATTAGTTAAAGCAATCTCACCATCAACATTATCAGCAAGTACTTTAGAAGTAGAACCATACATATAAGTATCTACAACAGTCATTTTGTTTTGAGTTAAAGTACCAGTTTTATCAGTGCATATGACACTTGTAGAACCTAGCGTTTCAACTGCTGGAAGTTTTCTTATTATAGCTTGTTTTTTAGCCATAGTGTTAGTTCCAACTGCTAAAACTATAGTAACTATAGAAGATAATGCTTCTGGTATTGCAGCAACTGCAATGGCAACTGAGAACATAAATGAATCAATAACACTTGCATTTCTTAAAAGCTGAATAGCAAATATAAGAGCTGCTAAACCTACTATACCAATTCCAAGTTTTTTACCAAATTCATCTAATTTAACCTGAAGTGGTGTTTGCTTATTTCCTGCATTATCTAGCATATGTGCTATCTTACCCATTTCAGTATTCATAGCTGTAGATGTAACAACATAAACACCTCTACCATATACTACCATTGAGCCACTAAATACCATATTTTTTTGATCGCCAAGGGCAACTTCTTCTTCTATCATATTTTCATGTTTTAGTACAGGTTCACTTTCACCAGTTAACATTCCCTCAACAACCTTAAGGCTTTGAGATTCTATAACTCTACCATCTGCTGGGACGTAGTCGCCGGCCTCTAGGATAACTACATCTCCAGGAACTAGTTCTCTTGAATCTACAGTAATCTTTATGCCATTTCTTATAACTTTAGCAGTAGGAACTGATAATTTTTTTAAACTATCAAGTGAACCTTCAGCTTTTTGGGTTTGAACAACTGATAATATAGAGTTTAGTATTAAAACTGCAAATATTATAACTGATTCAATTGCTTCACCTAAGAATATTTGAACTAGAGCTGCTACTAAAAGAATAATAACTAATGGATCTTTAAATGTTTCTAAAAACAATTTAAAAACAGAAGTTTTTTCCTTTTCTTTTAGTTCATTATAGCCATGCTTAGAGAGCTTCTTGTCAAACTCCTCCTGTGTAAGACCTTGTAAGCTAGAATCTAGCTCATTTAAGACTTTTTCAATATTTTTTTTGTAAAACATTAACATACCTCCATTTGCTTTTTTTGGCAAATAAAAAAGACCTCATGAATAAATTATTAAACGTAAATTTATTCTGAAGGTCTTGCTAACAAGTTATGTACTTGCTAATCAACCGGGATATTATCCGACATGACGATTGATTATCACAAAGTGTGAAAGCTACTCCCCCTCAGGGAGACTTATTTATTTATATAGTCATTATATTCCCATTATTATATATTGACAACACTTTTTTTTTATTTAACTTAGATTTAACATTTAAATGTTATATATCAATCTACAAAATTCGACCAATTATTATAAAAAATATAGATAAAGCATTGATTTAACTGGTATTTAATATATTAAAATTTAAATATATAAATTTAAATATATATTAGCATACAATAAAGTGAAATTTTATTAATAGTAAAGTATATAAATATTATATTAAATATAAAAACTAGTGTATTAGTATATATAAATAACTGAATTTATATTATAATAGTTTCAATTAATAAATGTAACGAGGTGAGAAGATTAAAGTATTAATAATAAATAGTTTTGATTTAATCAATTTGTATTACATATATTAGGGAGGAAGAAATTTGAGTACAATATTAAAAAAACTTATTAGATTATTTTTAGGATTATGGTTTTGTGCTATGGGTATAGCATTTATGGTAAATGCTAAACTAGGACTATCACCATGGGATGTACTTCACCAAGGTATAGCTAATAAAATAGGAATAACAATCGGAACTGCTACAATAGCAGTAGGGCTTATATTAGTTATAATAGATGTCATACTAGGTGAAAAAATTGGTTGGGGAACTGTATTAAATATGATATTTATAGGAATATTTTTAGATATCATATTGTTTAGTGGCCTAATACCAGTTTCTAATAATTTAGTATTTGGCATAGTAATGCTTATAATAGGAATGACTCTTATGGGGTTTGGAATGGTTTTATATTTAGGAAGTGGACTTGGCAGTGGACCCAGAGATGGTATGATGATCGCTTTTCAAAAGATAACTAAAAAGCCTATAAAGGTAGTAAGAGGAACTATGGAAATTAGTGCTTTAATACTTGGCTACTTATTAGGTGAACCAGTAGGTATAGGAACTTTAATAACAGCATTTTGTCTTGGACATTTTATACAGTTAGTATTTAAAATATGTAACTTTAAAAGTGCTAACATAAAACATAGATTTATATATCAAGATATAGAATATGCTAAATCTTATTTAAGTAAAAATACTTAAGCAATTTATTTTGTATGTATTAGATTTTATATCATTAAATAATTATATTAAAAATAAAAGGAGTAAATCTAGTAATTAAAAATTATTTAGAAGTACTCCTTTTATTTTTAATACATATTTACCAATGCATCAAAACTTTATAGAGCTTACATTAGAAAATGTATAATTATTTATTTTTTTTTAACTGCAACTTCATTATCTATTAATTGAAGATTATATTGTTTAATTAAATTTATTAAGTATTGTGCATAGACTTTTTTACCATTTGAATCTTCTATAGTAGAGTAACCAGCATTTTGTAAAGCAATCGCTTGAGGGATATATGTTTTTGCAGAAAACACTCCATTATTTTTATATCTCTTGTTTTCATATAAAAACTTGCCATGATCACGAATAGAATCGTATTTATTTTTATATTTTCTAAATTTATCATTTATAGTATTATTATAAAATTCATTAGTTTCAAGAAATACAGATTCCCCATTCCAATTAGTATCAGCCTTTATACCAAAGTAATTATTAAAATCTGAAGAGAGTCTAGATTCACCCCAATTAGATTCTAATATTGCTTGAGCTATAGTTATAGATGGTAATACTTTATACTTTTCATAATTATCTATTGCAACTTCTTTTATATCATTTATAAAATTCATATATTTAGTATTTGGTGAAGTTTTATTAGGTGTTAAACTATAATGCTTTAAATCATCTATATATTTATATACTAAAGAGGTCTTTTCCTTATCTAAGTTTAATTTCTTAATAACACTTTCTAGAGAATTTATATAATATTTACCTGAATTTTCTTTTATAAACATATTTGAAATTTTAAATATTTCACTATCGTCTACCTTGTTTTGATTATTATTGTTTAAAACACTTACTATAGAACATACGTATTTCCAATTTACTTGAACTTTATTTTCACTAGCTTTATCAACAATATTTATATATTTAGAAACATTAATATCATCCAAATCTATGTTTTTTTGTTTATTTAAAATTTTTGACCCTATAAAAATACATATTAAAACAGATATAACACATATGATTATAGTTTTATTTATCTTCATTTTATCATCTCCCTTAATATAAACTTGAACTTTATTGTATCATATATATTTAAATTAAAAATAGAATTTACAACTAATTTACAAGTTATATAATAAAGTAAGTTTTTATTAAGGTTTATTTAAGGTTAAATTTAAGCTTCTTTAAATTTGAAAGAATATATTATGTTTGTAAGAAAAAGAAGCATAATATAATTAGTATTTATTTAAGGTATAGAAATAGAGATAATTATATAGATGTAAAAGTTATTTGAGTATAAAGATAGTATAAAAATATAATTGTTACTAAAAATAATAATAATTATATAAAGAAAGGGAGTTATTATGAAAAAGTTATTATATATAAGTGTAAACTCAAAACCTGAAAATTTATCATCAAGCAAAACAGTAGCAAGAAAATTTATAAATAGATTTTTAGAAAGAAATAAAGGTTTTGTTGTTGAAGAAATTGATTTATATAAAGAACATATACCAAGACTTGAGTATCAATACTTTGAAAAAAGAAACTGCATAGTAAGTGAAGAAAATTCAAGAAAGTTAGATGATAAAGATAGAAAAGAAATACAAAAAATTAGAAAACTATGTGATCAATTTATCAGTGCAAATGTATATGTTATAGCAGCACCAATGTGGAGTTTATCATTTCCAGCACCACTTAAAGAATATATAGACTGTATTATTCAAGATAAAAAAACTATAAGTTTTAGTGATGAAAATAAAAAGCCTAAAGGTCTACTTGATGATAAACCTAGAACAATGATTTATATTCAATCATCGGGCGCTCATGTACCTTGGATATTAAAGCCTGCTTTTAACAAAGGAGTGAACTATATAGAAGATATAGCTAAATTTATGGGAATTAAAAAATTTGAAGATTTATTAGTAGATGGAACAGGTTATACAGAAGAAGAAAGATTAGGCGCTATAAAAAAAGCAACAGATCATATAGATGATGTTATAGATTCTATGAAATTTTAAGTAATCATATGTTTAGTTATATAATTATCTTAAGTTATATATATTATAAAATAATAAAAAAGGAGATATTTATGCTAAAATATCTCCTTTTTTATGTTTAGTAAAACTAAATAAAACAAAAATTTTTATAAACTCAAAATTATATATACTAAACTAAAAAAAATTTAATATAAGAATAGGAAAAAAATAATACACATGTAACCCTTGGAAATACTAGTATCTTCAAAAGATTTAAAAGTTTATAAAAAAAACTCCAAAAATCCCTTGAAAAAATATTGTCAATCTTATATAATATTTAGTTTTAAAATTCACACTATACAAAATAATTTAAAATATATATAATGATATTAAGTCAGGGGAGCTGACTAATAAATTATAAAAATATAGGAAGGGATATTTATGGATAGGCGGACGAATGTAAAAAAAATAATGTTAATATTGTTAGGGGCAATGATATTGTCATTTGGAATATTTAATCTAAATTATCAAAACAATATAACTGAAGGTGGAGTGTTAGGAGTTTTACTACTGCTAAAGAATGTTTTCAATGTGGATTTATCTATGGCAAATATATTAATAGATCTTAGTTTATTTGCAGTAGGTTATAAGTTCTTTGGAAAGAAGTTTTTAATGTATTCATTAGTTGCAACAATTAGCTTCTCAGTGTTTTATTCTATATTTGAAGGAATAGGACCTATAATACCAGTTCTTGAAAGCAAGCTACTAGGGACTATATTATCCGGTTTATTTGTAGGTGTAGGAGTTGGTATAATAGTTAGAGAAGGTGCAGCAGCTGGTGGAGATGATGCTTTAGCATTGGTGATTTCTAAGATTACATCTTTAAAAATAGGTAAGATTTATATGATAAGTGATGTAGTTATACTTATATTATCTTTGTCATATCTATCTGCATATGATATATTTTGGTCTTTAATAGCTGTAAATATAAGCGGAAGGCTTATAGACTTAATATATAACTACAACAACACAGATAAGCTAGCAAGTGCTTAACATATATAAAGACAGGTTTAAATACCTGTCTTTTTTGTTAAATAAATTTTGATTATAAAAAAGAAGAACTAAACATTAAAAATATTTAAAAGAGGAATATATATAAATATGTTGAATAATATAATAGAGAGATAAAGGGGGGATAAATAATGTTTTTCTTTAATAATATTAGTGGAACAGGAGTAGTAGTTTACCCAGGTTCTAATGTAGAGTTTTATGAAATAGTAGACACTAATGAGTACAAGATATCTATAAATAAAAGAACTTATAAAGTTAGCGAAGAAGTTTATAATGATGTAAAAAATAGATATGAAAAATAATATAAATACTTAAAAAAAGACTTAAGAAAATTCTTAAGTCTTTTTTTATTAAAATAAAAATCATATATTATAAAGAATAAAATAGTACAAACAGAATAATTGAAAACTACTAATACATATGGGATAATTAAATGATAAAAAGCGATCTAAAGGAGTAAAATATAATGATAAATATAAGATGTGAACTAGAAAAAGATTATAATATAGTAGAAAATGTAGTAAAGGGAAGTTTTAAAAATGAAGAGTTTAGTGATAAAGATGAGCATAACTTAGTTAATAGATTAAGAAATAGTAAAGAATATGTAAAAGAATTAGCTCTATTAGCCGAAGTAAATGAAGAAATAGTAGGTTATTCTTTGCTTACTAAAATAAAAATAAAAAACAAAAACGAATCTAGAGAATCTTTAGCATTAGCTCCAGTTTCAGTACTACCAGAGTATCAAAAGAAAGGTGTAGGAAGCACACTAATAAATAAGGCTATAGAAAAAGCTAAAAATCTAGGATATACATCTATAGTAGTATTAGGACATCCTAACTACTATTTAAAGTTTGGATTTATAAATGCTAGTGAATTTGATATAAAACCACCATTTGAAGTTCCAGATGATGTTTTTAAAGTTTTAGTATTAGATGAAGAGAAATTTAAAGGTACAAGCGGAGTAGTAGAGTATTCAAGTGTTTTCTTTGAATAGTAGTATCAAATTAATTTAAAATAATAACTAAGAAAATTCAAAGATAATTATAAAAGACGGTGTCATATTTCACGACACCGTCTTTTGACTATTTTTTCTTATTAAATTTATTATTTGTAGATTTTTTATGTTCATACTTATCTACTTTTTTATTTTTACTTACTTTTTCTTCTTTTTTAGCTTCATTTTCTTTAGATTTTTTTCTAGCTTCTTTTTTCATCTTATCAAAATCAATTTCTACAAACTTGCCATTTTTTAACTCAACAGCTTTCATATCTATTTTAAAATCTCTTCTATAATCTCTTATAGTAGATAAATTTTGATTAGTTATTATAGATATTGCAGTTCCTTTTCTATTTCCTCTAGCACTTCTACCACATCTATGTATATATTCATTTTTACTAGGTGGGAAGTCTAAGTTAAATACATGACTAACCTCGACTATATCTAATCCTCTAGCAGAAAGATCAGAAGATACTAAAATACGAACTTTACCACTTCTAAAAGCACTAAGTGCATTTTTTCTATCTTCTTTAGTCATTTTACCAGATATACAAACAGCTTTATAGCTATGGTAATTAAGTTTTTCAGTTATAACCTCTATAATATCTTCATCATTGACAAACACGATAGCTCTACTTGGATTAGCAGAAGCTAGGGATTTTCTAAGTAATGTAAATTTTTCTCTTCTATCTCCATATAAATACATATGATTTATATTAGGATTTATTATTAATGTATCTTTAGTTTTAATCATTTTCATATCTTTCATTAAGTAATCACACATACTTATAGTATTTTCATTTAAACTAGCTGAAAATCCTAAAAGTTGTCTATCTCTTAATGTAGTCTTTATTATATTTTCAACAACTTCTTCATTTTTACCACTAAGTAAACTATCAACTTCATCAAGTATTATAGTTTTTATAGTATGTGCTTTAAGTTTTTTTTGCTTAATTAAGTCTAAAACTCTACCACAAGTACCAACTACTATATGAGGTTTTATAGTTTTTATATTTTTTATTTGCTTTTGAATATTTACTTCACCTATTATAGAAAAAGCAGTAACATTCATATTAGAATTCTTTGACAAAATTTTAGCTTGTTCAGTTATTTGCATAACTAATTCGTGAGTAGGTGCAAGTATTAACACTTGTGTTTCTCTTTTCGTAGTGTCTATTTTTTCAAACATAGGAAGTAAGTAAGCTAAAGTTTTTCCACTACCCGTTTGAGCGCTTACTAATAAGTCTTTATTATCTAATATATCTTTTATAGTTAAAGATTGAACTTCTGTTGGAGAAGTTATATTTTGTTCTTTAAGTCCTTTTATTAGGTTTTCATTTAAGTCTAATTTTTCAAATGTGTTCATTTTTAACTCCTTTACATATCTTGTAAATTACATTATACACGTATTATATATATTTTTATACAGTATGAGGTAAATTATTTAAGCTTAGGAATAAATTTAGGTAATATAATATTCAAAATTAGTATAGACTGTGGTCTTACACCATAGTTTATAATTATTTTGAGGTGATAAATATGAAACTTTTAACAGGTCAAGTTAGTAAAATTTTTAATATAAGCAAAGATACTTTAAGATATTATGACAAGATGGGACTCTTAAAGCCAGATATAAATAAGTCAAATGGATATAGATATTACTCACAAGAACATATTGATCAGTTAAATTTAATCCTAGCTACTAAGGACCTAGATATATCTTTAGCTGATATAAAAGAAACTATAGAAAGTGAAGAACTGTATAAATATAAAGAATTAGTAAATAAGCAAGAAAAACTAATAGAAGAAAAGATAGAGTCCTTAAAAAGAAAACAAAAACAATTAAAAAAATGGAACGAAATATTAGATATTGTAATAAATTTTGAAAATGAATATGACTTTAATAATATTAAAGTATACAGAGATACATACAGTTTTTATTTAATAAATTTAGATAAAATATTAGAAAAAGACTTTAATAAAGAGTATATAAGGTGCATAGATGAAGTATTAGAATGTATGAATGAAGAATGTTACTACACTATGTACAATTTGAATAATGGCAAAGGTATAGAAGAAGATGAAAGTAATATTCTTATAAAAGAAGATGAGAAAAATATTAGTATAATAAAAAAGTATATGGATAAGAACTTAAATTTAATACATAGAGAAATTAGTGGAGATTTTATTTGTGTAAAATTTTATGGGAATTCTGATGAACTAAATGATTATTTACTAAGGCTTAGTAAACACTTTAACAAAAAAGAAAATAATGAGGTATTTATAAAGTGTGGCTTTTATATACCTAAAAAGAATAACGATGAAAAATATTTTGTAGAAATTTTATTAAAAGTCTAAATCATAGTTGATTATATAGTAGAACCACACATTAGAATAAATTCATCAATAGATCTTAGGAGGTATATATTTTGAATCTAATTAAAAATAAAGTATTTTTAACAATACTTATAACAGATATAATACAGCAAATGGCTATATGGATAAGAAATATAGCTATAATGTTTTTTATAATGGATATAACAAATAGTGATCCATTAGCAATATCATCACTTAATTTTATAGAGTTTTTACCAATGTTTTTACTTACTTTTATAGGAGGAATAATAGCTGATAAGTATAATCCTAAAAAACTAATGATATGTGGAGATTTATTTAGTTTTATATCATTTATAATACTAGGCTTAGCGATATCTAAAGGATATATAATAGCTATATTTTTAGCAGTATTAGTTTCTGCTAGTGTTACACAATTTTCATATCCTGCATCACAAAAATATTTTAAGGAATATATAGATGAAGAATATATAGAAAATGCAGTTGGAATAAATCAACTTTTAAGCTCTGGATTTTTTGTTATAGGACCATTTATAGGATCTTACTTTTACTTTAATTTTGGAATAGGTAAAACATTAATAATATTATCAGGATTGTTTTTAGTATCCATTTTATTATTATTAACATTACCTAATAAGAGTTTTGAAAAAATAGAGAGTAGCGGTATACGTGAAGATATTAAGTTAACTTTTAAATATTTAAATGAAAAAGAGATACTAAAGTTGTTATCTAAAATATTTTTAACAGTAGCCTTTGCTATGGGAATAGCTAATAACCTAGATATATTCTTAGTAACGGAGAGGTTAGGCCTTAGCAAAGAGTTTTATCAGTTCTTTTCAGGGATAGCAGGAGTGGGAGTAATAGTTGGGGGTGGACTATATTTAGTCATATCTAAATATATGAATATGAAAATATTATATAGTCTTATAGGAGTGTTTGCTATAACAGTATTTTTTGAAGGATATTCAATAAACCCAGTATTTACTATGAGCCTTCAATTTATAGATAATATACTTGGTGGAATACTTAGTGGATATGTAATGGCGCTTATAACTAAAGTCACAGACCAAGAATATTTAGGTAAAATAAATGGATTAACATCAACACTTATGACATTAGGTATAATGGGAGGGACTCTTATATCAGGAATTATTATGAAATATTCATCTATAGTAGTTGCCTTTTTAGTAGCAAGTATATCATTTTTAATAAGTTTTATAATACTTTATAAAGGGGTTAACAAAGGATTATTAAAATAATAGGTTAGTGTTTAAAAGTAAATTAGAGTTATACATATAAAAATGAGCTATTTTAAATAGCTCATTTTTTAGTTAAATTAAAAATATTTTTCAGAATATAATTTTAAATCAAATATAGTTTTAACTATTTTAAGCTATATCCGTTAGTAGTTTTTTCTATAACACCATCTTTAAGCATTTTTCCAATAAGTATTTTAGATATATGAGAAGGATCTTTTATAACTAACTTGTCTTTAGAGTAAAATAAAGATGCTTTTAGATTTAAAATTTCATTTTCAATATCTTTTTTAGATAAAGTATTTTTAGTTTTAAAAGCTTTCATAACAGCTTTGTAAGATTTATTATAAAGTAAGTCTAGTAAATCATTAGGTTTATTTCTTTCTTTTATAATTCCCCAAGTATAAATAATTATTGTTGCAATTGCAAATAATAATATGTATATAATAATATCCATTATCTACCATCCTTTTTTAAAGAAATAAATTTATTATCTTTAAGTATAGTAAAATATGTAATCAATCTTTCATATAATGGCTCACAGTCTTTTCCAAATGAAGCTTTAACATATTTAGATATATCGTATATAGAACTTTCACCATCTATATTTTTCCATACACAGCTTCCTAGTTTGTCTAACTTTATGGAACTACTTTTTGGGACTTTAAATAAATTTTGAGCAATCTTATCAAATAATCCTTTTCTCGTGATTTCTAATGTAACTATCCCAAAGTTATCCTCAGACCAAGTTATTTTTGAGTTTTTGATAGGAATAAAGTCTAAGTAATTTTTATCATTTTTTTTCATAATACCACTCCTACAAATTTAGAATAAGCAACTTATTTATAATTAAAGAAATAAGTAGGAGAAAATTTCTCCTACTTAAGTATATGTTTATAGATTTTTTATATTCTATGATGTTTTACTCCTTTTATCTTTATAGGAGATAGTAAACTTAAATAGTGTAATTATTAGTATGATAAATGCTATAATAGAACCTATTTGACCTAAATTAACAGAAGTAGAAAGGTTTATAGTATCAGCAAGTGTTGATTCTCCAACATTTATTATTGCAAATATAGCAAGTAATACCCCAATTAGACCTTCACCTGCTATTAGACCTGAAGTATATAATATACCTCTATCAATTTGTTCTTTTCTATCATCTTCAGATACTTTCTTTCTCTTTTCAAAGAATAATCTAATAATACCACCAACCATTACGCCAGCACTTAAATGTATTGGAAGATATAGTCCAACTGCAAATGGTAGTACAGGTATTCCTATTATTTCAACAGCAACAGCTATTCCTGCACCAGCAAATATTAAAGTCCAAGGAAGATTTCCCTCCATAACACCTTCAACAACTAGTTTCATAAGAGTAGCTTGTGGTGCTGGTATTTCTTTTGAACCAAATCCCCAAGCTGCATTTAGTAAGTATAATACTGCACCTATAGTTATAGCAGAAATTAATACACCTATAAGCTCTCCATATTGTTGTTTCTTAGGAGTTGCACCAACAATATAACCTGTTTTTAAGTCCTGAGAAGCATCTCCAGCAATTGCAGCTATAATACATATTACAGAACCTATAGCTATAGCACCCATCATACCATCTTGGCCAACAAGTCCTGTTGATTTTAATACTATAGTACTTATTAAAAGTGTAGCAATAGCCATACCAGAAACTGGGTTATTACTACTTCCAACTATACCAATAAGTCTTGAAGATACTGTTGCAAAGAAGAAACCAAATACAGCAACTAAAAGTGCTCCAACTAAATTAACTGGAATAGAAGGAACTAGCCATATGGCTATAACTACTAATAAAGATCCAAATAAAACAACCTTCATAGACATATCTTGATCAGTTCTAAGTGAACTTTCAGATTTATCTAAATTAGAATAATCCTTCATAGCTTTTCTAAATGTATCTATTATAAGAGGCAGTGATTTTATTAAACTAATAATACCTCCACAAGCAACAGCTCCTGCACCAATATATCTTATGTAATTATCCCATATATCCCAAAATCCTAGTTCAGTTATAGGAACTGTAGCAGGATAAAGTGTCATATTGGCACCAAATAATGATATTAGTGGAATTAATGCTATCCAACCAACTATAGCACCAGCAAACATATATCCAGATATCTTAAATCCACATATATATCCAACTCCAAGTAATGCAGGTAATACGTCTATACCAAAGGCTCCATTATGATACCCAGGTATTTCCCATTCAATTTCTGTTGGGAATAGTTTTAAACCATCACCTATAAATTTGTATAAACCAGCTATACCAAGACCAGCAAATACTATAGATGCTTTAGATCCACCTTCTTCTCCAGCAAGTAAAACTTCTGCACAAGCAGTACCTTCTGGATAAGGTAATACACCATGTTCTTTTACAATAAGTGCTTTTCTTAGAGGTATCATAAATAATACTCCAAGTATACCACCACATAAAGCTATGATTGCAATTTTAATTAAGCTTGGACTTCCAAGTCCCCAATCTTTCATCCATATAAACATAGCAGGTAATGTAAATATAGCACCAGCGGCCAAAGATTCTCCAGCTGAACCTATTGTTTGCACTATATTATTTTCTAGTATAGAATCTCTTTTCAATATAACCCTTAAAACTCCCATTGATATAACAGCAGCAGGGATTGATGCACTAACTGTCATACCAACTCTAAGACCTAGATAAGCATTTGCAGCACCAAATATTACAGCTAATAAGCCCCCAAGAACTATTGATGTAACAGTAAACTCAGGAACTATTTTATTAGCAGGAATAAATGGCTTAAAATTGTTTTGATTATCCATAAATATTCCCCCTTTTGAGCCATACATTAATAACTCATTTTAATATTAATTTTTTATAATTCATATAAATTTATAAATATGTTATGCAATACTTTTATCATAAGTAAGGTTGGGATTAGGAAAAGATATCTATAGTAGAGTATATACATTTAGAAAATTTATATGAATAAAATTAAAACTATATAGATTAAATTTAAGTAGTTAAAACCTAAAGAAATTTTACAATTTGATGATTCCTAAATTTTTCCACATGCTATTTTATAAGAATTCTAATTAAAATTATTGACAAGGTATTAATGCTAAAATATAATAATGATTATCAATATGAAATGAAAAGGAGAATTAATATGCGATTAGTTTATTCATTAATTTTTATAGTGGCTTTAGCGCTAATTTTTACATCTAGCATAAGAAAACATTCGAGGTTATTTTATTTAATAGCTTCAATAATAGCCACATCAACAGTAATTTATGAAATATTTAGATTAACCTCAGATATAAAATTACAAGGATTTATAGGTGAATTTGAAAAAGCATCTATGAAGGGGAATTTTTCAATAGCATTTTTTATATTAGTAATGTTTGCAGGAGCACTTAACCCAAGGTGGAAAATAACGAAAAAATTGTTAGGAATAAGAGCAGAGGCTGCGATTTTAGGATCTATACTAATATTTCCTCATTGTATAATGTATTTAGTACGTTTTATAGTGAAATTACTTAATTATAAGCCTATAACTACACTTTATATTATATATTTAATTGTTGGTTTAATAGCATTTATAATAATGATTCCATTGTTTATAACGTCTCTCAAAAAAGTAAGAGTTAAAATGCAGTATTTAGAGTGGAAAAAGTTACAAAGATGGGCTTATCCATTTTATGTATTAGTTTATGTACATATAGTACTTTCAATTTTAAATGATGATAAAGTTGATATATTAAAATTAAGTATATATAGTATATTATTTATTGGATACTTTGTATTGAAATTGATAAAGGCCTTAAAAAATAATAAAATTTTATTAAAAAAATAGATACTTTTCAAATAAAATTAAAGTAATAATAGATGTTAAGTATTTTTTATAAGTTATTATTAGATAGATTATTAAAAAGTTCAAAAAAATATGTATTATAATACTTTCTAGTATGTTTACTAGGAAGTATTTTTAGTTTTAAAAAAGTTAATAGGGGTATATGATTTATACATAGGTAGATTTTATGTTAAATTATAAGGATTAGAAATTTTAGGAGGTACAGATGATAAAATTAATTGCATCTGATATGGATGGAACCTTATTAAATTCAAAGAAAAAGATAAACAACGAATTTTATACGATATTAAAACAATTAAAAGAAGATAATATAATATTTACAGCGATAAGTGGAAGAGATATATTTTCTCTAAAGAAAGTATTTAAAGATATAGATGAAGATATTGTATTTGCAGCAAACAATGGAAACTATATAGAATATAAAGGTAAAGTTATTTTTGAGAACTATATACAAAAAGATAAGTTAAAAAATATAGCAATAGTTGTAAGAAAATTTTTTAAGCACAATACACTTTATTGTGGAAAAGATATTATATACAGCGAAAGTAAAGTTGCTAAGTTCATAGGGATTCTATGGGGGCTTAATATAAAATATACTAAAGATATTATGAAAATAAAGGATAATATTATAAAAGTTACGGTTTTTGGAAAACCAAGTGATATTAATAAAAATCGCGAGAAACTTAAAATTTTAAATAATGAGTTTATGGTAACTATATCTGGGAGATTTTCTATTGATATATGTAGATATGGTGGAAATAAGAAAAATGGAATAGAAATAATTAAAAATAAATTTAATATAAAATATGATGAAACTATGGTATTTGGCGATAATATGAATGATTTAGAAATGATGGCATCTGCATATTATAGTTTTGCAATGGAGAATGCTAAAGATAAAGTGAAGTCTAATGCAAGATTCATAGCTAAATCTAATGATGACAACGGAGTAGTTGAAGCCATAAAAGAAGTGGCTTTAGTTAATGAAAAGGCTAAATTGTAAATAAAAAAGGTGTTATCTCAGCAAATAATAGAGATAACACCTTTTATTATGATATGTAATATTTATTTACTAAGGAGCTTTTGTTTTTAAGCATAAGTTTAAATCTAATATCAAAAAAGCTTATTACAGCTATACTAGATAATATGGATATACAAGAAGATATCAATATAGCTCTTTTTGAAATATCAATTAAAATCATATTATTTATAAATGCAACTTCAGATACAAAGATAGACATTGTAAAACCAACACCTGCAATTAATGATACCAAAAATACAGACAACCAACTTATACTAGAAGGCTTTTCAGAAATTCTAAAAGTACAACCAATAAAACTAAAAAGCACTATTCCTAAAGGTTTCCCTAAACAAAGTCCTAAAATTATACCATAGACTAAAGAATTCGTATCAGAAGTACCTATACTGGAAGTAATAGAAATACCTGTATTAGCAAATGCGAAAAGTGGTATTATAAATAAACTATTAAAAGGAACTAAAATCCTTTGAAGTCGTTCTAAGGTATTGTATCCATTATTATTACGTGAAGGAATTGTGAGAGCTAATAATATCCCACTTATTGTACAGTGAACTCCACTTAAATAAATGAAATACCACAAAAACAAACCAGATACAAGGTAATAATATATGCTGTAAATATTAAATACTTTATTTGCTATAATAAGCAAAAGTACAATTGAAAGTGCTATAGATAAATAGATTAAATTTATATCCAATGAGTAAACTACACCTATAGCTAGTATAGAAATCAAATCATCCACGACTGCTAGGGAAAGTAAAAATACTTTAAGTGATGGATTAAGTTTTTTAGAAAATAGTAAAAATATACCTACTGCAAAGGCTATGTCTGTAGATATAGGTATACAAAATCCACTTAAAAAAGCAGTGTTTTTATTTAAATATATAAATATAGCTGCGGGAACAATAACACCGCCGATAGAAGCTATAACTGGAAAAGATGCCTTTTTAAAAGAGGATAAATTTCCATAAAGTATTTCGTGTTTTATCTCAAGACCTGCTACTAGAAAAAAAATAGCCATTAAAAAATCATTTACAAATATATGAAATGAAAAATTATTTACTATACAAATATCTTTAAATATAAACTCATAAATACTTCTTAAAGGAGTATTGTACATAAAAAGAGCACACATAGTAGCTAAAATTAAAAGTAAACTTGTTAGTACTTCTAATTTTAAAGACTTTTTATAGGTTCTTAATAATCTCAATATATCACCAACTAACTTTAAATTTTTAAACAAGCATATAATAAATCTATGAATAGTGATACATAAATATGAGTCTATAATATTATTAAGTTATCAATATTATCATGAATAATATAAACCTAAAATATAAAAAATTAAATTTTATTTATGTTGAATTATACAACTATTTATTGTAAAATTAAATTTGTCAGTTAGTCATGGATAAGTCAAAAAGACTAGACAAAAGACTAGACAGAAAACTATAATAAACCGTATAAATATTAAAAATACTAGATAGTTTAAAGTTATCTAGGACTTGTTCGAGAACTCCAAGTATAAAAAACTAGGGATTTATATAGTGGCAGTATATAGACGTATCCTAGATACGCTTTTTTAATGCACTAAATAAAAGCGTATAGTTCTCCATTAAATGTTTATGGAGGAGATTAAAATGAAAAAAAGAAAAGTAATAATTGATTGTGATCCAGGAATTGACGATTCATTAGCAATACTTCTAGCATTAAATTCACCAGAATTAGAAGTATTAGGGATTACCGTATGTAGTGGAAATGTACCTGCAAACTTAGGAGCAAAAAATGCTCTAAAAGCACTTCAAATGTGTTCTTCGCTAGATGTACCTGTATATATAGGAGAAGAGCTACCTTTAAAAAAAGAACTTATAACAGCACAAGATACTCATGGAGAAGATGGTATAGGAGAAAATTTTTATGAAGAAGTTGATGCTAAAATTTTACATGGTGGAGTAGACTTTATAATAGATACTTTAAATAGAAATAAAGACGTATCTATTATAGCATTAGGTCCGCTTACCAATATAGCTAAAGCATTAATTAAAGATAAGAAAGCCTTCGATAACTTAGATGAGTTTGTTTCCATGGGAGGAACTTACAAAAGTCATGGGAACTGTTCACCAGTAGCAGAATTTAATTATTGGGTAGATCCACATGCTGCTGAATATGTTTATAAAAACTTACCTAAAAAAATTCATATGATAGGACTTGATGTAACTAGAAAAATAGTATTAACACCAAATATTATTGAATTTATAAACAAACTAGATAAAGATGTATCTAAATATATAACAGAAATAACTAGATTTTATATAGATTTTCATTGGAATCAAGAAGGCATAATAGGTTGTGTAATAAATGATCCATTAGCAGTCGCATATTTTATAGACAGAAATCTATGCAACGGATTTGATTCTTACGTTGAAATAGTAGAAGAAGGAAAAGCCATAGGTCAAACTATAGTAGATGCATATGATTTTTATAAAAAGAAACATAATGCACATATACTGACAGAAGTAGATGCAAAAGCTTTTATGAAGATGTTTATAAAAAATATATTTAAGGATAAAGGTAATATTATAGACTCTATAAAAGGAGTGATATAATATGGAAAAGAAATTAAACGTTAGAAACTTAACTTTAATAAGCTTTGGAATAGCTTTAAATGTAGTAGGAGCATTTATAGCCTATTCTTTAAGACTTCCTATATATATGGACTCTATAGGAACAATATTTATAGCCTGTTTACTTGGACCTAAATATGCCGTAATAACAGGTCTATGTGGAAGCTTAGTAAGTGGAATGACTTTTGATATATATTCAATATACTTTGCTCCTGTTCAAATAAGTACAGGGTATTTAGCTGGTTTGATGTATAAAAAAGGATTCTTAAAAGGTATAAAAACTCCTCTTGGAGTGTTTATATTCACATTACCAACATCTATAATAAGTGCCATGATAAGTGCATTTTTATTTGGAGGTATAACATCATCGGGTTCATCATATATTGTTCAAGTACTAAGTGTAATTGGAGTTCCAGATGTATTAAGTGTATTTATAACACAAATATTTACAGATTATGCTGATAAATTTGTGGCAGTACTATTAATAGGGGGTTGTGTTAATGCACTTCCTAGAAATGTAAAATCACAAATATTATTAAATAGATAAAATTCATAATAACTAATTTTTATAAATTTAAATTAAACATAGATTGGAATATATCAAATTAGGTATTATATTATGTATAATACCTAATTTATTATAAAGGAGAAAAAATGGACAGATATAGTGAAATAACTAATAAAAATCAAAGAGAAATAGTACTACTTAAAAGTTTTCCATGCGTATGGGGAAAATGTAGTTTCTGTGATTATATATTAGATAACTCAAAATCAGAAGAGGAAATAAATAAATTAAATTTTAAAGTACTTGAAAATATAACAGGAAAATACAAAGTTTTAGAAGTTATAAACTCAGGAAGTTGTTTTGAACTTCCGAAAGCTACACTTGATAAAATAAAAGATATAATAAAAGACAAAAATATTGAAAAACTATTTTTAGAAAGTCATTGGTCATATAAAAATAAAATACAAGATATGAGAGAATATTTTGAAATACCTATAACTTTTAAAATAGGTGTAGAAAGTTTTGATTATGACTTTAGAAATAATTTTCTAAATAAAAATGCTAAATTTAAAAGTGTAGAAGAACTTAAAACTTATTTTGATTCTCCATGCATGATGGTAGGTATAAAAGGTCAGACAAAAGAAATGATAGATAAAGATATGGATATAGTTTTAAATAATTTTGATCATGCTACTATAAATGTTTTTGTAAATAATACATCAGATATTAAAAGAGATGATGAGATAGTTAATTGGTTTGTAGATAAATATAAAGACTTACTAGATAAAAATCCTAATATAGAAGTATTATATAATAATACTGATTTTGGAGTAGGAGAATAAAAAGCTAGCTTAAATTTTTAAGCTAGCTTTTTAAATGTAGATTTGTCTTATAATTTTTATGATGAGTAACACTCTGAAGAATTTATACTATTAACTTTTTTATGATAGTCAATAAATAACGGTATAGATGCTGCAAGCCAAGCCATAGGACCTGCTAAACAAATACCAGTATAACCAATAGCTAAAGGTAATGTAAATGCAACAATAGTTCTGGCAAGTAATTCGTAAACACCAGCCATCATAGGCACGAAAGTATATCCCATACCCTGAAGTGCATTTCTGTATATAAATATTAAGCTAAGAGGTATAAAGAAGAAAGAAACTGTAGTTAGATATTTAGTAGCGTATGATATTACATTTGCATCTGAATTTGATACAAATAGCTTAACAAAATATTCACCAAGTGTCATAAGTATAATTCCACCAATAACACCAATAGCTATATTTATTAATGTACACTTTTTAACTCCCTCTTTAATTCGTTCGATATTATTAGCACCAAGATTTTGAGCACAATAAGTTGCCATAGTAACACCAAATGTTACACTTGGCTGCATAACAAGTTGTTCAACCCTAGAAGCAGCAGTATATGCAGCAACAATAGTTGATCCAAATGAATTAACAGCACCCTGAAGTATTACTGCTCCGACAGCAGTTATTGAAAATTGAAGAGCCATTGGGATTCCTATATTTAAGTGTTTCTTATAAAAGTCTAAGTTGAAGCTAAAATGTCTTTTTTCAAGTCTTAATATAGGAAATTTTTTAGCAGTATAAATTAAGCATAGTATACCTGAAACTCCTTGGGAAATAACAGTAGCATAAGCAGCTCCTTTAACTCCCATAGAGAATTTAACTATAAACATCAAATCTAGTATTATATTTAAAATGGATGCAACAATTAAGAAATATAAAGGAGTTTTACTATCTCCAAGTGCACGAAGTATACTTGCAATTATATTATAGAAAAATGTAACAAATATACCTCCGTATATAATTATTATATATGAATAAGCTTCATCTATTATATCATGTGGAGTTTTCATTAAATTTAAAAGTGGTTTAGTAAAAAATATACTTAAAATAGTAATTATAATAGTCATAATTACAGACAGTACAATTGCACTACCTACGGCTTTTTTAACACCTTCTTCATCATTTGCTCCAAACCTTTGTGAAACTAATACGGAAAAACCAGATGCAAGGCCTAATATAAATCCTATTATTAAAAAAATCATAGAACTTGTTGATCCAACAGCTGCTAGAGCTTTAACACCTAAAAATCTTCCAACAATTATTGTATCTACCATACTATAGAATTGTTGAAAAATATTTCCTATAAGTAATGGTATAGAAAAATATAAAATTAATTTTACTGGATTACCAGTAGTCATATCTTTAGTCATAAACATTCCCCCCTTTTATGTAAGACATATCCATCAGCATATACTAACATTATTTAAAACCATATACAATAGATTATAAAAAAGTTATTAAAAATGATACTATATTTTTATTATATTACAATAGTATTTAATTTATTGTTACAGAACAATTCTATAAAACTTACATTTAAATAAAAATCATTAAGTATATATTTTTTTAATTAATTTTGAAAATAGGTTGACATGAAGTGTACATAAAGTGTATATATATAATATATACATTTTATATACACTAAATATTAAGTAAGGAAGAGAGGTGTAAAATTGAATATAAATATAAGTAATACATCAACAATACCCTTGTATGAACAAATAAAAAGCCAGATACAAAATCAGATATTAGACTCAACATTAAAGCCAGGGGAAGGTCTCCCATCTATAAGAAATTTCGCAAAAGAATTAAAGGTTAGCATAATAACCATAAAAAGAGCCTATGAAGAACTTGAGAAAGAAGGATTTATAGAGACTGTTACAGGGCGAGGAACTTTTGTATCAACAAAAAATACAGATCGATTAAGAGAAATAGCTTTATATGAAATAGAAAATAAATTAGAGGATATTATAAGGCAAGTAAAATCAGTAGGTATAACATTAGAAGAAGGACTAGAAATATTTAAAAGTATATATGAAGAAATATAAGGAGGTATATTATGAATGCAATAGAGATTAGAAATTTGAAGAAAAATTTAGATACATTTAATTTATGTATAGATAATTTAGATATAAAAAAGGGATATATAACAGGGTTTATAGGTCCAAATGGATCAGGAAAAACTACCACAATAAAATTAATTATGAATATGATATTTAAAGATAGTGGTAGTATAAAAATATTTGGAAAAGAATATAAAAAAAATGATATAAATACAAAAGAATTAATAGGTTATATTGGTGATGTTCCTGGTTACTTAAATGAATCTAAACTTAAGGATATAAAAAAGTCAGTATCTTTTTTTTATAAGAATTGGGATGAATCATTGTATAGAAGATATATACAAAAATTTAAATTAGATGAAAATAAAATATATAAGAAACTTTCAAAGGGACAACAGAAAAAGTTTGAATTAACAATGGCGCTGTCTCATCATCCAAAACTTATAATAATGGATGAACCAACAGCAAATTTAGACCCTTTAGTCAGAAATGAATTTTTAGATATACTTCAAGAACATATAGAAAAAGAAGAAGCTACTGTATTTTATTCTACTCATATAACATCTGATTTAGATAAAGTCTCAGACTATTTAGTATTTATATATGATGGGAAAATAATACTAAGCGGAGATAAAGATAGCATATTAGAAAGACATAGTATGATAAGAGGTGGGAAAAATTTATTAGACAATGAAACTAAAAGAGCATTAGTAGCATTTAATGAAAATTCATTTGGATTTGAAGGATTAACATCAAATGTAAAACATGCATACGAAATATTTGGGGAAGAAGTTGTTTATGACAAAGTTAATTTAGAAGATATACTAATGTATTATACTAGGGGGTATTAATATGAATAATATAATGAATCTTACTAAAATGAGTTTAATAAATTTTAAAGCAATACTTAAGCAAGTTGGTATAATAATTATAATGTGGTTATTTGTATCAGCAATCAATCCTTCATTTATAGGTGCTTTATCTTCAATGATTACAATTGTTGGTGTACCACAGCTTATGTCTTATGAAGATGTAAGTGGTATAGATAATTTGATAGGAGTAATTCCTGTAAAAAGAAGTGAGTACGTTATATCGAGATATGTAATTGGTATTATAACAATGATATCATCAATGCTTATAGTAAGTGTTATATACCATATAATAGAAGTTGATATAAATTTAGATTTACTATTAACTACAGTAATATTATCATCTACATTAATTATTAGTATGTTAATTCCAACAATGATTAAATATGGTGCAATAAAGGGAAAATTCATAACTATGGCTATAACTTTAGCTACAATATTTTGTTCAATGCCAATTGTAGATATACTTCAAAATCCTTCAAAACAGCTAAAAAATATAATAGACTATATAAATAATATAAATCCTTTAATAGTATCAATAATTATAAGTATTTTAACTATTTTAATATCTATGATAATATCCATAAAGATATATGATAAAAAAGAGTTCAAATAATTTGAATTAATAAAAAGAGCCTGTATTAAATTTCTAAATAAGGGCTCTTTTTATATTATTATATTTACTACAATTATAGTTTTTTTCATATTTTAGTTGACTGTATATATTAATTCATTATTTGTAGAAACGCTCCATTATTCAAATTCTCTTATATTATTGAAAGATATAGTTGAGATTAATAAGAAAAAAGGAGCATATAAAAAAACATATATTCAAAGTGAATTAATAGTATGATATATTATATAAGTATTAAAAATATACAAACATATTTTAAATTAAATTTGATTTTTAGCATAACAAAGATTTGACGAATTAGTATAGAAAGGACATAAATATGCAAGCTATAAGAATAAAACCAGAAGAGTTTAGATTAGAAAATTTTATAAATTATTATAAGGATAATTGTGATGAATTATTATATGATTATCCAGATTATGTATCAAGAGTATGTTTGATAGATAGAGACTATATGGATGTAATAACTTTTGATGAAGATTATGAAGATATAAATGATGCAAGTGATTATGCTAATTTATTGTTAGGAGAAGAGTATGCACTCCATTTTGCTATAGGTAAGACTAATGAAGATTTAGATAAGGTAGAATTTTTAGATGGAAAGATATATAATTTAAGAAGTTATGGTGATGATGAGTATGAGGATTATAATATAAGAGACATTGGGGACTTTAGACTAGATTTAAATAACCTAGTAGGTTTAACACTTGACTTTGACTATGAAGACAAAGAAATCGTAATATCAAGCGTAAACTTTGAACATGGAGGTGAATTAGCTACACCTAGGATAATAGAAGTAGAAGATAGTGGAGACTTAGAAAAAGTAATTGTTAATTTTATAGAAAGATTTATAATAAAAGAATAATTCACTATACCATAAATTTTTATAAAGTTTTAAGGTTTATTTAAGATTTAATTAAGTTGCAGTTTATATACTTTATTATGCATATATATTAATATATATACATAATAGGAGGGAAACATATGGAATCAAGATTTGAAGGTGGATTACTAGGACTTATTGGAGTTAATATATTAGCTTGGTTAATAACTGCTTTTACGTTAGGATTAGCCACACCGTGGGCTATGTGCATAAAATATAGATGGGAAGCCGAAAATACGGTAATAGAAGGAAGAAGGCTCGAATTTAAAGGTACTGGATCTAGCTTATTTTTTAACTATATAAAATGGCTAGTATTAACTATAATAACTCTTGGTATATATGGTTTTTGGTTATATATAAAATTATTACAATGGAAAACTGAAAATACTGTATTTAAAGATTAATAAAAGTTATATAAGACCGTCTTACAGTAAGTTTTGTTATTAGCTAGACTTATTTTAAGATGGTCTTTTTGTATTTTTGGATACTATTTAAATAATTTAAGATTTATTTAATGTTGGGTTTATTATTTTTTAAGATATAGTATATATAATATGTTTATAATATTAAATGAAACGGACATGGAGGAAATTGAGAATGAAGAAAATAATAGTATTTTTAATGTTGGCAACTATATTGACAGGATGTAGTATGGATATAAAAATCCATAAGTTTAATAGCTATAAAGATGCTAAAGATATAATAGAAAGAGGTTGGATTCCTGAAAATATCCCAACTAATGCTACCAATATACAAGAAGTTCATAACTTAGATTCCAATAAAGCAAATGGAAGATTTATAATACCAAAAGATGAAACAGATAAATTTATACAAACATTAGAAAAGGTAGATAAAAAAAGTGTACTAGATGATAAGTTTATAGAAACTAAATGGTTTAATGAAAAAGATATAAAAGAAAAAATCAAAAATAATAAGCTTACTGTAGGGACAAAAGACGATAATATATATGCAGTAAGTAAAAATGGCGATGTTTACTACTGGGCTAAGTAGCTATGTAAAGTATGGCTTTAAATTAATTCTTAGAAAATAAATCAATATGAAACTTTTTATATAATAATATTAATACTAAAAAGATGTGCAAAATATAATTATTTTACACATCTTTTTTATATTCATTTTAATATAGTAGTAATTACTATAAAAACTAAGTTTACAGATAAACAATTATATGCTGTTCATCTGTTGCCATAAATACTAGTAAATCTAATTATTATAGATATTTTCTACAATAACTATTGTTTAAAAATAGACTCATAGTTATAATAAACATATATTTTAAATTAAGGAGCAAAACTATGAAACAATTTTTATCAAAAGACAAATTATCAATACATACATCACCATTATGTGATGTTCTTATAAAAAGTAGTGGCTATGAAAGTTTAGACAAAAACATAGCTGAAAGTAATATCGAATTTGAACCTCAAAAAACTTATGAAATAGCATCTAGTAACTTCTTTGATTTTAATCAACATTTGTATGAAGATATAAATCATATGAATTCTATAAGTGCAGGTATATATTGTGAAATGGCATTAATAACATTTAGAATATTTATATGGGGATCAAAAGGTGAGGGATTTGAAATATTTAAGCATGTTTTAAGAGGCGAAGAAATAGATAGGTTAAAAAGCAAAGAAGATATAAAGGAGTATATCGTAAAACATTTAGAAGAATTAGAAAAAGGCATAATAGAAACTTATCAGTTAGATTGTATGAAAAGCTTTGAAGAGTTTGGTAAATCAATAGAAACTAGACAAATATTATTAACATCAATATTAAAAAATTTAAGCATAGAAAATAACTTAAAAGACTTTAGAAAATAAAACCCATTTAATGGGTTTTTTTATTTACATTACATATATTATTTTTAACTTAAATTTAAAAAACTTAACATAATAGGATTTAATCAACTTTTATTTAACATAGATTTAACATTAAGTGCAATAAATTAACATTTGCTTAACACATTATGACAATTTTTTTGATAGAATAAGTTTGTAATAATAAAAGAATAAAATTATTTAATTTTAAAAACATTAAAGTTTTAAGGAGGAAGAAATATAGTGGAAATAGCAATAAACCTGATGGGGGGACTAGGTCTTTTTCTATACGGTATGAATTTGATGGCTGATGGCCTTCAAAAGTCAGCAGGAGAAAAACTAAAAAAGATAGTTGAACTTCTAACTAGTAATGTACTAATGGGGGTTATAGTTGGAGCTTTAGTTACAGCTATAATACAAAGTTCAAGTGCTACGACAGTTATGGTAGTTGGATTTGTTAATGCGGGTATAATGACACTACCTCAAGCAATAGGTGTAATAATGGGAGCCAATATAGGAACAACTATAACTGCTCAATTAGTATCACTAGATTTAGTTGGGTTAGCGCCAATGGCATTAGGCGTAGGTATAATACTTTACTTATTTAGTTCTAAGCCAAAGGTTAAAACAATAGCTGAAATATTTATAGGATTTGGTATATTATTTACAGGTATGGATTTTATGAAGGAAGCTGTTGCACCTTTAAAAGAGTTTTCAGGATTTACTAATGCATTAGTATCATTTGGACATAATCCGATACTTGGTATACTTCTTGGATTTGGTATAACTGCAATAGTTCAAAGTTCTAGTGCTTCAATGGGTATGTTACTTGCACTTGCATCTGAAGGAATATTACCATTATCATCTGCTTTACCAATATTATATGGTGAAAATATCGGGACTTGCGTTACTTCATTAATATCAAGTATAGGTGCTAGTAAGAACGCTAAAAGAGCTGCTACAATGCATTTAACATTTAATGTAATAGGGACATTGGTATTTATGTTATTACTAAGTAAGCCAATAACAATGGTAGTTACACACTTAGATCCAAATGATGTGAGTAGACAAATAGCTAATGCACATACTTTATTTAATATAACTAACGTTATACTACTATTACCTTTTTCTAAGTTAATAGTAAAACTTACTATGAAGTTAGTTCCAGAGAAAGAAGATGAAATAGAAGAGAGAAAAACTGTTAAATTCTTAGATGAAAGAATATTAGAAACACCATCTATAGCTTTATCAAATACTATTAAAGAGACTTTAAGAATGGGTGAAAAAGCTAAGAAAGCTCTGATTTGTTCAATGGAAGGTGTGCTTGAAATGTCAGATACTAAAATAAAAAAGGCATTTAATGAAGAAATAAAGATAAATGAATTACAAAAAGCTATACTAAGTTTCTTACTAAAGCTATCTAAAACAACTTTAAATGATGATTCAAGAGAAGGTGTTGACTATCTATTCAATACTGTAAATGATATAGAAAGAATAGGAGATCATGCTGAAAATATAGCTGAATTATCAGAAATAATATTAACTAAAGAATTAAAATTATCTGATGAATGTAAAGGTGAGTTAACTGAAATATACAACAAAGTATTAACCACATATACTTATGCACTTGAATCTTTAGAATCTAATAATGTGGATTTAGCATTAAGAGTTGTCAAAATGGAAGAACAAGTTGATATAATGGAAAAAGTATGTCGTCAAAATCATATGAAAAGATTAGATGAGAGTGTATGCACAATAGATAATGGAGTTGTTTATTTAGATATAGTAAGTAATTTAGAGAGAATATCTGACCATTCAGTAAATATAGCTCAACAAGTTATAAAAGCAAACAGTAATAAAGTAGCATAAGTCAAAAGAGTTATCTCAAGTATGAGATAACTCTTTTTTTATCTTATAAATGCAAGAGCTATAAGCATTACTCCTGATAACCAAGACAAATTAATATGGCTAATCTTATTAATATGACAACCTACTATACAACCAAATAGTAAAGATAAAAATCCAATAATTAAAGATAATAATAAAACTTCTGCATAATTAATATATCCTAAACTGCTTCCAAATCCAACTGCTAAACTATCTAAAGAAAGAGCTATTGCAAGATAAAAAGCTTCTTTAGGTGTAAGCATTTTAGATTTATCATAATCTGCTTTAGTTTCATCCGCATAAATTTCAAGTACAAACTTAAAATCAAATAATTTAAATGTTAGAGGAGCTTGATTATTATATATTTTATCTATATAGCTTTTAATTATACATTCAAATAATCTAAATATGCCAAGCCCTAATAACAATAAAAAGCTTAATAAGGATGCTATATTGGCTGATAGTAAATCTTTAAACAAAGATCCCAAAAATAAAGAAATACCTAAAGTAATTGTAGATACTAATGTTATTATAGATGCCGATTTAAAAGGAATTTTAATTTTATTTGTACCATAAGCAACACTAGCTACAAATGTATCTAATGAAAGTGATAGCACCAAGAGAAGAGATTGTAGCATTGGATGACACCCCCAAAATATTTAACTAATATTAAGATATTAATTAATTCGTATTTTGTTAACTATAAAATATTATAAATGTATAATTTATTTTGATTAAATTAAATAAGGTTGTAAATAGTTAGATTTTAGTGGTAAAATATAAATACTAAAATATTAAGAGGAGTTATATAAATGAAGTGCAATAAAAAAATAATATCATTAATTATAATATCATTAATGTCATTAGGTATTGTGGCTTGCGATAAAAATGATATACAAAAAGATCAAGAAAAGGCAGTATCTAATGTTGAAGAAAAATCAGACGAATCAATAAAAGAGATAGATAATATGCTATCTGAAATAAAAAACAAATATAAAGACTCTGTAGAAGAAATTGAAGATAAGGTTTCTATAGATAAGTCAAATAATACTAATCTAGATCAAAAGAAGATATCTAATTATACTAACAAAATATTGAGTTTAGATGATATGAAATTAAGAGACATAGAAAATAAACTTACATCAATTGATGAACTTGCTAACATAGGAGATGACAAATTAAAAACTTTGATAGGTAAATACAAAAATAATTTATCTGAAAATTTAGATGATTTTATAAAAGATATTAATTTAAGTAATTATTTAGATAAAGAAAAAGAATTACAAAGTGATATTAACTCTATAAAATCTAAAATAGAAAATACTAAAGAAAACCTAACAAATGTAGCGAATGATAAAGTAAATAAAATTTCTGATAGCATAAGTAATATAATCAACTAATTTGATACAAATTATTTCATATAATATAAATTTAACAATATATGGTATAATACATATATAGTTTTTTATAATATATGGAGATGATAAAAATGCATAAAGAAATTACAAACCCAATGGCTGATATTTTTAAATATCTAGCAATATCTATACTATTTATGTTTATAGGGTTTGCATTTGGGCAAGCTTTTATTCCTATAAGTGTTGTTCAAGTAGCAAATTTAATATTACCATTTTTAATAATAGGTTTACTTATAATGGCAATATTATCTAAGAAAAGTATAATACCTAGAAGTTTTTCTATGAACTATGTTTACTTATTTACATTTATAGATGGTATACTTTTATATCCACTATTATCTTTTTACTTACAAAGTTTAGGAACATCTATAGTAATTAATGCTTTACTTGGAACTTGTATATTATTTGGTATACTAGCCTTTATATCTTATAGAAAGAAAGCTGGGCATTACCTAGGTATAGGATCTATATTATTTGCAGGTCTTATATCACTTTTACCTCTATGTATAATAAATATATTTATAGGTTCACAGACATTAAATATATTATATAGTGTTCTGGGTATATTAATATTCTCAGGATATATATTATATGATATAAGTCTAATAAAATATGACATAGAATCAGGAAACATAATAAGTAAGAATGATTTATCTATACATGTATTAAATCTTTATCTAGACTTTGTAAATATCTTACTAGATTTATTAAATTTAATATATGAATTCAAAGATTAATAAATAAAAAGACTAGATTATACTAATTAGTATAATCTAGTCTTTTTATTTATCCTTAAATCCTTATATATTTGCAATAATTTAATTCTAAATAACCTTCATATAATTATTAAATATAGGAATACTATTATTATATAACTCAGGAGGAAACTATGGGAAAATATAAATTAGACTATTTCGCTAAATATTATTTCTTTGAAGAAGAAGACTTTCTAAAAGAGGAAGAGGGAGAGTATATATTAAATAGAATAAAGGAAAGCAATAGATTTGATTATAAGGGATATTCTTATAAATATACTAAATATAATAATATATCTAAGGGTTGTACTCAAAAAAATGTAGATGTGGAAATTCCTAAGGAAAGTATAGATATAATATTAAACGGAGATAGAGTACACCTTGATTTAATATACAAATTTTACACAAAGAAATTAGAGGATCATATTAGAATAACTACTAGAATAAGTGAAAAAACAAAAGAGGTTTCTTGTCTTTTATATATAGATTATATTCAGGCTAATGATTTTATAAAGGAATTAGAAAACATTAAAAAATTACAAGAATATAATATGAAAAGCTAAAGTAAAAGCACCTATTCCAATGAATTGTAATAGGTGCTTTTACTTTTATATATTTTATATTGACAAATAAGATAAAAAACTATTGACAAAGTATTTTTATAGGAGTATATTGTAGTTAATAAATCATTAGCACTCAACTCAATAGAGTGCTAATAAGAAAATTCTAAATAAAATAAATAATTAAGATTTTACTGAAAATAATATATATTATGATAGTGGAGGGATACATATGGATATAGAAAGAATGACTGTAAGGGTACAAAAAGCTTTAAATGAAGCTTATAATATAGGTGTTAAAAACCATAATCAACAAATAGATGTTATACACTTATTAAGTGCATTAGTCAATCAAGAGGATGGACTTATACCTAATATATTAGAAAAAATGGGTGTATCAGTAGATTCAGTAAAAAATAGTATAGATATGGAACTGAGCAAATTACCTCAAATTCATGGAGAAGGTATAAGTTCACAAGGTGTTACAGCTACAAGAAGAATAAATGAAATTTTAATAAAAGCAGAAGAAATATCTAAAGAATTTAAAGATTCTTATATAAGTGTAGAACATGTAATGCTTGCTATGATAGATATGGAAGGTAATACACCAGTAGGAAAAGTATTAAGACAATACAATATAAATAAAAGTAATTTCTTAGAAGTACTATCACAAGTTCGTGGAAGTCAAAGAGTAGAAACTCAAGATCCTGAAGGCACTTATGAAGCACTAACTAGATATGGAACTAATTTAGTAGATTTAGCTAAGAAAAATAAATTAGATCCAGTTATAGGTCGTGACGAAGAAATAAGAAGAGTTATAAGAATATTATCAAGAAGAACTAAAAATAATCCAGTACTTATAGGTGAACCTGGTGTTGGTAAAACTGCAATAGTTGAAGGATTAGCAGAAAGAATAGTTCGTGGAGATGTACCAGAAGGACTTAAGGATAAAGTTATTTATGCACTAGATATGGGTTCATTAATAGCAGGTGCAAAATATAGAGGGGAATTTGAAGAAAGATTAAAAGCAGTACTTAAAGAAGTTCAATCTTCAGAAGGAAAAATAATACTATTTATAGATGAGATACACACAATAGTAGGTGCTGGTAAAACTGATGGAGCAATGGATGCTGGTAACCTAATAAAACCAATGTTAGCTCGTGGAGAACTTAATTGTATAGGTGCTACTACATTTGATGAATATAGACAATATATAGAAAAAGATAAAGCACTTGAAAGACGTTTCCAACCAGTTATAGCAGAGGAACCAAGTGTATCAGATACTATATCTATACTTCGTGGGCTTAAAGAAAGATTTGAAATACATCATGGTATAAGAATACATGATAACGCAATAGTAGCTGCTGCTAAATTATCAGATAGATATATACAAGATAGATACCTTCCTGATAAAGCAATAGACTTAATAGATGAAGCTGGTGCTATGATTAGAAGTGAGATAGATTCTTTACCAACAGAACTAGACACTGTAAGAAGAAGAATATTTACGCTTGAAACTGAAAAAGAAGCACTTCTTAAGGAAAATGATGAAAAAAGTAAAAATAGATTAGAAAATCTAGGAAAAGAGTTAGCAGAGTTAAAATCTAAGAATGATGAAATGACTGCTAAATATGAAAATGAGAAAAAACAAATACTTGATATAAGAAATTTAAAAGAGGAATTAGATAAGGCTAAAGGCGATGTTGAAAGATATGAAAGAGAATATGACTTTAACAAAGCAGCAGAATTAAAATATGGTATAATACCAAAGTTAGAAGAACAAATACAAAATCATGAAGAAAAAATGGCATCAAGTTATGAAAATGCATTATTAAAAGAAGAAGTAACAGAAAATGAAATATCTCAAATAGTAGCTAAATGGACTGGCATACCTGTAACTAAATTAGTAGAAGGTGAAAGAGAAAAGCTTCTTAAGTTAGAAGATGATCTTCACAAAAGAGTTATAGGACAAGATGAAGCAGTAACAGCAGTATCTAATGCAGTAATAAGAGCTCGTGCAGGACTTAAAGATGAGAAAAAACCAATAGGTTCATTCATATTCTTAGGGCCAACAGGAGTTGGTAAAACAGAGCTTGCTAAAACTTTAGCTAACAACTTATTTGATAGTGAAGACAACATTATAAGAATAGATATGAGTGAGTACATGGAAAAACATGCAGTATCTAGACTTATAGGACCTCCTCCAGGTTATGTAGGATATGAAGAAGGAGGTCAATTAACAGAAGCTGTTAGAAGACACCCATACTCTGTAATACTATTTGATGAAATAGAAAAAGCACATGAAGATGTATTTAATATATTCCTTCAGATATTAGATGATGGTAGACTTACTGATAATAAAGGTAAAACAGTAGACTTTAAAAATACACTTATAATAATGACATCAAACATAGGTAGTCATCATCTATTAGAAGCTGGTGAAAACATAGATGAATTTACAAAAGATATGGTTATGAATGAAATGAAACATAGATTTAAGCCAGAATTCTTAAATAGAGTTGATGATATAATAATGTTTAAGCCACTTAGTTTAGAAGGAATCAAAAAAATAATAGATATATTTGTAGATGCATTAAGAAAAAGACTTAGTGAAAAAAATATAGATATAAAAATAACTGATGGTGCTAAAGAAGTTATGGCAAAAGAAGGGTACGATCCAGTATATGGTGCTAGACCACTTAAGAGATATATATCAAATACATTAGAAACAAAAATAGCTAGAAAAATAATCTCTGGAGAAGTTTATAGCGGATGTACTGTAGTTATAGATGCCGATGGAGAAAATATAGAGGTATATACTAAAAACTAGTTAAATAAAATTGAAACCGCAAAAATAAAAGACTTAATAAGTTATAACTTATTAAGTCTTTTATTTTTATGTAAATGATAGTTTTAACCAATAGTTAAAAAATTTAATCAGAAGTTAATTATACGTCCATTGTTAACATACAAAACTTAATTTATACTATAAATATAACACATAAAAGGAGTAAATTAATGGAGAAAATAAAAATAGGGGAAAATATTAAGTTATTAAGAAGAAAGAAAAATATTACTCAAGAACAATTAGCAAGTATTATTGGAGTATCAATACCAGCAGTATCTAAGTGGGAAAAGGGTGTAAGTTTTCCGGATATAACATATCTTCCTGTACTAGCAAATTACTTTGAAGTAAGTATTGATGATTTGTTAAATTATAGAAAAGAACTTGATGAAAATGATATCGCAAAAATAATTAAAGAGTGTGAAGAATTAATATCTATAAATTCAATAGAAGAGTCTATTAAACTATGTGAAAGTTATATGAAAAATTATCCATCTAATTACAAACTTAAATTTAAACTAACTCATATTTATTCTCTTACTATGATAAAAGAAACAGATTTAAATAAAGAAGATATAACAAATAGAATAATAGAAATTTTAGAAGATATAGTAGATAATACAAATGATATAGAGTTAAAAGAATATTCTCTTATGCAATTAAGCAGTAACTATATGATAGTAGATAAAAATGATAAGGCTGAAGAAGTTTTAAAAAAAATATACAAACCAAATTGCAATCCAGATGTAATGCTACCTCTTATATATATGCAACAGGATAAAATAAATGAAGCAAGAAAACTTATGCAACAAAATTTAAATACTTCAATTGGAGAAGCTATAACGTCTTGCATGGGACTAGCCATTTCTTACTATAGTTACAAAGATGATATGGACGAGAATAGTATAGATTACTCTAAAGCTAGTATGTATTATCAATTAGCTATCGATATTGACAAGTTAGTATATGATGGAAATCAAATGGGTTCATTTTTAAATTCAAACTTAGCACATATTAATTTAAAAAAAGGAGATATAAAAGCTTCATTAATGTACTTAAATAGATTGGTAGATAGTTTAGAATATTTGGGTACAGATATACCTAGGCAACTTAATAAAATAGCATACTTTTACAATCTTGATGATATAAAGAAAGAGGAGTCAGTAAATGTAGATGTACTACAAATACTAATAGATTCACTAAATACAACATTTATCAATTTAAAAGGAAATAAAGAGTTTGAAGATATAATATCTAGAATAGTAAATTTAAGAAAATTAGTTAATAAAGATAATAAATAATATAATATTTATTATATACAAGTTAATATTAAATGCCTTTGAAAAGAAAGTAAATTATAACTAATAAGTCATAATGGTACATAGGAGGAATAAATGGAAAATATTAATTTAAACATCAATATCCTAGAATTTATATTTGGTTTTATAGCTCTATTATTAATCCTTTTCTCTATAGAACTATACTTTAAGATAAAGAAAGATAAGACAATAAAAAAAGATATATTAAAAAAATATGGTAAAGAATTAGATATAGAAGATATTAACTATAAAATGGATAGTGTCTCTAGTTACTTTAAAAATATTAATGAAAAAGAATTTATAGATGATATAACATGGAATGATTTAAGCATGGATGACATATACAAAAAAATAAATAATACTCAAAGTACATCAGGAAGAGAAGTTTTATATAATATTCTAAGAATACCTTTATACGAAAAATAAGAACTTATAAAAAGAGACAACTTAATAGAATATTTTATGAAAAATCCAGATAAAAGATTTGAAGTACAATATATATTAGCAAAATTAGGAATAAGCAATGATTTATATACTACAAATTGTTTATTTAATAAAAGTGATAATAGCAAAAGTAGGTTACTAAGGTATACTATATTATCATACATACCAATAATAAGCTTAACACTAATATTTTTTAATAGGTATTTTATACTACTTTTAATAGCATCTGCTACATACAATGTATTTATAAGTCAAAGAAATGAAAGATACAATTATAATGTAGACGGTTTTACATATATGATATCTTTAATAAATGCAACTAAAAAAATAACAAATTTAAATATAAATGAAATAAATGATAACTTAAAAGATATATCAAGAAACTTAGATAATATTAAACATATTAGAAAAAAATCGCTAGGCGCAGATAGTAATGCAATGATGGATGATATGAAAATATTTAGTGAATATATGAACTTAATATTTTTAAAAGAGCTTAAGAGATATGAAAAAGTCAAAAGTACTGTTATAAAAAATGCAGATGACTTTAAAGCTATATATGATTATGTAGGGACTATAGATGCTCTTATAGCAATTGCGTCATTTAGAGATAGTCTAGATTATTATTCTAAACCAAATCTTGAAATTAGCACAAGTAAATACAATAACCATATAAATTTTGTTGATATATATCATCCACTTATAAAAAAACCTGTATCTAACTCTGCTAATTTTGATAAAAATGTGTTAATCACAGGTTCAAACGCGTCAGGAAAATCAACTTTTATAAAGACTATAGCAATAAATGCAATACTTGCTCAAACTATATATACAACTACTTCAAGGGAGTACAACTCATCATATTTTAACATATATACATCAATGGCTTTAAAGGACGATATATTTAGCAATGAAAGTTATTATATAGTAGAAATAAAATCTCTAAAGAGGATAATAGACAACTCTAAGAAAGATATACCATGCTTATGCTTTGTAGATGAAATATTAAGAGGAACTAATACCATAGAGCGTATAGCTTCTTCTTGTGAAGTACTATCAGCTCTTTATAAAAGTAACACTTTGTGCTTTGCGGCAACTCACGATATAGAACTTACTCATATACTTGAAGATAAATTTGAAAATTATCACTTTGAAGAAACTATAACAAATAAAGATATAAAATTTGACTATAAATTGCATAAGGGAAGATCAGAAACCAGAAATGCTATAAGACTTCTTGAATTTATGGGCTATGATAAAAATATTGTAATTAAAGCAGATGAAAAAGCTAAGAACTTTTTATTAAGTGGAAAGTGGTAAATAATATTATAGTTATACACGAAAAAATAAACATAGCAAAGCTATAACTTTGCTATGTTATTTAATTTGTCAAAATCTAATATACTAATTTTACCTCTACTTGAAATAAGGATACCTTTATTCTTAAAATCAGTAAGTATACGACTTACAACCTCCCTACTAGTTCCAAGCTCCTGTGCTATTTTTTCCTGAGTTAAATATAAGTACTTGCTGCTATTAGCTTTTTGAGAAATTAATAATAAATATTTTGCTATTCTAATATCTACACTTTCAAAAGCTAATTCCTCTAATACTTTTAATACATTGTTAAATTTAGTATAAAGATTTTCAAATATATACTTTTGAAATTCTAATGTATTATAAATATACTTATTAAATATAGAACTTGGTATAAAAGCAATAACTGTTGGTTCTATAACTTCTGCAAATGCTGGAAAATGTTTATTAGTTAGCATACAAGACATAGAAAGATAACAAGTATCACCCTTCTCTAATTTATAAAGTGTCACCTCTCTACCTTTATCCGATAATTTATACACTCTTATAGATCCGCTTATTATAAGAGAGAAACCTAAGCAAGAAGAGCTTTCATATATTAATGTATAATCACTATCAAATTCTCTAATTATTAAAGAATTTTTTATAATTGATTTAGTTTCTTCATCTAATGTATTTAAAAATGGATATATATATATTAATTCATTCCAATGATTCATTAAATACCTCCAAGTAAATTTACTCATATTAAAAATATATCAAATTTATATATAATATACTACTATAAGTTAATTATACTTAATCTTAATACAGATAAAAAATAGTTTTTAGTGCATAAAGTAAATATTAAGATAGATTAATATTAGTTTGATAATTCCTGTAAAAAACAAAATTCAATTATTAAAATTATATTTTAAGTTATCATATATGAAAAAAATATTCTCATAAAAAACAAAATAAGGAGATAATTTTAGATAGAAGCACTTATATTTTGATTATGGCATTTTTAGTAGGCGTTAAACTTATATATGAGATAATACTTTAATAATATAACAAAATTAAATTACTATATTTAATACATATTTGTATTATTATAAACTTTTGCAAAATAAAAGGTGCCTAAATTTATTTGAATTTAGGCACCCTTTACTTTAATGATAGTCCTTATCTATTATTATTTTACATTTATAATGAGGATGTATTTTTTTAACTTCATCTTTTATATATTTTATTATTTCGTCATCAGATGTATCTTTATCATGGGAAGTTACCACATCAAATACTAAAGTTTTTACATCATCATTACCAATAATTCTAAAATCATGCATAGATTTAATATCTTTATGTTTTTTTAATATCTCATTAAGCTCATTTCTTGTTTTAACTATTTCACTATCTTTCATACATATAGGATCCATGTGAATAACTAAATGGATATTAAGTTCCTTAGATATATCATATTCGGCATTATCTATAATATTATGTATGGTCATAATATCTATAGTAGCAGGAATTTCAACATGTACAGATGCTATACGTCTTCCAACACCATAGTTATGAATTATTAAGTCGTGTACTCCTGATATATAGTCGTAAGATAATAATTTTTCATTTATAGCTTTAACTAAATGTGGATCTGGAGCTTCTCCAAGTAAAGGACTTATAGTTTCCTTGACTAACGTAAATCCTGCATAGATTATAGCTAGAGAAACTAAAACACCTATATAACCATCTATCGGAAAAGATATATACTTTGATGCTAGATAAGATAATACAACACAACTTGAAGTAAATACATCACCAAGTGCATCTGCTGCAGATGCTTTAAGTGCAGATGAGTCAATTTTTTGCCCAATATGCTTATTAAATCTACTTAGCCAAAGTTTTATTGCAATTGATATAATTAATAATATAAATGGTACAAATTCAAATACTACAACTTCTGGGTTTAGTATTCTTTGTATAGAAGTTTTCGTAAAGCTTACACCAACAAACATAACCATAAATGCAACTATTAAGGCTGATATATACTCTATTCGTCCATGCCCAAAGGGATGCTCTTTATCTGGAGGCATACTAGCTAACTTAAATCCTACTATAGTTATAATAGAAGATGCCATATCAGAGAAATTGTTAAAAGCATCAGCTGTTATTGCTATACTAGATGTTATAAATCCTACTGAAAATTTAATTATAAACAGTAGTAAATTTAAAACTATACCAACAATCCCAGCTAAGTAACCATATCTATTCCTAACACTTTCATTATTAATATCCTCACTATTTTTAATGAAAGATTTAACTAAAAAATTAGAAATCATAAAATACTCCTTCCTTAATCTAATTCTTAATATAATTGTTTGCAAATTACAATTATATAGTCTAATGTAATATTGATTAGTAAATGGTAAATAGCTACAATAATTTATTCCCAAAATTTACAGTAATAATCATATATTCATAATTATACATAATAACTCTCTATTTATAAACCAAATATTAATATATAAATTATTAATTTAGTATAATTAAAAATAAATCAATATTGTAAACTATTTATCGGTTTTTATTAAATAGTATGTACTTTTTAATGAATTTGATAAAAAATATATTGACCCTTTTGTTACACAAGAGTTTATAATTTTAAAAGAAAGAAAGTGAAAAGGAGTGATATTATGATAAGTGAGTTTTTAAAATATGCAATCCCTTCTGCCTTCGCTATGCTTGTATCGGCATTATACACTATAATAGATGGAATTTTTGTTGGGCAAGGTGTAGGAGATAACGCGTTAGCAGCAGTCAATATAGTACTGCCATTTACAGTAATGTTAGTTGGTATAGCTAATATGATGGCTGTAGGGGGAGGAGCTTTAATCTCTAAAAATATAGGAGCTAAAAATATTGAAAAAGCAGTAAATATATTTAGACAGGTATGTAAATTCTTACTTATAGTAACTGTATTTATAAGTTTAGTATGTGTTATATTTGCAAAGCCTATAGTAAAAATGCTAGGAGCGACGGAAGCTCTTGAAACATTGGCAGTTGACTATTTAAAATACTATGCAATATTTTGTATTCCTAACCTAGTAGGATTAGCACTTAACAGTTTCGTAAGAAATGACGGAAAACCAAAATTAGCAATGTATTCCATAATAGCAGGTGCTATAACTAATATAATATTAGATTATGTATTCATATTCCCATTTGGACTTGGAATAAAAGGTGCAGCTATAGCAACAGGACTTGGACAGATAGTAACAGTAGCTATAATGCTTCCTCATTTTATACAGAAAAAAGGTTGTTTAACTTTTGGGAAAGTAAAAATAGAAAAAGAAGTTATAAGTGATTTATTAAAGATAGGGTTTCCTTCTTTCTTATCTCAAATAAGTTTCTCTTTTATAGTGCTTGTTCATAATTTGACATTAGTAAATGTTATGGGAGAAATAGGAGTATCGGCATATAGTATATTAAATTATATTGGAACTAATATATATATGGTACTATTTGGATTGACATTAGGAGCACAACCTCTTATTAGTTATAACTTTGGGAGAAAAGATAAAGATAAGGTGTTAAAATATTACAAAATTAATTCTATGGCATCTATAGTTACAACAGCTGTATTTGTAGTAATATGTTATGTATTTGGAAAACAAATAATAGGAATTTTTACAAATGATAAACAAATATTAGAAATAGCATATTTTGCTGTTAAGCTAGGAACTTTAAGTTATTTCATGGTTGGGTTAAATATAGGAACAATAGTGTTTTACCAAGCTATAGAAATGCCAAAGTTATCTACTTTAATATGTTTATTTAGATCTGTTATATTCTTACCGATATCTTTATTTGTACTATCTAAAGTATTCGGTGCAGATGGTATATGGGCAGGTACATTAGTATCTGAATCATTAACATTTATAGCAATAAACTTAATAGCTAATATAAAAACTTCAACAACTAAATCAATAAATAAACTTGTAGAAACTGCACAGTAAAAAGTAAAGCTATGAACAATAGAGTAAAATCTTTATTGTTCATAGCTTTTTATTATTTTTGTAAATTAAAAATGTATAGTTTATTTTAATGTTAATTTTATTTTTGAAACTGTTCTTTTATTAGATTTATTTTATAAAAGCATGTTATCTCTTTAAGTATATGGTCATTTAGCATATACTATAAAAAGATATAAATTTAGAGGTGATTAAATGGAAAAATACTTTTCAATAGGAGAAATGGCTAAATTAAATAATATATCCATAGAAACATTAAGACATTACGATCGATATAATTTATTAAACCCAGATTATATAAATGAAAAAACAGGATATAGATATTATTCTATAAAAAGTTTTATGAAGCTTGATATTATAAAAAAATGTAAAGCAATAGGTCTATCCTTAGATGAAATAAAGGATGTAATGAATGACTATGATTCATTAGGATCTATACTAAAAACACTTGAAAAACAAAAGGATCTTGTAAACAAAAAACTACATGAGTTAAATACTATAAAGGAAAGTATAGAACACCTTGAAAATGATATAAAAGACTCGCTTGCTATTGGACTTAATAATGTATTCATAAAATATAATGAAGAAAGAAAAATGATAAAATATAATTACTCTGGAAGGTATACAGAAGAATTTGAAATGAATCTTAGAAAAAGTCTAGTAGAAATAGAAGAAATGTATAATACATTTAATTATCAAATAGTTTTTTCAACATCTTACAATGACTTAATAAATAAAGATAAATTAACTTATACAAGAACTATGATAAAAACAGAAGATGTATTAAATACAGATGAGAGAATAATAATCCTACCTAAAGGAAACTACCTTACAATGTATTTTGATGATACCTTTTATGATATTAAAAAATACTATAATTTAATAATAAACTATATAAAGGAAAAAAATGTAAAAGTTATTGGAGATTTCCATGAAGTATATATAATAACAAGAGCAAATAGTAGTGGTGAAATAAAAGCACTAGCACAAATAGAGATACTTATTGAAAATAATATTTAGGGAATAGTTAAAAGGATATATCTTTTTAATAAATTATATTTATGGTATAATAAAAATTTAGTAAAAGATAAAAATAACTATATACAACATAGGAGGCAACAGATGGCTAATACATTTTATATAGTAAGACATGGACAAACCAATTGGAACATATTAGGTAAAACGCAAGGGCATGGAAACTCTGATTTAACAGCTAAGGGAGAAGAACAAGCAATTTGTCTTGGTGAAGCTTTAAAAGAGTACCCAATAGATTACATATACAGTAGTGATTTAGGAAGGGCGCTACAAACTGCTAATCTTATAGGAGAAAAAATAGGTGTTAAGGTAAAAGAAACACCTGCACTTAGAGAAATGGGATTTGGTGTTTGGGAAGGTCTTTTAATAGATGAAATTAAAAAAGATTATTTAGAAACTTATAATACTTGGAGAAATGAACCTCATCTAGTAAATATAGAAGGTGGAGAAACTCTTCATTTAATAAAGGATAGATTAGAAGTATTTATAAAAGAATTAAATGAGAAATATAATGACAAACATATATTATTAGTCAGTCATTCTGTAACTGTTAGAGTATTACTATTATCATTTTTAAACTCAGGTATGGAAAATATATACAGAATAAAGCAAGATAATACGGCTTTAAACATAGTAGAATATAGAGATTATGGCCCAGTAATAATAAAAATGAATGATACTAATCATATAAAAAACAATGAAAAGATAAACAACTCTGCATTAGAATAGGAGATATTTATGTCAAAAGTAATAGTAGTTGGTGGTGGTCCATCAGGTATGATGGCAGCTATTACAGCTTCAAAAAATAATAATGAAGTTATACTTATAGAAAGAAATGAAGAATTAGGAAAAAAGCTTAGAGTCACGGGCGGAGGAAGATGTAATCTTACTAATTATAGAGATATAGAAGATTTCTTTGATAAGATAGTAACTAACAAAAAATTTTTATATAGTAGTTTTTATACATTTACTAATCATAGCTTATTGGAGTATTTTAAAAGTAATGGATTAGAATATATAATAGAAGATTTTAATGATCATAAGGTATATACTAAATCAGGTAAATCAGAAGAAGTTATAGATATCCTAAAAAATGACTTAAAAGATAACAGTGTTAAAGTTATATATAATAAACAAGTTATAGATATAATAGTAGAAAATGATGCAGTTTCTGGTGTAATACTTAATGATGGTCAAAATATAAAGGGAGATAAGGTTATAATATCAACTGGAGGGAAAAGCTACCCTCATACAGGTTCGGATGGATCAATGTATGATATATTAGTTAAACATAATCACACATTGAAAAAAATATATCCAGCACTTACTCCACTTACTATAAAGGAGCATTGGATAAAAAATTTACAAGGTGTATCTATACAAAATGTAGAAATATCTTGTAAGATAAGAAATAAAAAGATATATCAAGTGGGAGATATATTATTTGCACACTTTGGCCTAACAGGTCCTTGTGTACTTAAACTATCTTCTTATATAAATAAATATGTAGAAGATAACTTAATAGAACTTAACATAGACTTCTTGCCAAATACTAGTTCAGATGAAATATCTAAAATAATAAGAGAGAATCCTAATAAAAATATAATAAATAATTTAAGAAGATTACTTCCACAAAACTTTTTAAAAGAAGTGCTTAAGATTCTTAATTTAACTGATAAAAAAGCAAATGAATTAACAAAAACAGATGAAGAGAAAATAATAAGCTATATAAAATCTATGAAACTTACTTGTAATGGTACTAAAGGAATAAAAACATCGCAAGTAACAAGTGGTGGAATATCAGTTAAAGAGATAAACTCTTCAACTATGGAATCAAAAATAATAAAAAATTTATATCTTACAGGGGAATTAATAGATATAGATGCAGAAACAGGGGGCTATAATTTACAAATAGCCTTTTCAACGGGATATTTAGCGGGAATAAGTGTATAGGTGATTAATATGAAAACATTAGCGATAAGAGGTGCAACAACGGTTGTTTCTAATACTAAAGCAGATATACTTGATGAGACTGCAAAGTTAGTACAAACTATAATAATAGAAAATGCATTAGATATTGATGATATAATAAGTATGTGTTTTACAATGACAAATGACTTAGATAAAGTATATCCATCAGTAGCAGTTAGGGATATATTAGATATAACAGATATTCCTATGCTTAACTTTGAAGAAAAATATATAGATGGAAGTCTTAAAATGTGCATAAGAATTATGATGCATGTAAATACAGACAAATCTAAAAAAGATATAAAACATATATATTTAAACAATGCTAAAGACTTAAGAAAAGATCTAATAACAAATATATACAAATAAATTTTATTAGATAATAGATAAAAAGTTAGGAGAAACAATTATGAGAAATTTAGTAATAGCAGTAGATGGTCCTGCAGGAGCAGGTAAAAGTACAATAGCTAAAATAATAGCAAATAGGTTAAATATAAACTATATAGATACAGGTGCAATGTACAGAGCAATAACTTACAAGTGTTTAAAAAATAATATAGATATAAATAACGAAGAAGAAGTAGTTAAGCTAGCCAAGGACACAGATATAGATTTTAGAGATAATAATATATATATAGATGGAAATATATTAAAAGAAGAAATAAGAACTATGGAAGTTAGTAATAATGTGTCTAATGTAGCTAAAATAAAAGAAGTTAGATATTTAATGGTAGATGTTCAAAGAGAAATAGGAAAAAGAAATTCTGTTATATTAGATGGAAGAGATATAGGTTCATATGTATTCCCTAATGCAGATTATAAATTCTATCTAGTAGCAACTCCAGAAGAAAGAGGTCAAAGACGTTTCAAGGAATTAAAAGAAAAAGGATATGAAACAACTCTTGAAGAAATAATTAAAGATATAATTAAGAGAGATGAAATAGATTCAAATCGAGAATTTGCGCCACTTGTTAAGGCTGATGATGCTATAGAAATAGATACAACTGGAAAAACTATAGATGATGTTGTTGAAAGTGTAATATCTAAAATAAATTTATAATAAGTTTAGTTTTGAAGGGAGATAGATGTGAGTTTTTATAATTTTGCAACAAAAGTTCTTTTAATGTTTTCAAAAACATTTTATAAATTTGAAGTAATAGGAAAAGAGAATATTCCAAATGAAGGAAATATAATAATAGCTTGTAATCATAAATCAAACTTAGACCCTATATTTATAGCATCAGCAATACAAAATAGAGAAATAGCAGCTATTGCTAAGAAGGAATTATTTAAATCAAAACCGCTGGCATTTATTTTAAATAAATTAAATGTTATACCGATAAATAGAGATAAGCCTGACGTGTCAACCATAAAAAATATTTTAAGATCTATAAAAGATGGGTATATATTAGGTATATTCCCAGAAGGAACAAGAGTTAAAGAACCAGGATTTGGACAGGCCAAAGGTGGGCTTACAGTATTTGCCGTAAAAGGAAAGGCTGATGTTGTTCCTATATCTATAATAAGTAATTATAAGTTTTTTAATAGAGTTACAGTATATATAGATAAGCCTATATCATTTAAAGAATACTATGGTAAAAAGCTTACTACTGAGGATAATGAAAGATTAGCTCAAAATGTATTAGAAGTTATTAAAGAAAATTATTATATACATTCAAAATAATTATTTTAATATAGGGAGAATGATATGAACGTAAAAATAGCTAAAGAAGCAGGATTTTGTTTTGGTGTAAAAAGAGCTATGAAAATGGCTTGGAATGAATTAGAAAAAAATAGTGATGGCATATATGCACTAGGTCCACTTATACATAATAAACAAGCAGTTAAAAAGTATGAAAATAAAGGACTTTTAACTATTGATGATATAAACTCTGTTCCAAATTCAAAACATATGATAATAAGATCTCATGGAGTAAGTGAAGATGTATATATAGAAGCGAGAGAAAAAGATATAAGCATAATAGATACAACTTGCCCGTTTGTAAAAAAGATTCATAGAAAAGCTAAATCTTACTATGATAAAGGGTATCAGATAATAGTTATAGGAGACTATAAACATCCAGAAGTCATCGGTATAAATGGATGGTGTAAAAATAATGCTATAATAATAAAAACACTAGATTATGCAAAAAATTTAGAATTTGATAAAGCTAAGAAATATTGTGTAGTAGCTCAAACTACAATAAATATAGAATTATATAAAGAGATAACAGATTACTTAGAATCTATTTTAGATAATGTAGTATTAAATAATACTATATGCTCAGCTACAAAAGTAAGACAAGAAGCTGCTAGAGAATTATCAAATGAAGTAGATTGTGTAGTTGTAATAGGTGGAAAACATAGTTCAAACACTCAAAAACTAGTTAATATATGCAAAGAGTATGTAGATACATATGCAATAGAAACAAAGGAAGAATTAGATATAGATACATTAAAAAAGTATGAAAATATTGGAATAACAGCTGGTGCATCAACACCAGATTGGATAATAGAAGATGTTGTTACATTTATAAAATCATTATAAGAAGTAAATTACTACTCAAAGCTTAGATTAAATATCTAAGCTTTTTATTTGTATAAAAATAATAATATGGATTTAATGCTTATAATATAGTAAACTAAAACAAAAAAGTAACATACAATTGTTAATTATAGAATAATTTATATAAGTAATAGTTATTTAAATAACGATATTTATAATAATATATAGATAACTATAGCTAAATAAGATAATACTAATATTAATAATTATGTTTTTTTATATAAAGCTTTGGGTATATATGTAGTATGTTAAAAATATATCAATATGGAGGTATAAATAATGAAAGTTATAGTTGTAGGATGCACTCATGCAGGAACAGCTGCAGTTATTAATATAAAAGAAAAATATCCAGAAAGTGAAATAGTAGTATATGAAAAAAATGATAATATATCATTTTTATCATGTGGTATAGCATTAAGTATTTCAAAAGTTGTAACTGAGCCAGAAAAGCTTTTTTATAACTCTCCTAAAGGTTTAGAAGATTTAGGAATCAAAGCAAATATGAAACATAAAGTTTTAGATATAGATTTTATTAATAAAAAAGTTAAGGTAAAAAACTTAATGGATAATGAAATATTAGAGGACACTTACGATAAGTTAATATTAACACTAGGCTCATGGCCAATAGTCCCTAGATTTGAAGGAGGAGAGTTAGAAAATATAGTATTATGCAAAAACTACGACCATGCAAAAACTATAATAAATAAAAGTAAAGATGCAAAAAATGTAGTTGTAATAGGTGCGGGTTATATAGGTGTAGAACTAGCTGAAGCCTTCAAAATTCAAGGCAAAAATACTATATTAATAGATGCAGAAGATAGGATAATGTCTAAATATTTAGATTCTGAATTTACAGATATAGCAGAAAAAACTTTTACAGAAAAAGGTGTAAGGTTAGAGCTAGGTCAAAAGGTCGAAAAATTTGAAGGTAAAGATGGTAAGGTAAGTAAGGTTATAACAAATAAAAGCAAATTTGAAGCAGACTTAGTTGTACTTTGTATTGGGTTTAAACCTAATACTCACTTACTTAAAGATAAAATAGATATGTTACCTAATGGAGCTATAATGATAGATGAGTATATGAGAACAAGTGCTAAAGATGTTTTTGCAGCAGGAGATTGTTGCGTAGTTAAATATAATCCAGCTAAAGATACTAGATATATACCACTTGCTACGAATGCAGTTAGAATGGGAACTTTAATAGCTAAAAACTTAGTTGAACCAAAATTAAAATATCTCGGAACACAAGGAACTTCAGGAATAAAGATATATGATTTATCAATAGCATCAACCGGACTTACAGAAGAAATGGCAAATAAAACAACTAAATTTAATGTAGGCTCAGTGATAGTTAAAGATAATTATAGACCTGAATTTATGCCAACATTTGAGGAAGTAATCTTAAAATTGGTATTTGATAAAGATAATCATAAAATTTTAGGTGGCCAAATTATATCTAAAGTAGATTTAACTCAATTTATGAACACATTATCTGTAGTTATACAAAATGAAATGACTTTGGAAGAATTGGCTGTAACAGACTTTTTCTTCCAACCTCACTTTAATAAACCTTGGAGTTTGTTAAATATAGCTGCACTTGAAGCTATAAAATAGAAATTAGAATAAGTATTATAAAAATATAATAGCATATAATATATAAAAAGACATGAATTAAACTTCATGTCTTTTTATATATTTAGAAGAAAAATTCAAGGATGGTATATAAATGAACTTAAAATCCATAAAACTTAAATTATTTAATATAGGCAAAACTATAACTAATAGCTATATAAAAGATAATAATATAAAAGGGAAAATTATTAGATATGGTAATAATAAAAGACAATATTATAAGGTATACACTCCTTATAGCAGTAATTTAAAGTCAACTATATTTTTTATACATGGTGGAGGCTGGTGGCATGGAAATCCATCACTTTATAGTGGTGTAGGGAAATTTTTTTATAAATTAGGATATCAAACTGTATTATGTGGATATAGGCTAGTTCCTTTTCATAGATACCCAACTCAGATAGATGATGTATTTAAAGCTTTAAAACACTATATAGAATGTAATAAAGAAATAAATAGTATAGTAATTGCAGGATATTCGGCAGGTGGAGAATTAGCTTCTCGTTTAGTGTTCGACCATGATAGACAGTTAAAATATAATATTAATAAAGATTTATTAAAGGGTTTTATATCATTGTCTGGAGTGCTTGATTTTTCAAAATGTACTTCTATATACTCTAGAATATTGGTGAACAATTATGTATATAAAAGTAATATTAAAAAAGCAAATCCTATAAGCCTTTTAAACAAAGAAGTTAATTTACCTATACTGTGTATTCATGGAGAAAGTGATTCTTTAATTAATGTTAATACTTCTATATCTTTTATTAAAAAAGTAAATAATCTAGATGAAAATACTATACTTAAAACAATAAAAAGAGCAGAACACGAAGATACAATAGATATAGTAAGAGGAGATGGAAATAAATATTCTGAATATATATTAAGATTTATAAAGGAAATAGATGATATAAAGAAAATAGATATATAGATACATTTTTATGAATAATGATTATAGTAAGTGTTTTAAAAGTAAAGGAGTAACCATGAATAAAATTGAAAATAATTACTACATAGATAATATAAAGTTTGTACTCATATTCTTTGTAGTATTTGGTCATCTAATAGAACGATATATGGAAGGAAATTATATTTTAATGGGTATATATATATTTATATATACTTTTCATATGCCTTTATTTATATTTATATCAGGGCTACTTTCGAAAAATATAAACAAAAGCAGAAAGTTTCTTTTAAGAAAGTTACTTATACCGTATATTGTATTAAATTTAATTTGGTATTCCTTGGCATATCTATATACAAAGGAAACTTACATACCAGTTATATATCCGGGATGGACCTTATGGTTTTTATTAAGCCTATTTTTTTGGAGGATATCTCTTAAATATTTAATAAAGATTAAATATATACTTCCTATAAGTTTTATACTTGGTATTTTTATTGGGCTTGTTCCTAATGGTTCAATGTTATCTTTTTCAAGAACAATAGTATATTTGCCCTTTTTCTTATTAGGATATTATACTAATATAAATACATTAAATAAGTTATATAATAGTATAAATATATGGATTAGCATTTTGGGAATAAGTATGTTTATAGCATTAGCTTTATTTATATCCGAAAATAATATTATAAGCTATAGCTTTTTATATGGTTCATACTCTTATTTAGAACTTGGAATGAATATATTTAAGGGTAGTGTATATAGGGTTATTTTATATTTATGTAGTATAATACTTTCTACATTTATATTAACTGTGATACCTAATAAAAAGACCTTTTACACTTCAATGGGAAAGTCGACTATGTATGTGTATGTTTACCATATATACGTAATATTAATAATATTTTATTTAGTACCTGCTTGGAATAAAAATATTTTGACTATGTGGATTATACTTGCAAGCCCTATATTTGTAACATATATATTATCTAAAAAAGTTTTTGCAAGAGTATACGATAAATTCTTTAATAGCATATTTAAGTTAATAAAGTAACAAATACACTCATAAAAGCAACAGCTTAAAGCTGTAGCTTTTTATTTTTGATATCCTTATATTATAGTTTCTTTATATAAATTATAGATGTTAAAGGTATATACAAGTCGTAATTCTTATTGGATGCTTTATCTATATGTTTTCTATTTAAAACAACTTCTATAGGAGTTACTCTTATGATTTCACCGTATAGTTTTTCTTTAGATAGATATGAGTATATTTCAACATATTCATTTAAAAAATCTAAAGCATATTCATACATAGTGTCAACTCCTTAAAATATATTTACTATAAATATATTAAATATATAAACAGATTGTTACATATATTATGAAATTATTTATTAATTTATATAGCTAATAAATTATCATATCTAAGTAAAAGGATTAAAAGTGACTTATGTAGAATAAGAAATAATCTTAAAATAAATCTATTGAAAAACTACGATAAAATATATGGGTATAAATGTAAACTTAGATAAAATCAGTATTAAAACTGGTGCAACAGCAATACTTCCTCATGAGAGCAATATATTTAAAGAAAAACTGTTGACTTAATCTTATTTAATAAATAATTTTGGAAAGAGTAGAGGGTTCATGCAAGTAGAAAAACTTGGAATCATTGAAACACTAATAATACTTACAAATACTTTAAGTGTAGTAACTTGAATTATAGCTTTAGTAAAATATATGATAAAGCAAAATGAAGATTTGAATAATTATTTAGATATAAAATAATAATACAAAAGCTACATTAATTTACATATTTATATGTTAATATATACTTATATACAGCAAGGGAGATGATAATATGAAATGGATTAAACCTATAAAAGAATATAAGCCATTTAATGAACAAGAAAGTAAAGATAAGGAAATAATACTAAAAGCTATAAATGATTTTGACGATGTGTTAACTAGAAATAATGAAATAGCTCATCTAACATCTTCTACATTTGTAGTAAATAAATCACGTGATAAAGTTTTAATGGTACATCACAATATCTATAATACTTGGTCATGGATGGGAGGACATAATGATGGAGATGATGACTTTTTAAGGGTGGCTATAAAAGAACTAGAAGAAGAAACAGGTGTTAAAAATCCAAGGATAATAGGAAATGATATATTTTCTATAGACATATTAGAAGTTAAAAGCCACATCAAAAGAGGAAAATATGTAGCCCCTCATCTTCATTTATCTATAGCATATTTAGTGGAAGCTGATGAAAATGAAGAATTAATAGTTAAAGAAGATGAAAATAGTGGGGTTATGTGGATACCTATAAATAAATTAGATAAATACGTAAAAAATGAGCCTCATATGTTAAGACTATACAATAAATTTATAGATAAAATGAATACCAAATGATAAAGAGGATGAAATTTTATGAAAAATTTAGACGGTTATATTAATATCATAAAAAGATTGCCAAATAAAGAAAAATACACTAGAGAAGATTTGTTAACAGAAGGCTTACTGCTAGATAGGGATAAAAATCTAGAAATATACTATATTCCAATAAGTGAAAAAATAAGTATTTGCACTAGAGTGTTTATAGTTGGTATAACACCAGGATTTGAGCAGATGAGTACATATATATCTAACTTTAAAAATGGATTAGAAAATTCTTATAACATATATAACAGACAAAGTAATTGCAAAATCTCTTCACCATTTAGCAAAAGTTTGACTAAAAATATTATATACATGTTAGATGAAGTTAAATTAAATGAAGCTTTAAACATAAAAAGTTGTGAAGAATTATTTAATTCTAATAGTCATTTGTTATACACAGATGCTCTTATTCCTTATCCTGTTTTTGTAAATAGCAAAAATTATACAGGCCATACTCCAAAGCTTATGAAAAATAAGCTACTGATGAAATACATTAATAACAACTTTAAAAATAAATTAGAAGATTTAAAAGGGGTTTTAATAATACCTATGGGAAAAGCAGTAGAAGAAGTTTTGATACATTTAGCAGATGAAAAAATATTAGATAGAGACCAAATACTAATAGGATTTCCTCACCCATCAGGTGCTAATGCTTATAGATTAATCCAATTAAAAGAGAATAAAGATAATATGATTAAAATAATAAAAAAGCATAACTTTAACTTATAATATTAGGGGGATAACATGGGAGTATGTAAAAATGAGATGAAAAAACTTATTAGAGGAGAAGTGGAAGCTGTATATATAACATCAGAGATAGAGTTACATGATACTACAGCTATTTCTGTTCAAGTATGGAATTATGATAAAGAAAAAGATATAATATCATATACCACATTAACTAAATCAAATATGAGTAAACCATACCTTATAAAAATAAAAAATGGAACTGAATTTGTAGATAAAAAGTATGTAGGTGAGAGTTTAACAGATGATGCGAAACTTACATTAACGACTAAAGAGAATGCATATAAACTTTTAGAAAGTTTAAAATAGATAAAATATCCTACATATATCTTGGTTAAAGATATATGTAGGATATTTTAATATAAAAATTAAATGTATGTATATTTAATCATAAATAAAAGGAATAATATAACATAGGTGATAAAATGTATATACTTAATCTAGATACTAGAGATAAATATGATAATTTTACTGAAGGATTTTACAATAAAAATAATTCTTATATTATACTAAGTGATCCTAAGCAATTAAATCTACTTAAAAATATATTAGAGATAGATGAAATTACTTTTAATGATTGCCTTAAATTTGATGAAAATATAAAATTAGATTTATTTGATAATTATGATTTTCTTAGCATAAATACCTTTGAAATAATGAATAATGATATATACGTAGAAGAAATAAATATATACTTATCAGAAAATTTTGTATTAGTTGTATGCAATGAAGAAAATTTTATATTCGAATTTGTAAAAAATATAATAACTAATAATATTAAATTAAATAATACTTCTAATATAGTTATTTTATTTAATATTAATTATTTAATACTTAAAAATATAATAATGCATCAATTTGAAATACTAGAAAAGATAGAAGATATCATATTAAAATTAGAAGATGATATACTTGAAAATGCAATAGATGAACATGTAATAAAAATAAATCATATAAGAGGCATAACTAGATCTATCGTAAAAAATACAAGACCCCTTTTATATATAGGTGATAGAATATTAAAGGAAAATATAAGGTACTTGAAATACTCTGATATAAGGAAGCAAAATCTCGAAAACTTTCAAAGTATAGACTTTGGTATAGAGAAACTTTATTCATTTTCTTTATCCACTAGAGAACTAGCAGATAAGCTTCTTGATATTTATTCTTCTCAAGTAGCAGAAAAAACTAATAGCTTGATAACAAAACTTACTTTACTTACAGCAATATCATCGCCATTGACTATTATAACAGGTATATATGGGATGAACTTTAGATTTATGCCAGAACTTGACTTTGTATATGCTTATCCAATAGTTATAACTGTTATGATTATAATAGTTATAATAGGCATTCTAATATTCAAACTAAAAAATCTACTTTGATTATATCTCTTAATTTAATATTTTAATACTACAAATACTGGAATATAATGGTTAAAACTATTTTTTAATTGAAAATGATTTATTAATATATTTTTTAGAGGGTTTAAACCCTCTTTTTTATTTTATATTAGATTAACTTAATTATTTTAAGTCGTCTCATTTGATCAAAAGGCATTTTAGTTTATTTAATTAAGTTAAAATACTTAAAAATTAATATTATTAAGAAAGCTTTATTCTTTATAAGAAGTAGTGTAAAATTACAATTATAAATAAATTCACAGTAGGAGGTAATATGGAAAAATTATACTATACAAATCAATATATAAAAGAATTCGTCGCAGAAATAGAGGAAATATTAGAAGTAAATGGAAAATATCATATAGTATTAGATAAAACAGCATTTTTCCCTGGTGGTGGTGGACAGTTTTGCGATTTAGGAAAGATAGATGTTCATGATGTTTTAGATGTATATGAAAAAGACAATAAGGTATACCATGTAGTGGAAAAAAAACCTATAAAAATACATAAAGTAAAATGTTTTATAGATTGGGAAAGAAGAGAAGATGGAATGCATCAACATTTTGCACAGCATATATTATCAGGATGCTTTTATACTTTATTTAAAAAAAATACAACTGCTTTTCATTTAGGTAGTGAGATAAGTACTGTCGATATAAAAGGTCCTCTTACTACTGATGAAATAAGAGAAGTTGAAAGAATGGCAAATGATATAATAAGTGAAAATATAGAGGTAGAAACATTGATTCCATCTAAAAAAGATTTAAAAAAGATATGGATAAGAAGAGATTTACCAGATACTTCAGAAGAAATAAGAATTGTTAAAATAGGTGATTTAGACTCTAATGCTTGTTGTGGTGTTCACCCAAAGTCTACACTAGATGTTAGAATGATAAAGATAAGAAGATGGGAAAAAAATAAGGATTCTATAAGAATCGAATTTTTAGCAGGAAAAAGAGCTATAAACAGCTCTCTAAAAAGAGATATTTATTTAACGGATATTTGTAGATATTTAAGTTCAACTGAAGAAGAAGCTATAAATGGTGTTAAAAAACTTCACGATAAACTTGAAGATGCCCTTTATGAAAAAAGGAAGATTGAAGATGTTATTGTTAATTTTGAAATAAAAGAGATGATAAATAATTCAGATAAGGTAAATGATATATCTATTATAAAAAAGATATACATAGATAAGGATATCAAGTATATATCTAAAATAGCATCTAAAATAACTGAGTCAGAAAATGTTATATCTTTAGTTGGAGTTAAAAATGATGGTAGAGTTAATTTAGTTTTTGCTAGTTCTAAAAATATAAATACTATTAGTATGAACAATATCTTAAGAGATACAATGACACTGCTTGATGGAAGAGGAGGAGGAAGTACATTCTTAGCCCAAGGTGGTGGTAAAAATAACGGTAACTTAGAAGTAGCTATTGATTATGCTTTTGATAAAATAAAAAAAGAGTTGATTTAGTTGTTAAAGGTAAGTGTAGATTTCTATAAGTGCTATACTTACCTTATTATGTATGTTTTGGATTCTAAAATATATATTTTTAATTATATAACTTACTTTAGTTTACATAATTAAATTATTTTAAAACCTTTTTTTATTTAAATGATTAAAATTAAGTAAAAATACTTAGATTAGATTATAAGTGCATATTATTTATTCTAGATATAAATCAACATGATTTTTATAACTCTCTCTTAAAATCTAATTTAAACATTCGAATTTAGAATAAAACTTATAGAATTTTTATAAAATAATTTACAAATTAAGTCGAGATTATTATTAGACATTTTCAGAATAAAGGAGAATTTATGTTTATAAAAAATAGAGAAAATATAAATTTATATATTGAAGAATATGGGGAAGGTAAGAATTGTATATATATACATGGTGGTCCTGGGTCTTGGAGTGAAGATTTTAAAATTTATTGTAAGGACGAGTTTAGTAAATTTTGTAATATGATATATTTAGACCAAAGAGGGTGCGGACGTTCTGATGGAAACTTGGATGATGACTATTCTATAAACAGTTTAGTTGATGATATTGAGGATATACGTAAAAATCTTAAATTAAATAAACTTATTTTAATAGCACATTCTTTCGGTGGGATAATAGCAGTAAATTATGCATATAAATATAAAGAGCATGTTGAAGCTTTAATATTAACTAATTGCACTTTGAATTTAAATGATTCTTTACAAAGTCAAGTAGAGTATGGATGTAAGTTATTAAATATAGATATTGATATATATAAATATGACGAACTTATAACTAAGTGGACTTTGGTTGCCAATAAACTGATCAGAGATGATTTGTATTATAAATTACAGTATATGAATTATTCTAATTATAAAAATATTGAAATAATAGATAAAAATATGGTTAATGAAAATTTAGCTAAAAAAGCATTTTTTAATGAAGACTATTTTTACGACTATACAAATCTAACTAGAAGCTTAAATGTAAAAACACTTATAATCTGTGGTGATGAAGATTATTCTATTGGAATTGATCATTATAAAGATTTTAATTTTAAAAACAAGACCGTAAAAATATTAAAAAGTAAACACAATCCATATGTAGAAAATACAAAAGAATATATTTCTGTTGTTAGGGAGTTTTTAGAAAGTATTTAATAGTTTACTGAACATAAATTTTATTAAATAATAGTGATGTTAGAAAAGATATTAGTTTTGAACTAACATCACTATTATTTTGTTTTAAAAATTTGATATATAATTTAAATTGGGCATAATTGATGTATCATACATACTTAAGTTTACATAATTAAATTATTTTAAATGTTTTTCTGTGTTTTATAAATAAAACAACTTCAAAATATTAAAAAACTTCCTTAATTCAATTTAAAGGTTATAATTTTTATTAACATATTTACTGTTGAATAAATTTAAATATCGCCTTAAAAACGAATATAAAAAGTTAGTTTTATTACTATTTTATTTTAGAATATTTATTATCATCCTAACTTGAATAAATTTTCAGAGATTTTTTCGCTAGCTTCAACATCCATATTTTTAAGTGCGTGAGCGTAAATATTTAATGTTGTATTTATATTAGAATGACCCACTCTTTCTGATATAACTTTTATAGGTACTTTTGAATTTATAAGTAAAGTTACATGTGAATGTCTTAAATCATGAAATCTTATATGTTCTAAATTATTCTCGCATAAAAATTTACTAAACTTTTTGCTAAGGACATCTTGGGCTATAGGTTGTCCATTTTTATCATAGAATAACAAGTTAAAAGGATTTTTTATGCCTTTTAATTTAGCTTCTAATTGTTTTTTCTTATGTTCTTTTAGTAAAGATATAATCTCTATAGGAACTGATATTGTTCTTTCTGAACTTTCAGTTTTAGGTTCTTTAAGTATAACTTTGCCTTCATTTCTTACAGTTATTTTATCTATTGTTATAGTATTTTCATTAAAATCTATATTATCCCAAGTTAGCCCTAGTGTTTCAGATATTCTAAGTCCTAATCCTGAAGCTAGATATATAGGTAGTTTTAAAGGTGTATTTTCACAAGTTTTAAGTAATTTTACCATATTATCTTTATCATATATATTATTTTTAAACTTTCTAATTCTTGGAGTTTCTACACAATCTACAATATTTTCTCTTATAAGTCTTAATCTATAAGCCTTTTTCATAGCTAAATTTAATATATTTATGTGTATCTTTATAGTTTGAGGGCTAAGAATTCCAACTAAATCATCTACGTAATTTTGTATATGTATAGGTTTTAAATCTTCTAACTTATGATTTCCTAGCTTAGGTATTATATACTTTTTGCATATTCTTAGATAACAATTATATGTAGTTATAGATAAATTTATCTTATGTTTTTCTAAAAAATCCAACAAAAAATTACCGAATTTTATAGAGTTTGGTGTAGCTAATTCATCGTTTAAAATGGATTCTTTTAATTCTATTAACTTCTTAGATGCATCTCTTTTTTTATCAAATGAACCCATATTTTTCTGTATCTTTTTTCCACTTTCAACATCTTTATATTCTAAATAAACTATATAGTTTTTGCTTCTTTTTCTTATAAATGCAAAGCTCATTCAATTCCTCCATATTATTACAATTATATATATATTATATCATAAAAGAAAAAATAAAAACATTTAAAGTTCTGACATACAACTGACATAATATGTTATGTATTGCTCTAATATGTTGAAAATACTTCACTTTATTTTTTTGGCATAAAACTATATATTTTATGTTTATAAAGAACAGTTAATGCATAAATCTCATAAGTTATATAAAAGTCTTTTGATTCTATATTGTTTTTTTATAATCAAAATTAAATTTCATCAAAGGGGAGTTAAAAATGTACAACTCTAAAATGAATGTTTTAGAAACAAAACGATGTATACTTAGACCTATAACTTTAAAAGATGCTCCAGATTTACATGAGTGTTATAAGCAAGAAATAGTCGTAAAATATCTCCCATTTAAAGCACATCAGAATATTTATGAAACTAGAGAATTTATAAAAAATTTCTTTTTAAAAAAGTATAATGAGAACAAACTAGCCCATTACGCAATAGTATTAAAATCAAACAAAAAAGTTATAGGTAATATAGGTTTTAACAATATCTCTAAAGATAATAAAAAGGGAGAAATCGGAATATGCATAAACCCATCTTATTGGGGGTATGATTTATCAACCGAATTAGCTAGAGAGATCGTAAAATATGGATTTAAAAAATTAAAACTTGAGGAAATTATAGCTATAACTTATGAAGACAATAATTATTCAATAAAATCATTAGAAAACTTAAATTTTGAATATATAAAAACCTATTACAAAACATTTCATTCATCTAATAAAAAAGTAAAATGTAATTTATATAAAATATCACGAAAAAATTACTTAATGAGTAAATATAAATAAAATTTAACATCTATAATAAGGAGATGAAATTTTTATGAAAGATTTGAATGATAATTGGATAGATGATCATTTAAAGTATGCTATATCTAGTACATTAGGTGTAGAAAATTTTAATGTTACAAAAAATGAACTAAAGTTATTAGAAAAATTAGACTTATCAGATAAAAATATATCAAGTTTAAAAGGGATAGAGCATGCAGTCAATTTAAAACATCTCAATTTATGTAGAAACGAGATAAGGGATGCTTCTTTACTTTCTAAGTTAGTTAATTTAAATACATTAGAGTTATCAGAAAATAAAATTGAAGATGTTAGCTTTTTGAGTGATTTGGTAAATTTAAAATCTATAGGATTAGATAGTAACAATATATCCGAAATAAGCAATTTAGCTAATCTTACAGAGTTACAGATATTAAATATTTCAAATAATCAAATTCAAGATTTAACTTTTTTAGATTCTATTAGATCTGATAATATTAAAATTATAGCTAGCGATCAGTATATAATGCTAAATCCTGTAACTGTTTATAAAGGTCAAGACTATATTTTTAATAGTCCAATTCATTTTAGTGATGAAACTATAGTGTTATTAGACAATGTCCAGGTAAGAGGTAACTATAATTCGATTAAAACAGATAAAAGACCTTCTATATTATATTCAATTTCTAAAGTAATGATAAAAAATATCCTTTCTAATTGTTTGTTAAAGGCTGATTTTTATCATGAAATTCCATTTTCAAAATCTACTATATTAAGTGGTACAATAATCCAACAAATAAATTTAAAGATAAAAAATGTTTTAAGTGTTTTTGAGCCTGACAATATAGTTAAAATAAGTTCATTATCAAGAATATCTGGAAATTTATTTGTAGTAAATAAAGAAGCAGGTACTAATACTAAAAGTATACCATTAAAAGAAAAAACTATTACCATTATAGATAGTAATGGTAATAAAGCTTATTCATTAACCAATGAAAATGGATCATATGAGTTTAAGAATTTAAAAAAAGGAAGATATACATTACTTTTTCCATTTTTAAATGGCTATGAGTACACAACACCATCTTTAGTTATATGTAATTTATCACAAAAAGGAGAAATAATCATAGATTCTAGGGTATATAAAAAATAAAAGCGGTATTTACATACCGCTTTAACTTTCTAAAACTTTAAATCCTTCTCCTAATACCTCATGAACATTACTAACTATTATAAATGCATTGGGATCTTTCAATTTAACCAATCTTTTTAAGTGAACTTCTTGATTTCTAGGAACCACTACTAAAAGTACTTCTTTTTTATCATCAGTATATCCACCTCTACCATTTAATATAGTAACACCTCTAGATAAATCATTAGTTATAACTTCTTTTAAGCTCTCCGCTTCTTTAGATATTATAAGGAAAGCTTTAGAGTAATCAAATCCTTCCATTATTGCATCTGCTACCTTGACCATTGTATAGAGTGCTATAGCAGAATAAAGAGCAATTTCAATATTTTTACTAGCAATTCCTGAAGATATAACTACAAAAGCATCTAAACATACCATAAATTGTGTAGGCTTAATACCTTTAAACCTTTTGCTAAGTATAAGTGCAATTAAATCAGTACCACCAGTAGAAGCATCTGCTCTAAACATTATACCTATACCTATACCTAGTAGTATAGCACCTGATATAGCTGATAATAATAAATCATTTGTCACAATTAGGTCAGAAATTGGAGCCATTAAATTTACTATAATAGAAAACATAACTGTACCTATTAAGGTTTTTATAGAATTTTTTCCTCCAAGTATTTTAAATGAAAATATAACTAGAGGAACACCTATAGCTAACATTATAAAAGATACTGACATGCCCGTAACCTTACTTAATACTACAGAAAGGCCGCTAAGTCCTCCAGGTGCTATTGTGTGTGGCTTTAAGAACATATTAATACCTATACTCATAGATATACACCCTAATATTAATCCAAAAGCTTCTACAAGTAACTTAGAATTTTCCTTTTTCATTTTTACCCCCATTATATTAAATTGTCAAATTTTATCACATTTATATATTATAACAGTAAATACATAGTATATAAAGTATAATAATTATATAGTAAAATAAATTTCGTTTATTATTGATATCAAAGGGTATAATATAAATAAATTTATATAATTTAAATGATATATTTTTATTAATTTCTAGTATATTTTGTAAAATTTAATTGATTATATACACAATAAAAGTATATAATATATATAAATTTAATAATTGAAAGGAAATGATTATATGAAGGTTACTTTACCACAAACAGCGGTAGATACGCTAAAAGACATATTAAAAGATAATCAAGACAGACCTCATAATATAAGAGTATACTTTGCAGGTATAGGCTGAGGGGGTCCATCATTTGGAATTGCTCTGGATGAGCAAAAGGCTGATGACTTACAATACGATGTAGATGGATTACATTTTATAATGAGTAAAGATGACTATACTAAGTATGGAGATATAGTTATAGAAGATACAGGATACGGCTTCAAAGTTATACCTGAAAATATGAAAGATGATAATGGATGCGGTGGAGGATGCTCTGGTTGCGGACATTAATATCTAAAAAGAGTATTAGCAAATGCTAATACTCTTTATTTTTTACTAAAATTAATGTATTATTAATAGATAATAAAGTATAAAGCAAGGAGCAACTTATGAGAAGAAGAAAAGTAAAGGGTGCAGATATAAAATTATTAAGCTATGAAAATTATGTACTAAAAGATAACATAGAACAATTTAAAGGAAAATGGAATAAAAGATTTGAAAATAATAATCCTATACATGTAGAATTTGGTACAGGTAGAGGAAAATTTTTAACCACTTTAGCTAAAGAAAATCCTAATATAAACTACATAGCTTTTGAAATAAAAGAAGAAGTTCTATTAAAGGCTGTGGAAAAGGCTATAGAAAATAACTTAGATAATATTTTATTTGCATGGGCAAATGCAGCTAATATATTAGATTATTTTGAAAAAGAAGAACTATCTAGAATTTATATAAATTTTTGTGACCCTTGGCCAAAGAAAAGATGGGCAAAGAGACGACTTACACATAAAAACTTTTTAAATATGTATAATGAAATTTTAAATGATGATGGAGAGATACATTTTAAAACTGATAATGAAAATTTATTTGAATTTAGTTTAAATGAAATCACTGATAACAACTGGAAATTAAAAAATATATCTCTAGACTTAGCAAATAGTGAATTTGAAAATGTAACAACAGAATATGAAGATAAATTTATGTCTTATGGAATGAAAATATTTAGATGTGAAGCTAGAAAAAAATAAGAGGTGATATCACCTCTTATTTTTTAAAATATTCCGTTTTTTCTTCTCATAGTATATAATCCCAAACATACAACTAACAAATATAGTATGTATAAGATAATTCTTGTTGACTGTAACTCAGTATTTGAATGATGAGGTAGTACTGAAAGTATTGCAGATATTCCTATAAGTAGTGGATTTATAACGATTTGCTTATCGCTTCTTAAAACCATGATTTTTCCAATCCAAACAATAGATAAAATTAAAAATAAAATCTTTAATATAAATTCTATAGTGTCTAACATATTCAAAACTCCCCTTAACTCAGTGGATTTATTTTATAGTATTTCCATACAAAGTATATTTAATCATTAGCTTATGATATTGATGGTTATGTACTAATTTTTAATATACATAAATTTAATTATAATACTATTTGGTATAAAAATAAACATATTAAATAATAATTAATATAACTAAATTAATTAAAGGAGTTTAAAATGTGTATATATAATCATAATCTTAATAATAATAACGAAAATATATTAAAGGAAAATGAACTTATTATACTAAAAAAAATATACAAATGTATAGATATAGGAGATATTAATGAAGCTAAAAAATTAACTAATGATTTAATACAACTTCAAGATAATCTATATAATATAAAAATATTAACTACAGCTTATAATTTAATTAAGTAATTTATATAATATAGAGATATTCAAATAATAAATAGCATATTTATTATATATAGATATCTGGGGGGGATATTATGAATTTACGATTTATAAATTGGTATACTCAAGCCCTTGGAGCCATATTGGGAATAATGGCATGTGTATATGCATATTTAAAAGGATTTATATGTACATATAATAATATTTCTGTGTTTTTTGATACTATGAATTTCTTTGAAATAGTATCTAGTTATCTCTTATTACCTTTATGCATAACAACTTTTATATTATCTATAATAAAGGGATATGGCACTGACAAAGAACCTTTAAATAATAATTTAGAAAAATTAAATCTGATCTTTATTTCATTAAATGTCATTATAGGTTTTATTGGAGCTAGGATATATTTTTTAATACCTGCTTTATTTATATTATTTAATGTTTTTATGGATAATGTATTTAAAGAATATAAGGAGATTGATAGTGATGATGAGTGCATTAAAAATAATTGTCTGTTAAGCAGTAATGATATGGATTTAATTTTAATGAATACAAAAAAGGAGATAGCATTAGAACTTTTACTGAAAAATGCTGATATAGAGTTTATTGTTGATATTACAGGTTTATCTAAAGAAGAAATAATAGATATCGGTAAAAACTTAAATTAAGAAAAAAAGATACTAATTTATTAAATTAGTATCTTTTTTTGTTTATATAAAATGATATAGATTCATAATTTAATGCAAAAACTTAAATGAGATTAAATCTGTTTACAAAGTTATTTTTTATGATATAATATTAGTACCTGGTAATAATATAAGGGGGGTAAAATTATATGAAAATAAATGAAATAAAGGAACTTTTAAAGGCTATAGATAATACAAGTTTAGAATATGTAAAATTAGAAAATGCTGAACTAAAACTAGAAGTATCAAAAAAAAATAGTTCTTTAAAAAATAATATTAAAAATGAAAAAGACACTTTAAAAAATAGCGAAGAAATAGAATTAGAAAGTATAAATCATGAAAATATTAATGAATATGAAAACTCTCAAAATAAAGATAATTTATATATAGTAAAAGCTCCTTTAATGGGAACATTTTATCCATCGCCAAGTCCTAATGAAAAAAGTTTTGTAAATATTGGCGATATAGTTAAAGAAGGAGATAAGCTATGTATATTAGAAGCAATGAAGCTTATGAATGAAATAAATAGTGAAATAGAAGGTGAAATAGTAGAAATATTGGTTGAAAGTGAAGAATTAGTAGAGTACAATCAACCTTTATTTAAAATTAGGCCATTATAAGGAGGTATATTATGATTAAAAAGATATTAGTTGCGAATAGAGGAGATATAGCTGTTAGAATAATCAGAACTTGCAAAGAACTAAACATAAAAACAGTTGCTATATACTCTAAAGCAGATAGTGAGTGTTTACATAGATATCTGGCTGATGAATCAATATGTATTGGGCCTAATAATATCTCAAAAAGTTATAATAATATAGATAATATAATATATTTAGCTCTTAAACTTGAATGTGATGCTATACATCCTGGATTTGGATTCTTATCAGAAAATCATGAATTTGCTAGAAAATGTGAAGAAAATAATATTATTTTTATCGGACCAAGTAAAAAACAAATGGTTTTAATGAGTGATAAATCTAGAGCTCGTGAAACTGTTATTAGTTTAGGTATAAAGGTAGTTCCTGGTTCTGATGGAGTACTAAAAAACAAAGAAGAAGCTTTTGAAGTAGCAAATAAGATCGGTTATCCAGTAATTATAAAAGCTTCTAATGGTGGCGGTGGGAAAGGTATGAGAATAGTCTATACGCAAGACGAACTGTTTTCAAGTTTTGATATAGCTAGTTCTGAATCTTTAGCATCATTCGGAAGTAGTGATTTATATATGGAAAAATTCATAGAAAATCCTAGACACATTGAAGTTCAAGTATTTGGAGATAAATTTTCAAATGTAATACATTTGGGTGGAAGAGATTGTTCTATGCAAAGGAAAAATCAAAAAGTACTAGAAGAATCACTTTCTAACTACTTAAGTGAAGAAGAGAAGAATAATTTATATAAAAGTGCTGTTAATATCGTAAAAGGAATTAATTATATAGGTGCAGGAACAATAGAATTTATAATAGATAAACACAAAAATTTTTATTTCATAGAAATGAACACAAGAATACAAGTAGAGCATCCTGTTACGGAAATGATTACAGGAATAGATCTTATAAAACTTCAGATCTTAATTGCTGATAATAAGCCTATACCTTTTAATCAAGAAGAGATAGTATTTAAAGGACATGCTATTGAATGTAGAATAAATGCTGAAATACCAGAAGAAGAATTTAAACCATGTCCTGGTGAAATAACATCACTAAACATACCTGGCGGATTTGGAACAAGGTTTGATACCTTTGTTTACTGTGGATATACTATACCTCCTCTTTATGATTCTATGATAGGTAAGCTTATTTGTTGGTCAGAGAGTAGAGAAGAGTGTATAAAAAAAATAAATAGAGCGTTAGATGAAATAATTATAGAAGGTGTGAGAACTAATATAAATTTTCAAAAATCACTTATAAATAGTGAAGCTTTCTTAGAAGATAGGCATTATACTAAATTTATTGAAAATGAATTTCTGGGAAATACGCAGATAGCAACAACTATATAAGGGAGAAATCATTATGATTAAAAAATTTTTACCATCTAAAGAAACTAAATATATCACAGTTTCTCTGGATAATAAATTTAAAAAGAATAGTGTAGATGATAAATTTTGGATATATTGTGAAGGTTGTAATGATCATGTTTTTAAAAAAGATATAGAAGATAATTTAAATATATGTCCAAAATGCGAAACACATTATAGTATTAAAGCTAGAGATAGAATAAGTTTAATTTCTGATAATGGTACTTTTAAAGAGTTTATGTTTAAAATTGACATTCAGGATCCATTAGAATTTCCGAATTATTTAAATAAACTTAATAATTACAAGGAAAAAACTAAAGAAGATGAAGCTGTTATTTGTGGCACTTGTAGTGTAAATGGAATAAAAATAGTTTTATGTGTAATGAATCCAGATTTCATGATGGGAAGTATGGGCAGTATTGTTGGTGATAAGATAACATATTCTATAGAATATGCAGCTAGTAATGATCTTCATATAATTATTTGTACGGCCTCAGGAGGGGCTAGAATGCAAGAAGGAATGGTATCATTAATGCAAATGGCTAAAACTTCTCAGGCCATTTCTAAGCTCGAGGAAAAAGGATTATTATATATAAGTTTATTAACACACCCTACAACTGGCGGTGTTAGTGCTAGTTTTGCTATGCTTGGAGACATAATTTTATCTGAACCAAATACATTAATTGGCTTTGCAGGTAAGAGGGTTATAGAACAAACTATAAATCAAAGGCTTCCTAATAATTTCCAAACTTCTGAATTTTTACTAGAGCATGGATTTATAGATAAGATAGTTAATAGAAAATATTTAAAAGATACATTATATACTATACTTTCACTACATTAAATAAATAGATATAAATTAGCGAATAAATACAAAAAATTTATTCGTTAATTTTTTAGAAATAAATATTAAATAAATGAATATTTACATTTAAGTTGAATATATAAAAATTTAATTTAAGATATTTCTATGGAGGAATAGAATGGATATAAATACTTATGGAGGAATAGAATGGATATAAATACTATTGAGATAAATAAAAAAATACAGAAATTAAAGGCAGATATAAATAATTTAACTGAAATATCCAAATCTAATCAAATAGATTTAAGTAATCAAATAAGAGAATTGGAAGAAAAACTAAGTAAATTAAAAGATGAAGCTAATGTTAATTTATCACCTTATGAAAAAGTTTGTTTAAGTAGAGATATAAAAAGACCTACAACAAAAGATTACGTTGATAGAATTTTCTCTAATTTTATAGAACTTCATGGAGATAGGCTGTTTAAAGATGATTCATCTATAATCGGAGGAATAGGCAATATAAATAATTTTAAGGTTACCATTATAGGTCATCAAAAAGGAAATGATGTTCATGAAAATATTAAAAGAAACTTTGGGATGCCTCATCCAGAAGGATATAGAAAAGCCCTTAGGCTTATGAAACAAGCTGAAAAATTTAAAAGACCTATAATTACATTTATAGATACACCGGGGGCATTTTGTGGTATAGAAGCTGAAGAACGTGGTCAAAGTGAAGCTATTGCAAAAAACTTACTTGAAATGAGTAAACTTAAAGTACCTATCATATCCTTTATAATCGGGGAAGGGGGAAGTGGAGGAGCACTCGGAATTGGTATTGGAAATGATGTATGTATGTTGGAACACTCAGTTTACTCGGTAATTTCTCCTGAAGGACTGTCGAGCATATTATTTAAAGATTCCTCTAAAGCTAAAGAAGCTAGTGAAGTAATGAAACTTACTAGTAAAGACTTATATGCGCTTGGTATAATTGATAAAGTTATAAAAGAGCCATTAAACGGTGCTCAAGAAGATGTGGATTTAGTAGCTAACAAAATAAAAGAATTTATATTAGATAGACTTGATTACTATGAAAAACTTACTGAAGCTGAAATAGTTTCTAAAAGATATGATAAATATAGAAAAATCGGAAAATGCTTGTAGATTTAAAAAAATATACCTATATGATAAATTTAATTATATAGGTATATTTTATTTTGTATTATAAAAAAATACACTAATATAAATTCATTTAACAAATTTATCTATTATGCATGCAGATTTATTAAATTAATATTAATAATAAAAATTAAAATAAATTTAATATTGATAATTGGAAGTAGTGGTATATTTATAAATCTTTAAGATTTAACTAGTCTTTAAATGTATATTTAGGGAATAGTTATTATAATTAATAATATTATGCATATAAATTTATTAAATTTAGCAATTTGTACCTATGCTTATATAGATTTAATTAATTTATATTTATTTGCTAATACTCTTTTTTTGTTTCTATATATTTTGTTTATAAATAGTTTTTCATATTGCATTTTATAGTTATCTTTCTTAAAGATATATTTATACATTAATATTAAAGATTTTTCATCTAATATATAAGTATATTTAATATACTTTATTTTAAGCTTCAAATGCTTATACTTAATCTCTTTACAATGTAATTTGTAAGTAATACTTAAATTTTAGGAATAGTTGAAATACGAAAAACCTAGTGTTATTATATTTTATAGTTATAATAACTTTTCATTTTATAGTTGGAGGTAAATTTTGAAAGATACAAAAATATTAAAAATACATAATAAATCAGATAAACCAGATAACATCGTCATACGTGATAACAATCTTATAGAAGAATGTATAATAATAGAAAAATCATTGCCTAATTTTATGAAAGATTACTTTGTTTATTTAAAAGGATCTGTATCTGTCTCTACTAGACATGCATATTTAAAAGATATAAAATTTTTCTGCAATTACTTAGTTGAATCTCAAGAACTAACAATAGCTAAAGAAATATGTGATATTACCTTAGAAGAATTTAATTTAATAAAAGCAAGAGATGTAAACTTATTTTTAGGTGATTATTGTACTAGATACTATAAACATACATCCCAAGATACAACTTTAATTTATGAAAATAATAATAGAGCCCTTGCTAGAAAAAAATCATCTCTCTCTACTCTATTTAAGTTTATGTTTAGAAATGAACAATTAGACAGCAACATAACTGATGGCTTTAATCCAATTAAACTTCCTAAGCCTCAACCAGATGCTATAAAAAGACTCGACATAGATGAAGTCGCTAAAATGCTTGATTCTGTTGAAAATGGTTATGGATTAACTGATAAAGAAAAAGTTTATTGGAGGAAAACTAAGCTTCGTGATAAGGCTATTTTAGCTTTATTTGTTACTTATGGACTTAGATTAAATGAGCTCAGAGAGCTAAATATTTCTTCTTTTAACTTTTCTAGGGGTGAATTTAAAATATATAGAAAAAGAGGTAAAGAAGTCTTGATGCCAATTAACCATACTTGTGAAGTCGTTGTTAAGGATTATATTTATAATGAGAGGACAAAAAGTGAATTATTGGCTGAAGAACACAAAGATGCTTTATTTTTATCTTTACAAAATAAAAGAATTACACCAAAAGCTATCAGACAACTTGTTAAAAAATATACGTCTATTTCTATGGAAACATCTAGAGATAGTGGTTATAGCCCTCATAAACTTCGTGCTACTGCCGCTACTTCTCTAATTCAAAATGGTTTTTCTATATATGATGTACAAAATCTATTAGATCATGACAATGTCACTACTACCCAGCTTTATGCTGCACATAAAAAACATGTTAAAAGAGATATTGTAAATAATTTTGAATGGATAGATGATAAAAAAGAAACTTCTTTAGACTAAATAGTAAATACTTCTTATTTCGGAACGAATGTTTGAGAAAAGGGAAACATTGTGCTACAATATAAGTATAATGCAATAATTGACTAGGAAGGAGAGATTTTATGTATATAGATTTGAGTAGCAAGCAAATATTAATATTAGAATTTATAAAAGATCAAATAGCCTCAAAGGGGTATCCACCATCAGTTAGAGAAACATGTGATGCTGTAGGGTTAAAATCAACTTCTACTGTACATGCACATTTAAATAAGCTTGAGAAATTAGGGTATATAAGAAGAGATGCTACTAAGCCAAGAGCTATAGAAGTTTTAGATAAAGCTGGATTCGAATCAGATTTTCCTACACCAGAAATGCTAAATCTTCCTCTGGTTGGACAAATCACAGCAGGGTTACCAATACTTGCAAAACAAAATATAGAAGAGTACATAACATTACCAGCTAATCTAGTTAAAGGTAGCAATAACTTTGTTTTAAAAGTTAAAGGTGATAGTATGGTTAATGCAGGTATTTTAAATGGAGACTATGTTATTGTGGATAGAAAAAATACTGCTGTTGATTCTGAAATAGTAGTAGCCCTTATTCACAATGAATATGCTACAGTAAAGACATTTGAAAAAGATGGAGATGTTATTAGGTTAATACCTCAAAATGATTTTATGGAACCAATAGTTCTAACATCCAGAGATGTACAAGTTATAGGCATTGTTACAGGTGTGTTTAGAGTATTATAATAAATTTAAGTATTTATAAGTAAAAGATATGGTATTATAACCATATCTTTTACTTTTGATTTAAAATTTAAGCTAATTCTAATGCGATTTCCATCATTTTTGTAAATGCTACTTGTCTATCATGAGATGAACACTCTTCTCCTGTAAAAGGACAATCTGATATTGTAAGTATAGTAAGTGCATTAACTCCTGCTCTAGCAGCATTCATATAAAGACCAGCTGCTTCCATTTCTACACATAGAACCCCCATCTTCTTCCATTTTTCTAAATTACCTAGTCCTGTATCAGAATAAAATACATCACTTGAAAGTATATTTCCAACAGTTACTGTAGTCCCCTTATCATTAGCTATATTTACTGCTTTTTGTAGTAATTTATAACTTGCTATTGGAGCATATGTACCTGGTAAATTATATTGTGATGCAAAGTTTGAATCGGTACAAGCACCCATACCTATTACAATATCATGTAAATTTAAGTTTTCATTTATTGCTCCTGCTGAACCAATTCTTATAAGGTTTTTAACTCCATAAAAGTGTATTAATTCATAAGAATAAATCCCTATTGATGGTATACCCATACCACTTCCCTGTACAGATATTCTTCTCCCTTTATAATAACCTGTATATCCAAACATCCCCCTAACAGTGTTATATTCTACTACATCTTCTAAAAAGTTTTCCGCTATAAATTTAGCTCTTAGCGGATCTCCAGGAAGTAATATAGTTTCTGCTATATCTCCTAGCTTTGCATTATTGTGCGCCGTTGGTGTATTATTCATATTTTAACCTCCTTAAAACATTAAGTATTAACAAATTTTAACTTATAATTTATTTTTAGCTTATATGATAGTATACTATAATTAAGTGCACCTTTTCTAGGCATAAATACCTGAATTTAAGCATTAACTTAATTAAAATTGTTAATTAGGAGGTGATTTCATAAAAAATAAAACTAAGAGTAACCAGACATTAGCATTACTACTTTTAATACCTATGCTTATATTTTCTTTTTTAGCAACAATAAAATCTGAAGGTATAGAAAAAAATGATAGCTCTAGAGAAGTTGTAAATGAATATTTTAACTCAATCAATAAAAAAGACATATCTAAAATAAATCAAATTATTACAGATCAAGATGAAACTAATTTATTAAGTTCTAAATTAAATTATATAGACAAAATTACATTAAAATCACTAGAACGAGAAACAAACAATAGTTTACTAAAATCATACACAAAATATAGCAAAAAAAGCATCGACAATATTAGAATCTATAAAGTTAAGTACAAAATTGATTATACTACTCCTAAAAATATAAATAATACATATGAGTCTTGGATATACCTTTGCCGAGATAATCATAGTTCTAAATGGTTAATAGATGTTTTTGATATGTAAAATTATAAAAAGGTGGTTTATATCCACCTTTTTGTTAATCAACATCAATTTCATACATTAACTCTACTCTTCTTGATGCATCTTTATTTATAGTACCGTCGGTATTTTTTATAAGCTCAGCCTCAGATCTACCTATAGCTTCGATATCCTTTAATACCTTATCTTTATATTTATAATCTCCAATTTCCTCACCTACTATAAATGTAGCTACACTATAAGCCCTTTTTTGGGATAAATCTAGATTGTATAAATAACTCCCAACATCATCTGTATGACCTTTTATTACTATTTTTGATATATTACCCTCATAATTACTATAAAGAGCTTCTACGTACCTTGGAATAAATATTTTAAGCATTTCTTTGGCTTCTTGTTTTAACTCATAACTATCTACATCAAACAATGTACTTTCTCCAAAGGTTACTAATCCGCTCTTTTCATCAATCAATACATTTAATCCATTATCTTTTAATGTGTTTTTAACTGAATCATTTATACTTTTTGCTAAATCTTTTTCAACTGAACCCGTTATAGATTCACTACTAAAAAGTATGAGCATTATAACCATTAGTACAGTTGCTATCATATCTGTAAAAGTTGGCCAAAAGCTACTCTTCTCAAACTCTTTATTAATAGTTCTTCTGTATTTATTTATCATCTTTACCATCTCCAATTAATTTATTTAAAGATGATTTACTTAATTTATTTCTTTTTTTTGAATCTATAGATATGAACTTATTTTGTCTTTTCTTTCTTAATACATCTGAAGTCCTTAATAACTCATTAGATTTACTATAATTAGAGTTACTTTCTTCTATATCATAAATTTCTTCTTGATTTTCAGTCTTATATCTATCTTCTTTCATATAATCCATAGCAACAGCTTCTTTATAAATTTCTATGTAATCAAATATCATATTCAATTTTTCATCTATATCTTGACTTGAAATTGCTATTACAGATGCTAAATGTTTTATTGTTTGATCTAGGTTTATTTGCTCTTTGTTTATGTTACCTTGCATATTAGATATATTTTTTTCATAGTCTACAAGCTTAACTAATAAATCTTGAGCAGTTCTTTCATATAAAGCAAAGTTAGCAGATAAGCTTCTTAAAAATTCTCTCATTTTATATTGATTTTCAACAGACTCATTTATGTTTTTAGAAGTAAGCTTTATATCTAATAATATTTCTTTATTTATATCCTCTTGAACATCATATTTATCAAATAATTTATTAAATCTTACATTCAATATATTAAATTGTTTATCTAATTTTCTAATATCTTGATCAAATACTTTTATAGAGTCTGAAGATCCTAGAAGTAAGTTCTCTAACGTCTTTATACTGTTTATAAATTCTTTATTAAATCTATTTAAATCTTTTGATATATCATCAAACTTCTCTATAGATTCTATTGATTTACTAATTTGCTTTATAGTATCTTTTACATCTTCTATTTTATTATCTAAGTCTTTAGATTTATTATGAGTTACATCAGAAGTTAGTAAATTTTCGCATTTTAGCATAAACATAGTTAATATTTGTTCACAATCATTACGAGAAAGTATAGTATTTAATACAATAGAGCTAACTATTCCGCAAATACTAGTTATAAACGCAGTTTGCATCGAACTTATAGTCTGAGGAAGTGAATTTATTATATCGCTAGTATTTATACTTAAAAGCATTAACGAAAGTCCAACAAATGTTCCTAATACACCAAGCAATATACAGTTAGATGATGAGCTCTTTATCGATTTAATATTATCAAGTACATATCTTTTTTTAAATGTTAAATTGGAACAAACTTCCTCAATAAATGTAGTTATATTAACTTGAGCATGACTATTTTCTAGTAAGTATAAATCATATTTCTCTTTTATAGATTTATATTTCATACTTCTTTGGTTATGCTCATTTAAACTTATATAATCACTATTTATATAATTATATAAAGCTTTATTTAAGATTACATTTATAATGCTATAAATAAGTATTACTAAAACAAAGAAAACTGTTAATATATTTATAAATAAACTATTCAAAACTTCTCTCCTCCCTTAATATTTATATAATTATATATATGTACTAGCCCAAAATAAAATTCAAAAAAATAAAGTGACTTAAACCTAAGTCACTTTATTAACTATCATAACTAGCCTACATTAAGTTAAATTATTGGTTTTATCTTTGAAAAAGCTAGATAACTCTTGTCTTAAGATTATTGTAGGGAGTTTTTAATAGTGTTACTAAATACTATGAAAAATTTCTGTAATTTGTTACTATAAAAAATAAATTCAAATCGAAATATATAAATATATATAATTCGTATGTTTACGTATGTTTATAAGGAAGTTAAAAATATAAACTCGAGTTTTTTTGCCATTTATGCATATATTATTATTTAAATATTGTTATATAATTCGTTTTTAAGAATCCCCCTATATTTTAAAAATGTATTATATAAAGACTATCATTATATTAATTAAACATATTTAAGTCATCATTTGTACCTTGATTAACATATTCAACTGTAATATACTTTAAAAGTATTATTTAAGATGAAGAAACAAAGGAGAACGATATGAGGCTAAACAATTACATTAGCTCTACTGGAATGTGTTCTAGGAGAGAAGCTGATAAATTAATACAACAAGGAAAAGTTTCTATAAATGGAAAAATAGCCAAAATAGGTCAGCCTGTTGAGGTTAATGATATTGTAAAAGTTAATGGAAAAAGAATTACTCCTAAAAAGAATAATGTATATATAGCATTAAATAAACCTGTTGGTATAACATGTACAACAGAACGTCATGTTAAAGGTAATATAATTGATTATATAAACTATCCAGAAAGAATATTTCCTATTGGAAGACTTGATAAACCATCAGAGGGATTAATACTTTTAACAAATGATGGATCTATCGTAAATAAAATATTAAGGTCTGAAAATAATCATGAAAAAGAATATGTTGTTACAGTTGATAAGAATATAAATCAAAAATTTATAGAAAAAATGAGTTCTGGCGTTAAAATATTTAATCCTGTTAATAATAAATGGGTTATAACTAAAAAATGCCATGTTAGTAAAATAAATGATCGTACATTTAAAATTATATTATCTCAAGGATTAAACAGACAAATACGTAGAATGTGTGAAGTGTTTGGGTATAATGTTGTAAAATTAAAAAGAGTGAGAATAATGGATTTAACCTTAAAGGGAATACCCACTGGAAAATGGAGAAAACTAACAAGTAAAGAAATGGATAATATATTACAAAAATTATAAAGTGTAGGTTTATATAGATTTTACAATCATATAAATTTTTTCTTTTAAAATAGACTTAAGAAAGGTTAAAACTAAATATGAATAAAAAAACAGTTTTAATAACAGGTGCCTCTAGGGGTATTGGTCGTGAAATGGCAAAAGTATTTGCTAAAAATGAATATAATGTTTTAATAAATTATAATAAATCAGAAAAAGAAGCCAATGAACTTTACGATGAACTAATCTCAAAAGGATATTCAGTAGTTTTATATAAGGCAGATATATCAAATCCTTTAGAAGCAGATGCAATGGTTAAGTTTTGTATCGGTACTTTTGAAAGAATTGATGTACTTATAAATAATGCTGGAATAACTGATTATAAGATGTTTACAGATACAACTAATGAAGATTGGAATAATATAATAAATACAAATTTAAATAGTGTTTTTTACACTACTAAATCTGCAGTAAAATATATGTTATATGAACATAGTGGTAAAATAATAAATATATCTTCTATCTGGGGAATGGTTGGAGCATCATATGAGGTAGCATATTCTACATCGAAAGCTGCACTAATAGGTATGACAAAAGCTTTAGCAAAAGAATTAGGACCTTCTAATATTCAAGTTAATGCTATAGCACCTGGAGTTATACAAACAGATATGTTAAATGGTATACATGAAGATGTTATTGAGGATTTAAAAAATGAAACTCCATTGTTAAGATTAGGCACTCCGCTGGATATAGCTAATTTAGCTTTATTTTTAGCTAGTGAAAAATCAAATTTTATAACAGGCCAAGTTATAAGTTCTAATGGTGGATTTGTAATAAATTAGATATATTCTATGTAAAATACTTATTTATGATTATAATTAATCTAAAGTATTTTACATAGATTTTACACTTTAAATTAATTTATTTTAGAAAACCAGCATCTTGATTTGTCATAATCTCTTTCGAAAAGCATAATGGACATGTTATTTCTTCATTTGTATAATCTATAGTATAAATACTTCCGCAAATAGCGCACCTAAATTTACAAATAGTATTTACTTTTTCCTTTGTCTCACATTGGGTTATTTTTATAGGAATATCTTCTATGATAGCTATTGTTACTTTTTTTCTAATATCTAATATTAGTTGTGAAATTTCATTTAAAGATAAATTAAATTGCTTAGAACATTTTTTTAAATCAAATTGTTCTAAATTTATAAACTTTAATATATCTAATTCTCTAGATGTTATCTCTATATACTCAGCCTTTTCATGTTGCATAAATTATCCTCCTATCTATAAATATATATAATATATTATGATTAATATATATTCTTATAAGCTAATAGATTAGATATATTTTTATTCATTTGCGTAAAGTTTTTTATATACATCTAAGAATCCAGAAGCTAATTTATCTACTTTTACTTCCCACTCCTTATTTTTTCCTTCATCAGGACAATAATGTATCTGTACATCATCTACAGATACCCCTTCATAATAAATAGCTCCTTTTGTAAGGTAGTTATTAGCAAGATGCTTAGCTGTATATAAGACTGATTCATATTGAGTAGAAAATAATTTTCCCTTCGATTCATCTGTATAGACTTCAAATCCAGTTAAATTATTATCTTCAACAGCTCTTCTTGATGTAGCAAATCCACTTTCAAGAGCTACTATAGCTGCCATTGTAAATGCATTTACACCATAAAGTTCCTCGGCATCGACAAATGCCTCTGAAAGATGAATCATAGTAGATGCACCTTTATAATTCTCAAATACATTCTCAAGTTCTTCTTTTTTTACTCCACTTTCAACAGTAATATCTTCTCTTTTATAGGTAATATTTGAGGCTCTATTTTTTTCTATGAGCCTTACATTTTCTTTATTTAAATTTTCCTTAGTACTAGATAGAACATAGCTTTTTATTTTAATATTTTCGTTCACTTTCTCATTTGATGAAGATATAAATATTATAAATGAAACTACAAGTATACATATTACAATAGATTCTTTAATAAATTTCATACTATTTTTCTCCTTATTGAACAATAAATATTGTTTTAATATATATTCAACTCTATAATTGGCATTCCCTTTATATAATTTAATACAAAATTTTGCTATATACTTCATCTTTAATCTTTAATATATATTTTTTCAAATAAAATGTAAATAAAAAGTCCTAATAAATTAATACTAGGACTTTTTATTTACATTTTATTTAATTGTTCTTATATTTACAATTGGTTTTCTTAACATATAATCTTTATCTACTTTAACATCTAACTTTATTTTAACAATTTGTCTTGCATGTGGAGCAGATTCTATCTCTTCACCATATTCATTGTACATTTCAAGAATTGTTGCATTAACTGTTTCTTTAAATGGACCTATAACTTCTATTTTATCTAACACATTCATTTTGTTTCTTTGCTCTACTATATAAAGGCCAGTTTCTTCTTCATAATCCCTAACTATTCCTATAAAATCATAATTTCTTATATATGAAGCTGAGTCATAGTTGTGTGCTTTTTCGCTTGGTCTATCAATGAAAAATCCAGTACTATAATCTCTATGACTTCCCTTTTTGAGTTCTTCTAGCCACATAGGATTAAATTTCCAATCAGTAGGGTTTTTATAATATTCATCAAGTGCCATTCTATATGCTCTAACAGTAGTAGCCACATAATACGCCGTTTTCATTCTACCTTCTATTTTTAAGCTTGTTATACCACTTTCAATTATTTGTGGTATGTATTCTATCATACATAAATCTTTTGAATTAAAGAAAAATGAAGAATCTATTTCATCTACAACTTTTTCATACTGACCAGGATTAACTTCATCAACTAAAGTATATTTCCATCTACAAGGTTGAGCGCAAGCACCTCTGTTTGCATCTCTTCCTGTTGTATAGTTACTTATTACACATTTTCCTGAATATGACATACACATAGCTCCATGAACAAAAGCTTCTATATCCATATCTTCAGCAGCATTGTCTCTTATTTCTTTTATTTCCTTAAATGATAATTCTCTAGCCATAACTACTCTTTTAGCACCTTCTTTATACCAAAAGTTTGATGCTAATGAATTGGTTGTACTAGCTTGAGTACTAATGTGTATTTCCATGTTAGGTATTGTTTCTTTAACTATAGTAAATATACCAGGATCACTTACAATAACTGCATCTACATTTATTCTATCTAATTCTAATAAATATGCTTTTAGTTGGTCTAATTCTTCATTTCTTGGTATTATATTTACTGTAACGAAAACTTTCTTTCCTCTTTCATGTGCAAATTCTACACCTTCAGCCATTTGCTCTATAGTAAAGTTTTTAGCAGCCGATCTCATGCCAAATATTTCTCCACCAAGATAAACAGCATCTGCACCATAAGTAAAAGCTATTTTTAATCTTTCTAAGTCACCTGCTGGTGCTAGTAATTCCACTTTATTCATATATGTCTCCTTAATCTTTTATATCTTTATTTTAATTAAATTAATTTATATTTATTATAAAATAATTATAATGGGTATTTAAACTCTGTAGTTCTACTTTATTCTACATAATTTACCCAAATATAAATTTATAAAACTTATATTAATATTTTATACAACTATTCATTATACATTATAATTTATTTTTTAGAAAGGTCAGCATTACTCATTTTTTTTGACTTATCAATACAGTTATCTATTGCTTTTATTATAGATTTCCTAAAACCTTCTTCTTCTAAAGATTTTACAGCTTCTATAGTAGTTCCTCCTGGAGAGCACACCATATCTTTTAATTCACCTGGATGAATATTTGTTTCTAATACCATCTTAGCCGCTCCCATAACAGCCTGAGATGTAAATTTATAAGCCATATCCCTTGACATACCATGAGATACGCATGAGTCTGCCATAGCCTCTATAAACATAAATACATATGCAGGAGATGAACCACTCGCTCCTATAACAGCATGTATTAAGTTTTCATCTACTACTTCACTTTTCCCAAATGAATCAAAAATACTCTTTACATCTTTTAAATCTTGATCCGATATATTTTTATTTTTACAAAGTGCACTCATACCTTCGTTTACAAGCGCTGGAGTATTTGGCATAGTTCTTATTATTTTTTTATCATCGCCTATTATATTTTCTATAGAGTATATAGTTTTTCCAGCTGCAATAGTTACTATTATTTTATTATCTATTACGTCTTTAATATTATCAAGTATTATATCATATATATTAGGTTTTACAGCAATAACAATTATGTCTGACCTTAATACAACTTCTCTTGAATCTTTTGTTGTATTTATATTAAATTCATCTTTTGCATTATTTAAAGTATTTTCACTTAAAGCTGACGCATATATGTTTTCAGGTCTAATAAGCTTTGAATTTATAATTCCTTTAATCATAGCTTTAGCCATATTACCACAACCTATAAATCCTATTTTTTTATTCATATCATTCTCCTTATGTTTTTATTTATATATAAACAAGTATAACAAATCATTGATATTATTACATGCAGATTATATAAAAAATAAAGTCACAAGTTTTACTCGTGACTTTATTTTTAACAAAATTTCATATGGTTTTTAATTTTAGAATTATTTATGTTTTATAAATAAAGCTTTGTTTCTAGCCTTCTATCATACTCAGACCATTCATCATCGCTTGTATTATCTTTTATTTGAACTATCTTATTCATAGTAGCATCGACTGAATCTGCATAATTTATTATAAATGATTCTTCCATGTTAGCTGGCCTTGGAGAACCATATTCTATTTTACCATGATGTTGAGTTACACATCCTTTTATTCTTCTTATAAAGTCTTCACTAAATGTATAATCTATATTATTAAAAGCTCTATCTAACATTTGTACTCCAATTACTATATGTCCTTCTAATTCTCCTTGTAGAGTATACTTAAATGGACCATGGTATTCAAGTTCATATAATTTACCTATATCATGAAGCTTAGCACTTAATATTGCTATTTCTTTTCTTTTGCAAGAGTATCTTTCACATAACACTTTTGTCAAGTACATTACATTTAAAGTGTGTTCAGCAAGACCTCCTATATAATTATGATGCATGGATACTCCACCTATAGCTTCTTTAAATTTATTTAAAAATTCTTCATCTTTGAAAAAATAATCATTTAATAGTTTACCTTCTGTAGATATTATATATTTTTTTGATATTTCTTCTATTTCATTTAGTATATTTTCTATAGGCTCTTTAGTTGTTGGTAAATAATCCTTGAGGTCATAATCCTTAATTTCATCAAATTCTTCTATATCTAATATAGAATTCTTCTTACAATTTATAGATAAAACTTTACCTAATGGTACTCTGTAAGGAAGTTTAGCTTTAATATGACCACTTTTATCACTCATATTAAATACATATTTATTACCATCCCTATGAAGATATTTCATAACCATAAGAGAGGTTTTTATTTGTTCATTATTTTTAATATCTCTCAAAAAGATTTTTTTATTACCCATAAAATTCACTCTTTCTTTAAAGATCATTATTTAAGTAAGTTTCTATTCTTCTTTACTTGCATCAGTGTTTTCATCTTTTCCTCTTTTTACCTTCACAAAGTATTCAGTATGAAGCAATTCATGTGCCTTATGGCTTAATGGATGATCTAAGTGATTGTCGTAGATTGCTCTTACCTTAGGATTATCTTTGGATACTCTAAGGTCTAATGATCTATCTATGGAATTTAAACCTTCAGCTCTTTGTTGAAGAGTTTCAAGTCTTTTTTTAGCTTTAGGTTGTCCACCTCCACCAACACATCCATAAGGACATGCCATTATTTCAATAGCATGAAAAAATTCTTCTTTATTTCTTATTTTATCAAGGAGTTTACCAGCTTCTCTTAAACCATAGGCAATACCTATTCTTAATGTTAAATCATTAACTTTAACTTCTGCTACCCTTAGACCATCCCATCCTCTAAGAGATTCAAATTCAACTTTTTCTAGTTTTTTACCAGTCATATTTTCATAAAGAGTCCTAGTCGCAGCTTCTATAACTCCTCCTGTTCTACCAAATATTATTCCTCCTCCTGTGTAGTCACCCAGTACCGAATCAATAGGAGAATCCTCTATTTGACTTAAATCTATATTTGAATCTTTAAATAACGTCATTAATTCACTAGTTGTTATAACGTAATCAACGTCATAATTAAGATCACGTGAAAACTCTGCCCTTGAAGCTTCGTATTTTTTTGCTATACAAGGCATTATAGAAACCAATGTTACCTGGTCTCTTTCTAGCCCTTTTTCTTTTGCCCAAATATCTTTTGCAACCGTTGCAAACATCTGCATAGGTGACTTAGCAGATGATGGTACGTCTAACATATCAGCATAATTTTGTTCTATAAATTTAACCCAAGCAGGACAACAAGATGTAAGTATTGGAAGTCTTACACTTTTATCACCTGAGTAATATTTTTCAATTCTCTCTTGAAGTTCAGCAGCTTCCTCCATAATAGTTAAATCTGCAGCCCAAGTGGTATCGAATACATAATCTACGCCAATCTGTCTAAGCGCCGATGATATTTTATTTTCCACATTAGTACCAGGTTCAAGTCCAAAAGCTTCACCTATTGCAACTCTAACAGCAGGTGCCATTTGAGTTATTACTAACTTATTTGGTGTAGCTAGATCTCTTAAAAATCTAAAAGTATTATTTCCTGTAGTTATAGCATTTACTGGACAAGCAGCTACACATTGTCCACAGTGGGTACATCTTGTATAATCTATGTAATGTCTACTTTTTCTTTCTCCTTCAATACAATCAACCGGACAAACTCTTTTGCAAGCTCCACATCCTATACATTTTTTAGTTATAGATAGCTTTATAAGATGGTTACACTGGAATGTATAACATCGGTGACCTTCTATATGCTCTTTTATCTCATCATAAAACTTATCTATAATTTCTTCCATTATATTGTGTTTTTGATTAACTTTTTCTTTTACTGTACTTGCAAGTCTTCTTAGAAAGAAAATATCTCTCATATTCGCTCTACCTTTGCTGATTCTATCAAGTAGCTTCCACATTCTTATTATCTCTTTTTTAGCAACTAAATAGTTATCTAAACTACCATCTTGCATCTTACCTAAAAGATAATCTATATAAAATTTAGCATATTGTATTATACAGTCTTCGTCAGAAAGAATTATTATAGTTTGACTTGTGTTTTTATCAAATAATTTAAAATCTAATTCTTGATCTAAATTATCTTCAGTTATAAATCCTCCAAATGGCATACCTAGTTGTGCTGCTTTAAATCCACTATCATTTAATAGCCCTCCTGCCATAGTTATTATTTCAGCAAGTGTTGCACCTTTAGGAACTTCTATTATACCTGGAGAATTAATTTTTCCAGAGATAGCAATTCTTCTTTTACCTTCTTTTGTTAATTTTTTTAATTCTTCTTCACTAAAAACGCTAAATACAGAACCAAGTGAACTATGTATTATAGTTTGTCTTTCATTTGCCATGTCTGCACCTCTTATATAATTTTTATAATTTACTATTTAATTTTCCCGTAAGTTTTAATCTTATTCTTTAAAAAGATAAAATAAAAACCTGATGCTATCAGGTTTTTATTTTATCTTTTCTATTAATTTTTTTAGTAATATCTGTTTTATTTCATTATTTATATTTACAGATTCTTGGGGTTTCTTCTTTGAATTTTTCTGATTTATCTTTTTAGTCTTAGAATTTTTGTTGTTTTTTTTAGACATTTTACCCCTCCATTTTATAATTTTCTTTTAGTATATATATATTCAAAAAAATATATATAGTTACATAAAACAAGATAATCTGTCGTTTTAAAAAACATATATAATATATTTTAAGTATAATAAAAAAAGTGCAACTAAATTAGTTACACTTTTTTATTTCATTATATACCCAAGTCCTCTTCTAGTCTCTATATAATCCTTAAGACCTATTTCTTCTAATTTTTTTCTAAGTCTATTTATATTTACAGATAGTGTATTATCATCAACATATAAGTCTGAATTCCACATGTAGTTCATTAATTCTTCTCTAGTTACTATTTTCTCTTTGTTTTTTATAAGGTAAGATAATATCTTTATATCATTTTTACTAATTTCTAAAGAACCTATAGATGATTTTACAGTTCCCTTTGATAGGTTTAAACTTAAATCCTTGAATTCAAGAATATCCATATTTTCTGAATCATTATAAACTCTTTTTAATACAGAACTTATACGTGCTAAAAGTATTTGTGTATTATAAGGTTTAGTTACAAAATCATCTGCACCTAAATTTATACTCATAAGTTCATCTACTTCATTGTCTCTACTTGTAACTATTATTATTGGTATATTAGAAATTTTTCTTATCTCTCTACATATATAAAATCCATCATATATAGGTAAATTAATATCTAATAATATCAAATGTGGTTTTTCATTTTCTATATCATTTATTATATTTTCAAACTTGTCTGATGCAAATACTTCATAACCATATCTATTAAGTAATGCTTTTAACTCTTCTCTTATAGTCTTTGAATCTTCTATAATCATTAGCTTTTTCATATTTTGTCTCCTTATATGACTACTTAACTTCAATTATACATACATTAGTCTGTGGTGGTATACTTAAGGTCATAATGTTAGAATGATATGCGACTACAAAGTCTCCTATATTTAAATCTTTAACAGATATTTCATTATACTCGTTATCTAGTATTAAAGTTTTATCAGAATATACAAGCCTTGTATAAGTGTATATATTACCTGGCTCTTCGCCTATAGTTATAAATATATACTCACCGTTTTCAAAAATAGTTATATCAATTATAACTCCTTTTTTATAGCTAGCATATTTCATAATATACCTCCTAAAACTCATTTTAATGTATGATATTCTTTAGATTTATATTATGTTAATCTATTCTTTTTAAAACTTTTTAGAGAACATCCTTTATAACTCTTAATGCATTTTTATACATCATTTTATCGATTTCACATTCTTTAAATCCAGCTTTTTTTAGTGAGTAATAAAGTTTTTCCATTTCACCTATATCATAAACTTCGACTGCATTTTCTATTCCATCAAAATCACTTCCTATAGAAATTACATCTATTCCACCAATATTTGCTATATGTTTTATATGATATATTATATCATCTATTTTAGTTATGGAGCTTTTTCCTGTAAAATAACTACAGAAATTTATTCCCATAACACCACCACTATTTGCTAATATTTTTATCATATCATCACTTAGATTTCTAGTTACATTAGTTATACTTCTAGCATTTGAATGTGATGCTACAAATGGCTTTTTAGATATATTCGCTACATCATAAAACCCTCCATCATTTAAATGAGAGACATCTATTATCATATTAAGTTCGTTCATGCATTCAACTACTTTTTTCCCAAATGGCTTTAAAGAATTGTATCTAAAATCGTGATTATTATGAGGATAACCTATTTCATTTTCATAATTCCAAGTTAATGTTATTAATCTAACACCTTTATCATGTATTTTATATAAATTATCTATATTTCCATTTATAGCTCCTCCTTCTTCGATTGAAAGAATTGCTGATATTTTATTATTATTAATATTAGATACTATATCCTGATAACTTGTTACTAGACCTATATACTTCCTATTTTTAATTATCTCTTTATTAAATTTTTCATACATGTCTTCAAACCTTTTATATGGATCTAACCTATATTTATTTAGGTCAAAATATAATGCAAATACTTGTAAAATAGAATTTGATTTTCTTAACTTTTTTATGTCTACAGAAAAATTATTTTCATATAAATCTTTATCTTCTTCCAACAATCTATCTATTGTATCACAATGTAAATCTATAAGCTTCATAATAGTCATCTCCCTTATCTTAATTATATATTAGATTATAGATTTAAAATAAAAATAAAGCTACTAATTTAGCAGCTTTATTTTTATTAATTATTTTATATTATTCACTATACCTGTTAGTATACTATCTAATTCCATACTTATTTCATTTACTCCATTGTGAGTTATATTTATTATTTCTTTAGTCATAGGAAGTTCTCCAAGTAACTTTAAATTCATTTCACTCAAGAATTTTTCAGTTTCTTCTCCTTCAAATAACTTTATTTTTTTATCGCAATCAGGACATTGTATATAGCTCATATTTTCAACTACACCTAATATATCAATATTTAGCATTTTGGCCATATTAACAGCTTTGGCAACTATCATTGATATCATATCTTGAGGAACTGATACCATTACTATTCCAGTTAAAGGAATAGACTGCATAACAGTTAGTGCCACATCTCCTGTACCTGGAGGCATATCTATTAATAAATAATCTAAATCTTCCCACATAACATCTCTATAAAATTGCTTTACAGTATTTCCTATTAATGGACCTTTCCAAACTATTGGCTGATTTTCATTATCTACCATGTAATTTACAGACATAGTTTTTATATTTTCTTTAGTTATTATAGGGTATATATCTTTGCCATTTGGAGATATAGCTCTCTCATTTGATACTCCCATAAGCCTTGGAATACTAGGTCCTGTTATATCAGAATCAAGAATCCCAACCTTATATCCCATTTTATTTAATTTCTTAGCAAGTAGTGCTGTTACAGTTGATTTACCAACGCCACCTTTACCACTCATAACACCTATAACTTTTTTTATATTATTTTTTGGATTATTTTCTATATTACAAGTAGATTGGCTCTTACAACTTGATTTTGATGGACATGAACTACAATTTGACATTTGTATCCTCCTAAAAGTTTTAGTTTATCTAAATTTTAAATTATATATAATATTATTTAATGACTATATACCCATTATATCCTTATATAAACATTTTTAGGCACAAATTTTGTATAGGTTAAAAATCTTTTTATAGATAAATCTATTATTTGAAAGGATATACTATATGAACAACTTTAAAAAAGGTGAATACAAAAAAACTATAGAATATGCTAAAAAGCTTCTTAATAATAATGTAGACATGACAGATATAGTAGCTAAAACTAATTTAAGTGAGTAACAAGTAAAAGATATTATGATAAAAAAAGAAAAAGAGTTAAATGATAAACAAGATAAGTTTTTTACATATATGAAATTTTTTATTTGTTATAGTTTATAAAAGTATTTCAAATTTTCATGAACAAATTTCATCATTTTACTACAAAATAGTTGCATTAAATTTAATATAAATAGTATTATATATAAAGTATGTAAAAGAGGTGAATTAAATGAAAATTTTAGAAAAACTAAAATATAAAAGAAGTTTACTATCTATTGTAATATCAATACCATTATTTTTTGCAGGATGTACTAGTAAAACTTCTAATTCTAAAGTATTAGATAGTCAAATTTCTAATCATAAGAGTAATGTAAGTCAAAGTTTAGATGTAAATTCTAAAGATGTAATAAAAGCTACTGTTGATAGAGTTGTAGATGGAGATACAGTTGAAATAATACTTCCTAATAATAAAGAAGTTGATACTAGATTATTATTAATAGATACTCCAGAAACTAAGCATCCAAATCTTGGTGTACAAAAATATGGTCCGGAAGCTTCTGAATTTGCTAAATCATTGCTAAAAAAAGGAGATACTGTTTACTTTGAACTTGATGGAAAAACTTCAACAGATAAATATGGAAGATATCTTGGATATTTATGGTATACATGCCCTGAACACAAAAAATTAGAAATGTATAATGAAAGAGTTGTAGAAGAAGGATTAGCAAGAGTTGGCTATATATACAACCAAACTAAACATCTTGATGCACTAAATAAAACTCAAAGCGAAGCTAAATCTAATAAGTTAAATATCTGGTCAATTAATGGGTATGTAACTGATAAAGGATATGATATGTCTAAGATAAATGAAGAGGAAAGTTCTAATACTATAAATTCAAATGATAAAAATGTAGTATATGCTAATGGTGGTAATAGTAAGTCTAACTCCTATCATAAATCAAGAACTTCTCATGGAATGAAGGGCGCTATAAAATTGACTGAAAAAGAAGCTTTAAATAAAGGTTACAGTCCATGTTCTAAATGTTTTAAATAAAAAGTACTATTTACATATATATTTTTTAATTTAATATTATTTATTAGAGAATAAAATTAGAAAAAGTACTTACTAAAGTTATTTAACTTTAGTAAGTACTTTTTCCTTTCATTTTACATGGATATTATTTAATTATCGTATATATTCCATCACAATCAGAGCATTTATAATCTGGCTCTTTATTTTCAGTAATTTGAACTGATATAGATTTACATTTATTACATTTTAACTTATAAATATTCCCTTTTTCTAAAAGTGAATCTATTAAAATATTACCCTTTTTACTCATATTTTTCCCTACCTTTTAATAATATGTATTCTTATATTATCATATATTCTCTTTAAGTATATATATCTTCTTCATCTGGTTTAAATAATGAATTTTTCTGAGATGTATATATAGTACTTCTACCTGCAAACACATAGCTTATTGCACAAACTATAAATAGATATTCTATATTCGAAGAACCAAATAGCTCGATTCCCATTATAAATGATGATATAGGAGTTTTGGTTGCTCCAGCAAATACAGCTATCATACCCATACCTGCTAAAAATGAAATAGGTAATCCAACTATTCCAGCAAGTAAATTTCCAAGTGTAGCGCCTATTACAAATAATGGAGTTACCTCACCACCTTGAAAACCTACAGCTAAAGTAAGTGAAGTTAATACTAGTTTTATTATAAATGAATCTTTAGAAACTACTGTTGTAAATGAATCACTTAGTAAATCCAAACTTAATCCTAAATATATTCTGGTTCCAAGTATTAATACAATAATTATAATTATTATTCCGCCTATAAAACTTTTTAAAGTTGAATTTGGTATTTTTTTGCTAAAAAATTTCTTTAATTCATGTGTAAGTTCTGCAAATAGTTTACTTGTAAAACCAAATAAAGCCGCACACAATATTACCTTAAAAAATACATCAACGCCACCTATAACATCAACTACATTGTAATGACTGTGGTGAACATTAAGTAATTTAGCTATAAAATTTCCAATATAACTTGATACAAAACATGGTATTATAGCTTCGTATCTCATTTTGCCAATAGAGCTTACCTCAAGTCCAAATACGGTACCTGCTATAGGTGTTCCAAACACTACTCCAAAACCACTGCTAACTCCACTTATTATTAATATTGTATAATCTAATCCTTTTAATTTTAGTATTCTACCTATCTTTGCTGAAATACTTGCACCTATTTGTACTCCAGTACCTTCTCTACCTGCTGACCCACCAAATAAATGAGTAATAAATGTTCCAAAAAATACCAGTGGAGCCATCCTAAACGGTATATGGCCTTGACCTTCATTAATTCTTTCAATTATAAGGTTATTTCCCTTAGCTGAGTCTCTTCCAAACTTGGCATATAAATAACTTACTAATGCTCCTCCTAATGGAAGTAGGTATAAAAGCCAAGGATTAGATTTTCTTGTATTTGTTGCAAATTGTAAACAATTTAAAAATAAAGATATTACTAATCCAACTACAGCACCAGATATAGATGCTAGCACAAACCATCTTAGAAAGGAAATTAATATCAAGCTACTTTCTTTGATGTGAACCTTAATTTTATGCAACATTTTCACCTCTTATTTCGTTAAATTTCTATTTTTGTACTAACAATATAATACTCTTTTTATTATGGAAGTCAACATTTTTACTTTTTATAAATATGATTTTATATACTTTCACAATAAATATTTTATAAATTATATAGACATACTAACTATAAAGATATGATAGTAGAAAAATTGTTATGAAGAAAAATACTAGTTTAGAATTTAATTCAGAGAGTAATGTCAAAATGACTAATACTACTAAAAAAAGGTTAGAAGGTACTTGCCTTCTTTTGAAAAAAGATCTAAGATGTTTAAAAATGAGAAAAATAAAAAGTATACAAATAAATTTAAATAATAAAAAATAGATTATGGTTATATAACCATAATTTATTTTATCTTTATATAAAATTTAATATATCACTAGGTTCATTTAAACTTATAGTTGCATTTATATTTTTATCTACAGCTCCCCATAAAGCTAAAGCAAAGTCTACTTCACAATTCTTAGAACAATTATAGTCCGATATGGAGTCCCCTACATATAATGTATCATATGGATTTATATTTAGCATTTCCATTACTTTTTTTAGTGGTTCTGGGTGTGGCTTATGATATTTTGTATCTTCTTCTAATACTATAGCACTCATATACTCATGAAGTCCTGTAGGCATAAAGTCAATTTCATATTGAGACTTATTTTTAGAACTTACAATGCCACATATTATATTTTTAGAGTGCATATGTTTTATAATATCTTTAATGCCATCATAGAGTGTTGCCTTTTTTTCATATTCATTTACATACTGAACCCATTTTTCATAAGATTTGTCAATATTATTAAAACCTAATATCTCTAAAGTTTTCTTTCCTGGAAGACCCAAGGCAAATAAAAGACTTTCATATGTCATATCTATTTCTTTTTCTTCTTTAATTAGCTTGATTAATGGATATATGTTCATATTTGCTGTATTTAATATAGTACCATCAATATCAAATATTATATTTTTATATTTTTTCATTATATCCCCCCCTTTCCATTTTATAGTACCTTATTTTATATGTATTTTCTACATATCATTTTAGTATTCTAAATTATTTAGATTATACTTTGATAATTCTTTTTTCAATATTTCTCCCTGTTCCTTCGTTATTATATTTTTAGATACAATATTATCTACATTTTTTATTTTAAGTGCATTTTTTTGATATTTATACTTATTGATATGAGCTTCATATCTTTTATTTTCCATTTTATCAGATATATATTTGTTTATAGCTTTAGCATCTGTGTTACTTAATACTTTTTCTTGTCTAAGTTTTTCTATACAGATTCTCCATATAAACTCTGCTCTTTTTACTTTTTGTTGCTCTACGGTAAATTTGTACTCCATTATAGGTTCATTTGCATAAGAATTTATATTAACTGATATAACTAAAAATAAAAATACTATACAAAGTATTGATATGTATTTTTGTATTTTTTTCATGTCTTTACCTCCATAATGTAAAAAGTATTTTTAGTTTATATATAAATATTTTACATATTATATGTAGTAATTTATATATAATGCTAAAATAAAAATTCATATTGGAAAAATATAGATATATCAATCTTTTATTAATTTTTTTATGCTATAATAAAACGACTAAAATTTAATTAGGATGGTGATTTTATGAGAACTAAAACAAAGAAAGGTTTTATAGGAGCTTTAGTTGCAGGAGCTTTAGCTTTAGTTGGATGTTCTTCAAATGATGAAATGGCTGATGAGGTTAGAACTCCACCTGAAAAGCTTCCTATTGCTACTATAATATTTAAAGACTTTGGAACTATTAAGGCTGAACTATACCCTCATATAGCCCCAAATACAGTTAGTAACTTTATATACTTAGCTAATAATGGTTTTTATGATGGCTTGACTTTTCATAGAGTAATAAAAGACTTTATGATTCAAGGTGGGGACCCTGATGGCACTGGTATGGGTGGCCCTGGATATAGTATTTATGGAGAATTTACTAAGAATAAGTTTAAAAATGATTTAAAGCATACTAAAGGAGTATTATCTATGGCTAGAAGTCAAAATAAAAATAGTGCTGGAAGTCAATTCTTTATAATGACTAATGATTCTCCTCACTTAGACGGCCAATATGCTTCTTTTGGTAAGGTTGTTAACGGGATAGATGTAGTTTCTAAAATAGAAAATGTTGAGACTGACAAAAATGATATGCCTACTAGAAAAGTAATTATAGAGTCAATTAAAGTAGATACATTTGGTACTACTTATGATGAACCTAAAAAAATGTAGCCATATTCTACTTGTAGAATAATTTATTAAACTATAATAAATTATTTCAAATAAATATCACTTCTTGGATAATTTATCTAGCCAAGAAGTGGTCTTTATTTATATAAAGCTTTTTAACCAGTTTTTAGTTTCTTCATCAGAAAATGTTGCTTCTACTGTATTTAAGTATATATTTTTATACTCTATTTTATTAATATTAAACTTCCTGAATATTAAATCTATCTCATTTGTTAAATCTATATTAGATACTGTTCGATTATCTGTATTTAACGTTACATATATTCCATCTTTATAAAAATCATATAATGGATAATTATTAAAATCATCTATTGCTTTAGTTTGAATATTACTTGTTGGGCACATTTCAAGATATACTTTGTTTGATTTTACTAAATCATAAGCTTCTTTCATATCTTTTATTCTAACACCATGGCCTATTCTTTTTGCACCTAGTAAATTTATAGCATCTATAACATTTTGACCACTTGCAGCTTCCCCTGCATGTATTGTTACATTATATCCATACTCTCTAGCTTTATCTATTACAGGTTTAAATTTATTGCAAAATCTTTCTTCCTCACATCCTGCTAAATCTATAGCTACTACTCCCTTATTTATAAATCTTTTCCCTGCTTCTACAACTTTAAGTCCATCTTCTACACTCATAGTTCTTAAACAAGATAATATTACATTACCCTTTATATCATATATATTTTGAGCTTCTTTTATTCCGTCTATTACACTTTGTATTATCTCTTCTACACTTAGTCCTTTATTAGTGTGTAAAAGTGGTGCAAACCTAACCTCTATATATTTTACATTTTCTCTTTGTGCATCTTCTAAAAGTTCAAAAGCTATTTGCTTTAAGCTTACTTTACTTTGCATTACTTTATTTGGTAAGTCAAATTTCTCTAAGTATTCATTAAGCGATGCACAATCTTTTTTTATCATTACCAATTCTTTTATTTCATTTTCTTTATATGAAGGTATCTCTATATTTTCCCTCTTTGCTATATCTATTATTGTTTGTGGTCTAACACTCCCATCTAAGTGACAATGTAGTTCTATTTTGGGTAATCTTCTCATAATAAATTGCCTCCCTAATGTTTTATATTTTTAGTTTTTTGTATAAAAAAATTCTTGATCACAAAGAAGTTTATACATTAAAATCAAGTAAAACTCCTTCGTAATCAAGAATTATAGGTTCTTGGTAGAAACTCCCAAACCATATTATTGGGATTATACGTAGACTATTTAAATTGTTTATTTCTAATGATTTTATTATCTTTTTATAGCATTGTCAATATATTTTTATATTAATAATCTATTTTTTTATGTAAAATAAAGTTAATACATTTATTTGGAGGGTTAAACCATTGCATGAAATTAAATACAAAGATAATTCTATAAAATATTCTATAATAAAAAAATCTAATATAAAAAATATTTATATTAAAGTTAAATATCCTGGTATAGTTACTGTAACTTCACCAAGTGATATATCTAATTTCCATATTAATGATTTATTAAAATCTAAGATTCATTGGATATTAAATAAATTACATGAACTTGATGAGATAAATTTTAGTACAAAAAAACTTGAACTTATAGATGGGGATAATATTTATTACCTTGGAAGTCCATATACATTAAGAATTAATAATAATAAATTCTTATCTAAAAATAGTATATATTTAAAAGAAAATGAGTTTATAGTAGACATAAGTTCTCATATAGGTATATCAAATAGACGTAATGTGATTTATGAATTACTCAAAGAATGGTTTATAACTTCTGGTAATAAAAAAATTAAAGAAAGATTAAATATATACTCTAAAATTTTAAATATATATCCTGAAAATATTAAAGTTAAAGAACAAAAGACTACGTGGGGGACTTGCTCTTCTCTAGGTAATATATACATAAACTGGAGGATATTTTTAGCGCCTATTGATATTATTGATTATGTATTAGTGCATGAGTTATGTCATTTAAAACATATGAATCATTCAAAAGAGTTTTGGAACTTAGTTGAAAGTGTAATACCAAATTATAAAAATAAAAGAAAGTACCTGAGAGATAATTCAAATAAATTAAAAATATAGTTATCTTGTAATACTAGGTAAAATTTATCTTAACTAAAAATGTATATCATCATTAACTTTGGCAAAAATTATTAAATACATAATTACTTACTTTCTATATGTAAATGAAGTATTTAATTTTAAAAGCTGGAGGATATAATGAATAAATTTAAAAATGAAAATATACTAATAGGTGCATTTCTTATTTTATTGTCACTATTTTTGCACTATATACATTACTTAATATTTAAAGATGCTCATCACACTTTGATATTTTTATTTGCAGATATAGCCTTTATACCTATGGAAGTATTTTTCACAACATTATTTATAGACAAATTACTAGAAAAAAGAGAAAGAGCGCATATAGTAGAAAAGCTTAGTTTACTAATAGGCGTATTCTTTACAGAGATAGGAACTAAATTACTGAATCAGTTTACTATTTGTGATAAAAATATTAGTAATATTGGAAATATGGTTGATTTAGATAGACTAATAAATGATGTTGATTATTTTAAAAATATTAAATTAATTACATCTAAATATGACTATAAAATTGATTTAAATAATATTGACTTAACTGTAATAAAAGATTCTCTTCATGAAAGCAAGAACTTACTTGTAATTTTAATAAGTAATGAATATTTACACGATCACGAAACTTTTACAGAAACTATTATGGCACTTTTTCACTTAAAAGAAGAAATTGATACTAGATACAATATAGATATTAAAGAATATGAAAAGGAGCATTTGGAAAGTGATATATCTCAAGTTTATCGATATCTAACTTATATGTGGTGTCATTATATCAATTATTTAAGTTATAATTATCCTAGTTTATATGTAAAAGCACTTATAAACAATCCTTTCGATACTCGCTCTAAGAAAGAAAAAGATGAAGTATATTTAAAGCATTTTAATGTATATAAATAATTTATAAACTTAAAAGATTATATAGTACTTAAAAATTAAAAAAATAAGCAATATACCAAAATAAGTATATTGTTTATTTTAAATCCATTCATAAATAGAATATTGTAATTATCATCTAGAAAATCTAAATATATAATTTATTTTTTACAATATGACATACAACTTTTGGCATATGCTTAGTATACACTTATGTTCTACAAGTAAATATATAAGCATAGAGCTACAAACTTGTTTAGTATATATGAACAACTAGTATAATTGGACGTAAGTGACCTGACCATAGTCTATACATTTTGTCTTTGGTCTTTTGTATTAAAATTTATATATAAATATATGTAGAAGTACATAAAAATACTCCCAAACTATTACTCTGGGAGTATTGCAGCAAATGCACTGTAATTATACTTTTCAAACTGGTTACTTAGCCCTTGAAATATGTTAATTTGCTAGCTATATTTTACTAAGATAAAATATAGCTAATATATAAGATTTTTTTATTTAGTATTTTATTAGAATTATTGTCTACATTCTGTAAAGTCGTAAACATCCATTAATGCCTCGCCAAATCTTTGATAGTGTACTACTTCCCTTTCTCCTAAAAATCTAAATATATCTTTCAAATCAGGATCATCAGTTAAATTTATTAATTGGTAATAAGTCGCTAATGCTTTTTGCTCGGCCGCCATATCCTCATGTAAATTAGTTACAGCATCACCAAACACATTAATATAATCAGTTGTAAAGTTTACTCCATTAGCATCTACTGGTTGAAGTCCATGTCCAAATGTTGCATAATTTGCACCTAGTCCAGCAGCCTTAAGTTCTTCAGGAGTACAATTGTTTGTTAATTGATATAGAATTGAAGAAATTATTTCCACATGAGCCATTTCTTCTGTACCTATATCAGTTAAAAGTGCACGAGATTTTCCAGTTGGCATAGTATATCTTTGTTGAAGATATCTAATTGCTGCAGCCAACTCACCATTAGGTCCACCTAATTGGGTCATTATAAGTTTAGCCATCCTTGGATCTGCATATTTTATGTTAACTGGATATTCTAATGTTTTTTGATAAATCCACATTTTAATGTAGTCCTCCTTAATCTATATTTAATATTTTTAATATTTCTATATTTTTATTCATAAAATTCATTATCCCATGGCCAATAACCACATACCCATCTCCATGGATAATTGCTTGGTGAATACCCAAAATTGGTTAATGGTCCATACTTAATTTCATAATCATATCTGGCTTGAGCATACTTATCGCTATATTGGTTGTATGAATTTAAAGCGTTTTTATCTTCTGGATTATTATCTAAATATAAATTTAATTCTATACAAGCAAAACTGTATTCTAAAACTTTATCTAAAAGATTCCTTCTACTTGATCTCATTCACATCTATCCTCTCTATGTTTAAATTTAACTCTATTCATAGGATTTGCGTATAGCCAATCGTTGTAATTGTTAGATTCTATTAAATCTAATTCTGGAAACAAAGTTCCTCTTCTCAATGCAGTTTTTGGATTATATGAATTATTATAAACCTGACGTTTAACATATGGTCTAGCGAATCCACAACCACACTTTAGTTCAACAGTACTTAAATTATCCATGATTGTCCTCCTTAATTTTTTAATTCGTGAACTTATTTTTTAATAATAGTAAATAATCAAATTGATCTTATTTTCATAGTTAAAATTTTTAAATAATCATTCTGAGTTCTCTATAAATTTTGAGAATATAATATCAATTTAATATATAATATTCATTATTTAGACAATTTGTGAATATATTCAATTAAAAAACATAAAGCATCAAATTTTTCAATAAGATACGACATATACTTATATATCAATAGACTATAATGGACCACTGAAGTACGATCTATCTATGATTAATTTAATCATAAGATTATATATAAATTAAACAGTTATAAAGTAAATTCATATGAATCATTTTAGATAATAACATGATTTTTTAATCCAAAAACAAATTATTAAATGTTTATATAATATTTTTTATAATTTATTTCTTATCATATAAAACACATTGAGTAGAATATTACACTTATTTAATAGATTAAGAAAAAATAATTAAACTTATAAAAAGGGGGAATTTTTAATACATTATCATAATAGGAAAATAAAACGTTAAATTTAATATTTAAGAGGATGGACACTCTTAAAAATAAGAAGTGCAAATATGAAATTATTATTTGAAAGGTTAAATTATCTAAAATCATTTAAAAAATTTAACTTTTTGGCCTTTATAGAACCTAATTACTCTGAAATAGTTGACATAATAAATTTATTAGAAGATCACCCTGTAACAGCTAAGAATTAATAAAAATACTTGATAACTTTCAAAAACATATAAAATGTATTCCTGGTAAATCTACACAAAAAATATTAATAAAGGAATTAAGTATTCTATTTTCACATTTCTTTTTAACTGTTGATTTTCTAGTCTTTTTTGTATAACTTCTAATATATATTTCTTTATCATATAAGATTTCTTCATTTTGTTCTAAGTCTAAAATTCAATTCTGAGCTAATGCATTTTATTTTAAGGGCTGTATTATCTGAAAGTTATAGATTAAAAGAGATCAATGAGAATACATGTAATTTTATATAAAAAGATGAATTTGAAGCACATGTTTATACTAAAGAGGAAACATACAAACGTTACATTAGTGTTATTATCTGGAACAAATATTAAAACTGTTGTTAATAGATTAGGACATAGTGATATTAAGATTAGTATGAATAAATATAGTCATGTTTTAGAAGAAATGGACAAAGAGACTTCTATAAATCTTAGTAATATTTTATTTAAATAATTGTCAGTTTTTATATAAATGTCAGTTTACTGCTATTAAATAATATTCAATATAAAAAATAAATAAGCAATATACCCAAGTTTACTGAGAAAGTATATTGCTTATAGAATGTATTCTACTCGTAAACAGAGTATTGATCCCAAATTTTTTCTAAATCACTAAAGTGTTCTTTTATGTCTTCTTTTTCTTTCATACCAACAGATACTATTAAAGCATTAGCTATACTTAATGCAGGTACTAGTGAATCAACAAATGATGCCATATTACTTTTTACTAATAATACATCATCTGCTAAAGATGCAACTGGTGCAAATAAGCTATCTGTTAATGATATTATATGAGCTCCTTTTTCTTTAGCATAACTTACTATTTGATATGACTTTTTAGAATATCTTGGGAAGCTTATAGCTATTATTACATCTTCTTCATTTATTTTTACTATTTGTTCAAATGCGTCCCCCATATCCATTCTTATTATATGAACGTTATCAAGTATTATATCTAAGTAAAAGCCTAAATATTGAGCTATAGTAAATGAACTTCTCATACCTAATATATATATTTTTCTGGCCTTAAGTATCTTATTTGCAGATTCCTCAAATGCTTTTTCATCTATTGTTTCTAGTGTTGATTTTATATTATCTATATCACCTTTTAGTATTTTATTAAGTATTGTACTATCATCTGAATATTCTTTTGCCATTTCCACTCTTTGAACTGTTGTAAGCTTATTTTTTATAAGTTCTTGTAGTGCTTCTTGAAGTTTAGGGTATCCAGAATAACCTAGTGCATTTGCAAACCTTACTACTGTAGATTCACTAACTCCTACTGTTTCCCCCAATTTGCAAGCTGTCATAAAAGCTACTTTATCATAATTTGATAGTATATATTGAGCTATTAGCTTTTGTCCTTTACTAAGTCTTGGATATTGTGCTTGTATGTCTGAGATAAGTTTTTTACTATCTTTTAAGTCTCTAGTATCTTCCATTTCTTTCTCCTTATAATTTATATATTACCAAAATTTCTAAATTCTTTTAGAAATGCCTCTATATTCAAATTTTCTGTATTTTTAATGTCTGATTGAGCATCGAATATTATTATACCACTTTTACATATATATTTTAAATACTCATTTAAAGATTTTTATATAAAAAACATATATAATTTTATTTTTATCTAGCATCATATAATTAATTCATCTTAAGAAATATTTTTTCAAAAATAAATCAGCTAAAAAAACCATGCTTAAAGCATGGCTTAATATTCTTTTTTCTTTTCTATTAAAATAAGCTCTGGTGGATTATTTATTTGATTTATAAATTTACATTCTAATACATTAAACTCACTTTGATTTAAGCTTTTAACAAAATTATATACACAATTTTTTTCTTCTAGCCCGCCTTCATGTCCTGTATAAATTGCAAGACTTATTACACCATGAGGCTTAAGTAGCTTTAAGCTATTCTCTATAGCCTTTATTGTTGTATTTGGCTTTGTTGTAATCATGTGTTTAGCCCTTGGTAAATATCCCAAGTTAAACACAACACATGAAATTTCTTTGTCAATATATTTGTCCATGTTTTCATGACCATCTAAAATAAGCTTTACCCTAGAAGATAACTCTTCTTTTTCTAACTTTTTAGATGTTGATTGTATAGCTTCTTCCTGAACGTCAAAGCTATATACAAAACCACTTTTTCCTACTTTCTTAGCAAGATATGTTGTATCGTAACCATTACCCATAGTAGCATCTACAACTATATCTCCCTCATTTATTATTTGTTCTAGATACAATTTATTTATGTCTATTACCTTAGTTAGATATTTAGCTTTTATCATAATTCACCTACTTTATACCCTTTAAGTATTTTATCTCATCACTAGTTAAGTGTCTGTAGCTTCCTACTTCAGTTTCTTTTAAAGTTATTTTACCCATAGCAACTCTTCTAAGTCTAAGTACTGGATGATTTATAGCTCTACACATCTTTCTTACTTGTCTATTTCTACCTTCATGTATTTTTATTTGACATATTGAATAATTTTTTTCTTCATTTATTTTTACTATTTTAAACTTAGCAGGTGCTGTTTTATAATCTTCTATATACAAACCTTTCTCAAAGTTTTCTATTTCTTCATTAGTTGGTACACCTTTTACTATTGCCATATAAGTTTTATCTATCTCATGTTTTGGATGAGTTAATTTATATGTTAAATCACCATCATTCGTAAGAAGTAATAATCCGCTAGTTTCATAATCTAGTCTTCCAACAGGATATATTCTTTCTTTTATATCAGTTATTAAATCAAGTACACTTGGTCTGTCAAATTGATCTTTTACTGTTGTTATATATCCTTCTGGCTTATTTAAAACTATGTATACTTCTTTTTCATCTAGTCCTATTTTTTCTCCATCTATTTCTACTATATCTTTAGCTTCATCTACCTGAAATGATAATTCTGTTATAATTTTTCCATTTACACTAACTCTACCATCATTTATAAGTTCTTCGGCTTTTCTTCTTGATGCTATACCACAAGACGCTATATATTTATTTATCCTCATATTACACCTTCTCTTTAATATTTTATCATGATAATAATTCACTAATATAAGACTTTTTATTATTACAATTATATATAATAATACATTGTTGTTAAAAACAAAACCCTAATTTTTTTTCGTTTATATGAAATACTATTAATATATCTAATTTAAGTACATTTTTAAGGAGAATATTATGATTTCAAAGGAAAATATAAAGTATTATGTATTTATAGCTTTTATAACTATACTTATATATAAGTTTATAGATTCACCAGAAAATTTATTATCTAATATAAAGGGTTTATTCATGATTCTAAGTCCTTTTTTTATAGGTATTTTATTTTCTCTATTGATAAACCCATTTATGGTATTTCTTGAAAAAAAGTTTAATATTAAAAGAATTTTAAGTCTTTTAATATCTTATATTGGTATTTTTTTATTAGTATCTATCTGTGCTAATATGATAATCCCCTCTTTAATAAATACATTGAGCACTTTATTAAAGGAGATACCTTATTGTATAAATACTTTACATACAGTATTTACTAAGCATATATCTCATTTAGATATATTAAAACTATTGATATATAAAATAGAAGATGGATTAAATATACTATTAAAAGAACTTAATAATTTATCTTCAAAAACTTCCACTGATATCTTAAATTATATACTTAGTATAACTTCTTTATTTTTTAATATTTTAATGGGTATTATATTGTCTTTTTATATATTATATGATAAAGAAAATATAATACTAAGTTGTAAAAATTTATTATACGCTATTACCACTACTAAAAAAGCTAATTCTTTTTTAGAATTTTTTAAAACCTTTAATTATATATTTTATCATTATATAGTTGGTAGAATATTAGACTCATTAATAATAGGAATACTAGCTTTTTTAGGATTTAAGTTTATAATTAAAATTGATAATGCTATATTTTTATCATTTATAATTTTTTTAACTAATATAATACCTTATTTCGGTCCATTTATAGGAGCTATACTACCTATTTCTATGACTTTTCTTTATAGTCCCCTTAAGGCACTTTGGGTATTTGTATTTATTTTTATTCTTCAACAAATAGATGGAAATATAATCGGACCTAAGATTATGGGAGATCAGGTTGGACTTAGTCCACTTTGGGTTATATCTGCAGTACTTATAGGAGGATCATTATTTGGTATATTAGGTGTTTTTTTATCTGTTCCTTTTGCAGCATTAATAAAAATTTGTTTGGGTAAATACATAAACAATCATATAAATATTAAAGATTCAAAATAAGAATTTTCATCAATTAAATATTCTTTTATATTATCTATATGAAATAAAATTTACAATTTAAGTACAATAAATAGCTATGATTTAAATCATAGCTATTTATTGTACTATACAACCTTATTTTAAAATTTTATCTACTATAGTTCGTATTTTTTGTTCTACAGTTTGAGGAATAGGTTGAGTATCTGGATTTGTTGAAGGGATTATAGGAGGTGTTCCCGGTTGATTAGGAACTATTGGTTGTGTTATTTCCATATTTTCTTTTGAGTTTCGCTCTTCTTTTTGCTTTTCTTCAGCTTCTTTTCTTCTATTTTCCTCTTCTTTAGCTAGTATTATAGCTTGAATACTTGAAACTTGCTTTTGTGCATAAATTACACCTTTTTTAGAAGCTTCTTTTGCATTTTCTTTCCTTTCTTTCTGAGCTTTTTGATACTCTTCATCTAATTTTATAAGTTCTTTTTTCTTAGTTAATGCCTCATTTTTAATACTTGATGAACCATCTTTTATATCTTCTATACGTTCAAGTTCTTTTATAGCTTTTTTATAATTTCCTTGATTTTCATATTCATTAGCTTTTTCCATATTAACAGCTTGCATATACATAGCTCTGGCCTCATCATCTGCACTATCGGCCTGTAATGCATCTGCTAATATGTCCCTAGCTTTATCATATTCATGTTTTTCTAAAGCAACTTTTCCCTGACTAACTAAATCATCGTCTTCTTTAGAACAACCTACCATTACAATTGATATCAATGATAATAGTAAAATTAATTTTAATTTCATTAAATCCCTCCTTATTATCTAGTAATAATTCTATCATATTTGTTGTTCATATAGGAGAAAATATCGAAATTAATATTTTTAAAAACTTTTTTGTTTTATTTTTAGCTAAAGTGTTGTAAATATTCATTTAGAAACCTAATTTTTTAGCTATTATCACTTTAATTAAAAACTTTCTGCAATGTGTTGTATATTTGATATTATTAAAAATATGATTAAACATATTTAAAGTGTAGGCATAATAAATATCTACACTTTTTTAATATTAAATACTATATTATATATAAATACAAATCTTTTATATATATCTAAACAATTTATTTAAAAATATATCTACTATTTCAACTTCACCATCTAACTTATTTACCCTACTTCTTTGTAAATCATCTATTTCTTCCCCTGTTATAACTAATACTTTTGGAGTTTCAAAAAAAGGTATTGTTGATTTTTTTATTTTTTCATCCATGTTTTCATACTTAGAAGTGTTTAATTTCTCATCTATTTTTATGTCTATCAAGATTTGCTTTATATCTCCATATTTATCAATATATTCTACAAATAAATCATACTTTGAATTTCCTACTGATATATTTCTATAGAATCTTTTTATATCATATCCATTATTATTTAGTTTGATTGCCACTTCTGATCCAACAACTACCTTTATAAGTTCTTTACCTTTGTATTGTTTACTTCCATTTAGGTAATATACATATGAATTGTCTTTATACCCTGAATAATTTATATTACATGGATACTTTCTAAGTGTATAATCATTGCACATCTTTCTTAAAGTTTTTTTAAAAGATTTTTTTTTGAATTTCTTCCTTGTCCCAAAAACTTTTCCAAATTGATTTTCCGTCATACACCTAACTCTACTTACTAAAATCAATATCTCTTTTTCTATCCCAAGCATATTGTCTATCTCCTTGAAGTTATTTGATATTAAAGGTCATATATTATTATATTAAGCAAGTACTATAAAATTTACAAATTTTAGGTGATTTATTTAAAAATTCAAATATTATATTTAATTAAACTAAAAAGAAGTAGCAAATTTGCTACTTCTAACTTAAATCATTTATTTTCTTTAGTCATGTTACCTATACTTAAGTTATCAAATTCAACTATATCTACAAATCCCTTTTCCCCTTTTTGGTAAGTTATTTTAACCTTATCTCCTACTTGAGTAAGTGGTAAGTCTATAGATACTTTTGATGTTGCATTAAATACTTTATCACCATTATTTTCTAAAGTCAGATAATAGAAAGTATTCCCTGACTTTACATCTGGGCTAATTCTAGATACAGTACCCTCTACTATTTCTGTTGTTGTATCATTTTCTATTTTTATATTATTTCCTTTCGAAGAAAGTGCCTCTCTATAATTCCTAAGTGCTTCTTCTTTTGTTTCTCCAAGCCCTAATATGCTAAAGTCTTCTACTGATATAAATGCAACCATCTTAACTAATCCTGCTTTATCTTTTAAAGATGAAACATATGTAGGAGTTCCAAGTATATTATACATCACAGGGAATGTTGCTTCATAGTTTTTCTCTTGAACTTTACCCTCTGCAGATCTCATAGCTGCTGCTTCTGTTGCACCTGGTTGTTTATATAATTTAGCTTCTTTAGTACGAGTATCAACTAACATAAACCCTATAGTTGATTCATCTCCACCAGAAGAAGTTATCCCTGTATACCAATATGATTTATCATCATTTCCGTAAACTAAAGATGTTCCTTCAGTTGGAACTAAAACGCCTTCTTCTGATATTACAGAATTTAAAAATCCTTTCACATATAATCCCCAATCATTTATTTGATCTGTTACAAATTCTTGAGGCTGTATTCTATCTATCCATTTTGGTGCATTTTTTATATTATACCTCTTAGTTTCTCCAGTTTCTGCATCTACTGTAGCCACCCCAATAGCATTAGCACCGCTATATCCTATATCATGTTTGTATAATGTTGTAACCCAATAAGGTCTGCCTTCATCATTTATTTCAAGTGTAAAATCTGTCATACCTACATTTACAATTCCTTTTAAATACATATGTCTGTGTAAGTCTTGATGTAGATATGCTTCTGGTTGATATACTATCTTAACAGGTTTCCCGTCTATCTTTTGAACTAATCTTACATCTTGAGGATTACTAGCAGATACCATTACATATCCGTTAGTTCCATCCATGGATGTTATCCATTTTATTAAATCTCTATGTACAAGTGGTGCCACCCAATATAAATTTCCATTTACACTTTGTATATGAAATTTACCAAGTTTAGCAACACTTCCTAACGCTGGTACTTCTCCAACTTTTTTGTCTCCCAATTTCATAGCCATATCTTCATCTACTAAACGAATATCTGCTACACTTACAGGACTTACATCTTTTGTAAAGGTGCTTTCCTTAACCTCTCCTAATAAGTTTCTATATGATTTGGAATGAAGTATTGGTGAAGATGTTATAAATGGAACAGCTATATTATAAGCTATAAGTATTATAGCTATAAAAAAATTGTATTTTGCCATTTTAGAAGTCTTTTCTGACCTATCAAGCATCATGTCTAATATGCCCGATAAACCAAAAAATAGTATAAGTGTTGATGTAAATGATATGAAGTCAAAACTTAAAACTGGTAGTTTTATGATTAAATATATCAAAATGACTATAAGTGATATTATGTACGGTTTTATTTTCTTTCCCATTAAATACTCCCTTTCTTATTATTTGTATTTAATTACATTATATCCATTTATTGTAAAAAAATAAATACCTCTTTAAAATAAGAGGTATTTATACATTAACTGTTCTTCTTAAGTACATATCATTTTTATTTCTATCGTAGTATTTAGAAAGTAATCCTTCGTATTCTAGCACTAAACCTTTATAATCATAAAAATCATTAGGCCTTACTTCATAAGAAGGCTTATTCATAATATCTATATCACTTTTTTCTAGCATATCAGCAACAAAATGTGAACATACATATTTAAATTCTTTTTCTCTAGGTCTATCTATGCTTAGATATAAAAGTGCTTTTACATCATAATCATATTGTTCTCTATTTTCACTTACATTCATTATATTCTTGTATAATTTATGATATTGTTCATCAGTAACATCTAACGAGTAAACACGACACATAGTGTTAGTTCTTATAGCGTATAAACCTTCATTTATATTTTCCTCCACAAACCCTGCAAATATAGGAGTTTTAGGATTTAACCTTCCAAATGAATACATAGGTCTTAATTGTTCATTTAAAGATATTGATACATGTGCATATGGGGTTTTACTTATACGTCTTATAAGAAACGATAATACTGTACCTGTATATGTTGTTATAATATATACTTTTTTCATATTACTCTCCCCCTTCATTAAAATATAACTATAAAATTATATCACAAAAATATATATATAGTAAATGTTTTTGTGAAATTATTTGTCGAAAATTATAAATATTATATTTATATTATTTAATTCTATTTAGGTACATTTCCTGTATGTATTCTATTATTTATTTTTCTTCCAAGTATCCAAGATATAATTACAGCTAAAGCAAATACTACTACTTTAATAGGTTCTTGTAAAACTTTATCCAAATCTTCCCCAATGTAACTTATAAGTAAAAACATTACAAATTTTCCAAATACCATTCCTGATATATAATTTTTTATTTCTGTTCCTGCAAATCCAGATGAAATTGTTACTAAAAAATCTGGTATAAAAGGACATGCATAAGATATAAATATAGTGTTAAATCCTTGCTTATGAATCCAAGAAGTTATCCTTTTTACTTGTTCTTTTGATTTATACTTTTGTATGTATTTTAACCTTGAAAACTTATTTGCTATATAGTATAGAATTATAGATGCAATTGCTGACCCTACCCATGACACTAAAAAACCCATCCACATCCCAAGAACAAAAGCATTTGCTAGCACTATCGCAATTAATGGAAGTATTGGAGCAAAAGTCTCAAGCATTATAAGTAAAAATCCAACTATTATGGCTAATGCCTTGTGGTCTGTTAATGAATATAGTATTTGTTCCATAATTAACTACTCCTAAATATATGTTTATTAGTTTAAAAAATGACTATCATATTATTATTATTTAGACTTATCTAGTAAGTATACATTTTTTTATGGCATTTTAGGATTTAAGTTCACTATTTAAACGGAAATTTATCATAATTTTATATTTATATTATAAAATTTAGTCATTCGTATAATAATTTTAAGTATATATATTTAATTATATCTTTATTTTTTTACAATATTAGATTAAAATTAATATTATGGATTATAGTACTTTTTTGTACTATGGATAAAAAATTAATAAATGAGAGGTACTATTAATATGTCAAACGAAAATGTTTCATCTAATTTCATAAAAAACATTATAGTTAATGATTTAGAAACTGGAAAACATGACAGCATTATAACTCGTTTTCCACCAGAACCAAATGGTTACTTACATATAGGTCATGCTAAAAGTATATGCTTAAACTTTGGTCTTGCAAAAGAATTTAAAGGAAAAGTAAACTTAAGATTTGACGACACTAACCCTGTTAAAGAAGATGTAGAATACGTAAATTCTATAAAAGAAGATGTTAAGTGGTTAGGATTTGATTGGAATAATTTATTCTTCGCATCAGACTATTTCGATACAATGTACGAAAAAGCTGTGCTTCTTATAAAAAAAGGTAAAGCTTATGTGTGTGAATTAACACCTGAAGAAATGAGAGAATATCGTGGTACATTAAGTGAACCTGGTAAAGACAGTCCTTATAGAAACAGAACTGTTGAAGAAAACTTAGACTTATTCGAAAGAATGAGAAACGGTGAATTTAAAGATGGAGAAAAAGTATTAAGAGCAAAAATTGATATGTCATCTCCTAATATAAACTTTAGAGATCCTATAATATATAGAATAGCTCATTCAACGCACCATAACACAGGAGACAAATGGTGTATATATCCAATGTATGCATTTGCTCATCCATTAGAAGATGCAATAGAAGGAATAACTCATTCTATATGTACTTTAGAATTTGAAGATCAAAGACCATTATATGATTGGGTTGTTAGAGAATGTGAAATGGAAAATATCCCTAGACAAATAGAATTTGCAAGACTTAACCTTACAAATACTGTTATGAGTAAGAGAAAGCTAAAGCAACTTGTTGACGAAGGTATAACTGATGGATGGGATGATCCTCGTATGCCTACTATATCAGGTCTTAGACGTAGAGGATATACTCCTGAAGCTATAACAAACTTCTGTAGAGAAATTGGTGTATCTAAAGCTGATTCTAAAGTTGATAGCCAAATGCTTGACTTTTTCGTAAGGGAAGATTTACAACCTAAAGCTCCACTTGCTATGGGTGTTTTAAGACCTTTAAAATTAGTTATAACTAATTATCCTGAGGGTCAAATAGAAATGTTAGAAATCGAAAATAATGCAAAAGACGAAACTAAAGGAAAAAGAATGGTTCCATTCGGTAGAGAACTTTATATAGAACAAGAAGACTTTATGGAGGAACCTGTTAAAAAATACTTTAGATTATTCCCTGGAAACGAAGTTAGATTAAAAGGTGCATATTTTGTAAGATGTAATGAAGTTATAAAAGATGAAAATGGAAATGTAACTGAAATACATTGTACTTATGACCCAGAAACTAAGAGTGGTTCAGGATTTACAGGGCGTAAAGTTAAATCTACTATACATTGGGTTGAAGCAACTACTGCTAAGCCTTGTGAATTTAGATTATATGAACCATTAATACTTGATGATGCTCCTGAAAATGAAGGTAAGCATTTCTTAGAACAAATAAACCCAGATTCTCTAGAAATACTTCAAGGATTTGCAGAGCCTACTCAACTTGAAAATGCTAAAGTTCTAGATAAATTCCAATTTGTTAGAAATGGATTCTTCTCTGTCGATACTAAATATACTACTGATGATAAATTAGTATTCAATAGAGTTGTTCCTTTAAAAAGTTCATTCAAACCTTCAAAATAATAAATAAAAAAGGAAGCTAAATTTAGCTTCCTTTTTTATTTTACTCCAAGTATTTTTATTCCATCTTCTATACATTCTATATCCAGAGGAAAATCTGGCCCTCTTTCTCCATCTATATCAGTTAATAAACCATCACAACAATCTATTCTTACTTTTTTAGTTTTAAAATATAATATCTCACTTTCATTGTATGTATCTAAGTGCTCACCCTTTAATATACTTATAAGCACTGGTATTGATTTTGGTATAGGCATTGCTTTAAATATAATAACATCTAGGTAACCATCGTCTACTTCTGCTTTGTATGCCAAATTTAAATTACCTGCTGTTTTTCCATTAAAGACTAACATAAGATACATATCACCCTTGTACATAACTTCTTTGGAATTTACATTTATATTGAATTTTCTTAGGTGAAGAGCTTCCTCTATACCTGTAATATAATAAGATACTTTTCCCATATAATTTTTTAATTCTGGATTTATCTTCTGAGATACATCAGTAAACATCCCTGCACTAGCTACATTTATAAAATATTTATTATTTATTTTTCCTATATCTATACTTTTAGGCTCTGAATTGAGTATATCTTTAACAGCTTTATTTATATCTAATGAAATATTTAACGCTTTAGCAAAATCATTAGCTGTTCCTGTTGGAAGTATAGCAATAGGTATATCTACATTAAATTCTTTCATAGCATTTAGAACTATGTCTACTGTTCCATCTCCTCCTGCTATTAATAAATGGTCATAAGTTTCATCCATATCTAAAAAGGCTTTACTTATGTGCTGATGTTTACTTAATCTATATGGTATAAGTATGTAGTTATATTTTTGATATATTTTTATTATATTATCAAGTTGGTTTGTTATTTTTTTCTCACCTGAGTTTGGATTATATATAAGCTTTACTTTTTTCATATTTCCTCCTTACTACCCTTGGTGATATACATATTATATATTATTGACAAATTATGTATTCATTATGTGTAGGATAAATTGTATACTATTTTAATACCCAAAACTTTCATTTATAAATATTATATGTATTCTATTTGGTATTCTTTGTTTTTTTATAATAGTATATTCACAGCATATTCGTTCACTGCTACTACAGTCCATACAATAGCCTACCTCTTTACATGGCGTCTTAGTATTTAACCTTTTAGCATTCGCAGGGGCAGATACTACTTTATTTCTATTTATAGCTTCATCTATATTTTTTACTATCTTATTTACTCCACATACTACTATAACTTTATCAGGTCCATAAAGCATGGCAGCCACTCTATTTCCCATTCCATCTACATTGTATAATTCTCCTTCTTCTGTTATAGCATTAGTACTAGTGAAGTATGCATCTGCACAGAAAGATTTTCTAAATATCTCTTTCATCTCCTGAGGTGAGAGATTTTCTTCGTATCTATCTAAAAAATTATATCTACCACTTCTTAATAAATCTATAATACCTGTTTTAAATAAAGTCATAGAGCCACCACAAGCTACTAATGACTTTTCATCAACTAACTCTTTTATTATATTTATAATATCATCCGTATCTTTTGCTAAATAACCATTCATATTGTTTTTTTCTAAAGCTTTAATTGTTTTTTCTATTCTTTTTTCATTGATCCAAGTTATATTTTTATCCACAATAATTCACTCCTTAAAACTATATTTTATATAAATTTTTCAATACATGTTAATTCTATCACAGTTATATACTATTTCTAAATATTTTTATATTACATACTTATATGATTAAAATTTTTATATTAAGGGTATATAATAAACTTATGAAATTCAACTTAAAATATTAATCAATTTTACTTTAATTGGTGTAAGTATAAATTAGTAAATAAATATATGAGAGGTGTAAAATGATTACTATAATTTCTCCTACTACAACTATGAATTTTGATAAGAATATAAGATTGAATAAACAATCTATACCTATATTTAAAGATGATATAGATTATTTAATTAAACTTTTAAAATCATTGAAAAAAGAAGAACTATCAAATCTTATGAATCTAAGTGAAGATTTAACTATATTAAACCATAATAGACATAAAAATCTATCTACTAAAAATAATCCAAAGTGCGAAAGTATCTTAGCTTTTGATGGAGAGGTTTTTAATTGCATGAAAATTTATGAATTTACACATGAAGATTTTGATTTTGCTAATGGAAATATAAGAATACTTTCAGGACTTTATGGTATACTTAAGCCATTTGATTTAATAGAACCCTATAGACTTGAGATGAAGTCTAAATTAGTTAATAATCGTGGGGATGATTTATATAAATTTTGGAAAGATAAAATAACTCAAAATATAATGAATGAATTAAGCACACATAAAAACAAAATACTAATAAATCTAGCTTCTTCTGAGTACTTAAAGTGTATAGATTTAAAATCTATAAAGAAAGACTATACATTTATAGATATAAACTTTAAAGAATATAATTCTAGCAAAGACACTTATCAAACTAAAGGTCTTTATGCAAAACGTGCCCGTGGATATATGACATCTTTTATAATAAGAAATAAAATAGATAAAATCTCAGATTTAAAAAAGTTTAATATTGATGGTTATAGTTTTAATGAAAATTTGTCAGATGATAATAAGCTTGTATTTACTAGATAGTATTTTTTAATATTATTATATATCATATTTAAAGTTATATTTTAAAAGTAAAAAAGTGCTTTTAAGTTAGTATTTATACTACTTTTAAGCACTTTCATTATTTATGTGATATATTATTTCTTCCTTTTTGTTTTGAAAGATAAAGCATTTTATCAGCAGATTCTAAAATAGATTCTACTGTTTTTGTATCTTCATCTAACGTGCTTATTCCAAAGCTTGATGTTATTTTTATAACCTTATCTTTCCATTTAAATTCATGTTTTTCTATTTTATCCTTTATAGCTTGTACTCTCTTAGTTACATTTTTTAATGACATATTATTAAATACAATTATAAATTCTTCTCCTCCATATCTTGCTACCCAATCTATATCTTTTCTTATATTATCTTTTAGTATTTTACCTACTTCTTTTAGTACAAAATCTCCACACAAATGCCCATATGTATCATTTATCTGCTTAAAATAATCTAAGTCTAGCATACAAACTGATAATGTCTTATTTTCATTTATACTATCTAATATATTAAAAGGTAGCATTTCATTTACATATCTTATATTAAAGCAACCTGTAAGTTCATCCTTAACAACTATTTCATTTAATCTGTTAACTTCTTTTGTTATATCACTTATACTTTTTTTACTTATCTCTTCTAATATGTTATCCTCCGTTACATCCTTTAACGCTTCTACTATATATTTTGTACAATTTATTTTGATTAAAGTTGCAATTACAAAATATACTTTTTCTTTATTAAACTCTATTTTTGAAAAAGATTTTTCTTCATTATACGCTCTAATTGATATACAATTTTCACATACTTGATTTCTATTCCAAAACTCATAACAAGGTAGCTTTTCTATATCTACCTCATTTTTTATTTGATGTATAACTACTTTTCTTATTGGATCTACTATTCTAATACAATCAAATAAATTATAAAGTATATCTCTTTCATTTATATATTCATATGTATTCATACCTTATTTATCTCTCCTAATTACAAATAAGTGTCTATTATTATATTTTTTCATTAAATTTATATTTGTATATATTTCTTCTTAAGTAAATTTTAGCATTGATTTCTATACCTATCAATATAGCCCAACTACTTAAATAAATCCACGTTATTAAAACTATTATTCCACCAATACTTCCATATATAACTTCATAATTTGCATAATAATTAGAATAATAAGAATATCCTAAAGATACTAATATCCATCCAAGAGTTGATATTATAGCACCTGGTGTTGCTTCTGACATTTTTACTTTTTTATTAGGGCTATATCTATATATACTTATAAGTATTATAACTAAGGTTAATATACCTATAGTGTATCTTAGTATATCCCAAATATACATAAATATCTTATCAAGCCCAATAAGTCCAAATATAAAGTATCCTATCTTTTCTCCATATACTAAAAATACCATTGATGAAAATATTAAAAATAATAAGGTTATAGTTGATAATATACTTATAAAAAACACCTTTATAAATGATCTAGTTTCCTCTACCTTATAAGATTTATTAGCACCTCTTATCATAGCTCTTACTGCTCTTGATGATGTCCACATAGTTAGCAGAAAACTTGTTATTATAAAATTTTTGCTTTTATTTTTCATAGCAGAATAAATTATAGCTGATATCATATTAAAAGCACTTTCTGGCATCATATGCTCAAATAATAATATATATTTATTTATTTGAATAACAGGCATATATGCTATAGTACTTATAGTAAACATTAAAAATGGAAAAAGGGATAATAGTAAATAAAAAGACATTTCAGCAGCTTTTGAATTTATCTCTGTATAGTTTGAATTTCTAAATACATCTATAATCTTATCTATCTTTTTCATATGCCCCTCCTTATTTTTATAGTGTAAATTTTTCTATTTTATGGTAATATTTTATTCTAAACTAATAATACATAAGCCACTTAAAATATTCACTATTTTACCATTTTATCATACTTTTTAATAAAGTTAAATTTAGGAATATTTCATAAAAAAAGAATGTAGCTAATATACATCCTTTTTTATTATTTGTATTTTTATAGTTTTCACAAAACTATTATATTTTTTTAATATTTAAATATGTAAGTTTTTTGTAGATATGTTCTTTTATTTTTTAGTATTTAATTCTACTAGGAACTTATATTAATAATTATATATTCTTTATTATACAATATAGTGAACTAACTGTATCAAGTTTCATATATATTAAATAAAAATAGCCCTCATAAATGAGGGCTATTTTTATTTAAGCGCTTCTATCTTCAGTTGTTACTGTATTTTTTCTATTGTAAATATCTTTATCGATTTTGCCAAGTGAATTACCAACAGCTATTGAAGTTACCGATGCTCCATTTACATTTATCATTGTTCTACCCATATCTAGTATTGGATCTATTGCAAGTATTCCACCAGCTAATGGGAAATACGCTCCAAGTCCTACTCCTGATACCACTACTGATACTGCCATTGTTGCAGTTCCTGGAAGACCAGCAATTCCTAATGAGCTTATAGTTATAACTACAAGTAGCATTACATAGAAACTTATATCTTTATCTATCCCAGCCATATTTGCAACTGTTATACCCATTAGTGCAGGGTATATACCAGCACATCCATTCATACCCATATTAGCACCTAAACTTGCTGTAAAACTTGCTACACCTTCTTCAACACCATGCTTTTTAACAAGTGTATCTATAGTTACAGGAAGTGTTCCTAAACTTGAACGAGATGTAAATGCAAGAAGTAGTGGTTCTGCCGCATTTTTTATATAAGTAATTGGATTTAACCCACAAGCTGCTATTATTATTAAGTGAACAACAAATAGTATTGCTGTTGCTACATACAAAGCTACTACAAATTGTACAACAGATATCATTGAAGATAATCCTCTTGCAGTTATAGTATTTGCTAAAAGTGCAACTACAGCATATGGCATAAATTTTATAACTGTCATTGCAACACTTACTATTATCTTATAGAAAGCTTCTACCAAATCTATAAATGGCTTAACTGTATCCATATATTTTTTCTTTGTTCTGTTTGTCGCAAGCCCTAAGAATGTAGCAAATATTATTATTGCTACTATATTTCCATCTGCCATAGATAGTACTGGATTTGATGGTAATAATCCTCTTAAAGTGTCAACTAATGGAGTTATTTCTCTCATTTCTGGTGCTTCTATGCCAGTTGCTTCAAATCCAACTCCTAGTTTCATAACATTTCCTACTACTATACCTATTATTGCTGCTAAACATGTTGTCCCAAGTAGCATTCCTAAAGATTTAAATGTTAATGCTTGTAAATTGTCCCCTTCTTTCATATTTATTATAACTCTTATTATCGATACAAATACCATTGGAACTACTAACATTTTTAATAAATCCATAAATCCATACCCAAATAATCCATACCACTTACTTACTTCTTGTAACCAATCAACTTGTGATGGATCTTCAGGAAGACCTGCCACTAATTGGATTATAACCCCTAGTATAAGTCCTATTATTGTCGCATAGATTGTTCTTGTTGAGAACTTTACTTTCTTCTTTTCAAAGTGTTTAACTATGAAAAACGTCCCTATTAATAGTGCAATAAAAATAATTGTTTTGATGTTTGATATCATCAAAAACCCTGTTAAGAATGAACTCTCTCCCATTTTGTCCTCCATAATATTATTTAATTTTTATAAATTAACCAGTACGTTAATCATTTTTTAATTAACTTGGCTAATTTTTCATCTGACTTTCCAATATTAAAACTTTATAAAAATACGTTTTCATATTTAAAATCATAGTTAAATTTTTGTAAAGTATTTTCTTATTTTTACTTAATATTGTTAAGTTTTTCTCCTCTTATATAAATTATGATATATTATTAACATTCTATTGTCAATATAACTTTTAATATATTTTAAAGTTTTTTATGCTTTTTACTATATTTTTATAAGAATTAATATAATTTACCCGTATAAAACTTAATTTTAATTAGTTTTCTTACTTTTACAAATTCTTACTTTTGTCTTTTTCATACTTTATTTTTTTAACAACTCTAGAATCAATTATTCAAAATAATTATTTTTTAAATACAAAAATAAAAACTACATAATTATGTAGTTTTTTGTACCAATTTATTGTTAATCCAATCTAATATATCTTTTATAACGTCATCTTTATTGGTTTCATTTAGCATTTCATGCCTTCCACCTTCATATAATTTACAACTTACATCTTGTACTCCTAAATTTATGTATCTATCCCTTAAATTAAAAACACCTATTCCAAACTTTCCTATTGGATCTTTATCTCCAGATAATATATATATAGGTAAATCAAGAGGAATTTTAGCCAAGTTATGTTTATCTTCTATTTCTTTTAATCCTTGTATAAAATCATAGAAAAAACCACAAGTAAATATTAATCCACAAAATGGATTATCTATATATTTTTTAACCTCTTCTTCATCCCTACTTAGCCAGTCAAATTCTGTTTTAGTATTTTTAAACTTTCTATTATTTCTACCGAATATTAAGTTATCTATAAATTTACTTCTATATAATCGTCCATGTTTTTTTATTTCTCTATTTATTATTATCTCTGCTAAATTTAATATAAATCCATGGTCTCCATTTGAACCTGACAATATAACTCCATCTATATTATGTGAATACTTCATAATATAGTTTTGACTAGCAAAAGATCCCATACTGTGCCCAAATAAATATATAGGAAGTCCTTCATTTTCATTTTTTATAATATTTGTTAATATGTTCATATCCTCAACCAAATGATAGAAGCCATTTTCCTTCGCTAAATATCCAACATTTTCAACCGTCTTAGCAGTCTTGCCATGACCTCTATGATCATTTATATAAACTATATAACCATTTTTAGTTAAATGTTTCGCGAAATACTCATACCTACTAGCAGTTTCGTTCATACCATGTGCTATTTGAATTATACCTTTTGGCTTGTCTGTTTCCCCTTCATACTTATATACATGTATATCTAAATTATCATTTCCCTTAAAATAAAAATTTGTACACCTCATATATTCTTTCAATTCCTTCTATTCATTTTAATAATTATTATATCAAACTTTTATAATCTATAATATATTTTTTTATATAAATTTACCCAGTATTAACTTTTTATTTTTAAATAAAAAGTTACCAACCTACAATATGTGCATTGATCACTTTACCTTTTTAATCTTTTTCTTTTTATATTTCTTCTTTTTAGGTTTTCTAATTAGATCGGCTATCATTTCATCATCAACAGTCTCTCCTATAGCATCAGCTAGGGTGTCCGTCTCTTCTAATACTTCTTCCTCCTGCTGCTGGCTTAATTCTGTTTCTCTTCCCGCTCTTATAGCTTCTTGCGTTCTTAGCATAACTAAATCTCCATTTAACATATTTATAAAAGATATTAATAAGCTTAAATCTTCCTCATTTAATTCTTCTACTATTGCATATGCTAATGTCGAAGATAGCAATACAAAGTCTGCATAAGAAAACCTATCTAATCCCAGACTTTGAGTACCTTTATTTGATTTAATTTTGGAACACTTATCAATTGCCTTTTTAATTTGTTTATTTTCTCTATTTATATTATTTTTATTATCCATAATTAAATATACTCCTTGTAAAAGTATACGAGTTATAAATATTCTATTTGAAAAATTTATATACTATATGTTATATTCTTACAGTTTTTTAAAAATTCTACTTTGTCTACTTTTTCAATAAATTACATTAGGTTGAAAAATTTTTTTAAACTAGTATAATTAGAGTTGAATTTAATTTTAGACATCTAAGGAGGAACATTTTTGAGTATTAAACATATGAGAAAACCTATAATAGCATTGTTATTGTCTTTATCATTTATGTCAAATATGACTATATCAAATGCCCAAAGCTATAAAGTATTTATAGATGCAGGCCACGGGGGAAAAGATAATGGTTCAAGCTATGGTGCTAGAATAGAAGATAATCTAAACCTTCAAATAGCGGAAAAAGTAGAAAAGCTATTAAGAGAAGAAGGCATATACGTTGAGACAACTAGGAATAAAGATGAATATGTATCTTTATCTAAAAGAACTAAAAAATCAAACTTATCTAATTCTGATTTATTTATATCAATACACCAAAATACATCAGAAAGTAAAAGTGCAAATGGTATAGAAACTTATTACTACGATAAAACCAATAAAGGTCTTGCTAATATTTTTCAATCTAATCTATTAAATTCTACTAAAGCTAATGATAGAGGTGTTAAAAAAGGTAACTTGCAAGTTTTAAGAGATAACAATAAGCCATCTATTCTTATCGAATGTGGCTTTATATCAAATGATAATGAAGGATTCAAATTGTCTACAAAAGCATATCAAGAAAAAATAGCTAATGGTATAGTTAATAGTGTCAAAGAATTTTTTAACATTAAAGGAAGTTTTTCCAATATAAAGACTGTATTAAATGACAATGTTAAAGTTAGAGCTGAGAGAGGTACTTTATTTGCACCTATTGGATATTTGCAAAAAGGAGATAAAGTTAAGATAGTAGACACTAAGCATGATTGGCACAAGATAAAATTTGGTAATACTTATGGATATGTATCCTCTGTATATGTTAAGTAAATTTTTATATTATTGTTAGATATAAAAGAGATACCTCTATTTGAGGTATCTCTTTTTTCTTATCATTTATAATATATACCCCAGAAAGTTTCTAAAACATCTTCATCTGGTTCTTTTGTATTTTTAGATATTATTATAAAAGTTATTAATGATAATACTAAGGGAAGTACTATAGTATGCATCCCAAATGGTCTATTCCATATTTGGCTAAATAATATATATGAGCCTATACCTACTATAATAGATGATATAGCACCAGATGAATTCGCCCTTTTCCAATAAAGCCCAAGTATTATTGGCCATAAAAATGTAGAAATTATTCCTGCATTAGCGTATAAATTTAGCCAAACTATTAATTCTGGTGGATTAAAAGCTACTAAATATATTATAATACCAAGAAGTGCGGTACATAATATACTTATCTTTCCGCTTAAATTAGAATTAGTCTTTAAATTAGGATTTATATAATTTGAAATTAAATCATTAACTATAGAACCTGATGCTACTAATAACTGTGAATCTACTGTTGACATTATAGATGCTAATGGTCCTGCAAGTAATATTCCTGCTATTACCGATGGAAATAACTTGGTTGTTAATGTTGGTACAACTAAATCTCCAGATTCTATACCAGTAACTAATGTTGAACCAAATGCCCCTACTAAATGCATTCCAAGAAGTAATATCATAGATACTATCGTTCCATATTTTATACCATCATGCAAACTCTTAGTGTCTTTATAACTCATAGCTCTTTGAGATACTGATGGGATACCTACCACTGCAAATCCCACTAATATCCAAAATGATGTTACCCAAGCTATAGTCATATTTCCTGGTGTTACTCCAAATGGAGTTATCATTCCCTCATTAATAGCTGCCATATTTTGAATTATATTATTTATTCCACCACCTGCAATTATAGTACCTATAAATATAGCTATAGTTGCTATAGTCATTATTACACCTTGAATTGTATCAGATAATGTAACTGCTCTAAATCCACCTACTACAGTGTGAACTATAACTGTTATTCCAAATGCAGTTAATGCAATGTTGTAATCAAGACCTACTGAACCTTGTAAAAGTCTAGCCGCTCCTACCCACTGTGCTGCCATTGCCGCTATAAAAAATATAACTATTGATATCGACGTCATTATAACTACTATGTCTGATTTATATCTTGCTCTTAAAAAGTCTGTTATAGTCACTGCATTTATTTTTCTAGATATTATAGCAAACTTTTTTCCAAGGACCGCTAATGTAAAATATCCTGTTGGCATTTGTGCCATCGCTAAAAACACCCATCCTAGTCCTTCTTTGTAAGCAGTTCCAGGTCCACCTATAAAACTTCCTGCACTTAAATATGTAGTAACTAAAGTCATAGCAAGTACAAATCCACCTAAATCTCTTCCTCCTGTCATATATTCGTCCATAAAAGAATTATCTTTATTTGAATTTCTTGCTCTATTTACAAACTTCATAGAGTAAAAACCTACTCCAAATATAGCTATAAAGTATATAACTATAGGAATTAATACTTTGTAATTTACATTTTCCATTACTTAAACTCCTTTTTGTACATCTCTACTTCTTCTTTGCTTAAACCATCAAGTGGCATATCTTTAAAGAACTTATTTATTGTAATAACTGTAAGTATAGAAAAAAGTATTCCTCCTACTATACAGCTCATAAAAAACCATGCAGGAAAACCTAGTATATATGTATACTCTTTAACTGGTCTATTTGAAAGTCCATATCCAAATCCAAACCACCATATAAGATTTAAGAGTCCAAGAATAAGTCCCATTATAGCTTCTTTATTACACTGTTTATATCTTGGATCTTCTACTATTTTTTTATCATCCATAAATTTAATCCTTTCTATATTATTTAAATAATATAACTATTTTAACCACGTCCTATTTTATTATTTTTTGTATTATTTTGTCTAGTAAAAATTTTAAGTAAACAAAATAGCTATCATTTTGATAGCTATTTATTTAGTATTAATATTCCAAAAATTCTTTGGTATTTGTTTTTCATTTATAGGAAGTATTTCATATCCTTCTTCATTTAAATAAGTAAGTACTTCATCTAATGCTTGTACTGTTTGTTTTTTTTCGTGCATAAGTATTACTACTTCTTTTTTATTTTTAACCTGTTCTTTTACAATTTCTATTATTTTATTAGAATCATTTTTCCAATCTTGAGTATCTATATTCCAATCCCAAAGCTTATATCCTGCATCAACTAAATTTTCATATGACTTGACTGGTGTATACGGTTTGCTTCCATAAGGAAGTCTTATTATATTTGATGTCCTTCCAGTTATCTCATAAAAAGTTTCCTTATTTTTATCAAATTCTCTTTTAGCTGAATCGTAATTTTCATAAAGTTTATTTACATCATGCGAAACACTATGAAATCCTGCACTATTTCCACTTTCGACAATCTCTATTACAGCATCCTTATTTACTTTCATATTCATATCTATCATAAAAAATGTCGCATGTGCATTATGCTTTTTAAGGATTTGTAGTATGTCTTTTGTGTACTTGCTTGGACCATCATCTATCGTTATATAAGCGATTTTATTGTTTGTATTAGCAGTTTCATTTACATCATAATATATAGGTAAACAAGTATATTTATCTATATATTCTAAAGCACTTGTGTTATTTGGTATCATAGCAAATGTTAAAAGTCCTACACTTATTGCTAGTTTTAATCTTACATTTTTCATATGAGTTCCTCCTTTATAGTTATTATAAATTTATGCCTTTTAAGGAACATATTTGTATAAATTTTTACGTTTTAAACGTTTTTATAATCTTAGTATTGGTAAAAACCCTTTTTTATATCACTAAAAGATAAAACTTATTCTGTAAATATTTATGTAATAAAAATAAAAATTTACTTTAATTTATAAGTGTATCAATAAAACTCTTCACATTTTTATATTTAACATAAAATCCTTCTAATAAAAAAGTACAAGCAATACGCTTGTACTTTTTTATTAATTAGTTTTATTTTGCATATAATTATAAATTGGTAATCCTATAAGAGTTATTATTATACCTCCTAAAGATATCATTGTTGTTTGTAAACCAGCAAAACATAGTTGGTTTATTACAACGAATAATCCACTTAATATAGCTATAGCTGGTATAAATGGATATAATGGAACTCTGTATGGTCTAAATAAATCTGGTTGATCTTTTCTAAGCTTTATAACACCTATAAATGTTAGTACGTAGAATATCCATATAGCAAATATTGATAAATCTGTTAATAAGTTGAACTGTCCTGATAATGCATATATAGCTGATAATGTTGCCATTGCTATTATTGAGTTAGCTGGAGCTTGAGATTTATTTAATTTAGTTAAAGTCTTGTATCCTGGTAGAGTTTTTTGTTCTGCTAAAGTATACATAACTCTTGGTCCTGTTAATAAGTATCCGTTAAGTGTACCAAATACTGATATTAATATACCTATTGTTATTAATTTACCACCCATTGGTCCAAACATAGCCTCTGCAACTGCTGCTGCTGGTGCTGAATAGTTAGCTAATTCACTTGCTGGAAGTACCCAAAGATATGCTAAGTTTATTACTACATAAACTCCCATAACTACTGCAAGCCCACCAACTATCGCTCTTGGTAAATCCTTACCTGGATTTTTCATTTCTCCAGCTAAAGCACCAACATTTATCCATCCATCATAGGCAAATAATACTGCTATTAATAATTGACCTATAACTCCTGCTGGGCTTATTCCATCTCCTACTAATGGTGTCATTACTGGATTTGTTCCGCTTCCTTTTATAAATCCAAATACCATTATAAGTGCTAAAGGTATTAACTTACATATAGTAGCAATTGTTTGTATAGCTCCACCAGCTTTTGATCCTAATGTATTTAACGCTGCAACAAATAATATAATACCTACTGCTATAGGAAGAGTTAAAGACTCATTTCCTATTAATGAAACTGCTTGTTGTGCAAATATAACTCCTAGTGCTGCTATTGTTGCTGGGAAGAATAATACCGTTTGCATCCACCCTGTTAAAAATCCTAGTTTCTTGCCATATATTTCTTCAATATATACCATCATACCACCAGTTTTTGGTATAGCTGCTGATACTTCAGCTGCCGTTAATCCTGCTGTTATAGTTATGATACCTGCTACTACCCATGCTATCATTCCAAGTCCTGGCTCTCCACCTGTTGTTTGATAAACAGCTTGCGGCTTAAAGAACACACCTGCACCTATAACCATACCAACAACTGTTGATAAAGCTGCAGACATCCCTAAACTTTTTTGAAGTTCTTTACTTTCCATATATGCCTCCTTATTTATTAAGTTTTCTATAATTTCATTATAATATTTTTTGAAATACTTTCAATACATTTTTTTATTTTTTTCGACAACGTTTTTCTAAATTATGTATTTTTAGAAAATTTTTTTAAGATTACTTTAATTTTTATATTTTTATTTATTATATAAATTTTCTGTTATTTTTTATATTTCAGCTATTTAGCCAAATTAACTTTGTATACTTAAATTTAAATATGAATTTTTTTCTTTACAAAGATAATCTATTTAATCTTGTAATTATTTTTTTCAATAAAAAATCTTTTTGAAAAAAACTTAGTTTTTTTGTTTTTTGTGCAAACATTTTCTTGAAGTTAATTTCAATAATTTAGACAAAAAAAATAGAACTTCTAAAGTTCTATTTTTTTACTTTGTGTATTTTAAGTTTTCTATTATTTTTGTGTGTTTTTATTCGTAATTTATTATGCTACCCTTTTTATATCTTTTTCCTTTTGATTCTTCTTCATCATATAATTATATATAGGCAAACCTATAAGAGTTACTACAACTCCTCCTAATGACATCATTGTATTTTTAGGTCCTGCAAATAATAATTGGTTTATTACTACAAATAATCCACCAGCTATTGCTATTAAAGGTATTACCGGATAAAACGGAACTTTATATGGTCTATGTAAGTTTGGCATAGTTTTTCTCATTTTTATAACTCCTACAAACGTTAACACATAAAATGACCAGATAGCAAACATTGATAAGTCACTTAGTAAGTTAAATTGTCCAGATAATGCATAAAGCGCTGATAAAGAAGCCATCACCATAGTTGCATTTGCTGGTACATCATATTTATTTAATTTACCTAAAAATTCAGGTAATGTTTTTTGTTGTCCTAATGTGTATATTATTCTAGGTCCTGTAAGTAGATATCCATTTATACATCCAAATACAGATATTAATATACCCATAGTTATTATTTTACCACCAATAGGTCCAAATATTTCTGTTGCAACAGCAGATGCTGGTGATGCATATTTAGCTAATTCACTTGCTGGAAGTACCCAAAGATACGCTAAGTTTATTACTACATAAACCGCCATAACTAAAGATAATCCACCTATTATTGCCTTTGGTAAATCTTTTCCCGGATCTTTCATTTCCCCCGCTAAAGTACCGACATTTATCCATCCATCATAAGCAAATAATATAGCAACTAATAATTGTCCTATTACACTAGTTGCACTTATTCCCTCTCCTACTAATGGAGTAGTTATTGAATTATTCCCTGATCCACTTATAAATCCAAATACCATTATAAGTACTAAAGGTATTAATTTACACACTGTAGATATTGTTTGTATTGCTCCACTAGTTTTAGAACCTAATGTATTAAGTCCACCAACTAATAATATTACCCCAACTGTCATAGGTATTACTAAATTTTCATTTCCAAGGAGTATCGCTGATTGTTGCCCAAACATAACTGATATTGCAGCTATTGTTGCTGGGAAAAATAATACTGATTGCATCCATCCTGTTAAAAATCCTAATTTTTCACCATATATTTCTTCTATATATACCATCATACCGCCTGTTTTTGGTATAGCAGCTGAAACCTCTGCTGCAGTAAGACCTGCTGTTATTGTCATGATACCTGCTATTACCCAAGCTATCATTCCAAGTCCTGGCTCTCCACCAGTTAATTCATACACTGCTTGAGGCTTAAAAAATACTCCCCCACCTATAACCATACCAACTACTGTTGATAAAGCTGCAGCTGCCCCAAGATTTTTTTGAAGTTGCTTATCTTGCATATTCATATTCCTTTCTTCACCAAGTTTTGTCATAAGTTGTCGCATTTATAATTATAATATAAGTATAATTTTTTTCAATACAAAAATTTTTAATTTTAAAAAGTTTCAATTTCTAACTTTTTAAAATTCAAACTATCATTTTTCCTCAATTTGATTCATTATTTCCTCAAAAAAAATCCACCTAATTTTATAGGTAGATTTTCTAATAATTTTATTTTCCTGTTATATGTTCTATTGTAATTCTTATTACATTAGTGACATTTTTTCATTTAAAATATATTCTATTTCTTCTTTAAAAAAGTCTTTGCTATACTTTTCTATTAATTTTATAAGTGCCCTTCTCCTTCCTTACCGTCTACTTTACATGCTATACCAAATCCTATTACTCTTTCATAATTTGTAGAAAATTTACTTGGCAAAATATTTGTATATCCCACTACACTAAAATATACTTTTCATTGATTTTTATATTTTCTATCTTATGACCACTCTTAGCACTATGTAAATATATAAAATTATTATGATAAATATATCTTAAATGAAGACTATATGGATACCCATTCTCACTTATAATTGCTAGTGTCATATACTCCCCTTTGTCTAGTATTTTTTATTCGATCTACATCTAATTTTCTTTTTGTTTTCTCATTGATTTAAACAGCTTTTCCTCCATGTATATTTACTATTATTTTTATAAATTTTAGCATACCTTAGCCTTAGTAGTAAAAATTTCAATAAAAATAGGATATCTAAAAGATATCCTATTTTTATTGAAATTTTTAATTATTAATTTTTTCAATGTAATTACAGTTTGCATCTATATGATTTAAAAAAATAAGTAATCTTTCATATAGAGGATGTGATTTTTCTCCATACTTTAATTCTAGCTCTTTACCAATTTCTTTTACAGTTTTTTTCCCGTCAATATTAGAAAATACAAAACTGCCATATTCATCTAGTTCAGTCTTTTTATACATTGGAATTTTAAACTTTAATTTTCTAAAAAACTGTTGAATTTTATGATCTTGTTTTTCAAGTATCGTTACAACACCTTCATTTACTTCATAATCTATTTTATCATTTATTTTAAATACAATATTTAAAATATCTTCATTAGTTTTCATTGTTTTTTACCTTAGAGCTTACAATTGGCCATGTAGTAAGTACAACTAATACTAAAAGAAGTATAATAGCCATCATATTTGAAGCTGCAAACCCACTAGGACCAGCACCTTTTATAACACCTGTTACTTGTAATATTATACCGACTAATCCTATTATAGAACCACCAGCAACAAGCCCTGATGATAAACTTATACCATTAGCAACTTTGACCTCTTTTTCTTTATCACTTCTTGAAGTTTTTTCAACAAATACACGTATTAAAGCTCCTACTAATATTATAGAAGTTGTTGCAATTGGTAAGTAAAATCCTATAGCAACTGTCATTATAGGTAGATTTAAGAAGTATAAAACTATAGCCATAACTACACCAACTATTACCATAACCCAAGGTAATTGACCAGACATAATTCCTGATGTTAATGTTGATATTAAGTTAGCTTGAGGTAATGCAAATGGAGGATTATCTCCTGTTACTACTAATTGATTTGCAAGTAGTAATGTAGTTCCTACAACTACTATTACACCTACTATACCAGCTATTGCAAAATATTTTTGCATTTCATTTTTGCTACCACCTATTATATAAGTTACCTTTTGAGATTGGCTATATCCTCCAGCTATAGATATAGAAACAACTATAAATGTACCAAATAATAATAGTGATTTATTATCTGCTAAATCAGTCCATCCCATTATAACAAATACTAATGTCGCTATAACTAAAGATGCTATTGTCATACCAGATACAGGAAGATTTGATGTACCTATAGTCCCTGTTAAACGTCCAGCAACTATAACAAATAATCCTGCTAATAATAAAGATACTACTACACCAATAATTGTCATTACTATACCATTTGATATAAAGAATGCTCCTACAACTGCTGCTACAATTCCGCCTAATAGTATAATACTTTGTAATGCGCTACCATCTTCACCGTCAACAGATGTTGATGATTTTGCTTTCATAGTTTCTTTTACAGATGCTATTATAGTTGGTATTAATTTAACTGCACCTATTATACCTCCACAAAGCATCATACCAGCCCCTATGTATTTTACATAGTTACCAGCTATATCATTTACACCCATTTGGTTTATCGCCATTGTAGGATCATTCCATACCTTAGCACCTTCTCTTGCCATATCAGTAAAGTATCCTATTAGAGGCATAATACCAAAATGAGATAATAAAGAACCTGCAAACATTGTAAGTGCAACTTCAAGTCCTACTATAAATCCTATCCCTAAAAGAAGAGGATTAACTTCTACTTCAAATTTACATTTATAAAACTTATTTCCAATAAAGCTTATAACATTATTGGCTACGTTTAAAAATGAACCTGTTAATACAGTTATAAGTCCACTTATACCAAATCCCATACCCATATACTTCATTGAATCTCCACCAGCATCTGAAGCAACTAATGTTTCAGATATAGCCATTGATTCTGGGTACATAAGCTTACCATGTTCTTCAATTATTAAATAATTGTACACAAGTGATGCAATTCCAATACCAAATAAAACTCCACCTACTCCAACTATAAATCCTTCTAAAAATGTAACTTGACTACCTATTAATAAAATAGCAGGTAATACGAAAATCATACCACTTGCAACTGATTCACCACCACTTGCCATACCTTGTACAATATTTTTACCAAGAATACCTTTTCCTTTTGCAAATGCTGCTATAAACGCTGAACCTATAATAGAACCTGGAATACCTGCGGCAACTGTAAGACCAGCTTTCATTCCTGAATATGCTGTTGATGCTGCAAATATTACGGCTAAAATAATACCTATTATCAGTACTGCCATATTTGCACCAGTCTTCGATTTGTCTGTTATGTAAGGAACATAGTCTTTACCTGATACTCCTCCATAAGCACCTTTAGATAATTTTTTATTATCCATTGAGATTCACCTTCCCTTTATTTAATTTTCTTTATTATATCATACTATTTCGAATTCTAACTTTTTTACACAATTTTAATTTAATTATGAACATTTATAATTTTTACTATATTTTACCTATTAAGTATTTTGTATAACAGCTCTCTTAAGTTAGATATTATTATATGGTTATTTTGCACTATTTTTCAATATATATTAGTCTATATTATTAATTTAAATATAAACTATATTATTTACCATATATCAACTTTATTTTAACAATTTACATATACGCAATGATTAGATTAAAAGCATATAGATATGAACTTTGTTTTTTCCCATCATAGTCTTTGATATTATGAGAATATATAAAGAGCTTGGTAGGTAAGTTATAACGATTAGTTCTAATTTTCATAAAGAGAGGATTTTTGTAGATTTTTTGGTATAGTGCATAAATATCTATGCACTATATTTTTCTATTTATAAAAATTTATTAAATTTTATTTTTGTCTAATAGAAAGCCAGTTATTGAATAAGATATAAATAAGGAATTGATAAATGTTACAACCAATCTACCAATACCTATAAAAGCACCTGTTTTAACAAAAATAAATATGGAAACAATCATAGTAATTATGAATACTAATACAAGACTTAAGTATATCTTAAATTTGTTTATCTTAAGATAAAAAATATTTTTACCTTTAATAGTATAAAGATATATAAATATAACTAAAAAGCCTATCATTGTACTACCATGTTGGATTATTTTATAAATTGGAATAGACATATTAAATATATTAATGCTATCTCTTAAAAAAGCTATATTGTTAACAAAAAATCCACTAATATGAGTAAAACTATCCCAAAGTACATGAGTTATCATACCTATTAAACATGATATTACAAACTTTAATATTTCTTTTTTATTAGATAATGTGTTTTTTAATTTAGTAAGGTGTATATATTTATTTGATATAAAATTAGGCATACTTAATATAAGTGCTTTTTGTATATATTTGTAAAATACATAATTTATTAAAAAGCACATTGGAAGATTAAAAAAGAAAAATCCTAAAAATTCATGACCTATATTGCTACTTGGACTAAATAGTACAAAGTATATAAAATCAGGTGCCATAGATCCTAGTATTAATCCACTAAAATTAAAGTACTTATTTTTAAATGGAATTACTATAGCAGGATGAGAAAATGTAAATGGCATATTATAAATTCCTTTCTAATATTAATTAAAAAAATATTATATCATAAATTAATATTAGAAATACATATAGTTATTTTTTTATATATTTTATTATATCTATAAAAATTCTAGGTAATAAAAGATATATTATTTTAATATGTTTCTATAATTCACTTAATAATACAAAAAAATCTAACCTATAAAATCAAGTTAGACTTTTTGTTAATTATTTTTACTCTACATTAATTTATTTATTAAATCTCTATGTGGAGATGCTATAGAAGATGTACTTGTTATCTCCCCACTTTCTTGTAATTCATTTGTACAAGATTTTATAGCAGAATTTATAGATGCTATATCTCCACACATTACTATAAATCCCTTTCCACCAAGGCCTCTTGCAAGTCTTATTTCTATTAATTCAATATTAGATGATTTAAGAGCTATATCTCCAGCTTTTATAGCTGTTAGTGCTGATATTGTTTCTATACATCCAATAGATTTAATATTTACTGGTTCTATAGTACCTGTTAAGGCTGGTATTACATCTTCATGTATATTATTTATCACATGACTTTCAATTAAAAATATTCCTGCTTTATCTTTACCTGCTTTTATAGCATTTTCTACTGAACCTACGTTCCCACTCACTATTATCACATATTTTCCCGGACAAATTGGATTAGCTAATATTAATTCTACATTTGCTGTTTTTAGCATTGTATCTGCAACTTCTATCCCTATGGGAATACTTTTTAATTCCACAAGTCCAATTGATTTTTTCATATTGTGTCCCCCTAATTCTTATCATGTTTGCTAATATGTTTTATCTAAATTATATTTATCTATAATTCAAATATGTAAAATTTTAAAAATTATTGTTTAGTTTTAATTAAAATATGAAGTTTATTATAAATGTACATATAAATATTGAGAATGCCGGTGGATCTATATGAGAGTCACAATTACTATTAAGTGTATTAGCTCCGAAATCTCCAATTAAACAACTTATAATTCCAAACAATACTCCAAATATGGGATTTCCTGAAACAACAGCTGCAAGTGCTGATATTAATGTTATATGATGTGTTGCTGGTGTAGCCGAGCCTGTTTGTGTAAATATTAAAGAAAGTGCACTTATTCCAAAACATAGTGTTGGGAATAATGATATTACCTCTGGAGCTACTTCAAAGGTATTGGAAAGTGATGCTGCCACATAAGAAACTACTATTCCTAATGATGCACCTAATACTATATTATATCCAAGCATTTTTCCGGTAGATAAGTATTTTCTTTTTTTATTTTTATCATATTTACCAAATAGTCCACTATTTCCAAGAGTTAGCCTTGCTATTACACCCAGTGTAAAAACTGTCATACCTGGAGTATCTGTTGGAAGTACTAGAACTGATGCATATAAATAATTTATTAAAAAACCTAATATCCCAAATATCCCACCAACTAACAAAACTTTATAGTCTCCTGTTAGGTTTAAGGATAAACCTATTGATGTTCCACTTTCTACTTCATCACTACCTAAGATTTTTTCTCCAGTTGATGTTACTTTAGATGTACTTGTGCTTCTTTTGTTTGCTGCATATGCTGCTGCTGCAACCCCACCTGCAAATGCTATATGAGGTCCCAAAAAAGAACCAAAAGCTACATTTCCAACAACTAAATCTGATCCACCTGCCATCCCTATAGCTGCACCTGCTATCGCTATCACACCTGTAAGTATAAATGCTGGTAATGCTCCTATTAAAGCTCCAAATGCTCCTCCTCCAAAAGCTGCTACCATTGCAAATATATCCATGTTACTCCTCCTAATAAAAATTTAGCTTTCTATTAATACATACTTATCATTTACTTCTTTTACTAATCCTTCTATACTTGAATGAATTGATGTTCCTAATTTATCTTCTTTTGTAAATGCAATTAGCTGTCCTTTAAGAACTTTATCTCCTTTTTTTACAATAGGTGTTGCACTTATTCCTATATGCTGATTTAAAAGTATTTTTACCTTTGTAAAATTCTTATAAATATTTGTTATTTCTGCGTTTTTATCATACTTCGAAAGATCTAACTTAGATATTAATTTACTTACTGGATATCTTTTATATTCTCTAAATGGATGTACATCTATTGGTGTATTGTTATTATCGTTTTTTATATTTTTTGCTGACATTTGTTTTTTTAGATTTGAATGTAATTTCCAAGGTTGTAAATTCATAATACAAGCATATTCACATAACCTACATTCACAGCATAAAAATGCTGTTGTTAAACTAGATTTGGTATCGCAAATACTTGAATAACTTGCTATTCTTATTAGTTTATGTGGATTTATATTATGACCCAATAAATTTCTAGGGCATATTTCACTACATAAACTACAATGCATACAAGAAGTTTTAGCTTCTTTTAATGTTTGAGATATATTTTTATTTATAGATTTAACTAGACTATGTTCTTTAGGTAATACTATAAGACCTTTAGTTGTTTTTGTAATTACATCATCTAATGAAACTATTTTACCCATCATAGGTCCACCATTTATAACAACAAATTCATCTAAATTACTCCCTCCTGCTAAATCTATAACTTCTTTTATGGATATACCTATAGGAACATTAACTGTTATTTTTTCTTTAACATCTCCAGTTACAGTTACATATTTATTAGTAACTTTTAAATAATTGTAATAAGCTTCATATATATTTAATAAAGTCTCTACGTTTAATACTACAGCTCCTACACTAAGTGGAATTGAACCTTCTGGTATTATTTTTTTAATAGTTTCATACACTAATACCTGTTCATCTCCTGCTGGATAAAAATTAGGCATTTTATGCATTTTTATATTTTCATACTCATTAATTATAGTTTCTATATTTTCTATGGCTTTTTTATACTTAGATTTTAATCCAATTATTGCAACTTTAGCGCCAATATATTTTTTAACTAAATCTATAGCGTCTAAAAGTTTTCTAGATTCTTTAGCCATCAGTTGTTGATCTACTCTTAAAAGAGGTTCGCATTCAGCTCCATTTATAATTAAATAATCTGCCTTTGTATTTAATTTTACATGAGTTGGAAATCCAGCTCCACCAGCACCTACTATACCAGCTTCTTTAATAATGCTTATTAAATCTTTTTCCATAATCTCACCTCTTATCTGATATCAAAGCCATCTACAAGTACACATCTTCTTTTTCTAGCAAAGGTTTTAGCGCTTGTTAAACCTTCTCCTGTTGGACCAGCTATTGTAAATGTTGTATATCCTTCTCCATCTACGCCTATGCCAGAATATGATGGTCCATTTTTAACAAATATAGTGGTTTGAATTAATTTAGCCATCTTACTTAATTTATCAATATTTTTAGAATGCATTATAGCTGTATGTCTATTTCCATGTTCAACTTCTATAGATAGTTCTATAGCTTCGTCAACATCTTTAACTCTAACTATTGGAAGTATTGGCATCATTAATTCTTCTATAACAAATGGGTGATTTTTATCTGTTTCCATTATTATTACTTTTATATCATCCTCAACTTGTATTCCTATCTTATCTAATAAATATCTTGCACTTTTTCCAACACATTCAGTATTTAATTTTAAATCCTTAGATAAAACTAAGTTTTGTAAGTTATTTAAAGTTTCCTTATCTTTTATTTCATATGCCCCATTTTTTTTCATATTGAATATTAAATAGTCAGTAATTTCATCTACTGCTATAACTTCTTTTTCTGCTATGCATGGAAGATTGTTATCAAAGCTACATCCATCAACTATATCTTTTGCTGCTTTTTCTATATCTGCAGTTTCATCAACTACTGCTGGAGGATTTCCAGCCCCTGCTCCTATCGCTTTTTTTCCAGTAGATAATACTGATTTCACAACGCCCGGCCCTCCAGTTGCTACTAGCAATTTAACTTTTTCATGTTTCATCATTATATTTGCATTTTCTATTGTAGGATTTTTTACCGTTACCACTAAATTATCTGGGGCTTTAGCTTCTTTTAATGCTTTATTTATAAGTTTTATGGTGAATAAAGATACTTCTTTAGCTCTTGGGTGAGGACTAAAAACAATTGAATTTCCTGCTGCTAACATTCCTATAGTATTACAAAGAATGGTTTCTGTTGGGTTTGTTGTAGGTGTTATAGACCCTATTACTCCATATGGAGAAAGTTCTACTAAAGTAAGACCTTTATCACCTGTATAAGCATCTGTTTTTAAATCTTCTACACCTGGTGTTTTCTCTAGTACTAATCTATTTTTCAAAAGTTTATGGCTGTAATTTCCCATACCAGTTTCTTCAACTGTCATTTTGCATATTTTTTTTAAATTTTCTTCTTTATAAAATTCATTTTTTATAGCTTTTATGTATTTATCTCTATCACTTAGGCTATGCTTTAAGTACTTTCTCTGAGCTATGAATGATGCTTCTATAGCATCGTTCATACTTTCAAATATTCCATATTCACACTCTTTTAAAGAATTTTCATTATTTAATTCACTTATAACCTTTTTTACTATTTCCTCAACATTTAACGCACTCATTATTATCCCCCCATTACATTTTGCTTAATTGCTTTTCATTTTCATCATTTGTATTGAGTATAAAGCTATCTCCATATCTTCTTCTACACTGCCGCCACTTACCCCTATAGCTCCAACTATTTTTTTATTGTTATATATTGGATATCCTCCACCAAAGACAACTATTTTATTGTCATTAGTATTTTGAATACCATAAAGTGCTTCTCCACTTTTACAAAGCTTACCTAGTTTATCAGTTGATATTTTTAAGGCATTTGCAGTATATGCTTTATTCATGCTTATATTTATACTACCAAGTAATGAATCTTCCATTCTATGAAGTAATATAAGATTACCTCCACTATCTACTGCAGAAAAAACTATAGGAACATTTAATTCTTTTGCTTTTCTTTGAGCATAATTAGCCATTTTTATTATATTTTCTAGTTTAAACTCTATACTCTCTTCATTTCCTTTTTCTATATTATTAAATTTTTCTAACTTATCTATAACCTTGCTTTTTATATCATCTATCTTACAATAAGTTTCTTCTAATCTTGCTAAAGCATATAATGTATCCGATAATCTATTTACGTATTTTAGTAATTCATCTCTAATATTACCATTTTCTTTTAATGTAACTATATTTCTTTCTGCTCTTCTTATTATAGTTCTTGCAACATGAATAGATGCTGAAGACTCATTTTTCCCAGGTATTATAAAACTTTTTTGTCTTCCATTTAGCTTACTGCACTCATCTACTATATGTTCTAATTCTTTTATGTCTTCTTCATTTACTGTATATGACAACATAGATAATCCTTTTTCATCACTAGCAAGTTCAGCACCTACTATAAATAATTTTCTTTGTATTTTATTTAGATAACTTTTTATATCTTCATTTTTACTTTGAGAATACGCAACTCCAAGCATTGATATAGCCTCATCTATTGTTCCATAGCATTCTACTTTATAATCATTTTTTGATACTCTTTTACCACCAAACAGACTAGTACTTCCTTTATCACCTGTTTTTGTATATAAATTAGCCATATTATATCACCTAATTATTAACTTCTATACTATCTACTATTCCAACTATTGCACAGTCTATAGGAGAATCAGATGAAAATATCTTTCTTGCAGAGCTCCCTGTTGCAACAATTACAGTCTCTCCAACTCCAGCGCCTACTGAATCTACTACAACATGTGTGTTTCCAACCACTTCTAATTTTTCATTTAATTGCTTTACAAGTAGAAGCTTTGTTCCTATTAATCCTTCATTTTTAGTAGTTGATACTACTGTTCCTACTACACTTCCTAGATACATATTTTTCACCTAGCTTTATATTTTTAATATATTTATATTGTATTTTAATGCCTCATCTTTAGCCGAAGGCGTGATTATAGAATCTTGATTTATTTTTATTACTTTATAGTGTTTTAAGTTATATACATCTATTTTACTTATTATTTTCTTATTTAAGAGTATTTCTTTAATCTCTATATTTTGTTTACTACATATATAATCAATTTCATCATTATTTTTTTTATTAGTGTTTAAACTAAAATTATCTTTATATATTTTTATAACTTTTTTTTCTAAATTTACTGATGTAGTTAATATAATATTGTAATCTTTTAATTTTTTTATATTATTTCTAAGTAAATCTTTATATGAATTGCTCATATTATCTTTAAATATAGATATTCTTTCTTCGTTGTCTGGGCAGCATCCATTAATACTTGCTATTACTTTTTTACCATTAATTAAGGAATAACTTATTATATTAGTAGCTATATTATCATTTATTCCATTTGCAATTTTGCTACAGGTATTAACTGTTAATGTAGGTATCATTATAATAGTATTTTCTTTTACTAGACTTATTATATTTTCATTGTCATCTTCTTTTATAACTTTTTCCACTTTAAAAAATTCTTTTATTAAATTTTCATTAAATACATTTAAAGCTCCATTTGATAATACTATTGTTAATTTAAATCCTCTATCTTGAAGCATTTTAATGCATTTAAATGCATCTTTAAATCCAATACTAGCACCAGTAAATACTACTAACAATTTTTTATTGTAGCTTTCTAGCTTTTCAAATACTTTTTCTACTATATAATCTATAACTACACTTTCTACATTTTCACTAATTATGTTTTCAAGTTTTTTTAAATCCAATTTATCACCTTCTATATATGGCAATTCATTGCTATTCCAAGAGGTGTTACAAGTAGTGGTTCTAATGGTTTTACTGTTTCTATTTTTATTTCTTTTTTAAATACTTTTTCAAATTCACTAAAGCAACAAGCACCACCGACTACATAGATAGTGTCTATATTGTAATCTTTTATATACTTTTTAACTATAGATGCCATTTTTTCAATGACAGGTTTTACTATTATAAACGTATCTTTTTCATACTTTTTCTCTTTTTTTATAACTTCTGCTTCTTCAAAAGGTATTTTATTAAACCCTGCAAGAACTAGTGTCATATGAGTTCCACCTGTTGCTTCATCAGCTGTAAACACGACTTCCCCATTTTTTATTATACTTATCCCAGTAGTCCCTCCACCAACATCAACTACTGCCCCATTAGTTATTTTAAGTACTGTAGCTGCTGCACTTGGCTCATCTATTATATTTAAAACTTCCATATCACAAGATTCTACTACATTACATATAACTTTAGTATTTCCCTCAGTAATTCCTGGAGGGATTGCAGTTGAAGCATAAGTTAATTCACATCCTATAATTTGTTCTACTTCTTCTTTTAATTTTCTAAGTATATTAGTTGCACCTATATAATCTACAACTATCCCATCTTTAACTACAGATGAAGCTTTCATAGCTCCAGCTATAGGATTATTATTTTCATCTACAACAGATAAAACTATATTTGCAGTTCCTAAATCTACTCCTACTTTTAGCCTACCGTTATATTTATTGCACTTTTTTTCTTTTATAAGTCTTGAAAACTCTTTTACCTTATTATTGCAGTCATTTAGATTCACATTCTCACCTATTTTCTACAATTTTAACTAAGTCGTTATTTTTTATTAAGCACGAATTAGCTTCATCTATATCTAAATGCATTTCTAGTTCAAAATTTTCATTTACTCTAATTAATACGTTTCCTAGTATAGCTTTTCTAATCCCCGTTATCTCAACATCTACTATATCTTTATCACATAAATTTAATTTTTTAGCATCATTTGGTGACATATGTATATGTCTTAATGCACAAATTACACCTTTTTCTTTGACAACTTTTCCTTTAGGCCCTATAATTTCAATACCAGGAGTATCTTTTAGATTTCCTGATTCTTTTATAGGTGGATTTATACCTAATTTAAAGCCATCCGATACAGAAATTTCAATCTGAGTTTCATTTCTTAAAGGCCCTAAAATTCGAACTTTTGTTAATTCTCCTTTAGAGCCTTTTATAGTTACACATTCATTTGCAGCATACTGACCTGGTTGCTTTAAATCTCTAAATTTACTTAGTGATTTATCTTTGCCAAATAGTATTTTAAAATCTTCTTCACACAAATGTATGTGTCTATTTGAGATACCGATAGGGATTAAAACTTCTTTTTCTTCTTGTAATTTTTGTATTACTATTTTAGTTATTTTTTCTACTAATTCCTTATTGTTAAAATCCATTTTAATCACCTATTTATATATTATTCTGATTTTGGTAATATCTTTTCAACATCAGTATGAGGTCTTGGTATTACATGCTTAGATACGAGTTCTCCTACTTTCTCAGCTGCTACTGCCCCTGCATCTACAGATGCCTTAACAGCTCCAACATCTCCTCTAACCATAACTGTAACTAATCCTGATCCTATCTTTTCATATCCTACTAGCTCAACATTTGCAGATTTAGTCATCGCATCTGCTGCCTCTATAGCACCTACTAATCCTTTAGTTTCTATTAATCCTAATGCCTCTCCCATTTTCTATTCCTCCTTAAAATCATTTAGTTCATTGTAGTGAATACAACTATTTTTTAATTCTCCTTTTTGTCTTTTACATTCTGGGTCTTTACATAAATTACAAGTATAATTTTCTTTATTATTTAAATTGTTTTCTTCTATGGTATTTCCTAATTCTTCACTTTTTATATAATTTAAATCATCCTCTAGATTAACTATTTTTACATTTTCTACTATATCTTTAACTAATTCTTTATCATCTTCATTGTATAAATCTACATTTTCCTTAGACTGATTATCTATTTGTATTTCTTTATATCCTATAGTTTCTTTGTTATTAATTAATATATCTATTTCTTTACTTGGTCTAGGTATTATTTTATAGGAAAATACCTTGCTTATTTTATTGGCAGCAACAACAGAAGCTTCTATAGCTGCCTTAACAGCACCTACATTTCCCTCTATTTTTAATGTCGCCATACCTCCACCTTTCGAGAGCTCATATCCTATTAAATTAACATTTGCAGATTTTACACATACATCTGCTGCTTCTATACAAGCTGCAAGGCCAATTGTCTCTATAATTCCAATAGCTAATTGGGACATTTTACCCTCCCCCTAATCTAATGTTTAAGTAATATTTATAATAAATATAAAACTTTATACAATTGTTAGATAAACTATATGTATCTTATAAATATTTTAAAGTTCTTTGAAAGGTTTTTTTATGACTAATCTAGCTGCATTTTGACCTAGTGTTCTCATTATAGATTCTTTAGATGATATTTTTATAGTAAAAAGAGGACTATCTTTTTCTAGTTTATTATAGTGAAGTATTATAAAATCTTTATTTACTCCAATCCCCACTCCTAATATAGAGTCATTGCAGGCATTATAGCCTAATTTTATAACATCTTCTTCACAAATTCCTAAAATTTCATAAGGTACATTCTCTTCTTCTATGCCAAGTATAATTTCTCTAAATTTTAACTCATCTATTTGATTTTTGTTATAGTATATTTTTATACTTGGCTTTTTCGTAACACTTATATTCTTAGCCATAAAATTCACCTATTCTTCTTTTAAATGTAAAACAAGTCCTGTTGCAACTGCATTTCTAGGTCCTTCTACACCCCTGATATTTGCTCTTCCTGCAACTACATTATACTGAGATAATGCATTTGTAACTAATTGAGGAATCTCAAAATCAAGTGCACTTCCTCCAACCAAAACTACAAACGCTATATCTCTTACATTATTTGTTGGGCTTACCTTTTTTAGTGCTCTTATAGCATTTGTAACAAATACTCTTTCTTTAGCACTTTTTCTAATTAATTTTATTTTTTCTAGTGATTCATCTATTTCAATAGGAACCATGCCTTCTGGTTTTAGTATTACAACCTTTGCAAATAATTTAGAATCTAATGCTTTGTTAAAAAACTCTACAGCTCCACTTTCATGTCTTATATTGAAAAGACTCTCTACCTTAGCTAATGGATACTTTTTTATGTCTTCTGCTAGTTCAAAATCATCTATTCCTAATTCTGATTTTATAAGCATAGTAACCATATTTCCAGCACCTGCTAAATGTATTGACTTTATTTCATTTTCTTTTGTAATTATAGAAGCATCCGTAGATCCTGCACCCATATCTAATATTGCAAGTGGTTTGTTACTTCCTGGAGTAGTTAATGCTCCACGAATTGCCATATCAGCTTCTACTCCACCTACATTGACATTTACCCCTAGGCTTTTTGTTAATTCATCTGCTATTTTTTGCATTTGAAGTTTATCAGCTTTTACCATAGCTGCTATTCCTACTGCATTTTCTAGTGAGAACTCATTAGCAATACCACCTTTTACAATCTGAGGAACAAAAGTATCTACAGATAGTAAGTCTTGTATTTTAATGTTTTTTGGGTGTTGATTTGTTAAATTAGACATAACATGCCTTACTTTTTCAAGCATTCCTCCCACATTAGTCCCAGGTTCTCCTTTAACATCACAAACAATATTTACGCTATTTATAGCATTCATAATTTTTTTAGCACCTTCATCAATTCCAACAAAAGCTTTTTTATTTAGTCCAACTATTTCAATATTTCCAGCAGGTATTTTTCTTTCTTTAACATCTCCCTTAGGAGTTTTTACAACAACTGCTGATCTGTTTCCAATTAATGCCCTAGCTATTGGAACAACATGTTTAGTTTCTTCTGAAGTTAGATTAAACAATGTTGCTATTCCATATGGATTAGATAATACTTCAACAACTCCTCCAATTGGTGCAACTTCTATGGCACACTTCATATTTAGAGGAACTTTTTCAACTAAACTAACCTCATCTACTATAGGAATTTTCTTGTTTAATCTATTATTAATTAGTACTCCATCATCTTTTTTTACTATAGCTCCATTTATATTTAATTTATCTGAATATAAATTTATTAATTTAGATGAAACTTCAAAGTCAAATTCTTTAGGTATAACAACTATTACATCTTTGTTCTTATCTACACTTTCTAATTTATCAATTTTTACAGTTTCACCAACACCAACTCCTACTCCACCTGGTGTTAAAGGGTTATGGCCTATCATTGTAGACTCTGTTATTATGGTTTCTGTTATAGTTTCCATAGCTACGTCTCCTATTACTGGAGCAGCTTCATTTACTCTGATTTCATCTAAATTTTCAATTTTTAAATTAGACTTATCTAAAGAATTTTTTAAAGATTTAAATACTCCATTTATATTTTTCATAGTTCCTTTAATTCCTGTTGTTTTAACTATAGAACTTGATAAAAATTCAATATTGTTTTCATCTATTTTTGCTAAGGCCACTTCAGTAGTAGCATTACCTATATCTATACCAGCTACTATCTTCATTTAATACCCTCCAAACTACTTTTACTCCACTACCTTTAACCTTCCTCTTTGTTCATAAACATTTGCAGCTTCTATAACAAACTCTGCATTTATAGTGCATCCATATTTATTTCTTAGTTCATCTGCTATATCATATAATTCTTGTTTAGTTGATCTATATGGTCTTAGTGCATCGTATATTTCAAGAATTCTATCATCTGGAACTACTATAAGTTCTGCTGCCTTTCTTAAGTTTTGAGCAAATGCATTTCTTCCAACAGATTCAGCTACTTGTGCTTGTAATTCTAAAGTTTCTTTAGATATTCTTATATCTTTAGATCCAATTTCACCTCTTATTACTTTGTCTAAAGTTACATCTGATAATTTTATTCCAGATTGTGATTTTATTTTTTCCGGTATTTTCTCTCCTAATGGATAATTAGCGCTTGTGACTTTATCACTTTTTAAAACATTTTTAACAGCATTTGAAACTTCATTTATATTAGTAGAGTTCATATTTTTTAGTACTTCCTCTACGATTTGTTTTATTAATAAATCTTGATTCATCATTACCCTCCTTGTTTATTTAAATGTTATCTTCAATTCTTGAGGTTTTTTGTTTCTATCAACATGTTCTGTTTCTTTTATATGTAAAAGTGCTGCAATTGCTTGATATTTTGGTCTTGCCATTTGGTCATTTTTCACTGGCACTGGAGCTGGTGATTCATTTTTAGCATATTTAGCTGCATTTTTACCTATTTGTCTAAATGTTTCTAAATCTATAAGTGGAGCTTGGGGGAATAATTCTAAGTTACTTAAAGGAAATAAATCCTTTTGATGTATTATTGTTGTACCTTTTGACTGTATACCTATTCCTATTCCTGAACCACTTAGTTTTGCTGCATCATGTGCTATAAAAGAAACATCAGACGTTCTATAAATTTTTGCTAGTCTATAAGTTAATCCTTCTTCTTCAATACCTGCTATAACTTCTTTTAATACTTTATCGTGTTCTATACCAACTATAGTTTTAGTTTGATGGTTAAAAAATGCTGGCGCTAAACCTATAACTACTTCATCGCTTCTAGTACCTTTTTTCAAATCTCCAACTTCTACTAGTTCTAATTTTTTATTATCATCAAATACTACATTTTCTTTCTTTTCTTCTTTTTTGCTATTGCACTCTACATTATCATTTTCTACCATTTCTTTTAATATTTCTTCTATTACACTTTTTAATAATTTCTCATCTATAGACACAATTTTCACCTCTTTTTCTATTTTTAGAAGTCTTCTGGACTTACTGCATTTTCAATATTTTTGATTTGTTCCCATCTTTCATCACTTATTTGATATCCAGTTTTTGGCCCTCTATAATCATTTGGATAGTTTACGGCACTTTTTACTTTAAAATCTTTGTCAAGTATAGCTGCTGTATGCAAATAATCCCCTGCTATTCTTTGCTTTAACATATTAAACACACTATCTGCTACATCTTCAAATCCACCTTTATAAAGTGCTTTAACTACATCTACCCCTGTAACTTCTTTGTTCATCATTTCTTCAGTAGCTTTTAAATCTTCAACTACATTTCTATTTGGCATATCCTTACTTCCATGTGCATAGGTTGCAGCAGTTACTTCTTCTTCTGTAACTTCTGGAAGATTTAATTCTTTAAATAATACTTGTATAACTCTAGCTGCCTTATTTCTAACTTTAACAACTTCATCTTCACTAACAGGCTTTAGACCGCCATCTATTTTTAAATCTCTTTGAATTATATTCCAATCATCATAATCTTCTGCATCCCAGTTAGAACCTGCAAACATATTATCATAATTTGGAGTTGCACTATATCCTGAACATATAAAATCTGTTCCTGGCACCATTTGCATTAAACTTCTTGCAACTCTTCTTAAATCAGAATGTGTAAATGTTTGGTCATTACTAGATGCACACTCAAGATCTAACATTGCAGCTATTAAGTTTTCTGCAAGTATAGCTCTAACTCCACTAGGTACTCCTGCTGGTACTCCAACACAACTTACTGAACCATTTTGTATTCCTTGAACTCCACAACCCTTAGTTAAGAATAGACATCTAGCTTCAAGATATAGCATTGACTTTCCTTCTGCGTATCCCATTTGAACTTCAGAACCTGTTCCTGATGTAAATCTCATTTTAAGTCCTCTTGATGCATATGAAGATGCTAGGAAACCTTTAGACCAAGGAGTATCATCTCCATCCATAAATACAGACTCTGTTCCATAGACAGATACAGTTTCAGCGTATCCTGTTAATCCTCTCATTCCTAATTTTAATTCTGTTGCTTCTTCAACAGCACATTGAGTAAGTATTCCAGGGCGACCTACTTGAGCTCCAACTAATAAAGCTAGGGCATTAAATGGAGCATATCTTGCTATACCTACTGTAGTTTCTTGTTCATCAAATCCTCTTAAAGCTGCTTCTGCTGCATCTGCTGCAATTTGAACTGGATGATCTTTTACATTAGTAACATGACATTGATTTGAAGGCATCTTTCTAGCTCTCATCTTTGTCATTGACATCATCATTTCAAGTACATTCATCTGGCTTACAACTTCAACTATCTTAGCTGGAGTCATAGCAGTTGTAAGTTTTACTATTTCTTCTCTTCCAACATTTATATCAACAAGCATTCTAGCTAATTCTAATGAATCCATGTTTAAAACTTCTTCTGCTCTTTCTAAATTTATAGCATGATCTGCTATAAAAAAGTCTAGCATATCAAAGTCTTCTCTTTTCTTTCCATCTAATTCTATTACTATTTTATTTTCTATTTTTATACTAGGTGTTGGGTCATTTGGTCCATCCATTGCTATAAGACCAACTTCTGGCCACTCCTTTACAAAACCATCTTGGTTTACTGGTCTATTTTTTAAAACTTCAAAACGTTTAGATTTCAATGTATTCACTCCCCTTATTTAAAATCTTATATGTATGGTATTGTTGATGACTTTAATTCTTCATTACTTAAAGTTAATAATAATTGCTTTCCTACTTCCCTTGCTGCTATTATAGACTGTCTAACAGCTCCTGAATCTCCTGAGAATGTAAGAATTACTTCGTTTGAGTAACTAGTTCCACCATTTCCTGGAGTTGAATATCCTACAACATCAACATTAGCGGCTTTTACAGCAGTATCTGCAAGTAATACTCCAATAGCAGCTGGTGCTCCAACTGTTATCCCAAAAGATTTTCCAATAGGTGCTCCAAACGCTTTATTAAGAGCATAGCTAGCCCTTGCTGTGTATTGGAATTCTAAATGTCCTGCGCTACTTCCATAAACATCACCAAAAGTTCTTTCTAATTCATTTAATGTAACTTCAACAGCTCTTCTAGCATCTGATACATCTTCTGCACCAAATATTATTAAAGAACCATGTCCTGCTCCACCTTCTGTATCTCTAGGAAGCTCTATTAACAATATTTCACTATTAGTTGCCTTTACAGCCTCATCTGCTGCAAATATATGAGGTCCAGCCCCTGTTCTTCCACCAACTATCCCTATTGATCTATATTTTTTATCTATATTCATTAACTCGTGTAAGTTATAATCTACATTAGCTATAACAAGACCTATAGTGTTTCCTATTGCTGTTCCTACAAACTCTGTTAAGCTACAGCTATTAGGCTCTTCATATTTAGCTTCTTCTACTGTTTCTTCTTTAACTTCTAACTTTGGAGTTTCTCCCATTTTCTTCATTACTTCATCCATTATTTTTGACATTAAATCTTCTTTCATGAAAATTTCCCCCTTAACCTAAATTCTTATTTAATATTAGTTATTGCTTGGTAATATCTTTTCAACATCTGTATGTGGTCTTGGTATTACATGAACTGATACAACTTCTCCAACTTTCTCTGCTGCTACTGCTCCTGCATCTACAGATGCTTTAACAGCTCCTACATCTCCTCTTACCATTACTGTTACTAACCCTGAACCTATTTTTTCATATCCTACTAGTTGTACATTTGCTGATTTTACCATAGCATCAGCAGCTTCTATTGCCCCTACTAGTCCTTTTGTTTCAACCATTCCTAAAGCTTCTTTTTGCATAATGGGAGTACCTCCAAAAATTATTCTTGTTCTTATTTAAATTCTAGTATACTTTTATGGAAATATTTTATTTAAATAGTACAAATTTTAAGACTTTTTAAATATTTTTATGATAAATTTTATCTTAATAGGATAATTTTTTGTACTATATTTTTCTTTACATTTTTAATTTAATATTAATACAAAAAAATAGTAAGGAATTATCCTTACTATTTTTTATATTCTAATAATTTATCTATTATTTCTTCTTGTTCTTTCAAATCTTTATTCCTCTTATAAAGTTGTATACCCTATTCCATATTTTTATAATAACTTAAAGATATATTATTAGATTCAATATCTTCAATTATTACACTTTCAGCCTTATTTATCTTTTCGTCAAATACTAAATTTAAATTTAAACCATCCTTATTTAAAGAATAAGATACTAAATTTTCATTATCATTACTAACAAATCCATCTATTTTTTTTAACTTATCATCTATTATTTTTCCTAACTCTAGAGAACTATCTTCCTCTATACTTTCTGCTACTTTATAATATGCTTCATACAAACTACTTTTATTTTCATTTAGTAAGTTTACTAATTCCTTTTGTTCTTGTACGCTTTCTGGATACATCTGAAAACTTAATATTCCATTTGCTTCTAATATGTCTTGATAATAAACTTCTACATAAGTTTCTTCTTTATCTTCCTTAGTTATAATATATGAAGCAAATTTTATATCTTCTAAATTTTCTTTTTTATCATTATCTAAATAAGAAACACTAAGAGATTTATTACCTTCTTTGAATGTATAAATTTTAGTTGAATAATCTTTTTGTTCTCCATTTTCACCAGTTAAATATACAATTCCATCTGAAATATCTACTGTTTTATCCTTAAGCCTTTCTTCTAAATCCACAGCTTTTATTTCATTACTATTTTGTTCACTTTTTACAACTTCAAAGTATGTATTTTTTAAGATTTCTTTATTTTCTATTGTGCTAGTGCATCCTGTAATAAGTAAACTAAATATAGTTGTAAGTCCTATTATTTTAACATGTAAATCTTTTATCACATCTATTTCCCACTTTTTATTTAGTTTATTATTTCTTAATTAAATTGTTTTATATTTCATGTATCCACATTTATTTCAACTTTCATAAAGGTTACTTTTCCTACCAATTGTACTCTACTATATCTATAAGTCTATTAATACACTTTTAAGATTCTCTATCCAATAATATATATTTAAATACTCATATTTATCTTCTAAATTTGAATTAGCTAATAGTGATACTAAATACATTTTGCAGGAAGCTAAAATTCCAACTTTCAATAAAGTGTCCCATGTTCTTCTAGTTAATTTATATCCAATATAATTTTCTAAATTCATTTTATAATAATTTAGTAGTATAGTTTTATCAAATTTAACATTTACAGATGTCATAAGATACCAAAATACATCTAATGTACAAGGTTCACATCCACTATTAGCCCAGTCTATAATTCTTATATCATTTTGATTTATGTAAAGTGTATTATCTGGTCTATAATCTCCATGCAAAAAGGTTTTAGGATAATAAGAAAATATACTATCTATTTCCTTTATTTCATCATATTTATTAAATAAATTTTCTCCTAAAATATCTTTTAATATTATTTCTCCTTTTTGATAATTTTCTTTAAACTCCTCAACTTCACTTACTTTAGTCTTTGTTAAAAAATTACAATATTCATCTACATTTAATAACTCCTTATAATTTGTTATGTCATGTTCTTTAAATTTAGAGTGGAATTTCGCTAAGTTATTTAAATAGTAAAGACACTCTTTCTCTGAGTTATTTGTTTTTTTGTATACAGACATATCATTCATAAGTATTGCATAGCTATTATCCCCTATGTAATAACCTAAATAAATGTCATTTATAAACTCTTCTAATTTTGAATATATATCATCTTTAAATATAGCTAATTCTCTGCCTTCATCTTTATTTACTTTTGCTAGCCAATCTTCCTTTAAATTATTTATTTTTAGATATAGGCTTTTTTTATCTTGCCTAGAAAATAATGTAATTTTATATATTTTAGCTCCTGATAAACCGTTTGTTTTTATATTTTCTAACTTTATATCTCGTAAACCAGGTAGTATTTGCATTAAATAATCCTTACTTAGAAGATCTTTTATTGATTCTTTTTTTAATACACTCAAAAAATTCCTCCCTTAGGTATCTATTTGATCATTCTGTAATGTGCTCCTATACTCACTAGGTGTTAAACCTACTATTTTTTTAAAAACTTTACTAAAATAGTTAGGTTTATTAAAAGATAAATCTATAGATATATTTAGAATAGGTGTATCTGTATCTTTTAACATTTCTTTTGCTAATTCTATTTTTTTATTTGTTATATAGGTTATAAAGTTTATACCAATATCCTTTTTAAAAGTCTTACTCAGATAATTTGGACTTAGATTTATATGATTTGCTACCTCCTCTAGTGTAATATTTTTTTTTATGTTTGAATGAATATAATTTAGTGCTTTGTGTATTTCTTCAGAATATTGTTCGCCCTCTAAATTATATTCTTTTATTAACTCAATATTAGTAGCTCTATCTATTTCGACTTTACTGTTATTAAAATCAGAATTTATTTTGACTATATCTTTATTTATAATATAATTTGATATTTGGTACATAAGATCTGCTGCATATTTGACTTCTTCATAAGTCTTTATCTTTACATCTTTATAGTATTTAGATAATTCTTCATTATATTTATCCTTTAAAACATTGTTTTCTTCTTTTAAATCTTCTTTTAATCTTACTTGACCTCCTAATATTGCTCCTATATATGTATTTTTTGCCATTATAGGTATAGCAAAATCTACTAATCCTGCATGACACTTGTATATATGTGGCTTTTTTGTAATAGCTGATTGTACCCCTCCATATGCATCACATTTATAACACTTTCCTTTTAATTCATCATTATTTCTTATATATGTACAAAACTTAGTGAAATTACTTTCTTTCGTTATAGGTTCACCTTTATAGTCTACTATAATCGCTCCCATACCAAGTGAATTTGCAAAGCTATCTTGGATATTTTGGAGAACTTCAATTTGAGCATACTCTTCTAGTTCAAAAAACTTCTCCATTAAACTCCTCCTTAAATTATTATTCCTAATTTATAATTTATATTATTTAATTATATATATTTCTACTTATATTTGTTAAATCCTGTCATAAAATACATTTTATTTTTTTAGCAAACAAGTTAAATGTATTTCTAAATTATTATAACTGTTCTTATAATACCTTTATAACAATATCCAAAATAAATGTCTTATTGTACAATAAAATAGAGCAATAGTCTTTATACTATTACTCAACTTAATTCTTAGTACATATAAAATTATTCATATAAATATATATTTATAATTAGGTAAATTATAATTTATATAATAGCCTTTATTTGTTTCCATTCATCTTCTAGGATTGCCATCAAAATATCATCCGCATATTCCTTGCCATTCCAAACTGCATCTCTCAATACACCTTCTCTTTTAAATCCAGCAGCTAAATATGCTTTTTCGGCACGATGATTAAACGAATAAACATCTAGTTCTAAGCGATGAAGATTTAATTTTTCAAATGCAAAATCTCTTGTCTTTTTTATAACCCAAGACCCTATGCCTTTTCCACATTCATCAGAATGAAATATCCCAATTCGATAATTGGCACTTCTATTATACTTTCACCAATAATTCTTCCATCAGGTGAAATAATTAAAAAGTCATATCTATCTTCTACACATTTTTTGAAAAATTCAACCACTTCATCGTGATCAAATTTTACTATAAAATCTGTCTTGCTAACTCAAACTCAGAATTTATTTCTTCAAATACTTCAGTTATAACAGGATCAAAAGCTATCCCCTTACCATCTAATATAATTTCAACTGCTTTGTCATGTGTAAAAGCTTCTTTATAAGGTCTCTTTGTTGTTAGCGCATCATAAACATCTGCTATTGCCATTACTCTAGCGCTAAGTGGTATTTCTTCTTCCTTTAATCCATCTGGATAACCTGTTCCATTCCACTTTTCATGATGAGATTGCGCCATATCCTTCGCTATATATAAAAAACTTTCTCCATCAGTTTGATTTATCATCCTTTGAATAGTCTCTCCTCCAAGTTTACTGTGAGTTTTCATAAACTCAAACTCTTTTTCATCTAAATAACCATTTTTAAGTAAAGTTTTATCATTTATACCTATTTTACCTACATCATGAAGTGGAGCTGAACGTATCATATCCTTTACATAATCTTTGCTTAATATATCACTATATATATTTCTTTCTACCAAAGCTTTAGTTAGTATTTCTACATACTTTGCAGTTCTTTTAACATGACCCCCAGTATTTTCGTCCCTACACTCAACAAGCTCTGCGATGGATATCATCATAACATCTTGGAGATGTTCTATCATCTCGGTTTTTTCTATTACTTTTTTTTCTAAATCTATCCTATAGTCATATAATTCTAGATGCATCTTTATACGACTTATCATAATTTGAGGAACAAATGGCTTTCTAATAAAGTCTATAGCTCCTTTTTCAATGCCTTTTAATTCACTTTCTATATCTACTTGTGAGGTTAGAAATATTACTGGTATATCAACTAAATCTTTATTAGATTTTATCTTTTCTAAGGTTTCATACACATCCATATCTGTCATATTTATATCTAAAAATATTAAGTCTGGTTTGTTTTTAGTTAGAAACCTTAAAGTCTGTATACCAGATGTAAGTAAGCTAACTTTGCAATGTGGTTTTAAAATTTGTTCTGCTCTTTTTAAATTTGTTACGCTATTATCTACGATCAATATATGCTTATTTTTCATAAGTTCTCCCTTTTAATCTTTTATATTCCTTTATATTATACTATCATTCATTAGCCTTTCTAATATTTCAATTTAAATTTTTTCTATCGTAAAATATTAAAAATAAAACTAATATATTTCTTAATAATAGTTAACCTTAAATGTTATTTACTATTATTCATTATTTTATACAATGCATGTGAAGCTTAGCCTCACTTCCTTTTACAACATAACCTTGTCCCTTTGAACAAAATATAGAGTTTGATGTATATTCATTATCACTATTTTTATCATAAGACCTGTGTTCTAAGACATAGTCAGAATTATGACACCTATCATATCCATCAAATATGAAGCTAACACTTGAACTTCCCTTACTAAAAGCAGATAACCCTAAGCTATAATCCATAAAAGTAGCAACAGGCCCTCTACCTTCTATGGTTACTAAATTTTCATTGATAATCGGCGTTTCAAATTCTCCATTCATTTTTTGAATATCTGATATGATTCTTCCCATATAATCTAAGTTTGTCTCAATTTTAAACTTATAGTATGGCTCAAGTAATACATTTTCAACTTTTTCTAATCCTTGTCTTAATGCTCTTAAAGTAGCTTGTCTAAAATCTCCACCACTAGTATGCTTTTTATGTGCTCTACCAGTAAGCAAAGTTATATTTAAATCAACTAATGGGTATCCACCTAATATTCCTCTATGCTCTTTTTCAAATATATGAGTTTTAACTAAATTTTGATGACCTATGGCTAAATCATCTACATGTGCTTTGCTATTAAAAGTGATACCTAAATTTCTAGTATTTGGTTCTACTAGCAAATGAACTTCTGCATAATGACCAAGTGGCTCAAAGTGACCATATCCTATAGTACTGTTTAATATACTTTCTTTGTATAGTATTTCACATTTTCCAAAGTCTACATCTAAGTTAAATCTTTCTTTTATTACTTCTTTTAAGATTTCTAATTGAATTTTTCCCATTACATGTATGTGTATTTCTTTAAGATTTTCATCCCATAAAACATTTAATGCAGGTTCTTCTTTATTTAACATCTCAAAAACACTTAATACTTCTTTTATGTTTAATAGACCATCAAATATAACCTTTGATTTTAATGTTGGAGTCATTTCATATTTGGTTTTTATATTATAAATTTTCTCTATTTCGTCTTTTTCAAAACCATGTTCCATTATGAAATCTCCTGCTACAGTATTATTTAAACCGCTTACAACAAATAATTCTCCACAATTAGCCTCATTTACAGCTTCAAATTTGTTAGAATTGTATTTTCTTATGTTATTTATCTTTTCAGTTATTATTTCTTCATTAACTTTATATAAAACTTCATTTTTCACTTTAATACTTCCTTGTAGTGCTTTTATATAAGTTAATTTATTTTTATTGTCATCATGTTTTATCTTATATACTTTACCTATAAATTTTTCTTCTAACTTGTAATTTGTATATGTTAAAAAATCTAGCTTTTCTAGGAAATTATCTATTCCTATATCATTAAGAGCTGACCCACTTAATAGTGGATATATTTTTGATTCCTTTATCATTTCTTTGAAATTTTTAATCCAAAGATTGTAGTCATAGTCATCATTTAAATATTTTTCAAATAATTCATCATCTCTTTCAGCAATAAATTCTATAAGCTCTTCACTTAAAGTATTAGTTATATTAGTATTAGTTATATCTATAGCATCTTTAGTTAAGCTATTTTGTATATCTTTTATCACTAAGTTTAAATTAGAGCTTTCTCTATCCATTTTATTTACAAAAAATATTATAGGAACTTTGTATTTATTAAGTAGTCTAAATACTGTTTTTGTATGTGATTGTATTTTATCTACTCCACTTATTATTATAACTGCGTAGTCCATTATAGATATAGACCTTTCCATATCTGGTGAAAAATCTATATGTCCTGGTGTATCTATTAAGTAATATTTAGAATTGTTGTAATTAAACATTCCTTGTTCTGAAAATATTGTTATACCTCTTTGCTTCTCTATGTTATGATTATCTAAAAATGTATCCTTATTATCTACTCTGCCTCTATTTCTAATTGCATTTGTATGATATAGTACTTGTTCACAAAATGTAGTTTTACCAGCATCAACATGAGCTAATACCCCTATTGTCTTATTCATATGTCTCTCCTATTTATATAAATATCAATATTATCCTTAATTATAATAACATTATGTTTTTTAATTTTATAATTTATATTTTATCATATTTAGTAGTTTTGTAGTATTAGTCATATTTTTTAATAGATTTACGCTTTTGATATAATTCTAATTGCTTTTCTCATACTGATTTAATCAATTAAATATACATAAGTAAGTCTATGTTTTTATAAATATTAAAAAGAGCAATAAATTTTATATTATCGCTCTTTTATATCATAATTTAGTAAAATTTATAATTTTTAAAATTCTAATAAAAATCAATTTGATGGAGAGAATATAATATTCTCTCCATTTTCATATAAATATTATTCACTTACCCTAATTCTTTCTACTATACTTTCTTTAGAAGTTATTTTGTAAACAATTAAGGGAACAGTTACACTTACTAAAAGTACTAACACTATACACATTGCTAAAGCTTCTATTGGATAGGTATATACAGAATATCTAAGCTTCATAATATTAAATCCTAGAAAAGTAGATAAACTACCTAAAGTAAGATTTACAAAGGTTATTATAACTCCATAATACATACCTTCTAGTGCTAACATCTTTTTAAGCTGTTTTTTAGTCATTCCTACTGCTTCTAGCATTGCAAATTCTTGATTTCTTGACATTATATTCGTTACCATAGTATTTATAAAATTTAAAAATCCAATTAATCCTATTATAAACACTCCACTCATTCCTATAATAGTTATTGTAACTTGATTTTCTTTAGCTTCTTCTATATATGTTCTTTTTGAAGAAATATGAGTATATGGATTAGAGTACTTTTCATTTAATTTTTCTATATTTTTTTCAACTTCATCTACGTTTTCATCTACATTAACTACTACATTTTGTACATATGATTTTGGTACTATTTTTTTATAGTCATCTTCATTTACATATACATCCATGTTGAAGTTTTCTCCTGCACCAATTATTGCCATTACCTCAAATTCATTCTCTGTATATCCTTCTTCTATAGTATTTCCTTTAAGGTATTTTAACTTAATCTTATCTCCTACTTTTATTTTGCTATTTTCATGTCCTCTAATTATTATATATCCACCTTTGTTAAACTTTTCTATATCTAACTTTCCTTCTATTATGTTTCCATCACTATAATAATCTAACATATTATTTGCTATCATTTCTTTAATTATTTTCCCTGAAGACACTCCGCTTATATCTAATGTTACACTTTTGTTAGTAGCTGCAATTTCTCTATAATCATACCCTTGCCAAAATCTTTTTACATGATCTTCATTTATTGGTTGGCTTAGTAATTCTTCTTTTATTGCTCCTTCATAGGCTACAAGCCCTAAATAATCTTTATATATTTTCTCTACACTTTTTACCCCATCTAAATTTTTAACATCTTTTATAAATTCTTCATCTATTGGTATGATATTTTCATGTATCCTTGAGTTTTGTGCTTCTCCATGTTGTATTTCTATATCACCTAACATCATACCTTCTGCTGCTCTTTTAGGGTCTGAACTACTTATTATAGTTGATACACTTAAAAATATCATACAACTTAAAGACATAGACGTTAAAACTAATAATGCTTTTTTCTTATTTCTAAACATATTTGAAAGTGCCATTTTATGAATTTTAGAACCACTCTTACCTTTTTTTGCTTTACGTTTTATATTACTATCTCTATCACTATATCTTGTAGCATCTACTTCAGATACACTACTTGCAAGTTTTGCAGGTTTCATACAAGATATTCTTACTGTTATATATGAGAATATAATAGCACCTATAAATATAGCAGGATTGCTTGAATCTATTGATTTTAAACTTGATATAGTAGTAAATTTCATAGCCATAGGAAGTAATATCTTTCCTATTATAACTCCTAAAAATAGTCCTATTGGTATTGCTATTAATGATAATCTATTAGCTTGATTTATTATTAATTTTTTTAATTGTTTTGGTGATGTTCCTATAGTTTTAAGAAGTCCATAGTGTTTTATGTCTTTTACTACTGATATATAGAATATATTATATATTAAAAGATAACCACTTGTAAGTATTACAATTACTAATAAAATTACTGGAAGAGCATTTCTTATAAATTCACTAGTATTTGTTACTTGATTATCTAAAAATGCTGGATTTACACTATATTTCCCTGAATATGGCTTAATTTCATTAATTAAACCTTCAATTTGTTTTTCTAAGTTTTTATCATTTTTAAAATTAAAAGTTATACATAAAGGACCTATTTCATTATCTTTTTTATATTCATTGTAAAAATCATCACTTATATATATATCATGAAGTGGTATAGCTGTTGCTGTTTTGTATGTAAAATATCCACTTAATTTAAATTTATATGTTTTATTTTCTCCAGTATAAGTGCCATCTTTAGCTGCTGGAATATCTATATTTACTTCAGTGCCTATTTTGTGAGGTAGTTTTAACATATCTAATACTTCTGTTGGCATAACTATATCTTCTTTAGACTTTGGTAAACTCCCCTTTATCATCTCTGTATTGATAGCATTTTTTACACTTTGACCGTCATAAACTGCTAGATTTACAGTTTGAGTTAAAAACTCTGGATTTTTAGCACTATCAATATTTTTAATTATACCTATACTATTTTGGTCTACACTTTCATCATTTTTTATTATATCTATCTGACTTTTATCTACATCTTGCATCTGTACGTGAGAACTTGTTCCATATTCCATCATCATATAACTATTAAAAGCATCCATCATAGATACTCCTACTGTAAATAGCGATGTAAATAAAACTGTAGCTAATGTTATAGCTATAATAGATATAATATTTCTAATTTTATTAACTTTAAAGCTTCTTTTACTTATCTTTTTTATAATTTTTTGATTGTTATTTTGTAGCATGGCTTTCACCTCTAATTACAACTTTTCCATCCTCAATTCTTATAATTCTATCTGCCATTTGTGCTATTTGTTCATTGTGAGTTATCATTATTATAGTTTGGCTAAATTTATTACTAGTTACTTTTAAAAGTCCTAGTACATCTTGCTCAGTTTTACTATCTAAGTTTCCTGTTGGCTCATCTAGTAGTATTATAGATGGTTTTGTTGCTAGTGCTCTTGCAATTGCAACTCTTTGCTGTTGTCCACCTGATAAGTTGTTAGGTAGGGCATCTACCTTCTTACTAAGTCCTAATGTGTTTATTATTTCATCTATATATTCACTATCTACGCTACATCCATCAAGTTCTATTGGTAGTACTATATTTTCATAAACATTAAGTATAGGAACTAGATTGTAGTTTTGAAATACAAATCCAACATTACGTCTTCTAAATATTGTAAGTTCCTCATCATTCATTTTAAATATGTTATTGTTTTCAATTACCACTTCTCCTTCACTAGGTCTATCAAGTCCTCCTAACATATGTAATAATGTACTTTTACCACTTCCCGACGTACCTACTATAGCAACAAATTCTCCTTTATTTATACTTATATCAACCCCATCTAATGCTTTTACTATGTTTTCTCCTGTTCCATAGTACTTTTTCAAACTTTTACTTTCTAATATTTTCATTTAATTAAAATCCCCTTTTGATTTTTTATTATCTTATCTACTTAAATATTATCATATAAATATTTTAAAAATCCTCACAGTATTGTGATATTGTTTATATAAATCATAACAATATTGAGATATATAAAATAAAAACACTGTTAATATAACAGTGTTTTTATTTTATATATTTTAATTTTTCATATACACATAAAAGGTTGTTCCTACATCCTTTTTAGATTCTACTTTTATATATCCACTTTGCTTGTTTATAATCTCTCTTGCTAGATAAAGTCCAACCCCAATACCTTCTGTATTAATAACATCATTACTTCTATAAAATCGTTTAAATACATTATTTATCTCAGATTCATTAATTCCAATACCAGTATCTATTATACTTATTTTAGTAAATAGCTCCATTTTATTTAGCTTTATATTTATACTTCCATTATTCTTTGTGTATTTTACTGCATTTTCAACAATATTAAATATTGCCTCACTAGTCCATTTTTTATCATGATAAAGTTCTAGCTTTTCATCAATATCTACACCTATAGATATATTTTTTTCCTCTGCCTTTAAGTATACTCCACTAAGTGCACTTGCAATTGTATCACTTATTCTATATTTTTTAATATTTAATGTTATTATTCCATTTTCTAGTCTAGACATTTTTATAAGTGACTTGACTAACCAATCTAATTTATTAACTTGATGTTGCATGTTTTCTAAAAATATTATCTGTTTATTTCTATCTAGTTCTCTATTTATTAAAGTTTCATTATACATAGAAATATTAGCTATAGGAGTTTTTATTTGATGAGAAATATCAGATATTAAGGATTTTATATTATCTTTTTCCTCTAAATATATTTTATTTTTATTTTCTATAATTCCTATCATATATTTAAATTTATTTTGAATTTTAGATAATAAAGTATCCTTATTAGTTTCTAAAACTATTTCTTTACCCAATATAAAAGCATCTATATTATCTATAATATCATTACTAAATTTAAGAATATTTGATTTTATAATATATATAAATAATATTCCTATTGTTAATGATAAAAATAAAAAACAAAAACTTATATTGTTAATTGTTTTAACTTCCTCAAAAGAGTTTGGATACATATATATAATACTTTTTGTTTGTTGTCGGATTAAAAGAAGTGCTATTATTGATATTATTATATATATAATAGAAAAGTTTATATAGTAGTTACTAAAAATATTTTTACTATTTTTCATTCTTTTCACCAACCCACATATACCCCATTTTATATACAGTTTTTATGTATTTATGATTAGATGATTTATCTTCTATTTTACTTCTTAGTCTATTAATATTTACTGTTAGGGCATGTTCTTCTATGTATTCTTTGTCATTATCCCAGATTGAATCTATCAAGGCTTGTCTTGTAACTATTTGACTTTTGCTCTTTACTAGTTTTTTTAGTATTTTGTATTCTATTGGTGATAGCACAATATTTACTTTATTTTTAGTTACTAACATTTTTTCAAAATTAAATTCAAATTCTCCTTCAACTAAAGTATCTTCATATTTTTCTTTATTACTACAACGTCTAATCAAAGCCTCTACCCTTTGCATTAATATGTCTATACTAAATGGTTTTGTTATATAATCATCAGCTCCTATTTTAAATCCATTTATAATATCTGATTCCATATCACATGCAGTTAAAAATAGTATCCCTACATTAGAATTTTCTCTAATTTTTTTGCAAAATTCAAATCCATTTCCATCTGGTAAGTTTATATCTAGTATTATTAAGTCTATATTATTACTATTAAAAATATTTTCCCCTTCTTTTAGATTGTAGGCAGGTATTACATTAAATCCATCTGCTTGTAAATTAAAACAAATTCCATGATTTAACATAATGTCATCTTCTACTATTAGTATATTTCTCATTTTGATTATTCCCCTTTATAAGTTATACATTTTATTATATTACCAAATAATTATATCATTATTTTAAATAATTTTTCAAATTCATATATGCCTTTGTTTGAACTATATCATGTTAAATAAAAACATCATTATATGTTAATGATAAAATTGTAACACTCTAGATTTAAGTATAAAGAATAAGGGTATATTTAATAAAAAATTAAACTTTCAAACTACAAAGGAGCTTTGACATGGATAAGAAAAAAGTAATTTCAACAACTATAATGTTTTTAGTTATAGTTGCTGCTATAATAGGTTTTAAATCTATATTTGGTGAAATTAATACCTTAGTTGGAGTTGCAGGCATTACAGCAGCTCTTTCTTTACTTGGTACTGATTATACAATAACACCAATAAAAAGTACTATATATTTTGTATTTATTGAAGTATTACTTGGGGTTAGTTCATTTTTAGCATCAACTAATGCTTTTTTAGGATTAGTTATAACTTTTGCCATTATATTTTTTATATTATACCAATTTACATATAATACAAAAAAACCTACATATATTGCTTTTACGCTTGGTTATTTCTTTATGCTTTATACACCTGTTAGCATCAATGAATTGCCTACTAGATTAGTATCTCTTATATTTTGTGGACTTTTTATAATGACAGTACAAATGATTGCAAATAAAAATAAGTTACAAAAGCAATCTAAAGTTACTATTAAAACGGTAATAGAGTCTATTAATGAAGAAATAGTATTAATGATAAATAATGATAGTATAGAAAGTGTAAATAATTTAAATTCTAAAACTTATGATACACTAAAAGAGCATATATCAGATGTATATAAAAGATTGGATAAAAATATTGAACTTCCAGTTTCATTAATCCAATCATTATTTATATGTCAGTTTTTAGAAAGTGTAAACTTAATACTAGAGGAAGTTAAAAACAATACAATTAATGAAGAATTTACTTATATCTTAAATAAAATAAAAGCATTACTTTGTAATATAGATGAGTTTATAGATAGAAATATAACAGTTGATGATGTTATACTTAAAATAGATGAATTCTTAATTGCTAGCGAAAAATCTAACTCAAAGTACTACAAAATTTATGAATTACAAGGTTGCGTAAGTTTATTAAAAGAAGACTTAATACTTTCAAAAGAAAAAAATTCAAAAGAAGTTTGTAAAAAGTATTTCGTATCAAATGCAATTGATAGATTAAATGATTTAAAAAATAATTTAAATAAGGACTCTCTTAAGTTTACTTTTGCATTTAGAGGTGCATTAATTACTAGTATTGGTGTATTTGTAGTTGCTTTCTTTAATATACCACATGGTAAATGGTTAGTTTTCAGTTTATCATCTATTGTCCAGCCTTATCTTGAATCTGGACAAACTAAAGGTAGGGAAAGAATCTTAGGAACTATAATTGGATTAATTATATTTGAAATTTTATTCTCTATAGTAACAGATAATTCTATGAGAGCTTTTATTATACTTATAGTTGGATATATTAGTAATTACCAAACAGAGTATAAGTATCAAATGATATGCACAACTATTTCGGCTCTAGGAGCAGCATCTATTGGTAATAATATAAACGAGCTATCTATTAGTAGAATATTTTTCGTTCTTTTAGGTACTATAATTGCTCTATATGCAAACAAAGTAATTTTACCATATAAAATGAGTGATGTTACAAAAAACGAAGTCAAAAATTCTTTAAGTTTAAATGAGCAAATACTTGCCAAATTATACAATACAGGATTAGTGAATGGAACTATTAATGACGATTTAAAGGATGTAATTACTCAAAATATACGTCTTAATAAAAAGATATATTTTAATAATAATATTTTGTTATCAGATGATTTAAATGAATTTGTACATAAGCAACATATATTTATTAATAAACTACGTTTCTTAGTAAATAACTTTAAGAAATACACTAATAAAAATTCATCACATAACTTAGTTTTATTTTACGATATAGATATGCTTTTAAATAAGGATATTTCTACAAAAGATATTATAGATTTCTTAAATAATATAGATGATAGATTGAGTAAGTTAATATTAATAAATGTACTTGAGTTAAAAGAAACTATTATAGAATCTAAAGATATATCAAAAGTTATATACAAAACTCTATAATAAAATAAGGTTATTCATTAAACAAAGTGAATTACTATTAAAAGCTAAATAAACTAAAATAAAAAGCCAAGCTTAATGCTTGGCTTTTTTCTATCTAAATATTATTTACTGCTTTCTTTAATTTTATCATAAGCTTTAACTTTATTTTCAAGTAAAGAATCATAAATAGGAGGGCAATTTAATAAATTAGCTACTAAATACGCAACCCCACAGACTACTATAATAGGTCCTAGCTGAGTAAGTGCTCCACTCATTTCAAATACTAATATAAAGCCAGTAATAGGAGCTCTGACAACAGATGTAAACATCCCTGCCATTGCTAATAATATAAAGTTATTTAAATATGAAGTATCTATAGCTCCCATTAAAACTAAAACTTTTCCAAATATAATTCCTACTAATCCACCTAATGTTAAAATAGGAAATAGTATACCTCCAGGAGTTCCTGGTGCAAAACTTATAAGTGAGAATATATATTTTCCTATTAATAATATTATAGCTAATTTAATAGTAAGTCCACTAGCTAATATACTATTTATAAGCTTATCCCCACCACCTAAAACTTGAGGTAAAAACATGCCAAATACAATAGCTAACATAAAAGGTATAATCATTTTATATCTTAGTTTTGTATTTATATTTGAATATATGTCTATAGTTTTAAGTAATCCTTTATTATATATAACTCCACTTAACCCAATAACTATTCCAAGTACTATTAAAGATATGTAGTAATTAGCTGGCATATTTAAAACTTTATCAACTATTAAAGTATGTGTTTCTCCAAAAAATATCCATGTAACTAAATCAGAACTTACACAAGCTGCAACAGCTGTTATAAATAGTACTGGCGAAAAACTTTTATGTACTTCTTCTAAGATAAACATAACTCCAGCAAATGGTGCATTAAATGCTGCTGCAAGACCAGCTCCCGCTCCTGTTGAATATAAATATACAAATTCTTTTTTACTTAGTTTAAATCGTCTAGATATAGCATGTGCAAAACTCCCACCTAATTGAATAGATGGACCTTCTATACCAAGAGATAGTCCAGCTCCCATTGCTAGTACACCATTTACAAATTTACTTACTAAAATTTTAAAAGAATGAATTATTTTTAATCTTCCTTTTAAACAGCCTTCAATTTGTGGAATACCACTACCTGATATCATAGGATTTTTCTCAACTGAATATCCAACAATATATCCTATAATAGCAAACACTAGTATTCCCAAAATTACATATTCCAAGTGATTAGCCATAAAATTGTATATATTTAAACTAATTTTTTCTGCATATTTGGAGCATAACCTATACAAGGAAACTATAAATCCTACACCTACTCCTATTAAAATACTTTCAAAAACAATTCTTATTTTAAAAGCCTCTGAGCAATTTCCATTATCAGGTATACAACTATTTTCTAAGTTATCCATTTTATCACCTCGTATATAATATTACCCAATTAAATAGCTACATAACTTTTTCTATTTAAATTTTCGAAAAATAGATAATCTTTATTTATTGTATAGTAAAGCCAAGTCTTAAGCTTGGCTTTACTGTAATTATTCACTTTTTAGTATGTTTATATTATTGTTCTTTTTACCTTCTTTTGACCCGTGTGTATATCCAATTACTTCAAAATGTTTAGCAAATTCTTTAGCATACTCTTCATAATGAGAGCATCTCCCTCTTATGCATGTAGATATATGTATTACATCAACTTCTGCTTTTTTTAATTTTTCTATTTTTATATCTAAACTTTCTAATGGCTTTTCATCACAACCATTACAAGTATTAAAAGCAACTAATTTACAATTACCTTCATATCTTTCAAATGAATCTTTACATTCATTAAATGCTCTAAAGCATCCATTAGCGGTACACCTTTGTGAAACATCCCCACAAGTATATATAGCAACTTTTTTCAATTTCTTCCTCCTATGCTTTTTATTTTTACTGTATTTATATATAATTATACATTATTTTGCCTTTTTTTCAAATTAATAGTAAAATTTATTTTTAAATTTAAATTATAAATATATTTTACAACTATATAAATATAAGCAATTATTCTTATAAATTTATACATTTAAAGGATACTACTTAATGAAACTTAGTTATACAAAATTCCATTCGAATACTAAAAATATTATAAGTATAATAAAATAGGGTATCGTATTTCACGATACCCTATTTTATTCTATATGTTTATCATTATATACAGTATAAATTTCTTTTGTAACTATCAATATGTTCTACTTACTTATTACTTGATATCAAATTCTCTATTTATTTCATTAACATGAATAATTCTATCCTTATAATCTTTAGATTCCTCCATTTTAGATAACTTATCTACAAGAGAATAGTCCCCGCAACAATGCATAGGAAAAGCTAATTTAGTATTAGTGTTTCTCATAAATTCATCAAATCCTAAATAAAAGTATTTTCCTTGTCTAGAATCAAGTGGTACAAATGCAATATCAAAGTATCTATCTTTTATCTTTTCTATTTCATGTTTATACATCTTTTCCATCTTTTTATTTTCACTATCAATTTCACCTTCCCAATGCCACCAATTCAAATCACCTGCATGATAAATAGTCTTACCTTCTACAGTTATTATAAATGCCACTCCTAAATCTGTTGATTTTAAGGTTTCTATTTTCATTTCATCAAGGTATACTGTTTCATTTTCCTTTACAAAATAAATATCTTCTTCTTTTTTAACCTTTATATCATCTGATAATATGTATTTTATGTTTTTATAATTGGCTCTTAAATCAAATACTACCGGACTAAAATGGTCACTATGATTATGACTTACAAAAACGTAAAGTTTCTTGTTTTTATCAAATTTTGGTAGATCCCCTTCAAAATAATCAAATAGTAAGATATTTTTTTCAAGTTCTACACAAAAGCTACTATGATGAATATATGTTATCTTCAATGTTAACACTCCTTTTATTCTATTTATTATATTCTATATTATTTTTACCCTTATTAAGTCATATAAATTATATACTTTTAAATGTTGTATACTTTTTACTATTTTTAAATTTAATTATATTATATATATTATTCAATTATTTTCCTATTACAATTATCTATACTTATATATTTATAATGTATTAAACATGGAGTATAATAAGTAAATATAAAAAAACTAGAGGTGAAACAAATGAAGAAAAAGGTAAAAGTAGTTGCTGCTATAATAGAAAATGATAATAATGAAATCTTATGCGCGCTTAGATCACCAAAAATGGTGCTTCCAAATATGTGGGAGTTTCCAGGCGGTAAAGTTGAAAAAGGCGAATCATTATATGAAGCTATAGAGCGCGAAATAAAAGAAGAGTTAAAATGTAATGTTAAAGCTATAGATATATTTAATGATATTGATCATGAATATGAAAATTTCATTGTGAATCTTATATGTTTGAAGTGTAAATTAGTTGAAGGTAATCCAATGGCTTGCGAGCATTCTAAGATTATATGGTTAAAAAGAGAAAACTTAGATTCTTTAAAGTGGGCTCCTGCTGATATATCTGCTGTTAATAGATTGATAAAAGAAAGGTAATAAAAATGATAAATAGGATGAAAATATACTTGTGTAAAAGCAATTTAATTACATTCTATTTATCATTTTTAATAATATTAAGAAGGTAGCTTTATTTAACTTTTGCTTGTTATTTAAGCATTAATATTTTCAAGTTGTAATACCTTTTTTATGCAGTTATCATTTTTAAAATTTGTAGTTCTTTTACAGTCTTTTATTTCAAAATCTGGAGTAGTTTTAAATTCTTCATCACATATTCCATCTTTATTTAAATACATACCACTTGCCATCCTAACTATTAAGCCGCTATTTTTTAACTTAAACAACACAGGGTCTAATCCTCCACCATCTCCTCCAGTAGTTTGTCCTATTAATGTTGCAAATTTAGTTTCCTTACAGAACATAGAAAATGACTCTGATGATGAATATATTTTTTCATCTACAAGCAAGTATATATTACCTTTAAATTTTAAATCATTATTAGATTTTATAGTATAAGACGTATTTTCAAAATCACTAAACTTTTTTAAAGTCTCCTCTGGCGCATTCTTCTTTACATTCATTGGTAGATTTTCTATAGGTTCTAACTTTATATTTCTTACATCAGTATATCTTTTAACTATTTTACTATTATTTCTATAAGTTCTATAACCATTCATTTTAATATCATTTTTTATAAGCTTAGATACTATTCCTTGCCAATACCTATCGCTTCCTCCTAAATTTCCTCTTATATCAATAATTAAAGCTTTGTATTCTCCTAATGTGTTAATATAATCTCCAATCATCTTTAGATCTTTATCTGTAGATCCATTCTTTGATGCCATTGATGGTAAGTATATGTATCCAACCTTATCTTTAATTACATCTTGTAAAATTAACTCTTTTTTTAAGAGAATATCCTTTGGTATTTTTATTTTAGGATTTATAGAATTATATCTATCTACCACTTTTTTATCGTCAAGAAAATCATACCAATTATTCTTAGAATATGATTTTTTAAAAAGTTCATATCTTTTTTTATTGTCTATTAATTCAGTATGCCTATTATTTAAATCAGATAATATAGATGACATTTCTTCTATAAATTCTTCGTCATTTTTAGTATTTTTAATTCTTTTTAGATATTTGTCCTTATTTCCTAGCCAATCTATATTGTTACGTCTCTTATTTACATCTAGATAAGGATATCCATTTTTTATAGCATCATAAGCATACTCAAAATCCTCTATCTTCTCTTCCTTAGATAGTTGACCCTTTTTAGGATAATTGCAATTACCTACTGCTATTATAAATATAAAAATAATTGCTAAAAACAATATTTTCTTTTTCATCCAATTCACATCCTTATTGTTCCAATAATCTTAAACATTGTAACATTACTTTACAAGAAAATCTAGATTACTAAATTATGTATGTATTTAATTTTGTATATATATTTCTCCCAACAATTTGTTCAAAAAACTAAATTCATTGCACATCTTTTAAGTATTACATTCATGAACTCTATATAATCAATATATCTTTCGCTAATTGTAAAAAGGATATAAGCAAATTTTTATAAAATTTACTTATATCCCCTATCTTTGCAAATATTATTATATTTTTTCTCTCTATACTCTAGTTTTTGGTAACCATTCTCCATATTTAGGAGCTACTTCTTCATTATAGAATTTATCTAAATCATTAATCATTTCAACTACATTTTCCATATCTATATCATCAACAATTTGCTCTATAAGCTCTATCCCACGTTTAGCATATTCTAATCTTTGTTCTGCAGATTCAACTCTAGGAGTTGGCATATGGTCTTTAGGATCCCCAAAATAATATCCTATAGATCCTGATTGATAAGCCATATCAAATAAAGGATTTGCAAAAGCAACTGTTTGCTCTACTTGTTCTGAAAAATCCATTCCTTCGCCTATGCTAAGCGGTATATCTTCTAATCTCCCCATTAGTTCATATGCACCAAACGATATGTAATGAAAATCATTGATATCTTTAAATACGCCAGATGATTTCTTAAACATTGACATACATAAATCCAAGTATAATATAGGAACCTTAGTATCATCAAAAAAATCTCTAACCATCGGGCTACAAGTCATATGCGCTGGTCCATGAAAACTTATATATATTTGTCTTTTAAAACCTTTTGTTAATAAGCTTTTAGCTATTTGATATAAGTAATCTATTCCTGCTCTTACACTTACTTGAACTGTACCTCTACCTGAAGCTGTAGCTCCTGCATAAAAATATGGTAAATTATTAAGTACTAACCCATTAACTTTTTCTGCCATTTTTAATGCAAAGGCTTCAGATATTACAGTCTCGCAGTCTAAAGGCATTCCACCATGCATTTCTACTGTTCCAACTGGAACTATTATAATATCATTTTTATCTAAATATCTTTCAACTTCATAATTTGTTAATCTAGGTAAAAAACGAGTACGCATTTATTATTCTCCCCTTTATCTTCTTTCTTTTAATTCACTATACATTTGTTGAGTTTTTTTATTATTTAAATTAAATATTAAACCTATTCCTATAAGTTCAAGTATACATGTTACAACTATTATACCTGTGCTTAAATATCTTATATTTTCAGCAACACCTACTGGTTGAGATGCAGCTCCTGCAACATATCCTATTAACCCTAAAGCATAACTTGCCACTGTTGAAGCTAAAGTTGACCCTATCTTACGAGAAAATGTATATATAGAGTACATTGATCCATCATTACGTTCGCCTGTTATCCACTCATGATAATCTAAACAATCTGTTACTAAAGCCCAAATTATAACTGTAAATACACTTTGTCCTATGCAGAATATAGTATTTAAAATTAAAAATACATATGGGTTTGGTATTGGTACTAAAAATAAACCTACAGAACCAATAGTATTAAATAAAACAGTATAAAGTATTAAGTTTCTTTTTCCAAGTTTTTTAGTAAGTGTAGGTATGAATACTACACAAAGTATTGTAATTGGTAAAGTTGCAATAGTAGCCATTGTTAATATTTGAGGAGCATTATAATACTCTTTATATAAATATGTCCCCATTGAACTATTAGCAGTAATATATAATAATGAACCTACTGTAGCAACCATTACACCAATTAAAGGTCTATTTTTTACTACACTTTTTAAAACATTAAGATAGTTGAATTTACTATCTGTATTATTTTCTTGACTATGTCTTTCTGTTGTAAGTGTTAGTAATCCTATATAACAAAGTATAGATAATATCCCAAATACAATAGCAACTTTAAAAAATGCTGATGGTACAACATTTCCACTTTTATCAAATAAAATTTGAGGTAATGCCGCTAAAGCGCCAAATCCAACAATCATTCCTCCAAGAGAACGAGCACTAGATAATTTAGTTCTTTCAACTGGATCTTGAGTTATTACAGCTGCCATTGATCCATATGGCATAGATGTTCCTGTGTAACACATACCATATAATATATAAGCTACAGATACCCATATATATTTTGCCGTATTACTAAATGAAGATACATCTGTAAAGCATAATACCCCTGATATAGCTAATGGAACTATGAATAGCTTTATCCATGGTTTAAACTTATCTCCTGATTTACCTATTCTCCATCTATCTGGAAATGATCCCATAATAGGGTCATTTATGGCATCCCATAAACGTGAAACTAAAAACAGTGTTCCCATATAAAATGGTGATATACCTAAAACATAAGTACAAAATGTTAAAAAGAATGAATCTACATATAAGTTAATAAAGCTTCCACCCGTATCACCTAGTGTATATCCTATCATATCTTTAAAACCAAACTTTCTTTGACTACTCTCAATTTTAATATCCATTATTCCCCTCCCTAAGATATCATTTTTAAGATTTTTTTAATGATTTTAATGTATTTAGCAATATATTGTTATTACTTTATATAATATATACTAGTACACTAGGAAATCGTTTTGAATATTATATTTTGTTGGTAATATTGGTAATCTTGCTATTCTTACTTATTTTTTTCATATATTCACTTGGTGTCATATTATTTACCATTTTAAATGCTCTGTAAAATGTAGCATAATCATTATAACCGCATTCTTCATATATCTTGCTTGGTAATAATCCTTGATGCATTAATTTCTTTGCATTTTCCAACCGTTTATGTGTTATATACTGACCTATTGAAATTCCTAAAAGTTTCTTGAATTCATGAGAAATATAATATTTACTTACAAAAAAGTACTTTTCTAGGTAATCTAATGTTATTTTTTCGTTATAATGTTTATTTATATAATCAACAATATAGGACATTAAAAATCCATTCCCTACTCCATTAGATATACAATCAACTTGATTCATACTCATTCTATTAAACTTAGCTAACATTAGTCCTAATATAGAAGTTGAATATATATCACTTGCATAATCATCACGATAATGCTCATCTATAAACTGATCTAACATAGAAATTATGTATTTACAATCTGGTGCATTTGGATGTAAATAGTTGCAATAATAAATGGAGTTTTTATTAAAGCATAAAGATAAATCACTTTTCATCGTCGATATTTTTTCCATATAAGACTTACTTATCCATAATACTATACGTTCATATGTACTCTTAGTATCTAAAAATACAGGTCCATGCTCCTCATCTGGAGGAATTAATATAACATCACCATATCTTAATTTATACTCTAAATCATTAACCTTATACTTAATATTCCCAGATAAGAAAACACATACTTCATAAAAATCATGTACATGTATTGGAATTTCATTTTTGACTATATTTTTATAATAGAAAATTTCAAAATCTTCACTATCCATATTCTGGTTATATCTAAAAATATTAACCTTTGACTTCAATATATTCCCCCCTAAAGTCATAATTTCTGTCTATTTATAATTATTATATTCTTAAAATTAACTAAATTCAAATAATAATTATAACTAAAAAAGATCTATTTCAATATTTAATCAAATACATTTATTTTTAATTTTGCCATTGATACATGACCAAGAAGTCAACCATCAATTCACTCACTAATGCTATATTATTTTTGACATTTGGGTATGGTTAAGTAACTGTTACTTTTATGTTTTTGCCACAACCTAAATAAACAGTATTTGTATTTATAAACTTAAACATATTATTCTATATTTTAAAATAAATCTATTATCAATAGTTTCAATAACAACATTTAAAGCATCTTCTTATAAAAAACTTTAAAGAACATTAACTCAATGATATTTTTTATTTATTTTTTTTTAATATCTGTGATAATATTTATATATATCAGATATTCATGAAAAATCAAAAAAATTGTTTTATCTAGGAGTCTATTATGAATACACTTAAATATGAATCGGTAAATATCCACGATGATATAGGCGTAAAACTCTATCTATCTGTTGATAACGGAAGTTTTACAGCTAAACACTGGCATTATAGTCTTGAAGTTATTCTTATACTTAATGGAAGTTTTAATCTTTTTGTAGATAATGAAAAGATAAGTTTAAAAGCAAATGATTTAATAATTTTAAATCCAAAGCAAGTTCATTCAGCTATTTGTTCTGATAGTAATGAATCTATAGTTCTTCAAATTCCTTATAAGTTTTTAGAAGAAAACATACCTAATATAAATAACTTGCATATTAATTACAAAGAATTACTTGATAATTTTGATGATATTACTGTGAATAAATTAAAAAACACTTTAAATAAATTATATGAAGTATATAGCAAAGAACCCCAACTATATATATTAAACTCAAAAGCTTTATTATATGAGTTTTTATATATCTTATATGGTAATTATTCAATTTCTACAGATTCAATATCTTATCAAGATACAGATAAATATTTCGATAGATTAAAAATTATAACTGATTATGTTAAAGAAAATTACAAAGAACAAATTTCTCTATCTACAGCAAGTGAAGTTGTAAACTTAACACCTCAATATTTATCTAGATTTTTTAAATCACACATGGGAATAACGTTTACATCGTATGTAAATAATATCAGACTTGAAAAAATGTATAATGACCTTATAAATACAGATAATAATATATTAGATATTATTCAGGATAATGGTTTTTATAATTATAAACAATTTATGAAGCTATTTAAGAAAATATATAATTGTACACCAAGCCAAAAACGCCAACAAATAAATGAAACTAAAAAAAGGTGAGAAATTTTTCCTCACCTTTTATATATTATCTGTTTCTTAATTCACTTACTATCTCTCTACATTTTTTCTCAGTTAACGGGTACATCTTTATAAGTACCAACATCCCTATTGTAAGTACTACCGGTATAATACCATTTACAGCACGAATACCAGCTAAAGCTTGTGGAGTTTGAACAACATTTGCAACATATCCTGTCATAGATAGCACTACACCTGGAACTAATCCACCTAAAGCCATTCCAAATTTAAAGAAGAACCCTATTATAGAATAAGTTATACCTTCTCTTCTCTTTCCTGTTTTTAATTCCCCATATTCAATAGTATCTGGAACTAAACTCCACATTATCCCAGTACTAGAATAAGCTACACCATGAATTACTCTAAGGATCATAAGTAAAGTTATATGTTCTTTTCCTAAGAACATCATTCCTACTGGAAGAGATAAAGTAACTACAGTAAACCAAAATATTATTTCTCTCTTATCAAATTTCTTTAATAAAAGTGGAGTAACAGCATATCCAACTAATACAGCGCCTTTTCCTAATACCATATATGTTGGAATTAAATCTTCTCTACCTAATACATATTGGAAGAAGTATATACCAACAGCATCCATTATAGACATAATACCAAACATTAATATAAATATTAATGATAATATAACTAATGGCTTGTTATTTTTAAGTAAAACTATTATATCTTTAAACCCAGCTTTTTCACCCTTTTCATTTACTACACTATATCTTTCTTTAGTAGTGAAGAAACAGAATAATAGTAATAATCCACCTGCTATACCATATATTATCATTGTTTGTTGATACCCCTTAGCTAAGTTTCCTCCACCTAACATCATACTTAACTTAGGTACACCATAAGTTACTATAAGAGTTCCTACTGATGCAAAGAACATTCTTACTACGGAAAGGTTAGCACGCTCTGTAGAATCTTGTGTCATTGCTGATGTTAAGGCTCCATAAGGTACATTTACTAATGTATATACCATCCCTAATCCTATATATGTAACATATGCATATACAAGTTTACCAGTAGAAGAAAAATCAGGTACTGTAAAACATAAAATAGCTAATAATGTAAACGGTAGCGCACCGTATAAAAGATAAGGTCTAAATTTACCATGCTTTGATTTTGTTCTATCTACTATAACACCCATTATAGGGTCATTTATACCATCCCAAATTCTTGCTACTAAGAAGATCATAGATACTGCCATTGGAGCTAATCCATATACGTCTGTATAAAAATACATTAAAAATGCTCCAACTGTACTAAATATTAAGTTACAAGCTAAATCTCCTGTAGCATAACCGACCTTCTCTAACCCTGAAAGTTTGTCATTTACTGTAGTATCACTATCTATAGTTTGATTCATAGTCTTTTCCATATAATTAGTCCCCCTAATTTAGAGCTGGTATAAATTTATACCAACTCATTTTATAATAAAATTACCTAATTCTAAATACTTTTAAAATTTTCCCTGTCAATACTTATATAATTTTAATATAACTTCATTACCTTTAGTTAGTTCTACATTTATATTACTGTAAATATAACTTTATTGTCTTTAGCTATTGCCACTGTTCCTATTTCTAAATTATAATTACAATTAGCATTTTCAGATGTTGCATTAATATTTCTAAGGACAATTTTATAATCCCCATTTATTCCTTCAGTCTGAACAATTATTTTATTTTCTGTCTTTATTGCGTATACTTTCCCTACTTCTTTTCCAAGTGAGCTATATAGTGTAGTTTCTATTTTATTATTTTCAGTTAATTCAAATATGTTAAGCTCTATATCCTTTAAATAATCATAATCTGGCTTTTTATCATTATATCCTATAGGAATTATAGTATTATCTTTTACCATTAATGGTAGTGACATATAATCATGATTTTCCTTGTACCATCTTCCGCCTTCGAGTACTTTATTATTTAATAAATTTGTCCATCTTCCTTCTGGTAAATAATAACTTACATCTCCAGTATTACTAAATATAGGAGCTACTAATAAGTCTTTCCCAAACATATATTGACGATCTAAGTTTATACAAGTTTCATCATTACAATACTCAAGTACCATAGGTCTCATCATAGGTATACCAGTATTTTTTGCTTCAACAGCATACTTGAATAAATAAGGCATAAGCTTCATTTTTAATTTAGTAAATTTACGAGTTACTTCAACAGCTTCCTCATCATATATCCATGGCACTTTGTACTCAACATTTCCATGATATCTACTATGAGATGATAAAAGTCCAAATTGAGTCCATCTTTTGTAAATATCAGCTGTACATCCTTCTTCAAATCCACCTATGTCATGACTCCAATATCCAAATCCACAAAGACTTAAAGATAATCCTCCTCTTAATGATTCTGCCATAGAAGGATAATTAGATAAACAATCTCCTCCCCAATGTACTGGGAAATTTTGTCCTCCAACTGTTGCTGATCTGGCAAATACACAGGCTTGTTCATTTCCTAGTTTTTCTACTAAAAGTTCAAATACTACTTTGTTGTATAATTGAGTATAATAATTATGCATTTTTTTAGGCTCTGATCCATCGTAGTATTTTATTCCATATTTTAATGCATCTATTCCATAGAATTCATCTTGAACAGGTATTCTTTCACCGAAGTCAGTTTTAAAACTATCTACTCCCATGTCAATTAATCTCTCAAGGTGTGACTTATACCACTCACAAGCTTCTGGATTAGTAAAATCGACTAAAGCCATACCTGCCTGCCATCTATCCCATTGCCATATTTTATTATTTCCAGTTTTAACAAAATATCCTTTTTCAGCACCTTCTTTATATAGAGGTGATTTTTGACCTATATATGGATTTATCCAAACACAAACTTTTATGCCCTTATCATGAATTCTTTTTAACATTCCTTTTGGATCTGGGAATACTCTATTATCCCATTCGAAGTTACACCATTCAAATTCTTTCATCCAGAAGCAATCAAAATGGAAAGTTTCAAGTGGTATATCTCTTTCTAACATTCCATCTATAAAGCTCATTACTGTTTCTTCATCGTAATTTGTACAGAAAGAAGTTGTTAACCAAAGACCAAATGACCAGGCTGGTGGAAGTGTAGGTTTTCCAGTTAAATTTGTATAGTTATTTATAACTTCTTTTAGGTCATTTCCACCTATTATATAGTACTCAAGTACTTCACCTTCTACACTAAATTGAACTTTACTAACTGACTCTGAGCCTACTTCAAAAGATACATTTTCAGAATGATTAACAAAAACTCCATATCCTTTATTCGTTAAGTAAAAAGGTATATTTTTATATGACTGTTCACTTGCAGTTCCGCCATCTTGGTTCCAAATATCTACTACTTGACCATTTTTTACAAACGGGGTAAAACGTTCTCCTAGGCCATATACTAACTCTCCAACTCCTAGTGCTAATTGCTCTCTCATATAAACTTCTTTTTTATCTGTTGTAATATGAGATGTACCTTTTTTGCTTGTTTCAGTTAATAACTTATCATTATTGTAGAATTTTATTCCCCAATTTTCACCTTTTCCTATTTGAGCTTTTAAGCTACCTGATATAAATTCATAGTTATCATCATTTTCTTTTATTTTAACATCTGGCGTATTTTCATTTAATTTAAAGTAAGACTTATCATTTCCTCCTGCATGATGAGTAATTCTGACTTTAATTATATTTTCCATAGGAGAAGATATCTCTGTTGTTAACATTCCTCCGTCTAAAGTATTGCCTCTTGTGTTTACTTTTACAAACGGACAATATGCCGTTAATTTACCTTCTTCTATATCCATATCATAAAGTTCAGCAGGATATAAAACCTTATAATTCTCTTTATTTAACCACATTCCATTGCTAAATTTCAATTTAATATGCCTCCCCTAACTAATAAAATTTTGCTTCAATTTAAGTATAGTTTATATTATTTCTTAATAAGATGTTAGGTATTTTCTATACTACTTTATAGGTCTTTTTTAGCTTTTTTGTATTTTTAAAAATTTAAAGGATTATCTAAAAATAATTAAATTGTTATTTTTTAAATAATCCTTCGTATTTTATAAACTTATTAATCTTTTATTATATATTTAATTACTAAAAAATGGATTTTCAGTTTTATAACGTACAGATTTTGGTAGATTATAATCTATTTCTTCTACAGAAACACCTAAGTATTTAAATACTTCATATAAAGTTTTACCAAAATGCCCAAATGCAACTGCACCATGATGTGGATAGTTCTTTTCAATTAATACATGACGATAGAAACGTCTCATTTCTGGTATTGCAAATACTCCTATTGCTCCAAATGATCTAGTTGCTACAGGTAAAACTTCACCTTGAGCAATATATGCACATAATTTAGCATCTGATGTACTTTGTAAACGGAAGAAAGTTATATCTCCTGGAATTATATCTCCCTCTAGTGTTCCTTGAGTTACCTCTTCTGGTAATGCACGTGCCATTATTTTTTGATATTTCATTTCACAGAATGATAATTTACTAGCTGCAGTGTTTCCACAGTGGAATCCCATAAATGTATCTGTTAGTGTATATGAATAATTATCTTTTATTTCTTCTTCAAACATGTCTTTTGGTACTGTATTATTTATATCAAGTAAAGTAACAGTGTCATTACTTACTACAGTTCCTATAAACTCACTTAAAGCTCCATATATATCAACTTCACAAGAAACAGGTATACCTTTAGCTGTTAAACGGCTATTTACATAACATGGTACAAAGCCAAATTGAGTTTGAAATGCTGGCCAACATTTACCTGCTATTGCAACAAACTTACGAGAACCTTTATTTGCTTCTATCCAATCTAATAATGTTAGTTCATATTGAGCTAATTTAGCTAATATTTCTGGCTTTTTGTTTCCTTCTCCAAGCTCTGCTTCCATTTCTTTTATTATAGCTGGTATACGATCATCATTTTCATGATTTTTGAATGCTTCAAATAAATCTAATTCTGAGTTTTCTTGTATTTCTACTCCTAAATTGTAGAGTTGCTTTATTGGAGCATTACATGCTAAGAAGTCTTGTGGACGAGGTCCAAATGATATTATTTTTAAGTTGTTTAATCCATAAATTGATTTTGCTATTGGCTCAAATTCATGTATCATATCTGCACATTCACTTGCAGTTCCAACTGGGTATTCTGGTATATAAGCTTTTATGTTACGTAGCTTTAAATTATAGCTTGCATTAAGCATTCCGCAATATGCATCACCTCTATCATCTAAAAGTTTATCTCCACTTTCTTCGGCAGCTGCTATAAACATAACTGGTCCACCAAATTCTTTAGCTAATAATGTTTCTGATGTTTCAGGACCAAAGTTCCCTAAGTATACAACTAAAGCATCACACCCTGCTTTTTTAACTTCACTTAAAGCTTTTCTCATATGTATTTCATTTTCCACACAAGTTGGACATTCATAAATTTCTCCGTATTTTTTATTGTACTCTTTTACAACTGCTTTACGACGATTTTCTGAAAGTGACATTGGAAAGCAGTCACGACTTACTGCTACAATTCCTATTTTTATTGATGGCATATTATTCATTTTTAATCTTCCCCTTTATTTAATATTTTTTATAGTGTTATGTTAATTCCTTGAATTCCATTTACTGCATTTTCTATTTTTGCATCTTCATGAGCTATTAACCATTTATTTCTAGCCATTAACAACATATTTTCTCCCTCTTTAGGTATAGAGAAATCAATATCTGTATTTGTTCCTTTTGGTAAAACTACTACACATTTAAATCCATTTCCATCTACCCCACATGGTGCATAGTGAAGTGTAGTTGCATAAACCTCTATAGCGGTGCCTTTGGGAACAAAAAATGCCTCTATTTTTGAGCTATCATAAGTGAAGTCATCAGTTATATCAGGCTGATAACCTAATAATAGTATTAAGTCAGTAGCTGCTATATTAACTTCGCTATCTCTATGGTACTCTACAGCATTTAATTTATTATTGTGTCCATTACAGTAACCTATTTGTATAGGCATTCCACCATATATTTCATTAGATAATACTTTTATTTCATATGTATTTTCTAGCTCTTTTACAGATGGATTATATATAACTTCTCTTGGACACTCCACTTTTTCCATAACATCTAGGATTTCGTCGTAGATGTTATTTTTAAGTATCTTTCCGTATTTTCTAAAGGCACTGTCATTTACATTTAAAATCTTCATATTGCACCCCTTTTACATTAATTCTGTATATAATTTTTTTACTGTAGGATATATTTTTGCAAATTTTCTGTATGCAATTTCATATTTCTCTACAAGCACTGGATCTGGATCTATTGTTTCTATAACTTTAACAATTTTATTTGCTGCTTCTTCTACACTAGCAAACTCTTTACATCCAACTGCTGCTAGTATTGCTCCACCTAATGCAGGACCTTCTTCACTTTCTATTCTTTCTACTTTTATGTTTAGTATATTAGCAATCATTTTTACCCAAATTGGGCTCTTTGCTCCACCACCACAAATTTTAGTACTTTCTATTTTTATACCAAGAGATTTAGCAATTTCAAAACTATCTCTTAATGCAAATGCAACACCTTCAAGAACTGCTTGAGACATTTCTTCTCTCGTAGTATCCATGCTCATTCCTATAAAACATCCACGTGCACTTGGATCATTATATGGTGACCTCTCTCCCATTAAATATGGTAAGAAAAATACTTTATTATTTCCTAGTTTTTCAATATTGTTCAATTCATTATTATAATCATTTGTTTTAAGTATCTCTTCTATCCACCATTTGTTACATGATGCTGCACTAAGCATACATCCCATTAAATGATAGTTTCCATCACTATGTGCAAATGAATGCAATGCATTGTTTTCATCTACACCAAACTTTTCACTTGCAATAAATACTGTTCCTGAAGTCCCAAGTGATATATTACATTTTCCTTCTCCCACAGTTGCTGTACCTATTGCCGCTGCTGCATTATCTCCTGCACCAGCAATTACTTTAACTTTTGCATCTAAATTAAGTTCTTTTGCTACTTCTTTTGTAAGAGTTCCTACAACTTCATAACTTTCAAAAACATTCGCTAGTTGATTTTCATTTATTCCACAGATATTTATCATTTCTTTAGACCAACATCTATTTTTAACATCATATAAAAGCATACCCGATGCATCTGATACATCTGTGCAGAACACGTTAGAAAGCTTATAAGCAATATAGTCTTTTGGTAACATTATTTTACTTATCTTCTTAAAGTTTTCTGATTCATTTTCTTTCATCCATAATATTTTAGGTGCAGTAAAACCTGCAAATGCAATATTTGCAGTATATTGTGATAGCTTATCTTTACCTATTACATTATTCAAGTAGTCAGTTTCTTTAGTTGTCCTACTATCATTCCAAAGTATAGCAGGGCGAATAACTTCATCATTTTCATCTAGCACTACAAGGCCGTGCATTTGCCCTCCAAAGCTAATACCTGCAACTTGGCTTTTATCAAAATGTTTTATCAATTCTTTTATTCCTAATACGGTTTGTTCATACCAATCCTTTGGGTTTTGTTCTGACCATCCGTTTTGAGGGAAAGATAATGGATACTCTTTTGATACTATATTTTTTATTTTTCCTTTTTCATCCATTAATAAAAGCTTTACTGCTGAAGTTCCTAGATCTACACCAATATATAACATTCCTACCCCCTAGGTTTTATTTTTATCAAGCATCGTGCACGAGCACATTTTTATTTTATTACTATTTTTTTCTAATTTCAACTATTTTATCAATATTTTATTATTCTTAAATTTATATACTTATCTTAACACGTGTGCGTGCACATTGACTTTTATGCTAAAATGTGCTATTTTTTTTATATACTTTAATCAAGGGAGATAATATTTATGGCAACTATAAAAGAAATTGCTGAGATTGCTGGTGTATCCCGAGGAACAGTTGATCGTGTATTAAATAATCGAGGCTCTGTTAATGCTAATACTGCAAATAAAGTTAGAGAAATTGCAACAAAACTTGGATACAAACCAAATAAAGCTGCAATTATTTTAAGCGCTCAAAAGAAAAATTTAAAAATTGGAGTTATTTTATTTGGCACTACAAATCCATTTTTTGATGATGTTGTAAATGGTATAAAAAGAAAACAAGAGGAATTAGAAGGCTATAATTGTACTATTCAAATCAAACGTATACCAACAGGCATTCAAGATCAACTTGATGCTATTGATTCTTTTGTAAATGAAGGTGTCAATGGTATAGCACTTACACCTTATAACGATAAAAAAATTTCTTCAAAAATTAATGAATTATTTGATATGGGTATACCAGTTGTTACACTAAACACAGATATTGAAAATTCTAAGCGTATAGCATATGTAGGAAGTAATTATTATCTTTCTGGTAAAACAGCAGCAGGTTTAATGAACCTAATGACTAAAGATAATGTATATGTTGGTGTTATCAGCGGTCTTGAAAATGTACTTTGTCATAGTCAACGTATTGCAGGTTTTGAAGATTGTATACATAATGATTACCCACACATAAAAATAGTGGATACAATTTATAATAATGATGATGATGTTGAAAGTTATGAATCAACTTTAAAATTGCTAAAGAAACACCCTAATATAAATGCTTTATTTTTTGTTGCCGGAGGAGTTTATGGTGGATGCCGAGCTTCTATAGTATTAAACAGACATACTGATATTACAAGTATTGCATTTGATGATGTCCCAACAACAAAAAATATGTTAAAAAAAGGTATCGTTAAATCAATAATATGCCAACAACCAGGTATTCAAGGTGAAAAACCTATTGATATTTTATTTAATTACCTAACTACTGGAGATTTGCCAAAAGAGGAACATAATTATGTTTCAGTTGATATACGTATTAAAGAAAATATGTAATTAATTTTAATGTTACATAAAAAGCTATGGATAACAATTTTTGTTATTTCGCCATAGCTTTTTTAATAAATTTATTTATTATTTAACGCCTGAAGTATAGTATTATATTCCTTATCTAATTTATAAAAACTCATTATTATAATTTGTAATACTGTAATAATTATAGGTAAATATATAAAACATACTTTTATTGACATTATAGCTGAATCACTTTGAACAGCTGCACTACCTATGTATCCTCCTATAGATAATATTGCACCTAATATTGCTGATCCTAGACCATTACCAACCTTAAACCCAAAGCTAGATGCACTGTTTATAAGACCTTCCGTTCTATATCCTGTTTTCCACTCTCCATATTCAATAGTATCTGAAACTATAGCAAACATTGTTGCCCCAACTCCTGCATTACCGATTCCCTTTATAATACTTGCAAATATTATACTAAAATAGCTTTGTCCACCTACCATAAACATTATGTTTGATAATATTAGTATTACAGACCCTGATATTAGCACATTCCTTTTGCCAAATTTCTTTATAAAAGGAGCCATAATAAACATAGCTATAATTTGAGATATATTAGAGGTCATATTTATAGGGGCAAATAGTTTTTCATCACCTAAAATAAACTTTGCATAATATACAGAAGAACCTCCATTTATTGAAAATACTATAAAAATACAAACTAAACATAGTGTTATTTGTATCCAGTATTTATTTTTAAACAATGCCTTAATGCCTACTTTAAATGGTACTATTTCATTTTTTTCTTTTTTAGATGATACTACCCTTTCTTTAGTTCCTACAAATGTTATTAGAAACACTATTATTGATGCTACCCCAAATACTATAAATGTTTTAGTCCATGCTGATGCATTGTTACCAAAATATTCGACCAAAGGTAATGTAAGTCCATTTATTATTAAACTACCACAAGTAGCAAGTATCATTCTAAATATACTCAGTACTCCTCTTTCATATTGGTCTTGAGTTATTAATGAGTTTAATGTTGCATAAGGTACGTTTATCGCAGTATAAATAATAGTGGAAACTAAATTATAAGTAATAAAAACATAAACTAATTTAGCTGTATCTCCAAGGTTCGCTGGAACTGAAAATAATAATACTGCTGCTATAGCAAAAGGAACTGCCATACGTAAAATCCAAGGTCTAGCTTTCCCGTATTTAGATTTAGTTCTATCTACTATAACTCCCATTGCTAAATCGCTAAATCCATCTAAAAGTCTGGAAATAAACATTATGCTCCCAACTGCTGCTGCACTAACCCCTGCATAATCAGTGTAATAAAATAATAAAAATGCTGACATTGCTGAATATATAATATTACATCCTAAATCTCCACATCCGTAAGCAAATCTTTCTCCTATCGATATTCTTGAAGATTGAATATTATTTTTTTTAATGCTAGCTTCAAATTCCATAATATAGTCTCCCCTTTTTAAGAATAGTTTTCCTATTTGTCATTTTAATTCCTGAGTACTTTTTAATACTCAGGAATTATTATCATGATAACTTAATCTACATTTTTTGATTCATCTGCTATGTATTCAAAGAAATCAAAATCCGCATAATGCTTATGTTTTACGCGGTCTGCACATGTAATTCCTACAAATGTACCTGTAAATTCTCCATACTTGCAGTACTCATCTGAAAACTTAGTAGTATCAAATATTTTACCTATTTTTTCATAATTTTCTCCATCATAACTCCATTCAAAATATGATTTACGTCCTTGTATATTTAAACGAAGATATATTGGTGTATCTTCTATAGGGATTCTTGTATTTAAAAACTCTGTTTTTTCTCCATTTTCAAGATGTATTATTGATAATGCACTTTGTCCTAAAGTTTCGCTATAATATTTTCTTAAGTTAATATAATTCATATTATCATAGTACATAATTAAACCTGCACTATGTTGATGTACTTCAGGATAAAATTCCATTTTAGTAGTAATTCTAGCGTATACTGAAGTTAATTTTCTTGCTAATATACTTACTTTATTTAAGGATGTTCTCGATTCTTGTCCTCTAATTCTTACATACCCTGGCCTAGATTTAACATCTGCAAATGATAATGGCGAAATTCTAGGAGCATAATATTGTAACCCAAGTTCATCTGAATTAAAATCATCAAAATCAGGTATGGATGGAACTAAATACTCTTCAAGCTTACTTTCAACTACATGTTCTTTAGCTAAATTTGTTCCATCTTCCATACGAAGCCAATTATCTTCTGTCCATTTCATTTTTTGGATAGCTGTTTCTCTTCCAAGAGTACATCTAAGTTCTGGTGCAAATGGTCTTGATGTAAGATGTACTAAATACACCTCTCCTGCTGGTGTTTCTACATAACTACCATGACCTGATTTTTGAAGTATTGATTCAGGGTTATAGTATTTTGGTTTTAAGTGATCAGGATCATGTCTTTCATAAAAATCACCTGGAATAGATGTAACTATAGGATTCATTGGATCTTTTTCATAAGGTCCCCATACATTTTTAGATCTTCCCATTGTTACTCCATGCCCATATCCAGTTCCACCCTCTGCACACATTATATAATAATATTCTCCACGCCTTGTTATATGTGGTGCTTCAATACACCCTCTATCAGTTCCACCAGACCATATCCTCTTAGGATATCCTATTATTTCTTTTTTCTTTGGGCAGTATTCTACTAGACATATTGCACCTGGTTTTTCATAACCTTCTCTAGTTTCCCACTCTAAAGATGAGATCCACTTCCTTCCATCATCATCATGAAAAATAGATGCATCGAATCCAGAAGAGTGAATATATATTGGTTCACTCCATGTTCCCTTTATATCTTTTGCTGTAATTAAATAGTTATCAACATCAAAATATCTAGCATTCATAGAGTTCATAACACCATAAATCACATAAAATAAATCTTCATCCTCACAATAAGTCAAGCAAGGAGCCCAAATTCCTTTTGCTGAAGGAAGCTTTTTTAAATCAACCATTGTGTCGTCCGTTAAAACATGAGTATATAGCTCCCAGTTTTTTAAATCTTTTGAATGATAAATGGGTATTCCTGGGAACCACTCAAAAGATGAAACTGCAAGATAATAATCATCTCCTTTTCTGCAAATACAAGGATCCGGGTTAAAACCTGGAAGTATAGGATTTTTAATCATTTCTTCTCCTCCAATTCTATTTTAGTATTCTACTGGGTACCATTCTTGTGCTACACATTTACCTAAGTCCCAACTATCCCAACCTATCCAACCACCTTCATTAACTGTATCTAGTAATAATTTGTAGTTCCAATAATAATGACCAATACCATTTCTCCATGCATCAAGTTGAGCTTTGGCTATTTCTCTATATAATTCTTTCTTTTCACTTTTTGATAACTTATCTACATTTGACTCTATTCCATTTAGTGGAGATTGACCTCCAGCAGTATCTATCCCACATCCGTAAGAGTTAAATAGACTCCATTCTCCACATATAATAGGGAAATATTTTTGCATCTCAGCAATATCTTTTGCATAATTTTCTTGAATATATTTTATATAACCATCAACACTTTGCTCACACCCCTCAGCTTCTGCAAGCATTAAGTACTGGTGTGTATCTAAAACGACATTTTTAAATTCTTCTTCTCTCATAAAATCTTTCCATGCTTTTAATTCAAAACCATCATGGAACACTATAACGTTTTCCTCGCGCATATGAGGACGCATTACTCTATATGCTTTTATATAAAATTCGCGTAGAAATTCTAATGAATTAGGACCACTGCCTTTTGACATTTCTTCATCTACAGCTTTATAACGATTAGGAACATCCATTATGTTCCACATTCTTTCCGTAATTGGCTCATTTAAAATTTGAATTCCCCACAGCTCACTTCTTTTTCCATAACGTTTTGCTAATCGTTCTAATACACTTAGGGTAAATTCTATACTTTCTGGTTGTTTAGACCATTTACATACACCTGATATTCCACCATTATCAAATCCATTTTGGCTTCCTGGAACCGTATGAAGATCTATTAATATACTTAACCCATATTTCCCGGCCCAAGAAAATGCCTTATCTAATTCTTCAACACATCCTATAAATGGTTCACAATCCCCAAAAATAAAATATGGTACTGGTATACGAACTGAGTTTAATCCCATAGATTTAATTGTTGCAAAATCTCTTTCTGTGATATATTCACTACGATGAACTTTAATTCTAGCTTCATAGACTTCTTTTGAAAGCTGTCTTGGTAAATAGTATTCATCTTCTGCTGTTGTTCCTTCAAATAAACTAGGACTCATCCACTTTTCTAGTACTAACCAATTGCCTAAGTTTACACCTTTTATGTACATAATAACTATCTCCCCCTCTTCATCATAATTATAGGTATATTTTGAACTATTATTATAATGATTTTTTCAGTGTTTTCTTATTTAACCCCATTATATACAACTATATATATTTTTCTAAGTATATTTATTATCCAATTTATTAGTCGATATTATCTTTTTTAAATATTGAATTTTATAAATCATATAATTATAATATTGAATTACAGGGGAGGTTTATTATGGATAAAAGAGATTTTTTGCATGAAATTATTGAACCAATCGAAAATCTAGATGTAAATTTTAAATTATTTGAAGATAGTGGGAGTTATATTTCAAATCATTGGCATAATTCTTTAGAAATAATCTATCTAATTTCTGGAGATTTGCAAGTTAACATGGAAGGATCTACTTATAATTTCAAAGCTAATGACTGTATAATCATTAATTCAGGCATTATTCATTCAACTAGATGCGTTTATGAAAACACTTCTATATTATTACAAATACCATTATCTTTTTTAAATAAATATATTCCCGATTGCAAAGATAGTTATTTTGACTTTAAAGTTAATATTAATAACTATAATTATGAAACAAATTTGGCTAAAATTAAAACTATTTTAAAAGATATGAAAGAAATAAAAATTGCATCACCTCAAGCAGGAAATTTACGTTTCACAGGTCTATTATTTGAATTTTTATTTCAAATTTATACAAATTTCAGAATACCTATAGGTGATAAGAATACGATAAACAGACCTCTTGAGTTATCAAGATTTGAGCCTGTTTTAGAATATACAAGACTTAATTATAAAAATTCTATTTCTATTAATGAAATAGCTCAAATTGCACACTTACAGCCTGAGTACTTTTGTAGAAAGTTTAAGCAATATATGGGACAAACTTATTTAGAATATTTAAATGATGTGCGTATTTCTTATATTTATAGAGATTTAATTAATACAAATAATACCTTATGTAGTATCTTAGAATCTCATGGATTTACTAATAATAAATTATTTTACAAGCTTTTTAGAAAAAAATTTAATTGTACTCCTAAGGAGATAAGGAAAAAATTAATATAGTTTAAAAAGTATTATCACAGTACTATGATAATACTTTTTTTGATTTTAAAGCCTCTTTTTTTAAATGCCATTATTTAATTCTACTAGGTAATTAGTACACCTTTTTATTATTCTACTTACTACAGGTTCACCTACTTCTCTTAATCTTTTACATCTTAATTCTTTACGTATTATAATTAGTATCTTGTTTAGAGATCTATAGTTTACAATTCCAAATATTATGTTAGCATTACTTTTACTTTTTTTATTATTCCTTGATAGTATACTTCACTCATTACATTTTACTTTATTTAAGTTATAAATTCTTTATATAACATATAAAAAAATTCAACAGCATTTTTTATATAATAGTTTGATATCTGCGTTTTATAGACTCACTTCTATACTATTTCTTATACTGAGTATGACAAATTCATAAATGCAATTTATTAAGTAGATAATGGAGTTGATAAAATAATTCTATCATTGTCTCCTCATAAATACAGTAAATACTATAAAAATTTGCACCATTAAAAAATAAGTGCAAGTGATATTGATTTATGTTTAAATAATTAATATAAATTTCCCAAGAAATATTTTCTGAATATTTTTGTAATTATACTTATTTAATCTAAAAAGACAGGGTATATACCCCGTCTTATTATAATTCATAGAGTTATTTTTCTAATCAATTAACTTTATTACCCAAGGTCCATTTACTGTATAATCAGATGGTGACATATTAAATTCCGTACCTCTGGGTTTATTTATACCTTTATTACTCATATATATATTAATATTTCCATACATCCCATCTTTTATGGCATCTTGTGATGAACTAACAAAATTAGATTTAAATCCACCCAATATACTCGGTATAGGATCTATACTTATATAATTTAGCTTCACATTATTATCTTTGTTATCTGGATAAGCAATCTTTATATTATAAATATCTTCTTTGTTTATTATTTTTCTTTCCACACTTTCGATTATTACTTTGCTATTTTTAGATGTTAGCTCATTATTTTTATCTTTGATGTCTATAGTTTTGTTAATTTCTAACTTTTCATTAACTTTTAGCTTCGGTAATTTTACCTTTGTACTTTTAAGCTTTTGCCCCTCTCTATTAATATTTATATTAATATTACTTATTTCTATTTTATAAGGCTTTTGTAGTTCTTTGGTATTAAATTTAAATTTATTGTTACTAATACCTTCTAGTACATATTCTCCTTCTATCTTTTTACCATTAGAATCTATTAAATATATACCACTACCTATGTTTTCATTTATATCATCCCCATAGTTATCTACTTCAAAGTGCATGTTTTCATTTTTAGGTATAGCTATAAAATCTATATATAAATTATCATTTTCCTGAGTCGTTAAGGCACTTAGTGTTATATTATTTTTAGTATCTTTTGGTATATTTTTATTGTATTCTTCAACTGATTTAGCTTCTATTAAGTCTATATCAAATTCAACTTTAGTAATATTATCATTTTTATCTCTTAATTTTATAATGTATTTAACCTTATCATTTTTATTGTACTTATTATTAAGATATGTTCCTGTATGCTTTGTCCAAGTATTTTCATCTAATTTTGTATAAGTATCCTTCATTATATCTTTGTTATTTACCATTAATCCACTTTTAATATATTCAAATCCTTTTATATTTTTTGCAGTTTCATTTATTATTATCTTTTCGTCTTTTGTATCTATATAAAAGCTATCTATTGTTATATTTCCATCACCTACTTTTTTAGTTATAGGTTCTTTTAGGATATATACAGCTTCTTCACTTTTTATTATTTTTCCACTAGAAATATCATACTTATATAGATGGTCCACTAATGCTCTTATTGTAGGAGTTCCTATTATTAATATTAATGATATAGATGCTACTAAAGTTCTTATTTTTTTATTTTTGTATTTTTTTAAATTAGATTTTCCTATTTTATCATAGGTTTTTTTCTTTATATTTTCTATATCTTTTTCATCTAATTTTATATCTTCATTGAAGTCATCAAATTTAAAATCTAATTTGTCTATATTATCAATACCTTCAATTAATTTTTTTGTATACTTATCTTTCATATTAATACCTCCTCTCTAACATTTCTTTTATTTTTAACCTACATCTATATAGTCTATTTTCTACTGATGCCCTCGTGGTTTTGTATTTATTAGCTATGTCATCAATCTTATAATACATAAAATATTTAAGATAAAAGTAAGTTTTATCAGGTTCTTTAAAACTATTTATAACCTTTACTATTTCCTCACTACTTTCTCTATCAAGAACTATATGTTCTATACTTATACCATTTGATATATCTTTTTCTAAATTATTATGTAACTTGCTTTTTTCCAATCTTCTTTTATAGTCTAGTGCTAAGTATTTAGTTTTCATATATATAAATTTGCTAAAATCTCCTCTCTTTTCATCAAATTCATTTATGCTTTCCCACACCTTATAAAATACATCACTTACACACTCTTCCACTTCTTCTTTACCATAAAAGCCAATTATTTTATTTACTAAAAAATAAACCCTACTACTATAAATATCAATTATATAATCTAGACCTTTTGGGTCTTTTCTTTTTATTTTCTTAATCATTCTTTTTTCCATATATATCCTCCCCTATATACTATATACTACGTCTAATATTTTTAAAATCTCTTAAACTTTTTAATAAATTGTATTAAATAAATTTATTTTAGTTGTAACACTCTACCTATCTGTTATATAATATATATAACAGATAGAATTTATAAATTAGGAGGTGTAATATGCTTTTAGATTTAGATTTTAATAGCGATGTTCCTATATACACCCAAATAAGGGAACAAATAATAAAATCAATTGCTAGTGGTGATTTAAAAATAAATGAATCACTTCCATCTGTCAGAAATATGGCTAGTGAAATTGGGGTTAATCTACACACAGTAAATAAAGCATATAATTTACTAAAAGATGAGGGTTACATAAATATAGATAGAAGAAAAGGAGCTATTGTAAATTCTCTTCCTCTACAGAAAAATGATGCTAATGTTAAAAATATAAAATCAAATTTAGATTTATTAGTAGCACAAAGTTATCTTTTAGGTATCCCTCGTGAAGAATTTTTAGAGTATAGTATCAAATTATTTGATAAATATGAGGTGAAAGACTATGAATAATACTTTGGCTTTAATTATTAATTTACCTATTTTAGCGTTAGTATATGTACTTACTTTTTTTACACAAGCTTTAAGTGGTAAAAGACAATTTTATGGAGTTAGCTTAAATAGTGATTATTTTACTAAAGATGAATTTAAGAGATTAGATAAGAGATTTAAAAGTTTATTGACTCTTGGATTTATAGTATCTGTTTTGCTTTGCTTATTTATGATATATGTTCTTAAAAACTATGTAGGATCTTCTATAGTTCCAATACTAGGATTTGCTATATATGAATTTGTCATATATATAGATGTCTACAACAAAGTAAAGGCTTTAAAAGGAAAGTTAGCATCAACTGTTGATGATATAGAATTAGAAAGAACTAATATTATATTAGATACTGATTTCTTAAATGAAAAAAATAGAATCATAAAAAGATACTCTATATTATACACTATACCTATGATTATAGTTTTTATTGTTGGTATTTATGCTTTAACTAAATACAACTCTATGCCTGATATAATTCCTATCCACTGGGGATTTAATGGAAAGGCTGATGGTTTTACTGAAAAATCATTTATGAGTGTATTTGGAATGATAAGTATGCAAGTTGGTATATCAATTATAATATATATCTCAGCTGTCTATTCTTTAAAATCTCGTATAAAGCTATCTAGCAAAGATTTTGAAAATAGTAAAAAAGCAAACCTTAGATTTTTAAATCAAAGTGGTTTAGCATTTTTTATACTAAATGCTCTTACTCAAATTTTATTTATAAATATAATAATAGCTATAGCTCACTCTGGTGATATAAATCAAGCTATAATGATAGTTTGTACTATATTAATTATACTATCATCTATATACTTAACTTATATATACTATAAATCACCAGTTAAATCTAAGGACGCCGTATATTCTATTGACGATGAAGATGATTTATGGATATGGGGGACTTTTTACAATAATCCTAATGACCCATCATTATTTGTGAACAAAAGATTTGGTGTTGGATGGACTATAAATATCGGTCATTTAAAAGGTAAAATATTTTTTATACTTCCATTTATACTGATATTAATTGCATTACTTGCAGTATAACTAATAGCTTTAAGGATATATTATATCCTTAAAGCTTAAACTCTAATGCTCTTCATAATTAACAATTCACTAAAATAATTTATAAAATTAGCATAATTTAATATAACTATACAATAAAACTTATAAGCTATCATCACTTAATAAAATTTACAAAATAATAATTATAAAGGGGTTTTTAAAATGAAAAAGGTAAACATATTTTTATTAATAACTTTTTTTCTAACTTGGTCAATAACATTTATAATATTTAAAAGTGGGGGGCTAACTGGACCTTTTGCATCTATTGGTCTGATACTTTGCATGATGATACCTGCCTTATCTGTATTAATTACAACTTTAATTACAAAATCTAGTTTTAAAGAAATCTGGATAAAACCAAACTTCAAAAAAAATATAAAGTACTACTTTATAGGATATTTTTCACCTGTAATTTTAATTATACTAGGTTCAGCTTTATACTTTATAATCTTTCCATCTCATCTTGATTTAAGCATGAATAATGGAGTGGAAAATCTTAAGCTTCAGTTACAATCACTAGGTCAAGCAGTTCCAAGTGATTTAGAGCTTAAATCTGCTATGATTATTCAATTATTTGTTGGTATTTTTTTATCACCTATATTAAACTTTATCCCTTGTCTTGGAGAAGAGTTAGGTTGGAGAGGATATTTGTTACCTAAATTAATAGAAAATAATAGTTACTTTAAATCTAGTTTAATCTGTAGTGTTATTTGGGGTATATGGCATGCTCCTATGATAGCTATGGGGCACAACTATGGTGTGGGATATATAGGCGCTCCATTTTTAGGAATATTTGCTATGATTGTATTTTGTTTAGCTACTGGTTCTATATTTAATTATATAGCTATAAAAACAAAAAGCTGTATTCCAGCTACTTTTGCTCATGGTAGTTTAAATGGTTTTGCATCAGAGGGCGTTATATTCTTATCTATACCTAATCCTAACATGTTTATAGGTCCCGCTCCTGTTGGCATTATTGGAGGGTTCTTCTTTATAGTAGTTGGTGCTATATGTTTATTAAAAACTAAGAAATTAGATGAAGAAAATATAGAAACTAAAACAAAAGCTTAGTTTATAAGTTTATAATGAAAGAGTAAGTTAAGTTATATAATAAATAACCTGGCTTACTCTTTATATTTATATTAAATATTTTATTTCTTATATGAAAATATAAACATTTGTAATAAATAGTTCTACTATTAAGTAATAATTAACTATATCTTTTATTCTAAACTTTTTATAAGTTCTATATTATACCTTTCTATATCATTTAAATCTTCTATATTTCCAGAAAAAGTACTATCTGGGTAATACCAAGGCATAGAGTTAAAATAGTTATTGTATACATCATTTTTAAATATATATCCATACCTTGCAAATATCTCATTCCTTATATATCCAAGCTGACTTTTATTATAATTTAATAATTCTTCCTTACTTAAGTATCTTATATGACTATCAGGTATTATAAAATAACTCTCATCATTTCCATAAGCGCTATCATAATTATAGGCATAATGATTATTTTCTACTATATATACAGTTTCTTTTTCTTTAGTTTCTTCTTTAGCCTTATCCAGTTTTTCTTCTTTTTCTCTTTCACTTGCTTCATTTTCTATAGCTACTAAGTCTTCATAGTACTCAAAAGTTTCTATATCATAATTATAATCTTTAGCCAGATCTAAATACTTTCTTGTAGTTTTGTAATTTTCTTTATTAAAATTTTCCTTAGCTTTTTGAATGTATAAATTGAGATACATGCTATTTAAGTCATCTTTTTTAACTATACCTTTTAACTTACTAAGTTCCATTTCTGAATTTTCACTTTCCTCTATTTTGCTTTCTAGCTTTTGTACTACTTCATCAGAATATTTTGCATCTAGGGCTTTTATGTAGTAGTTTATAGCTTTACTTTGATTTTCACCATCACCCTTTTTTATATAATAACTTTGCACTATATTATCTTTTAGTGAAAATACTACTAAAGCTATTACTACAAGTATAAATACTAATATCATTATTATGTTTTTTAGATTGTTTTTCTTAAGATCATCTTTTAAAGTGTTATATCCGCATTTATTGCAAAATATTTGATCTTTATCTAAATGATTATTACAATTTTTACAAGTTTTCATATTCCCTCCTATATGATTTGCTTTGTAATTACACCGTATCCCCTTATATTTATATGATGTTTATTATACATTATTGCTTGTCAGTGCTATCTTTGATTTTTCTATTGATTTATTAATAGTTGAAGTTATATATTTTTTCCTAGAGAATAAAAAATTCGCTTCGCTTAAGCCACTGCGTGGGCGCTACACTTCATGTCGCCAACGACTTTGTCCGTTGCTCAAAATGTCATTTTTTGAGCAACTGTGTGGGCGAATCTATTTACATTTTCAAACCTCTTGATATATCTTATTTTCATGAGTTATCAACAGGTTTACGCTTAATATAATTTCCTTGCATAAAAAAATAGCTATCTATACAGATAGCTATCTTAAGCAATATAATAAGTCATTATGACACAACTAAAGCAAATTTTATTAAATATTTTTATTTATATATATTTTCAAAGCTTTTATTCCTAAAAATAACGCATATATAAGCATTATCCATAAAACCAAACATATAATCATAGGTATAATACCAATAAGTATCATAGCAAAGTTATTCATAAAAACACCAGCCTTTTAAATTTTAAATACTTTTTATTAGTATAACCTACTCTTTTTTTAATACTCCTCTAAGAATAAAGTTTTACTTCCACCTTCACTTCCGCTTCCTATCATAAGTGAGTTTGATGAAGTTCTAAACTTATAAAAACTTACATTGTAGTTTATTATAGGGTGTTTTGTATCAAATATCTTTTCATCTAAACTAAGTCCCTTTGGTATTTTAAATACTATATCTTTACTTTCACCTGAATCTATCCCCATCTTATAATCTTCTTTAAATCTATCTCCTTCACGTCCTACAATCCTTACATCACCCGGACTTATTCCTCCAAATTCTTCCATAAACTTTTCTGTATGGTCAAAAGAAAGATCCATATCATATAAACTAGCTATGTCTTTTGAATTATTAGTTATCTTTATAGTTAAAATATGACTATATTTATCTTCTTTATAATTTTTAAATTCTATCTTTAGTCTTTCTTCAAACTCATCATAAAAGTAATCATTTATATCCTTAACATAAAATACACTAAATACTATTAAAACTATTATAGGTATTAATACTATAGTACTTGCTTTTATAAACTTTTTATTCATATTGTCCCCCTTAAAGTGCTACTTCTTTTTTATTGTATATTTTAGTAGATATATACATAGATATTATGTAAATAACTACACAAACACTACTTATAATAAGTAGCTTAGGATCACTTATAATTAAATTTTCTTGTCCCTCTATATGTATATCAGCTCTTGGCTTTAGTGTTATATATAAACTAAATACAAGTATAATACCCATTACTAAATTTATAGGTATATAAGATTTTTTGTATCCATATTTAAACATTATAGGAAATGATACAGATACTAGTATAAGTAATATATTTAAAGTACTTAACATTGTTTGAGTGTACATTAAATCTATATAAAATATATGCTTTAATATTTTTGAATAAAAATAAGTAAATAATATAGATAATACTATAATTAATGTAGATACTATATATTTACTATACACTATATCTTCTTTATCTATTGGCATACTATTAAAAAAATAATCACATTTATTAGCTTCATCTAAATAAAAGCTTCTAAATATAAACATATAACTTAAAAATAATGGAATTGCTACACTAGATAATCCCATTAATATAGATGAAAATATAAAAAGCCCTACTACTAACTTTATAATGGTTTTAGTATCTGTCATAAAACATGCCCTTAAATCTTTTTTTATAATATTAATCATTTTAATCTCTCCCCATAAAATATATAATATCTTCTATAGTTGCTATACTTATATTATTAGTAGTTTCGTATCCACTTTCTATAAATAGCCCCTGACTATAGTAATTTTTGTCTTCTCTTTTTATAAAATTTATATTACTATCATCTAATTCTTTTTTACTTCCTTTTATTACCTTGTAGTTTTCTTTTATATATTCACTACTTTCACTTAATACTAATTTCCCATTTTTTATAAGTGTTATATAATCTGCACATTGTTCTAAATCAGTTAATATATGTGTCGAAAATATAGCACATTTATCTCCGCTTTCCAATTCCTCTTGAATTATACTTATCATTTCTTTTCTAAATATAGGGTCAAGTCCACTACTTGGCTCGTCAAGTACTAGTAACTTAGCATTATGACTTAGTGCATTTGCTAGCATTAATTTTATACTTTGCCCTTTTGATAAGTTTTTTATTTTAGTGTCTTTATCTATTTTAAATTTTTCTAAATAATTATCAAATTTGTTATTTTCAAAGTTTTTGTAAAAACTTTTAACTATATTTTTAAATTCTTTAACCTTAAGATGTTCGTAAAAATATAATTCATCATATACAAATCCTACTTCTTCTTTAAATTTTTTAGAAATTTTATTTATATCTTCTCCCATATAATATATATTTCCACTATCCACATTAAGTAAATTCATTATTAATTTTATAATAGTAGTTTTTCCACTACCATTATGACCAATAAGTCCCATAATATATCCCTCTTTTAATTCAAAAGATATATCTTCCAACTTAAATTTATCAAAGTCTTTACTTACCTTTTCTAGTCTTAACATATTACTCCCCCTCGTATAGACTCTCTAATATTTCTATTAATTCACTTTTTGATAAACCCATCATTTTAGATAGATTTATAGATTCTTCTAACTTTTCTTCTATCTCTCTCATTTTAGCTTCATATACTAGTTCTTTATTAAAAGAAGATACGTAACAACCTTTTCCCGGTACGGTGTTTATAAGTCCTAGTTTTTCTAATTCTTCATAAGCTCTTTTAGTAGTTATAAAACTTATACCTAAATCTTTAGCTAATGCTCTTATAGATGGTAGAGCTTTTCCTTCTTCTAAAGTACCACTTAATATGTTCTTCTTTATATGATTTACTATTTGCATATATATGGGTAAATCAGAAGCATTTGAAATTATTATGTTCATTTTATCTCCTTTCTGTATAATATGTATATACTGTATATATACATATTATACAGTTAGTTTGTTCTTAGTCAATAAATTTTAAATAAATATTATTTATAAATCTATATATTTTAAGATTTAATTAAATTTTTTAATATTTTTTTATAAAAAATAGAGGAATATAATAAAAGTTGTAGTATTATATAAATATGTGATAAATTAAAAATTTGTATTTTAGGTTTTTTTAATTAAAATTAATAGGGAAAGAGGTTAGATTCCTCTGCAGCCCCCGCTACTGTAAAGCTGATGAAACTTTCAAAACCACTGTAATTTATTATGGGAAGGGAAAGTAGTAAAATGAAGCTAAGCCAGGAGACCTGCCTATAATACTTAAATTATATTCTTCGGGGTGAAGGAAAATAATAAAGAATAATACCTTATTTTTAATAAATAGGTATTAATTAGAAAGTTATTTAAATCCTAATCCAATGATTAGGATTTTTTAGTTCGTGACAAAATCTATTTAATTTTGAATGTATATAGTTTTGATAACTTAATTTAAAATTAAATATATCTAATCAAACTAATCTAATTTTTGATTATGAATAATATAAATTTTAGACATCTAGTTAAAGCAAATCAAATTTCGTCTTTACCCATTATATACTTACATTAATTTATCACATAAAAATTTAATAAACTTTGAAAGTGAGGTATAAAGATGAATTTTTTACCACTATCATTAGTAGCAGGTGTGCTACTTATCATTTTAAATCCATTAAATGCTAGTGCTATGCATATTATGGAAGGATATTTACCCGCAAAATGGTCTATACTTTGGACAATAGTATTTATTCCATTTTTCATATATGGGTTAAAATCTATTAATACCATAGTAAAGCAAGATCCTAAAAAGAAGGTTTTATTAGCCTTAGCAGGAGCTTTTGTATTTGTGTTATCAGCACTAAAAATACCGTCTTTAACAGGTAGTTGTTCACATCCTACAGGAGTAGGTCTTGGTGCAATATTATTTGGACCAGCTGTTATGGCAGTAATAGGAACAATAGCTTTATTATTTCAAGCATTATTACTTGCACATGGAGGATTAACTACTTTAGGCGCTAATGCATTTTCAATGGCAATAGTTGGACCAATAGTGTCATATTTTATATTTAAACTTTGTAGAAAAAGAAATGTAAACGTTGGAATGAGTGTATTTTTAGCAGCAGCCTTAGGTGATTTAGCTACATATACAGTAACAGCAACTCAATTGGCACTAGCATTCCCTGACCCTAGTGGAGGAGTTATGATGTCTTTAGTTAAATTTTTAGGAGTATTTTTCACGACTCAAATACCAATAGCTATAGCAGAAGGATTATTAACTACTTTAGTATATAATTTAATAACACAAAATGAAGAAGGAGTTGAAATTAATGAGTACAAATTCTAAAACTAAAAACAAACTTAGAAATAAAAATTTAATATTATTAGCTTTAACCATAATACTTATAATAACTCCTTTATTATTAAATTCATCAGCTGAATATGGTGGTGCTGATGGAGAGGCAGAGGGCCTAATAACAGAGATAAATCCGGATTATAAACCTTGGTTTAGTAGCTTATACGAGCCACCTAGTGGAGAAATAGAGAGCTTACTATTCTCTACACAAGCAGCTATAGGAGCTGGATTTATAGGCTACTATCTAGGAAGAAAAAAAGGTGAAAAAAAATAAATGCTGGAAATTGATAAATGTGCATATACAAATGCTTTAAGAAATACTAACCCTATGGCTAAATTGCTTATTAGCTTTTTAGCCTTAACTATTTCTGTAATTATAAATAATATAATGCTTCATTTTTTGGTAATGTTAATAGTAAGCTTTTTAATCATTTTTATAGCAAAAGTTAATATTAAACTATATATAAAATGTTTAAGGATACCTATATATTTTTTAATTATAGGAACTATACTTAATATGATTAACATATCATTTGAAAATCAAGGCTTTATATTTAACATCAAAGTTTTTAACTTATATATAGGAACAACTTTATTTTCAGTTAAAAACTCAATTTATATATTACTAAGAGCTATAAGTTCAGTTATATCTATTTATTTTTTAATACTTACTACACCATTTAACCAATTAATAATTATATTAAAAAAATTACATATCCCAGATACATTAGTAGAACTTATGGTTTTGACATATAGATTCATATTCATATTTTTAGAAGAAATAAAAGATATTTATAAATCTCAAGAATTAAGATTTGGTTATATAAATCTAAAAAATTCTTATAACTCAACAGCACTACTTATAAAAATCTTATTCTTTAGAATGATGAGAAAATATGAAGATATGAGTATAACCTTAGATATGAAATTGTATGATGGGAAATTTCATATATAGGAGAATATCATGTTTAAGGTAAATAATTTAACATACAAATATGAAAAAGAAAATAAGGCAATAAACAATATAAATTTAGATTTTTCAAAAGGAAATATGATTGGGATAATTGGAGCTAATGGTTCTGGTAAGTCTACTTTATTTATGAATCTAGTAGGTATATTAAAGCCCTCTGAAGGAAGTATATTTTATAACAATAAAGAACTTTCATATAAAAAGAAAGATTTGTACAATTTAAGAAAAGAAGTAGGTATAGTATTTCAAGATCCAGATAAGCAAATATTTTATTCAAGAGTATACGATGATGTTGCTTTTTCACTAAGAAATATAGGTGTACCCGAAGATAAAATAAAAGAAAAAGTACATAATGCATTAAAATTAGTCAATGCTTTAGATTTAATAGATAAACCAGTCCACTTTTTAAGTTATGGTCAGAAAAAAAGAGTGGCTATAGCTTCTGTTATAGCTATGGAAAATAAAGTGGTTCTTTTAGATGAACCTACAGCAGGACTTGACCCTAAAAGCACAAAAGCTATAGTAAATATTTTAAAAAATTTATGCGATAATGGAATTAAAGTAGTTATTTCAAGTCATGATATGGATTTAATATATGAGATTTGTGATTATATATATGTTTTAAATAAAGGTAGTATTGTTATTGAAGGTAATTGTATGGAAGTTTTTAAAGAAGCTAATATTATTGAAGAAGTAGGATTAAATATCCCTTGGCTTGTAAAAGTTCATAAAAATATGAATCTGCCTTTATTCAAAAAAGAAGAAGATTTGTATAATTACTTTAATCAATGTGTAAATACTAATCAACTTACATCTCTTGTATAACATGTTTTATTTTAAACTTAATAAATAATTAAATGCTGGATAAGGCCCATTACCTTATCCAGCATTTTTATTATTTAATATTTTTATCTATTGTACTTACTATATACTCTCTATTAAAAGTAAAGTATTTAACTAGCCCATCATAAAACATATAAGAAATATTTAACATACCTTGAATATTTTCTAAGTTTTTATCAAACTCTTCTTTGCTTAAGTATCCCACTATATAACTTATAAGCTTTTCAACTAAGCTATTAGCAATTATAGCCACATCTTTATTATCTTTAAGTTCTAATTGAACATAAGGTATTAAACTTGTGTAAGTGGCTATTTCACCTACTTCTACTTCATCACAGTTTTTTATATTTTCTTTTGTTTCTTTTTTTAATTCTTCCCCCATAGGTATAAAGTTTACTAAATCACATATAACGCTACAAACATAATTATTTAAATTTACTTCACTATCTTTAGTCATTCTTTTGAAGATATTCTTATCAAAATCATTTAATATGTAATTGTTTAAATCTACTAATTTCATATTTGCCCTCCATGAATTTCATATTAATAATTTTATCATACACAATTGTTATTTATTTTACAAGTTTTGTAAAACCATTAGCAAAATGGACAAATCAACCTTTTTGTTATTGAAACATAAATTAATAATAGCTATTTTAATCTATTTAAGTATATAATTTAATATTTTATAGATTATTTTTTTATCTTTTGTCAATAATCTAATTATAATATATTCTAAGGAGGAATTATATGGATGACTATATAAATTATCTAGAAAAAAACTTAAATCTATATGACTATACCTTAATAAAAACTACTAGTACTAAAGCAGTAATTATTAAAACCTACTTTAAATATACTAAATGTATATATATAAGTTATATTGATGATTTTATAGAAATAAGAATAGATAAAATATTTGATTTTTATACTGTTGGCAATAACATAGAAAGACTTATAATACCTAGAAAAACATTTAATAATTTAGATGATTCTCTAAATTATATACAAAAAAATATAGCTACTTAAGTTAAACTTAAATAGCTATATTTTAAGAGTTTCAAACATGAAATTTATTTTACTAATCAGTTATATTCTAGCTTGCTTTTTTTGTACTATTTTTGCTTAAATGATTCTTTTCATATCTACTATATAATAAGAACGCTATTAAACCAAATAATGTTGGTCCTAATATCATCATTATTGTATCAAAGAACTTTCCATCTATTGCAGGTTGTACTATTGAGAATAAGTTAGCAAATCCAACCATTATTCCTATTATCCAAGCAGCAGCTGTTGCAGCACCTTGTTTCTTGTAAGCTACGAATGCTTTATCAACTTCACCATTTAATTGCTTTTTCTTGAAAGCTGGGAATGCTGATGATAAGAATAAGTATGGTATAGTCATAGCTACGTTAGTCATAAGAACTAATATATTAAAGAAGTCAGCTGCTCCTTTACCACCAAATGCTACTACTAATATTATAACTATAACTATTATAGCTTGAACTTTCATAGCGTTTACTGGCATACCATTTTTCATCTCAGCAAACTTACCTGGCCATATTTCTTTAGGTGAACCAGATATTAAAGTCTTAAGTGGCGAATATGTTAATGTAAAGAATGCACCCATGAATGCTAAGAACATTGATAAACCAACGAATCTAGCTGTCCAAGCACCCATTTGCATAGCTACAGCATCAGTAGTTCCCATAGCATGTCCTAATTGGTATCCTAAGTTTTGCATTAAAACATATGCAACGTTACCCATGTGAACAGTTTTGTCTGATAATATATCAGCCCAGTTAGTGAACATACCACATGCAAATATACCAACAGCATATCCTATAGATATAACTATAGCAGATATAGCAAGACCTTTAGGGAATGTTTTCTCAGCATTTTCAGTTTGGTCAACTAATCCTCCTAAAACTTCAAGTCCTCCAAATGCAAATATTGCAAATGTAACAAATGATAATACCATTAATGGACTTTGGTAAGCAGGGTTTGGAGAAGTTAAAAATGCATCTGCAAAATTATTTACTGGTTGAGCTAATTCTCCACCGTTAAATATAACTACAGCTAATGCTCCAACTAATAATACTATGTTTAATAAGGCAACAAATGTACCACCTATAGAAGTAACCTTTGTTATCTTTTCAACACCTTTACTTGCTACTACTGTAACAAATACTATCCATAAAGCACCAAGTATTCCTATAGTTTGAGTTGAACTTAATCCAAATAAACTCCAACTTTGAGTTATATCTGCTCCAAATATAGCATTCGAAAACGGTATCCATATACCTGAAGATACGTTAACCATCCATATTATATAAGAAGCATACCACATGAATGTTCCTATGAATGCATACTTAGGTCCTACAGATTTTTCCATCCATGAATACATACCACCACTTTCATTTTTGAAAGATGATCCGTATTCTGCCATCATGAATGCATAAGGTATGAAGAATACTAATGCACTTAGTATATACCAAGGTATAGCTCCATATCCCATTAAGTAGTATGATCTTGGCATGTTAGCAAAACCAAACACTGATGTAAATATCATTAATATTAATGACATTAAAGTAAGTTTCTTTGCACTACTTGTGTTGTTTCCCATTTTTGCACCTCATAATATTTATTTTTGATTATTCCTTTTGTAATTTCATCTGTATTACTTACATCTGTATTACTTAAGGGATGATAAAATTATAACATTCGACAAGCTATTTCGACAATACTCTGCAGTGTTTTCACAATATTTTCTATTTTGTAACTTATTTTATTTTTCTAAAAATTAATTTTTTATTAATTTCAATTTTCATTTTTATATATTTTTTCTTTGCATAAGTATTTGCCTTTTCAAAATTAGCATATACTAATACTACATTTTTCAATGTGTTTACTTTATTTTGATACTAGTATTTTCAAATCTTTTAATCATTTAATTCATTAATTATTTTTAATAACTTTTCAATTTTTGATTTTTTTGAATAATTGATTAAATTTTATTCAAACGAAAGATTAATAAGAAGATTTTAAAAAAATAATTTTTCTTTTATTTTTATTACTATAATTACTTAATCTCTAAATTGATAAACTTTTAACTATAAATTTGCAATTGTTTTCTTCTTTAAAAATATAAAGTTCAATTTAAAATTAATCAATATTTTTATTATATATTAAACCAATGAAAATAGTTAGAAGGTTAAAAGTATAAGTGTATATACAAAAAAGATATAGAGGCTTTTACTAGCTTCTATATCTTTTATATTACATATATTTGTTTATATTGTATTGTTTAAAGTTTTGTTTTTTGTATAAAATAGCATTAGTAGGACATCTATGTATACACTTTAAACATCCTATGCACTGATTTTTAAATGTCAATTGCTTATTATTCATAGATATATTATTAGTAGGACAATTTTTTTCACACATATTACAGTCTATACACTTATCTTTATCCAATGAAAATTTCTTTTTAGGAAATTTTTTAGTATACAATAAAAACATATCATAAACTATTTTACTGCTAAATACCTTTTTGCTATAGTTTATAATTTTTAAATTTTCTTCTAAAAACTTATTTACTATAGCCTCTACCTTTGGTTTTGCATTTACTATGCTTTGTTTTATTTCTTCTTCACTATCTCTTTTAAAGAAAGCTACATAGTAATTATTTGGCATAGAAATAGCTTCATCCACTAATACTTCAAATCCTTTTTTACTAACTACTTTACCAAGATATTTTCTTCCTTGTTTGTCTTCTTTATCTGCAAGTGTTGAATATATTATACATTTTTTATTTGTATCTTTTATATTTTTTATCCAGTCTATTAAAATATCAGGTATCATATCAGCATGTATTGGTCCACCAAATATATAAAAATCATACTCTCTATCTAATTTATTATGCTTTTGTATATCTATAAGATCTATACTTATATTTCTTAACTCAAAATTTTCCTTAAATAATTTTGCTACGTACTCTGTATTTCCTGTTCCTGAAAAATAAATTACTGCCCCTTGTTTATACAAATAATCGCCTCCTTTTTATAACTCATATAACCCTAATACAAAGCTTTATTTTGACTCTTTTAGCATTATATTTTCTAAGTTTATTATCATATCAATATTAAGTCCTTTAGAGTTTAATTTAATCTTTTCTAATTTTATATCTTTGAAGTTTTCTTTATGTACTATCACATTTCCTTCATTAAAATCTACTAATATACCTTTTTCCTTTGGGAACCAATCTTTTATAAAACTATTTAATCCCATATCTACTATAAAATTAGCTATCTTTAAATCAAGTAATTTTACTTCTTCTATATTTAATACTAAATCTTTATCCTTATTTAAAGATGGTATAACTTTAACTTCTATTGGAGTGGTTATATTTTTCATTATTTCATAATTTACTCTTGCTTTTATATATCCATCTTCTATATTTATACTTAATTTATTTATTTTATTATTTTTAGTTTTTTCTAGAAAATAATTAACTCCATTTAAAATAGCTTCTTTAGGTACTATAAATTCACCTTTTATACCTACTGGATTTTTTATTATCTCTACGTTATTTGCTTTAATTCCAGCCACTGACTCTAAAAATTCTATGCTTTCTGTTTTATTTGATACATTTTCTTCTTTTTTAGTAGGGGTTATAGTAACTTCTTTTTCTTCTTTCTTATTAAATATAAAAAAGCCACTTATGATTAAAACTCCTACTATGGTGCTTATTATAATTTTTTTTCTTTTGTCCATACCATGTGCTCCTCATTTTTTATTTGTCTATATTTAATATTCTACTACAATTTAAAATTATATAAACAAATTTATATTACATCTATATATAAATTTGCTTATATAAAAAGCTATCATTAATAGATAGCTTTTTATATTTCTATTGTTTTATTTTATATTAAATATCTCATAAACTAGATCTCTTATAAGTTTTGGAGCGACCTCATAAGAATAGTCTACTAATATTCTTTCAGTAAACTTATGAGGATCTCTTCCATGAGGTCCATAGTTTATAACAGGAAGATTTAATTTTTTAATATCTTCTAGCGGTAACTTATACTTATACCCAAGTGAAGGCATATTAGGTTTTAAAAAGTCTATAACATCATCTGCATCTTGTAGTGCAAAATAACTTAAATCAGATAGCCCTTGGAAGTATTTTTGTTTTTTAATATCTACGTTATACTCCTTCTTACCTTTTTCTATTATTTTATCAGCTACTTTGATAAGCTTTTTATCAAATTCTCTGCTCTCATCAAGTCCTACATGCGGATAATATGGTGGTGCAAAGAATATTATTATCATAGGATTTCTGTCTTTTGAAAACTTATGAACCTCTTTAACAATATTTGTACTAACATCTCTCTCATCTAAAGTTTCATCTTCTATCCATATATTTATCATTTCATCTAAGTGACTTTTAAAATCCTCACCATTATCTTTTAATACTTGACTATAAAATTCATCAAAAGTAAGAACTTTAACATCTAAATCCATGTCTTTTACTGGCAACTTACTTTTATTTTTGTATATTTCTTGATATTTCTTAACTTTATTATAAGCTTCATTTATAGATTCTTCACACACATCCCTAAATTTATCTATGGCTTCTTTAGGATTCATTTTGAATGTTTGTAAATTATAATATATTATAGAAGATATTGGAGTTTGGACATTATATAAATCCTTAGTGTCTTTATATTTTAGACAAGTTGGAGGCATAGTAACTTCACCGCTTACGTCTTCACAAAAATCTGTATTTACATCTAATCTACTTATAAGCTCACTAGCTATTAAGTTAGCATTTATTCCAGATAAACTTTCTCCAACATGAGTTTCTTTTCCTACTACATAAAAACCTGGAAGTAGTTTACCGCAAGTTCCTAGATATATATATTTATTGTCATCACCTGGATAAGATGCAAAATCTGGTTCACAATTAAGTACTGTTATAGCTTCTAAATTTTCTTTTTCTAATATTTTATTAGCAAAAGGAATGGCACTTATTGCACCTTCTGAGTTTGTTTCTTCATCTGGTACAGCAAGCAGCATTATATTTCCTTCAAAATCCTCTAATTTGCTAAAATACTCTATTAAAGACATTTGTATAGAAAGACCTGTCTTCATATCCATTATACCTCTACCAAATAACCATTCCCCAGATAGTAAATCTTTTTTGGAATCTTCGTCTAGATTATCTATATTATCTTTTAATCTTTTAGTATACTCATATGGTTTTAGTATATATTCCTTTAAATTACCTGCATCTTCTATTCCTACTGTATCCATGTGCGCTACTGTAAGTAATGTTTTTTTAGTCGGCTTTTTAGATTTCATAAGTGCACACACAAAATATCTATTTAAATTATCATTTAAAGGAACTAAGTGTAGATGATTTGGATTTTCTTTGTAATAGTCTAGTTCTGATAATTTTTTATACACTAACTTTGCCATATTTTCTTCGTTATTAGTTCCTGATACACTATTTTGACCTACTAACTCAATAGCCAAACTTTTAAGTTCTTCACTACTTAACCACATAAAAATTCCCCCTAATTTTATATATAAAAATTATAGTAATGCATTTAAAAATAAATCAGTTAATAACATTTAATCTAAACTTATTTATAATAACTATTTATTCATTAACTCTTTATTGTTAAAAAAGCTATCAGACTCTTTTTTAACTTCTTTTCTAAGTAGTAAAACTCCTATCATATTAGTAACTATTACTCCAGCTAAAGTAAAGTCTAATAATACAATTACACTTCTTAAATCTACTAAAGCACCTACCATTATAAATGCCAAGTAAACTATTCTCATAACCTTAGCAAACTTACTTCCAAATAAATATTCAGCTTGTTTTTCTCCGTAAAATATTATTACTATCATAGTTGAGAATACAAATAAAAGCATACAAATAGTTAACATTCCTCCACCAAAACTACTTCCAAATACAGTTTGCATTGCCATAGCTGGCATAGCTGCTGCCTTACTAGCACCAACTTGCGTCCATATATCTGTTGTTAATACTAAAAATCCTGACATAGTACATATTATTAATGTAGCTACTATTATTTCAAATACTCCCCATAAACCTTGTCTTGCAGGATGGTCAGTTATTGCTGCACTATGTGCTATAGTAGATGTACCCATACCAGCTTCATTTGAATAAGCTCCTCTTGCTGCTCCTGCTTTTATGGTAGATGCTACTGCTGAACCCGCGAATCCACCAAAGGCTGCTACAGGTGTAAAAGCACTCTCTATTATTAGCATAAATGCTCTAGGTATTTCAGTAAAATTAAGACCAATAACTATTAAAGCCATAACTATGTATAGACATGCCATTATAGGAACTAACTTTTCTGTTATCTTTCCTATTCTTTTTATACCACCATATACTACAAAACCTACAAATGCCACTAATAATATTCCAGATACAATAGGTGCTATATTTATGGTTTCTGCACTTTGAACAAAAGATGCTGATTGCGTTGCTATTGAAGGAGCTATTTCTATCATTAAGAAAAATGCAAATAAACTACCAAGCCAAGGCAATTTTAATCCATCTCTTATATAATACATTGGTCCACCTACATACTCTCCTTCTTCATTTTTCACCCTATACTTTATACCAAGTATTATTTCTGAGTACTTAAGGGCGCATCCAAATAATGCTATAAGCCACATCCAAAAAATAGCCCCAGGGCCTCCAGTAGCTACCGCAAGTGGAACTCCTATTATGTTTGATGCTCCTATAGTAGATGCAAGCGCTGAAGTCGCTGCTTGAAATGGACTTATAGTCCCATCACCATCAGTTTTAGCGAACATCTTCCCGAAAGTCTGTTTTAGTATAAATGGTAACTTAGTAAATTGAAAAAACTTAAGTGTGAAAGTCATTACTATACCACCACCTACTAATATAACTAAAACAGGATATGTCCATAGCCAATTAGTAAAACTTTCAAATAATTCAAACATTATACCAACTCCATAAATTTATTAAATAGAGAAGTTTCTATTTATTAAACAATATTCCTATACTATCTAATAAATGTATAAAGTTATTATTTTTAATATAATAAAAAACACTAATGTATAAGAATTTATAATTACCTATACATTAGTGTTTTTGTTTGATTAAATATTAATTTACCTTTATAGCTAAATCCTTTTTGTCTTCTCTAATACCCATGTTAGCAGATATTAAAGCTATGATATTCATAGCTATAAATATCACAAATCCTATTTTATACCCAAGTACTACATTACTAGCATTCATATCTATAGTAAAAGCTATAAATAAATTTATTATACCGCTACCGATAAATTCACAAGTATTTACAACGCTAGTAGATAATCCTGAGTATTTTTCTTCATTTTTATATTGAACATCATTAAATGCTTGTATATGACTCATATTTATAGTTCCCACTATAAAAAATAATATCGGAAGAGTGAAAATAGGTGGCTTGACATTACTTATAAGTATTATATAAGACCATATGAATATATTTATTATGTTGCCAAATTTTATAACATTAAATTTATTAGTTTTTATTCTAGCAAATACATAATCCATAAATAAAGCACCAAATACAAGACCATAAGTCAAAAATGATGCAATAAAAGCTGCTACACTCTTTTTAACTTCATAAACATCTGTAATATACGATACTATCCACAAACTACTAAATGCGGTAGTTATACCAACCATAGAAAACATAATTAAAGAATTATACCAAGTCGCTTTATTTCTAAATACAGACTTTAATCCTTTAAGTAAATTTAATTTTTCTTCTTCTATAACTTCTATATCAACTTTAAATCCATATTCTTTTGGGGTATCTCTAACTACTAAATATATTACTATCCCACATAAAACTCCTATAATACCTATTAATATAAAAGAATTTCTCCAACCTATAATATCATTTAGAAATACTAATGGAAATGTTGCAAATACACCACCTAAGCACCCTATAAAAGAAAACTTAGCTGTAGCTGATGTAAACTCTTCTTTTTTAAACCAACTTCCTTGAAACTTTAACACAGAAAGTAAAGTTACAGATACTCCCGCACCTATCATTACTCTAGATAGATAGGCTACTTTTATCCCTTCTATAAATCCAAATAATATAGAACCAATTCCACCTATAAGCATACCTATACTACATACTTTTCTAGGTCCATATCTATCAAGAAGTATTCCCCCTGGTATTTGCATAAGTGCATATGCATATAAAGTAAATGATGCAATATTAGATATTTCTATATTACTAAATCCTAATTCTAAGGATAAATTATCAGATATAACTGCCGTAGATAACCTTAGAAAATAAGCTATTACAAAAGAAAATGTAAGTACAGACCATATACCCCATTTAGTTTTATTATAGTTTTTCATCTTACTCCCCTATCCTTTTACTATTTTTAATTATTTTACCTTACTATTTCAGTATACAAATATTTTACTTGTTAATAAACAATAATTTTTATAAAAGACTTTTTATTTTGCTAAAATGTAATTTTAATTATGCTTTTTTATTAAAACTACCTTTAAATAAATTTACTCTAAATATTTATAAAAAAAATGCCATATAAATGGCATTTATCTTAAAGAATTTATTCTTATTTTATCAAGTTCATCTTCATTAAATATATGATTATTATAAAGCACTAAATACTCTTCACTTACAGTGGAATCAAATACTATTAAATCATCAGTGTTTATACTTATATTTATATTTTTATCATATATTTTTCTAACTGGATGATTTTTTATATCATCTACTGCCCCTAGATATATATTACTAGTAGGGCATATATTTAATCTTATATTTCTTTCTTTTATCATGTCCAATACATAATCACTTTCAACTGCTCTAAATCCATGTTGAAGTTCATCTATATTAAGAGTTTCTATAGCTTCTTTAACATTTTCTGCACCTAAAAACTCTCCTGCATGTACTTTTAATTTTAGTCCATTTTTTTTAGCATAATCATAGTATATTTTATATCTATCAAATCCAACTATTTCTTCATCTCCATATAAATCTATAGACTTAAACACTTTACTATCTATAATTTTAGGTATTAGTTTTTCAAGATTTTCATCACTTATACTTTTAGCTATACCTATTTCTGGTCTAAAATCTATTTTATCCTTGTACTTATCAACTAAGCTTCCTATACAATCAAAAAAATCTTTATCATTTTCAAATCTTAATATATCATGACAGTCTACACTAGCTTCAAGTATTACTATATTATCATCTATAGCATCTTTAATAGTTGCTTCTATTGTCCATAGAAAATCTTCTTTAGTTTTTATATGATTCATATATTCATTAAATATAAAATCATCTAATCCTTTTATTCCCTTCATATCTTTAGAAGGTCTTTTTATTTTACCTTTTGTATAACTATGTATATTATCAAATTTCATACCTAAGCCACAATGATTGTGAAGTTCTGCTTTTTTTATAGTTTTTAATCCTTTTAAGTCATTTTCTTTTAGATATCTCTTAAAGTTTTGGCTATTTGTCATATTTTCCTCCTTAGGCGTTTTAATCCATTATAACATATCATAGTTATTTTTCTTACTATATTAATTTTTTAATAGAATTTATCACTAAATCTATATCACAAAAATCATGAGTTGCCATTAGTGTAACTCTAAGTATAGCTTCTCCTTTTTTTACTGTTGGATATCTTATTTCTGGTATATGTATACCTTCTTCTAGTAAACTTTCACTTATTTTAATTGCCTTTTTTTCATCTCCTATTAATATAGGTATAATTGGTGTTTCTCTATTAATATCAAATCCAATATTCTTAAGACCTTTACATAGATATTCTACATTTTCTTTTAGTTTTTTAACTAAGTATGGATTATTTTCAATAATTTCAAAACTTTTAATTGATGCTCCTATAACTGCTGGAGAAAGTGCTGTTGAGAATATGAAGCTTCTTGATTTATTTCTTAAATAATTAATAATATCACTATTAGTACATACAAATCCTCCTTCACTTCCTATTGCCTTAGAAAGTGTCCCTATTGTTATATCTGGTTTTATATTAAAATACTCACTACTTCCTCTTCCAGTTTTTCCTATTACTCCTGTAGCATGTGCATCATCTACTATAGATATAAGGTTATGTTTTTTAGCTATTTTAACTATTTCATCTAGTTTACATATATCTCCATCCATACTAAATACACTATCAGTAACTATTATTCCATGCTTTGGATTTATTTTATTTATCTTGTTAGTTAAATCTTTAATATCATTATGTTTATATACTATAGTTTTTCCTTTTGATAACCTACACCCATCTATTATAGATGCATGGTTTAATTCATCACTAAATATATAATAATCTTCATCACATATAGCTGCTATTACTCCTATATTTGCCATATACCCAGTATTAAATATTATTGCATCTTCATACCCTTTAAACTTTGCTATTTTTTCTTCTAGTTTTTTGTGTAAATCATAGCTACCTGTAGTTAATCTTGAACCTCCAGAACCTAATCCATATTTGTTAATAGATTCTATTGCACTTTTTTTAACCTCTTCATTATTACAAAGGCCAAGATAATTATTAGAAGACATTAAAAGTATTTTTTTGTTATTTATAGTTGTATATTTATCTTGTGGTTTATTTAAATATTTTATCTTTCTATAAAGATTATTCTCTTTTATTTGTTGTAGTTTTGCTTTTATTTTATCCATTATATCTCCTTATTTATTATTTAAATATGACTTTGTCTTTAACTATTACTTTGGTATTTTCTAGATATTTTATAGTATCTTCAAGTGTATATCTAGAATCTATAGTAGGGTCATATAAAAATATTCTTCCCCCTCTATCCTCACCTATGTCTTTCATATTTTTAACTCTTATATATCCAAATTTTTTACTTGCTATATATCCTGTTGTATAATTTTTATCATCAGAACAACATATTTCACCTATTATATTAGGAGCATTGCATACCTTAGATGATAGGCATAATGCTTCTATAAAATGCGTATTTTGAAGTAGTTTTTCATTTTTATTTAAGTTGTCAGTACATTCATATTGTTTATCTAACATATCTACTTTTGAATCTTCTGAATCTTCAAAATCCATATAAGTGGCTCTTATTCCTCTTAACTTATCTTTTTCTAGTCTTTTAAGATTATTAACATCAAGAAGTACTGCACCTCTCATATTTTTTATACTTTTAAATAAATCTATAATATATATAGCGTTTTTACTATTTATATTTAATTTTAGTAAATTATTATATAGAAACTCATAGCTTTCTTTTTTATTTTTGGTATTTAAAGTTGTAACATAAAGTGGATCTATATATTTTAATTCTTCTTTTTTAACCTCTTCTATTTTTATATTAATATAATCACTTTTTCCTTTTGAATGAGTTAATGCTCTTTTTATTAAAACACTAACTGCATTTTGTAAATCTTTTTCACTTACTATACTTTCAGCTCCAGATATATGATTATGCTCTTTTGACCCTCTCATCTTTATACTATATAAATTCATTTGTTATCATCCTTTATATGATTTTATAGTTATAATTAAAATGCTATATTCAGATAAAATATTACTTCTGAATATAGCATTTTATATTTTAGTTTATGATTTACTAATCTCTAATTTATTTTTATAATTTTATACTAATTCTTCTTTAATATTTACTACTGCATTTTCTTTTTTATCATACTTTTTTATAAATGACTTATAAGGCGTTACTTTTACTATTTTTTCTATTGTTTTATATACAAAATATGAGGACAATAATGTGTAAATCATCCCGGGTAGTGCTGATAAAATTAATGCTTTAAATGGTGTACCTGTAATGCTTGCCATTACTACTCTACCTACCGCTGTACCTACTATACCGGCTGTTGATACTACTATTATATTACTACCTAAAATACCTATTAGTGAACCTGCTACTACTCTAAATGTCATAGCTACTATTACATTTAAAATTGTATGAGTTCCCATAATAAGGTTTATCATACTAGCTATTATTCCTGCACTTATATATCTTTTAAATCCAAAAGTAGAACATATACCTATAGCAATTGGTGCTGACATTTGAAATTCTGTTCCTGGTATAATTCCTGGTAATTTAAAGGTTCCTGATATTGCTATTATTACTGATAATAATGCTACTAGTGTTATTTCTCTAGTTTTATTGTTCATATTATATCTCCTTATCAATAACTGGATTTTCCTTAAAGTATTTTATTATACTATCTCTAGCTACTTCTACCATAAAGTCTATTTCTTCTTTGCTTATAACATATGGTGGCATAAAGTATATTATATTTCCTAAAGCTCTAAGTAAAACTCCCTTTTCTAAGGCATTTTGATATATGTTGTACCCTACTCTTTTTTCACTTTCAAATAGCTCTTTAGTATCTTTATTTTTAACTAATTCTATAGCACCTATCATACCTATTTGTCTGTACTCACCAACATATGGTATATCATTTAATACACTTTCCACCTTTTTTCTTAAATAATCACTTTTATCTTTATTTTTATCTAATACATTCTCTTCTTCAAATATTTTTAAGGTCTCAACTGCTATACTACATCCTAGTGCATTTCCTGAATAACTATGACTGTGTAAAAATGCCTTCATTGTATTATATTCATCATAAAAAGCATTATATATTTTATCACTCATTAAAACTAATGATAATGGCATGTACCCTGCCGTAAGTCCTTTTGATAAACACATTATATCTGGTGAAATATCACTATGCTCACAAGCAAACATTTTACCAGTACGTCCAAAGCCTACTGCTATTTCATCAGCTATTAGATTTATATCATACTTATCGCATAACTTTCTTAAATGAACTAAATACTTAGGTGAATATATCTTCATTCCTGCCGCACATTGAACTATAGGTTCTACTATTATTGCACTTACTTCTTCATGAATTTCTTTTATAGTGTTTTCCATATTTATAAAACACTCTGCATTACAGGTGTCTCTATTTTTATCAAACTTACATCTAAAGCAATCTGGTCCTTCTACTTTTACAGTATCAAGTAACATTGGTTTATATATTTTACTGTATAAATCCATATCAGAAACTGCTAAAGCTCCTGTTGTTTCTCCATGGTAAGCATCACTAATTTTTGCAAACTTTGTTTTTTTGCACTTTCCTATTTGTTGATGATATTGAAAGCTTAACTTTAAAGATATCTCTATAGCTGAAGATCCATTGTCTCCAAAAAATACTTTATCTAATCTATCTGGAGTTATATTTATAATTTTTTCACATAGATTTATGGCTGGTTTATGGCTAAAATTTGCAAATATAGTATGTTCTAAAGTATTTGCTTGATTGTATAAAGCATTATTTATTCTTTCGTTTGAGTGACCAAATAAATTTACCCACCAAGATGAAACTGCATCTAAATATTTTTTTCCATTGACATCTTCTAAAAATACACCTTTGCCTTTTTCTATTACTATAGGTTTAAAAGTTTCATAGTCCTTCATCTGAGAACAAGGATGCCATATATATTTTAAATCTTTTTCTTGAAGTTTTTTCATACTCATACTTTTTCTCCCTTACTTTTATAAAAATCATCTATGTTTAATACAATTTTTACTCAAATAATGAAAGTATATTTTCTAAATTAAGTTTGTCGTATTCTTTACATATACTTTCTTTATTAAACTCTTTAATTTTATTTAAAATACCTAGTACCTTAAGGTTGGTTATTTTTTCTATCATTTTTATATTGTCATCTTCATAAAACTGATTATTGTAATTATTTATAAATATTCCTCTGCATTTTATATTCTTAGACTTTAAAAACTCATAGGTTAGTACACTATGGTTTATAGTTCCAACAGATGCACTTGCTACTATTACTACATCCATATTTAAGTCTTTTATAAGGTCATATATAAAATAATCATTAGTTATTGGAACAACTATACCTCCAGCGCCTTCAACTACAACATAATCATATGTTTTTAAAAGTTTGTTATAATGATTTTTTATATTTTCTTTATTTATATATACATTTTCTATATTACACGCTAAATGAGGTGACACTTCTGTTTTTAGGCAGTAAGTATTCATAGTATTGTAATCTATATCTAAGTCACAAATATCTCTTATATATTTAATATCTGGCGGTATTATTTTTATATTTTCTTCTATACATCCACTTTGTATTGGCTTATATGTTATTACATTTTTATTATGTTTTTTTAATTTATAAGTTATAGCTCCACTTACAAAAGTCTTTCCTATGTCTGTGTTAGTTCCTATTACAAATATACCTTGTCCCATATTTATCATCCAATCTTTTAAATTATCTAACTTCAAATCCTAATTTTTCTATCATTTTTATATCATCAGCTATGCTATTTCCACAAGTTGTCAATAAATCACCACTTATAGTAGCATTAGCACCACATTTAAAAGCTAATTCTCCATAGTTTGTTAGTAAATTTCTACCACCTGCTAATCTTATTTGGGCACTTGGGTTTATAAATCTATATATAGCTACCATCTTTAAAAAGTCTTCTTCCTTAATAGATTTACTATCTATTTTTGTTCCTTTTATATAATCTAGTGCATTAAGTGGTATCGACTTTATCCCTAAATCTCTAATCTCAAAAGCCATATCAATTCTATCTATTTCACTTTCTCCAAGACCAAATATACCTCCACTACAAACTTCTAGTCCTACACTTTGTGCGTCTTTTATAGTTTTTATTTTTTCCTCATAAGTGTGTGTTGTGCATATATTGTCAAAGTAATTTCTTGATGTTTCTAAATTATTATGATATCTTTTGACACCAGCTTTTTTAAGTTTTCTTAAATCTTCTTTACTAAGTAAACCATGTGATGCGCATGTTTTTATGTCTACATATTTGTTTATAGCCTTATAGGAGTTTACTATTTTATCTATTTCTATATTGCTTAATTTTTTTCCTGATGTTACTATTGAATATCTTTTTATACCTCTATCTTTATGATATTTTGCATCTTCTACAAAGTAGTCTGTATCTTTTAATGGGTAAACTTCTATATCTGTAGTATGATAAGATGACTGTGCACAGAACTTACAGTCTTCACTACATTTTCCACTTTTACCATTAACTATTGAGCAAATATCAAATTCATTTTGTAAAAAATATTCTCTTATTTCATTTGCAAACTTTCCTAAACTTTCAAAGTCATAGTCTAATAGTTTTATTGCTTCTTTTCTATTTATTAAATATCCATTTTTTATTTTATTTGTCATTTCATATAACATTTTGTATTCTCCTTTTATTACCTGGTACTAATTATATAGTAGTTTACTTTTCCATTTACGTCAACCTATTTTTTATTTTAGGTTTACATTAAATATATTTCTTATATAACTTATTTTTTTTACATAATTATTTTTTCATATTGACAAATTTTAAAATTATTAATATCATAATATAAATAAATATTAATCCATTGATAAGGGGTAGTAGTTAAGTTTAGGTTCGTTATAGAGAGCTAGGGACGGTGGAATCTTAGCATGAAAAAACTTAATGAATGGGCCTTTGAGGAGTAAAGGGAAATCTATTTAGAGAGTACTATTTACCGTGTCCTTCACGTTATAGAAGGTAGAGTATGTTAGTACTTGATTTAAGAGGCATTTTTATATTTAGTGTTATGTTAAATATATTTATATTTGATATCACACTGTATATAAATTGCAATTTAGGTGGCATCGCGGAGAAAACTTCGTCCTATTTATTTAGGACGGAGTTTTTTTATTTTATAAAATAAAATTTTATATACAAATACATTTAAGGAGGTGATTTCTATGGTATGAAAGATTGATTGTGATAATAACACTCATTGGTTAGATTTTATTAAAATATCAAAATTTAGGAGGTTTTTCGTTTATGAAAATAAAAAAAATAACAACAAATTCAATACTTTTAGCTATAGGTTTAATACTTCATCAAATCACCCCTACTTTAGGTTTACCTATGCAACCTGATTTTGCACTTGCTATGTTATTTATAGTAATGATGCTTAATAAAGATGATTATAAAACTTGTGTAATATCTGCAATTGTCACTGGAATATTTACAGCTTTAACTACAAAGTTTCCAGGTGGCCAAATACCAAATTTATTAGATAAAGTTATAACTGCTAATTTTATATATTTACTAATGTTTATGTTTTATAAAATAAAGCTTTTAGATAAATTTCTTAAAAGTAAAAAAGAAAGTGTATTAGCTATGATTATACTACCTTTTGGTACTTTAGTTAGTGGTACAATATTTTTAATCTCTGCTAAAGCTATAGTAGGACTTCCTGCTCCATTTTTACCTTTATTTTTAACAGTAGTACTACCTACTTGTATTATAAACTTATTTGTTGGTATATTTTTATATAATATTGTCAATTTATCTTTAAAAAGAAGTTTTAGAGCTTAAAATAAACAATAAATAAAGCTACCTATAATTTAGCTAATATTAGGTAGCTTTATTTATTATTTATACACTTATTTATATTTTTTATATAATTCTTCTCTTAACTTCTCCTCTGTCAAAACATAAGCATTTTCAATTATCTTATTGCAGAACCTGCAACTATATTTTGCTCCACCTCAACAAGTTTTTACTTGTAGTCTGTTTTTACAGTAAGGACAATAATATGCTTTTGTCATATCTTCACCCCTTACTATACTATTGCATCTATCTACAAATCGTTCTTATTTATAACTTATATATCTGTAATTATTTTATTTATTTTAACTTTTTAATTAAGTTAGATGTATATTCTAATAAGTTCGTACATATATTAAGAGTTTCATTGTTTTCATCTAATATTGGATTAAATTCTACAAAATCCATAGATTTAACAAGTCCACTATTTATAAGTTCTTTTAATATAAGTTTTGTATCCTCTATGCTATATCCATCACTAACTCTTGTTCCTGTTCCTTTAACTATATCTTTATCCATAAAATCTATATCTAAACTTATATGGATTGCATCTACATTTTGTTTTTTACATTTTTCAATTATTTCATGTATTATCTTTTCAATTCCTAATTTATTAATTCTATTTTTGTCATACATACTAACTTTAGTATTGTCTAACAATTTTCTCTCCTCTATGTCTATATCTCTTCCACCTATATGAAATACATTCTCTTCATGTAGTTTAGTTTTATGCCTATATAAGTTTACTAATCTTTCATCTCCATAGCCACATAAGAAAGCTAAAGGCATACCATGAGAATTTTTACTTTCTGATATTATTTCTGTGTTAAAGTCTCCATGTGCATCTATCCAAACTACCCCTAAATTTTTAAAGTATGAACTTGCACCTGATATACTTCCTAATGCTATACTATGATCCCCACCTATTATAATTGGAAAGTCTTTATTATTTAGAGATGTATATACCATGTGTGCTAAATTTAGATTAACATTATATATGCTATTATAGTACTTTATATTTTTATCGCTTAAAAACTTATCTTCCTCTCTAATATCTTCTACATAGATATCTCCCATATCATATATACTTAGTTCGCTTTTTTTCATTATGTTTACTATATTAGCTTCTCTAAGCTTTTTAGGCCCATATTGAGCTCCATTTCTGTCACATCCATGATTTGTAGGTACACCTATTAAATTTACATTCATAAAAAATCCCCCTTGTAGAAATTACTTATTATAGTTAAAAATCTACCTTTACTAGTAATTATTTTATGATGCATTTTATAAGTTATTCTTAAGCTATTTTTATTAATTACTATTTAGCTTGTCCTTTTATCTTATTATTTTTTAATAATAATCTAAATCCATCCATGTTATATAAAAATAGAGAGCTAGTTTTTAGCTCCCTATTTTTATATAACATATTTATAAGCTACATCAAAGCCCTCTAGTATTCTAATTAAACTTTAATGACCCAATCTTTTGGTCCTTGTATATCTTTATATTGTATTCCTCTTAATATATCATAAAGTTCATTAGTAACAGGTCCAATCTTATTATTTTGCACTATATACTCTTTATCTTCATATATAATACTTTTTATAGGCTTTATCATATATTTAGTAGAACAAGTTCCAATTTCACAAAAGTTATCTATTTCATCTAAATATATATCTCTTTCTTCTACCTTCATATTTAAATAGTTTTTAGCAATATACATAAGAGAATTTTTTGTTATACTAGGTAGTCCTGATGAAGATTTTAAACTTATAAACACATCATTTTTAGTTATAGCAAAAAGATTTGTATTATTTATGTCTTCAAGTTTGTTATTTTTATTTATATATATAAGTTCTTTGTCTTTTAAGCTTTTAGTACTATTACTGACTTCATCTATTCTTTTCCTATCTTTGCTTATTATAATATTTGAAAGATTCATAGGTGTAGGTCCTACTGGCGTTACATATATAGAAAATATGTATTCTTTTGGTATTTTAAGGTTTGATTGGTTTGATATTTTACTTATAAATGGTCTTATATATAAACTAGCTTTACTATCATATGGTGGTATAAATCTTTCATTAGCTCTCACTACATCTTTTAATGCTTTTATAAACTTTTCTTTTGGTATATTTGGGATTAATAGCTTTTCACAATTTCTATTTAATCTCACTATATTTTCATAAGGTCTAAATAAGTATATATCTCCTTCTTTACTTCTATAAGCTTTTAGTCCTTCGAAACACTGTTTTATATAATCTATATCTAATTTTTTTTCATCTATACTTAGTCTATCTTTTTTTACTTTACCTTCATCCCAATCATTAGCTATATATCTAGATATATAACTATAATCTGTTTCTCTATATTTAAATCCTAGGTTTTTCCAGTCTAAATCAGCATACTTCATAGATTATCCCCCCTAGTTTTATATTTAATTATATATATGTTATTATTTTATTTTTAATACAAAACATATAAATTATAATCTATATATTTCTACCAGGAAATTTTTATATTTTAAGTTTACAAGTAAAGAGGAACGAAACGTTCCTCTTTGTATTTAATATGTTATATTTGAATTGATGATATTTCTAACTTGTACTTCACTTATACCAAACTTTCTAGATAGCTCTTTATAGTTACCATTAAAAGATTTTCTAATTATCTTATTTCTAATAGGTTTTAATACACTATTTTCACTAGGTATATAAACACTACTTCCACCAGCTAATTTTATAAGTTCCTTAACATTATCAAGTCCTATTACTTCTTCAATATCAATTAAAGACTCTGGTAAATCTTCTTTAGTTAGATACTTAAGCATAATATTCCTCCATATAATAGATATAGATTGTAATACTTATAATTATTTTACCACCTATATATACCTATATAAACGTTATTTATTCTGCTTATTTCAACATAATATTTATTTTAATCATATTCTCTATGCTTCACTATTATATTCAATTATGTCTAGCTATATATTAATATACGTTATATAATCATTTTATGAAAATCAAAAGATGAAAACTTATCTTTATATAATAATTAAAAGTATTTTAAAAAATCAAGCTCCTAACTAACGCTAAAAGCTTGATTTCTTATTTTATTATAGGACTATATTTTAAATTATTTAATATATAATGGTGACTTTGCTATTTATACTTCTTTATTTTTTCTATACTCTTTTTAAATAACACCTAATCTATTTTTTATATTAGGTAAATTTTTTGTAAATACAAAGTAAAAATTCTCTCCTTCATCTATCTTAATACGATAAAATTCATCTAGTAAAATTTCATTTATTTCTTTTATTTCACTCTCATCTCTTACAAATTTTAAACGGAAAGTTAATGCCTTAATAAATTTATGCCACTCTAAAATAAATTTCTTATTTTCATCATAGTTTTCAATTCCTACCCACGTTTTAACCTTAACATCTTTTAAATTTTCTTTAGGGCAATTTCCTACCTGTAAAAAGTACTTAAAATCATCATCTTTGTACACTCTTCCAAGAGGGAATAAACGACAAATATTTGGACGTTTAGCATGAATAGTACATCGCCCTTCTTCGTTTAAAAAGCTACATCTTTTCTTATTATCATCTTGCATATTTAAATATGGTAATAAAATTTTGTTGTTTTCACGTAATTTAATTTGGTTTCCTAGTAATTCATCAAATCCTACACCTAAATAATTCACCATTTCATATATATCAAAAGGTGTAAGCACTACTAGTTCTCCAACATCACAACAACAATCATTACATCCATCGCAACCACATGTATCTGCTTTTACTGTGTCTTCAATGTCATATAATTTTCCATCTGATATTTCTTCTAGTATATTTATTCGTTTCATATATTTCTCATCCTCATTTATTATTTAGATTTTATTAAATTTCAAATAAGATATTACCATACTAAAAATATTCTTACAACTTATCATCATCCTATATTATATAGTCTAGTTTTTATATAAAAAAATCCTCTTAATCTTAAAGAGGACTTTGTGTTATACAGTAAAATAGTAAAACTATTTTCATAATATTTTCACAAAGAAATCATTACAGTATGTAGCATTTAGTTGCTTTCTATATTGACAGTTTTTAAATAAAGTTATAATATCAAAAAGACTGTAGTTTTTTATAGTACATGGAAAATTATGTTCATTTTAAAACTATTAAGTATAACTTTTTATATTTATATAATCATAAAATTAAAATAAAGGATGATAAAAAATGACACAACAAAATTTAAGCTTGATTGATGAGGTTAAAAGAAGAAGAACCTTTGCAATCATTTCCCATCCCGATGCAGGAAAGACTACATTAACTGAAAAGTTTCTATTATATGGTGGTGCCATTCGTGAAGCAGGATCAGTTAAATCAAGAAGATCTCAAAAACATGCAGTATCTGACTGGATGGAAATTGAAAAACAAAGAGGTATATCAGTTGCATCAAGTGTTCTTCAATTTGAATATAATAACTTTTGCATAAATATACTTGATACTCCTGGGCATCAAGATTTCAGTGAGGACACTTATAGAACTCTTATGGCAGCAGACTGTGCAGTAATGGTTATTGACTCTGCTAAAGGTGTTGAGGATCAGACAAAGAAATTATTCCATGTTTGTAAAATGAGAGGAATTCCAATATTCACTTTCATCAATAAAATGGACCGTCAAGGAAAAGATCCATTTGAGCTACTTGAAGATATTGAAAATGTCTTAGGAATTCGTTCTTGTCCAGTAAACTGGCCAATTGGTTCTGGTAAAGAATTTAAAGGTGTGTTTAATCGTCATAAAAATCAAGTTGAATTATTTGATGATGGTAACCATGGACAATCTATTGCTAGTTCTATAACTGGAGATGTATCTGATGAAAAATTTAATACTTTATTAGGTGATGCTCTTCATTCAAAATTACTAGAAGATATTGAACTTTTAGATATTGCTGGAGATAATTTTGACTTAGATAAAATATTAAATGGTGAATTAACACCTGTGTTCTTCGGAAGTGCCCTTACTAACTTTGGTGTAGAACCATTCTTAGAATCGTTCCTAGAAATAACACCACCACCAACTCCTCGTAGTAGTAATTTAGGTGATATTGACCCTAGTTCGGATAACTTCTCAGGATTTATATTTAAAATTCAAGCCAATATGGATAAATCTCATAGAGATAGAATTGCATTCCTTCGAATTTGCTCTGGTAAATTTGAAAAAGGTATGACAGTAAATCATGTACAAAGAAAGAAAAAGATAAAACTTTCTCAACCTCAACAGTTTGTAGCACAAGACCGTGTTATAATAGATACTGCTTACCCAGGTGACATTATAGGTATACATGACCCAGGAATATTTAATATTGGTGATACATTAAGTGAAAAGCAATCAAATTTACAATACAGTGGTATACCACAATTTGCGCCTGAATATTTTGCAAGAGTATCTACAAAAAATGCTCTTAAGAGAAAGCAGTTCGTAAAGGGTATTACACAGTTATCAGAAGAAGGTGCTATACAGGTATTTAAACAACCTAATTCTGGTATGGAAGAACTTATTATAGGTGTAGTTGGAGTTTTACAGTTTGAAGTTTTAGAATATCGTCTAAAACAAGAATATGGTGTAGAGATGTTAATGAATTCACTACCTTATCGCTATGTACGTTGGGTTGAAAATGATCTTTCCAAATATGGTAAGCTTTCAATGCCAATGGATACATTATTAGTTGAGGATAAAAATAGCAATCCAGTAGTGTTATTCCAAAATGAATGGTCTATTAGAACTCTAATTGAGAGAAATGAAAATATAGTTTTAAAAGAAACTTCTTTATAAAAAATTCGCTTCGCTTGAGCCACTGTGTGGGCGAATAATTTCATGTCGCCAACGACTTCGTCCGTTGCTAAAAATAAATATTAATCCCCCTACGTCTATTTTTAAACGTAGGGGGATTAATTGCATATTAAAAGCTTCATACTTTTCTAGGAATTCATCATCTACATTTTCACTTATTTCCCAAAGGTTGTTGTATTTTTTTATTACGTCTTGTATAAATGGAGCTTCTTATTTTATCTAGTGCTTTTGGGTTTGTGAAGTTTAGGTATGTTGATGTTATTATTTTAGCTGGTACTCCTTTTACTTCTAGTTCTTTTAGTGTGTCTAGTAGTTGCAGTCCGCTAAAGTTTATGAAGGCTACGCTTAAGTAGAATGATTTGCATTCTTTTAGTCTTTTTGGTAGTTCGTTTAGTAGGTTTTAGTTTTGGGTGTTTGTTATTAGTTTATTTGAAATTGTCACTTTTATCTCCTTGGTTATTTCTAGAGGAACGTTTCGTTCCTCTTAGTATTTTATATGGGATTTAAATATAATAAAAAGCCATACCTATTATATAAACATGGCTTTTTATTAGTATTATTTATACATTGATATGAAGTATTTACATCTATTCATTGTATATGTATAAAGTTCAGCGTAGTCATTTTTATTAAAGTTATTTGACTTATAATCTACCCAGTCTCTTTGTTCTTGCAATAGCTTATCAGATAAACCACCATTGTCTTTAATATCACCATATAAAAGATTTAAGAATTTATCAGCTACCTCATACATGTCTTTAACTGGATAATTATAATAGTTATTTTCTATTTCTCCATACACAGCCATGTAGTAATTAAAGAATCTGTTAACTGCTAAATGAGAGTGCTCATTTACAGCTTGATTATACATATCCATAGCTGACATTTGTTGTTGTGCAACTGCCTCATCCTCATTAACTTCTTCTGGTTTTACTTCTTCTTTAATACTTTCTTTATTTTTTGTACTTTCTTCTTGGTCTTTAAGCTGTTTTTCTAAATCATTTACCTTTTGTTCTAACTTCTCTTTTTCTAGTCTGCTTACTTCTTCTCTGTTATTTTTTACAATAGTATTTATTCCTATAATACTGATACAAGTTATTATACCTAAAGATGCTAATAATAGCTTCACTGTATTATTTAATTTCATTACAAATTTTTCTCCTTCTATATAAATATAATTTGTTTAATTATATTTGTTATTTCTTACTCTACTTCTTATTTTTAATGTATTCTTTCAACTTTGTCAAATATTCCATGTTAATTTCATTAATATCAACAGTGAAAACATCTGTAAATCTAGGGTTAAATGAACCTAAACTTGAAATATTTACTCCTTTAACCAAGATATCACCTTTATTAATCTCATTTAATGTTTCATATACTATCAACTGTTTTAAATCTTCTGCAATATTTTGCCTTTTTCTAGTTTTAAAATCAAATAAGCAACCATCTATTATAATATCTCCATCTGCTTTAATCTCTGTCATTAATCTACCAAAATTTGGATTAAAAATCACATAACTATTACTATTAAGTATTTCATCATTAGATAGACTCAGGTAAATCCTCCTTAGTTAAATACTCTAACTTAAAGTATACTTTAATTCTTAAGTTTTTTCATATACTTCTTTCTATTTTTAATTATAAAATTTGAGTAAAAACCTAGGAGGTAAATAATATGAAATGGTACTTAGACTTTGGACATGGTGGCAAAGACCCAGGAGCATTAGGAACTAACTCAACCAAAGAAAGTGATACAGTGTTAAAAATAGGAATGATAATAAAAGCTAATCTAGAAGAAGCTTTTGAAAAAGTAATAACAACTAGAAAAACTGACAAATACTACTCCCTAGACTATAGAAGCCAACTAGCAAACAAGTCAAACTGTGACTACTTCGTAAGCCTTCACATGAACTCATCAACTAACAAATCAGCAAAAGGATGTGAAGTATGGATATACGATGAAAATAGTAAAGTATACCCCCTAGCTAAAAACATATGCTCAAACTTATCAAAAACTATAAATACACCTAACCGAGGGGTTAAAATATCAAAAGACTTCTCTGTACTTAGAAAAACTAAAATGCCTGCTCTTTTAATAGAGATAGACTTTATATCAAACTCTGTTGTTGAAAATAACTTAGCTTCTCCTAAGTATATAAAAGACATAGCAGACTCCATATCATCTAGTCTACTTTCATTTGTGGATAAATCAATAATAGATAAAATGAATAACTCGAATTTTTATAGAGTATGTATAGGAGCATTTAAAAATAAAACTAATGCTGTAAATCTTAAGAATAAAGCAATATCCAAAGGCTTTAATGACACTTATATAATCTAGTACCCCTACGTCGTGCTTTCATACTCAAAATACCCTACGTCGCGTTTTCATACCCCTGGTATTTAAATATTTTCATAAAAAACTTTAATGTCTTTAAAAACTAAGTTTACCTATACTTATTATCAAGAAGTATAAAACTTCACTAAAAACAAAGGAGGAATACTTATGGCAGTAACTGCAACTAAAAATCCATCAGGATTAAAAATAAGATTTGACTGTGGGCTTGATGATGTAACTGGAAAAACAAAAATAAAAAGTAAAACTTACTCTAATGTAGATCCAGAAGCAACAAATGATGATATATATGCCGTTGGAGCTGTTATAGCATCACTTCAAAACAATACACTACTTGAAGTAGCTATAATAGACAATACTACATTATCAGAATAAAATTCGCTTCGCTTGAGCAACGTGTGGGCGAACTACTTCAGTCATATCCGTTGCTCAAGTTTATTAAATTATATGGAGGTGTATTATGGAAGTTTCAAAGAGATTGTTAATGAGTTTTATGACGACATCAGGAAAAAGAGTTTCTATATCAGTAGATGATCCTAGAGAAAATTTAACTGAAACTGAGATAAAAACAGCTATGACTACTATACTTTCTAAAAATATATTTAAACCAGCTGGAGAAAACTTTGCATCTTTAGTAGAAGCTAAGGTTGTTGAAACTGGAACTACTGAGTATGACTTAGTTTTATAATTAATAAGGCTATGCTATTTTTAGCATAGCTTTTAATTTATTGAAGGGATGTGTTTTTGTGAATTCTGAATTACAAACTCTTATAGCTTCTGTTGGCTTTCCTATAGCCCTTAGTATGTATTTACTTGTAAGGATTGAGGGAAAGCTTCAGGTTCTATCTGATAGTATTAATGAATTATCTAAAACCATTATCGGTATGAAATAATTTTTATAATAATGTATAATTATTCCATTTTAGGAAATGCTCTAAATATCCTACTAATATAAATCTACTTTGTACTTTTTATATTTAAAATGACTTAATAAATCAAAAGACAGGCAACTAAAGCCTGTCTTTTTTATATTCCTTAAGTTTTATATATTATTCACTTATTGTTATTCCTAAATCAACTATTCTATTATATAAGTAGTTCATTTGTACCTCATCAAGATTAGCTTTTTTAAAAGCATTTACTATCTCTACTTTTGTAAGAATACCTTCTTTTTTACCTTTTTCTATTAAATCAGCTAACTCTCCTACCATTAATTTTTCTATAAATTCAATCACTTTTTTCATTTCACCTTTATCAAGTTCTTTAAATAAATTTATAAATTCATCCATTACTTCTTGCTTTAATTTTTCGTTCATTTTAATCTCCCCTTATGTTTAGTCTATATATCCTGATTCTAATTATAACAAATTTCAACCTATAATTATAATTTTATTTTCCATATATTCTAAAATTTAATTTCTTTCCAATAATCTTTACTAAATAATTTTTACTCATTTCAATAATCCTACTACCAATAGCCTCATCAATACCTATAAGTTCCTCAACACTTTTTTCCGAACTAACAATAAGTGGCAAATTATTAAAATACCTATGATTAACAATCTCAAAGATAATATTAACATCACTATCACTAATCCTGCCCTTAAACAAATCATCAATCAAAAGCACCCTAGCATTTTTATATCTGTTCATCACCCTATTATAATAAGCCTCATCCATAATATTTTGCTTAAGTTTAGTAATAACATCCCTATACCCCATATACACAACACCTACCCCATCATCCATAAGCTCATTAGCTATAGCCAGGCAAAGATGGGTTTTTCCACACCCAACTTGTCCTATAAACATTATAGAGTTACATCTATCCTTTTCAATATCTTTAAAGTTTCTTGAATAATTACAAGCTTCTTTATAAGCACATATAATTTGTTTTTCTATATCATAAACAAAGTTGCTAAATCTCTTGTTTCTAAACTCTTCACTTATACCACTTTTTATTAAAATATCTTCAGCTATCCTTACTTGCCTACATACACAAGGAATTGCAACACCTTCATCTATAATAAAAGTCATATCTCTACACTTATCACATCTATACTCACTAACTTTAGCTTCTAAACCTTCCAAACTCCCGTTCAACTTCTGCAATTTCTTCTGGTGTTGGCTTTCTATAAATGTCTTCATCCTCTCCTTCATCATATGTGGCATATTCATTGTTTCTATAGTTGTTACTACCCTTTCCATATTTATCTCCCCTGTTCTTTAAGCTTTTTTCATATGCTAATAAATCACTATAACTTTTTATGTTATTATCATTCCATTGCTTTATTATTCCATTTACATATCCTTTGTTACACTTACCTCTATCTGTAGCAATTTCTATAGCTCTTTTAAATAATTCATAATCTATAGTTTCTGTAATATCTATTAGCCACTGTGCTACTATACCGTTTATAAATCCTACATTTTCTTCATATAATTTTTTAAACTTACTTAAAGATGAAGAATACGATAAGTATTCATTTTCTTTTTCTTCTTCTTTTTCTTCTTCTTTTTCTTCTTCTTTTTCTTTTTGCCCACCTATGGTAGATATACTATCCAACGAATCGTTACACGTATCGTCTATATACTTTTCAAACTCTCTTTTTATCTCTTCTTTATCTATATATTGTGCTATATAAGCTAATAAGCTCTTATCCTTTACTTCCTTGACTTCTTTTTTTACACAGTCTATTATTGGCTTTCCACCTTTTACTAGATTGTATTTTCCCCATCGTCTTATGGCTAATTCACGTGTTTGTTGATTATATCTTATAATTTTGTAGTAATTTTCAAATCTATCTATAAGTATATTTATACTTTCTACTGAATACCCCAATTCAAATGCTATTTGCTTTTTAGGTATTTTATATATTCCTATTTGTGTTGTGTTTGTATTAGTTAAAATATATAAGAAAAATAGCTTGTCCTCTGGTGTCATCTCTTCTAATACTTTTTCATCTTTCCAAAATTCAGTTCTTACATGTCTAAATATTGCCATATAAAATCCCCCTTAGTTTAAACTTTCTTCTTCAATTTCTATAGTATCTAGTGAATTATCTACTAAAAACATATCATTATCAATACTACCTTTAACTACCCCTACGTCTAAAAACTCGACACCCTCTTTTTTGCATAATCTAATTATTGCATCTCCTGGATTTGAGTATCCTAATGCCCTTGCTATTGGTATAGCCTCAAAATATTCTTTTTTATTTATTACTACTACATTTATTTCTCCAAATTCTTCATTTGAAAATATCTTTAAATCATTCATTTGTATCCCCCTTATTTTCTATATCAGCATATTTTTATTTTTTTTAGCTCTTTGGTAATTTATTAGAGAAAAAAATATCATTAGCTTCATCAAGTGTTAAATCCAAACATTCAATTACTTTTAATATCTCTCCAACAGTAAACACTATTTTGCCATTTTCCTTAAAGTTGTATGTCTTATGAGAAATTCCCATCTTCTCTGCTAGCTCATATTGGTATAACCCCTTAAGTACCCTCTTTGATTTAAGTAATCTTAATTTCAATTTTATCCCCTCCATAACTTTACTGCCTTTCTGTAATTTAATATTAACTGGAAGTAATATCCATAGTCAAGAAAAAACTTGACCATTTGTATAAATTTATACTTTAATTTACCATTTAGTAAATATATATTACTTTATGGTAATATATATTTGTATCTTACCATTTGTTAATTTTTCTTTCCTTACTGGTAAATATATACTATAATATTTTTAGAGGTGATATTAATGGAAAGCATCGGAGAAAGAATAACAAAGGCAAGACGTTATTTAGGTATGAATCAGAAAGAATTGTGCGAAAAAGCTGAAATAAATGAAGCAACTCTATCAAGATATGAAAATGGACTTAGAGAACCTAAAGCTGCTACACTTTCAAAGTTAGCAGAAATTTTAGAAGTATCTACTGACTATTTACTTGGTATAACAGATATTAGAAATTATAAGACTTTAAAAGATGATATGAACAAAAACGTTGAAAGTATATATGAAAATACTAAGGAAATGTTAAAACAAGACGGTTTAATGCTTTATGGTAAACCTGCTACTAAAGAAGATATAGATCACATACTAAAAGCTATGAAGGTTGGTATGTTAATGGCTCTAGAAAAAGATAATGATTAATTTTAAGTAGGTATGTAAATTCTACATACCTACTTAAATAAAGTCATTATTAATTATATAACCAGCATATAGCTTAAGATAAGTAAACTTATATATTGATTATAAAGGGGGAGGACTTTTAGTGAATATAAATCATATAAGAGAGGCAATTAGAAGAATTACATACTGTTATGATACTTCTGATCCAAAAGAACTTATAGATGCAATGGGGATTAAATTAGGTTTTTTATCTAATGATACAGATATAAATAAATTAAAAGGATGTTATGGCATGATTAATGGGGATAAAGTCATTCTTATTCATCCTGATTTAAATGATGAATGTCGTCGTGAGGTTTATGCTCATGAGTTAGGACATGCTATACTTCATCCTACTACTAATGCTTTATTTTTAGCTACTTATACATATTTTAGACTTGGTACTCTAGAAATAGAAGCTGATACCTTAGCTTCTGAGCTTTTACTAAGTGATGATATATATTATAAATATATGGGTAGAAACAATGGATTTATAGCAAGTTGTGAAAAAGTTCCACAAAGGTTTGTTGAACTTAAACTTAATAATTTTAGAAAAAGATTAAATAAGTTTTGGTAATAAAAGAACAATAATACTGTAATTAATTATTTTTTTGCCTTTTCATAGAACATAAGTTTGTTTTTATTAATTATTATTGCTTTAGTCTTAAAGGTATAGAAAACATGTTTTAATATCCCTCATATATTTTTAAGACTAACTACTTTTAGTAATAACAAATAAATAGCGGCATGAGTTCAATTGAATATGAAACACATGCCGCATAAGCTTTTTTTATGAGTCTCTACTTGATAGTGTCATAAATATAAATATGTGGAGAATATCTATAAATTTGTGTATCTTATTTAATTCATCTTTTATTATTTGAGTAGATGTTTTAAATGTTTCATAATTAAACCTATTTCTCAATATTATGCACTGTGTCCAATTATTATTATAAATTAAATTATCAATATTTTCTAATCTTCTAAATGATATTATTATAATTTTTTTAATTTAATATATCTCCAGCTTACTATTTATGTGCTTATCATAGTTATATTTTTAATATCTATTTTTAAATTTTTAAATAATTTTTAAATTTTTGAATAATTTTTAAATAAATAAAGTAAAATTTATATTAATTTTTAAATAAATAAAGTAAAA